>CBDICL010000023.1:0-22608 GCA_965277255.1 Flavobacteriaceae bacterium | reverse complement strand
CGGGAGCTGTACCTAGTACTACTCAGCTTATATTACCTTTAGAAAATGTTGCACCAACTATAATGTCTGATGCTACTCTTGCAACACCCTTAGCAAATCCATTTACCGTACAAAAAGAAGCGGGTGATATAGGCGTTTTACAAAGTTTTTATGGTGTAAATGGTACTGTAAAAGCGGGGAACACACAAAGTGATTTAGCATGGTCCATAACATCTCCTTTAAATCAAACTGTTTTTCAAATAACAAATGGTACAGACGCAAACGGCGTGCAAACAGGGGAGCTATCTACTCAACAAGATTTATCTGGGCCATATCCATTAACAATTCAATTAACTGATGCGGGCGGTGAAATAGATACTCGTACAATAAATGTTATTTTTGGCGAAGAAGCTTTAAACATTGGTTTTGGAGCTGGCTCTACTGCTGCTTCTTCTGGATCAGGGTCTTCTTCTGCAATTTACTGGGTTAATGATTTAACAAATGCCGCGGGATCTACCCCATTACCTGGTAATACGCAAAATAATGATATTAGAGCGCCTTATACTGGTTTACAATTACCTGCTGATGCACCAACAACAACAAATAGTGTAAGCATGAATTCTCCTGATTGTACTAATTTTACAATGTACAATAGCGGTCTCAACGCCTTAACCAAAGCTACTGGCTCTCCTGCTCAATCCGAAGGAGGTCTATCTTCAGGAACAGCTTTTATAGCCGTAAATATTAATTTTAATCAATATACATTTGGAAGATATACTAATATTACACCTGACGATGCAAATGGCACTGCTATGGTTCCTTTTGTTATATATCCAACATATCTTCAATATAGAAATATAACGGGTATTGGATATCCTAATAATTGGGTAAATGCTATAGATATAGAAGGTAGCCCTATAAGGTTTGGAGGCTCTCAAGTTAATAGAAATGATTTTATGCCCCAGACGGCAAGTATGTTTCAAAATAATATAGCGGGTACCGGAGTTGTACATAGCGCAACTATTGCTGAAAGCTTTGTATCAAATCAAGTTAATGCTGGACCTGCTAGTTTTGGAAATTCCATTGATAGAGAAGATTGTTTAGAAGCACAAATTCAAGCGCCTAGAACAAGTTCATCTGCTACTCAATCTACTATTGCTCGTAAAGTTTTTGCCATTGGTAAACAACAACAAAGTCAATATTCTGTTGGAAATAAATTTGGAGATTATAGATTAATAATAAGATATCCTTGGGGAGAAACAACTACTCAAATTAATCCTGATCCAATCGTTGTTGGTTATGGAACTGGGATTTGTCCTAGCAATAGTCAATTTGCTAACGACACTAGCATAACGGCTTCTATTGAGTTTGGTGATTTTTATTATCCCAAAGCTTATGGTGGATCTAATATTTATTCTTATCCATATAGAGTTAGTGCTTTAGGTGCTAATGCGAATACTGAAGCTGATGAGTTAGCTGTTAATGTACCTGTTTTTGCTAGAGAATGGCATTTAAAGTATGTATCACAATTTTATACTGATCCGGATTTAACAATAAAATGGACCCCAGGCGGTGGAGGAAACAAATGGTACGCTTATACACCATCTACTGATAATTCTTCAATTCCTGCAGAATACGGAACTGATTATGCAAATACTTCACCAGATAATAGCAGGCCAATTGCTACTTCAAATTCAGCAAGAAAATGGACCGCTTATTTTAATCTTACTGGACTAAAACAATTAACTACGCCATCGCAATTAGCTCAACCTAATTTTTGGTAGAGTAATTAAAACAATAAATAAGTAATAATAATATATGTCAGCAATTATAGAAGTAAAATACTTTAATAGCTTTATTTTAAAGAAAACTTTGTCTCCAGCAGAACAGCCTGTATGGAATGGTTCTACTGGAATACCACAAACTCTTGGGGGATATAACCAAGGCACTGTTGAACCTAGTGATAACACTATAATTGCTAAAGACTGGGCTATTGAAGAAGCAAGAATAAGAGGAGGTTTTAATAATACTACTGTTGGATTTGGGCCTAGAGCTTATTTAATAGAAGAAGAGCCTAATGCTTCTTTTAGAGTAAATTCATTAATATATTCTGGCATATTTAATTCTACTACAGGTATTAATAATACTAATGTGTTTAGTGTTGGAACAGATATTGTTAAAAGTTTAAATCCTTCTGCTGGTTCAATACAAAAACTTTATGCAGAGGATTATTATTTAACTATATTTCAAGAAAATAAAGTTAGTAGAGCCCCTATAAATAAAAACATAATATATTCAGCAGAAGGTAATCCAACAGTTACTACTAGTAATTTAGTTATAGGTGATGTACAAGCTTATGCAGGAAATTTTGGAATTAGTAGAAACCCGGAAAGCTTTGCGGTATATGGTTTTAGGAAATATTTTACAGATAAAGACAGAAATGCTGTTTTAAGATTGTCAGGCGGGGGAAATGGCAATGGTATTGAAGAAATACAACGTTATGGAATGTATGACTTTTTTAGAGATAAGCTAAGTGAGCTAGATGATCCTAGCCCGTTACCGGGACAAGATCAATTTGGTAAAGCAATAGGTATGTTTGATATATATACAAAACAATATGTTGTTTCTTTACAGCCCCCATTTCAAAAACCTTTTTCTACCAACGCGTTAGGCAAAGTAGAAAAAACTGAATATTTAACATTATCATTTGATGATCAAATAAAGGGCTGGACAAGTTTTTATAATTATAAACCTGCTTTAGGGTTTAGTATGAAAAACTTTTTTTATACTTTTAATAACGGAAAAACAATTAATAATGTTGACGTTAAAAAAGCTGATTTATATAAACATAATAGTACAATTGTTAATAGAGCAAGCTTTTACGGCACTACATATAACTCTAGTATATTGTTTTTATTTAATCCAAGTCCAAGTCTTTCTAAAGTATTTAAAACTGTAAATTATGAAGGAAGCAATGGTTGGCAAGTAGATAGTTTTGTTTCAGACCTTACGGGTATAGGATCTGTAAATACAGATTATTTAAATTTCGCTACAACAAATACTCAAGATACAACTGCTTTAATATATAGTTATAACGAAGGTGCTTATGACAATAATGGAAATCAATTTCCAGCTTTGTTAACACCACCTATTAATAGGGCAGGATTTGATAGAAAAGAAAATAAATATATTGCTAATTTAGTTAATAATAGTGTTATAGCACCAGGAGAAATAATATTTGGATCTGATATGACTGGAATAAAAGGTTATTTTGCTACTGTAAAATTATCAACAGATACTGGTACTGATTTTGGTAAAGAAAAAGAAATATTTGCTGTATCTTCGGAGTATGTAGAATCTTCTTATTAAATACAATTAAATTAAATGGAAATAACAAAAGTATCTGACGATGTTTCTATTCTATATGACAATGGAAATATAATTAAATGTGATGAAATACCTATTACGCATGATTTTGCGGACCAAATTTATTTAAGACAAATGAATATGTCAAAAGATCAATTTGTTATGGGGGCTTTTCATAATCACAAACATATATGGTTTTTAATGACTGGTAGGGTTTCTATAAAAAGTAATGATGAAGTTGTAGAACATATAGCACCTTGTTATACTGTTTCTACACCTGGTACTCAAAGATTTATATATGCACATGAAGATTCAATTTTTATTAATATACATAAAAATCCAGATAATACAACAGATATTGAAGAATTAGAAAAAAGAATAGTATCTTTAAATAAAGAAGAATATGAACAACAAAAAAAATAAGCTATGGGATTTGTAATAGCAGCAACGGCTATTGGCGCAGGAGCAGCTATTGGTGGAGCTGCGTCTATAATAGGTGGTATATTTGGGGCAAGTTCTGCAAAGAAAAAAGCCAGAGCTGCAGCACGAGAAAAAGCCAGGTTAGCTAAAAAATTAGATAGCTTAGAAAAGTCTAGACAAGCAGTTATAAACCCTTACGCATCTTCTATATCAAATCAAAGTGATATTATACAAGATATGGGTGGTGAATTAACTAATTCATATAACAATCTTGGTGTTGCTACTCAAAGCGCAAGAATGCAGGCTGAAGAAGCTGATATAGCTTTAGCCAATACATTAGACACATTGCAAGCCAGTGGTGCAAGTGCAGGTGGTGCAACTGCTTTGGCCCAAGCCGCTTTAGCTAGTAAGAAAGGTGTTGCTGCTAGTATAGAACAACAAGAAGCTCAAAATGAAAAAATGAAAGCAGCGGGTAATGAAAACTTGCAAAATCAAAGATTAGCAGAGTCGCAAAGGGTTCAAGGAGCTACTGTTGCCGAGGGATCTAGAGTTCAGGGTATAATGGCAGAAGGCGAACAATTTAAATTTAGCACTACAGAAAGACGCCAGCAAGATAAGCTTGACCAAACTTATAATGAAATGATAGGCGCTGGCAACAGACAGCAACAAGCAAATCAAGATAGAACTGCTGCAATTACTGGAGCTATTGGGGGAGTTGCTAATATAGGCAGTTCAATGATGCAAGGAGGGTTAGAAGCAAAAGTGCCGGGAAAGTAGGTCGCCCAGCGGGTGGCGTTAAAACAGTTAGTTCAATTACTCCAACTCGAGGTACATCTAATGTTCCTGTAGGAGATTTTTCAGGATTAAAAAGAAGATAAAAAATAAATTTAAAAGTATATAATTATGGCAGGACCAGCAGGCGGCTCCAGATTAACATATGGTAACCGAGAACAAGTTCTTTCTGATCAAACTATTTTTCAGAAGTTGCAAGATGATATTGTAGGAGCAACTACAGGGTATATTGATGCAGCTATTGAAAACAAGAAAGAAATTAAAAAAATGTATGATAAGATTGATGCACGAGTAGGAGCTTTTACTGCAGGTCAATCAAAAGAAGAATTTGGAAACCCTTCAGTTGACTGGGGAGATACATGGAGAAATGCTAAAACCGAATATGCTGAGCTACAAAGAAGAATAGTCAATGGCGATGGAACTGTTGAAGAGAAAAAAAGAGTTGCTGATCTTGATGCTATGGTGGAAACAGCTAAAGGAAGTATATCTAATATTGCCTTAATAGCTGAAATAGCTAAAGAAGCTAAAGTAAATATAGGTCAAATGGCTGGTATTGATACAGCTAGCAATAATGTAGACACTTTAGAGGCCATGGAAGTTTTAAATGGTAATGCTAAAGGCACTAAAAAACTAGTTACAGATTTAGAATCTAATCCGCCTACGCAAAGATGGGAAGTTTATAATGGAGACGGAAAATTGCTATGGTCGGATTCTACCGCTAATTTAGAATTAATGATACAAAAAGGTGGTTCACCAATTAGTGTTATTCCTGATGAAACACAACAATATGAAAATGTAAGAACTAACTTAATAAACAAAGAAACCAACGAAGTTGATGATTACTATTATCAAACCGGGGGTGGTGAAAGACCAAAGTTATTTTTTAGAGATCTTGGGAACGGTAAAACTGAACAATATTATAAAATTGATGTAGATAGAGTTTTAGCAAAAAACGGTACTATGTTAAGAGCTAATGCAGATTCTCTTTCTGGAACTAGCGTAGAAGAAGCTATTGCATTATATAACAATGTTATTGGTCCCGGTAGAAGGGATCCTAGAACAGATAAAGAAATTCCTTTTAAAGCATTACCTGCTAAAAATCCAGAGGATTTTGTGTGGGATGATGCTACTAAAAAATTATTTACTGACGCTTACATTGATTATGGGCTTAACAACTTTATACAAAGAGAAAGAAACGTTGCAACCTTTACTAGAAAAGCACTTCCAAAAGTTTCAAAAACAGACAAAGATTACGCTCAAAAAAGAACAATAATACAAGAAGATTTATTAGAAACTGCTAAAAATTTTGATGGATTTGATCAAAGTGAAGTGGGCCAATTTAGAGGTGCACTAAAAGCAATAGGTGATGATGGAGAGTTAAGCAATAATTTTACAACAAATATTAATAAACTTGGATTTAAAATAGAAGAAATTTTAAAAGATGATGAAGGTAATATACAAGATATTAAAGTAAGTCCACAAAAAGGATCAAAATATTCTTCTATAACTATTCAGCCGGGAGAAGATATTAGAACATTTTTAAGAAAAATACAAGAATCTAAAGGCATAAGCGAAAGAGATGCTAAAGACTTTACAGGGTATTTTGATGAAAACAGAAGAGACAAATCGGTAGTAGAAGATGCTACAGGATTTGATAATGATTATCCTGAAGCAGATCTTGAAACATTTAAACAATAAATAATTATGCCAGTATACAAAAACGGTGAAGATACTTATAATTTACCTGAAAATAGAGTAGCGGAATTTTTAGAAAAATATCCAAATGCAACTTTAATAGAAGAAGAAGAAATTGTGGAAAAGCCAACACCTTTACAGCAAGAGAGTGCACCTGTGAAGGCAAACGGAGCACTCGACAATACGGAATCACTGCCGGCCGATACTTCTTCGGAATTGCCGTTAAGTTATAAAGTAGGTGATGATATATATAATTTACCTAACGAGGGCAGAGTTGCCGAGCTTTTAAGCAAATACCCTGATGCTGTTCCTTATGAAGACAAAGAAAAAAAAGAAATAGCTATTATCCAAGAAGAAAAAGAATTGTCTGGTTATGAATCTATTAAAAACGCTTTATCTAATTTAGGTGAAGATGTAGAAAATATTGGAGAATTTTATACTGGAGATTCTGCTGCTATGGATATAGCCTCAGCAACTATTGCTAATTATATGTTTGGCGAACAAAATGTTCAAGAATATATTAAAGAAAATGAAGGTAAAGATTTTTTAGGTATTGTAGATGCAACTTCAGGATTAAGTTCTCAAGAAGAAATAATAGGAAAAATAGCTGAAAGAGAAAAACAAAAAGCTGAAAAAAAACCAACATTAGAAATAATTGAAAGTTTTAAAGAAGGCGAAATTTTAAAAGGAGGGGCTGCAATAGCCAGTTCTTTTATAAATGCGGTGGGGAGTGCTTTGTATGGCGTGTTTACAGCCGGGACTGGTTTTGTTTTTGATTATGCAGCAGACAATTATGTAAATTATAATAAAGGATTAGCTAAAAGAAAAGGAAAATCACTTAATCAGTTAATCAAAGATGATGAAGCTGAGGTGGCTATTCCTGTAGGTATTGGTTTTTTACAAGGCTGGGCTGAAAATACCGGTCTTCGAAGACTTATCGGTAAAGAAACCAAAGCAAAAATAGCTAATAATGTGCTTAATAAAGCTTTTGGTACTAAAGCAATGAATCTTATAAATGCCAGTGGTACTGAAGCACTAACAGAAATGTTTCAATATGGAGCTGAAGAATTTAATAATAAATTAGGAGAAACAGGTAATTCGTCTGAAGCTGCAAATACTTTTATAGATTCAGTTTTTTCTCAACAAGGCTTTGAATCTGGGTTACAGGGTGCGTTCGGTGGAGCTGGGATAAAAGGAGGTAGCATGCTTTTGGCAAGCAACAATTCTAGAAGCCCTGATCAAACCGTGCAAATTGAAAAAGAATTAGAAATATTAGCAAAAGAAAATAGACAATATAATAGAGCAAGAAGTGATATTGTAAGAGAAGGTATTCAAAAAAATATAGATGCATCTAAAGAAAGACTTGCTGAAATTGTTCAAGAAAACAATGCTAAAATAGAAAAATTATCAGATACACAAATTAATGAAATAAATTCATTAGGAGACCTGTCTTTAGTACAAGCTGATAAAATTAATAAATTAAATCAAGAACGAGCAAATGGCACCATTAGCCAAAAAGAATATACAGCAGCTGTAAAAGGTTTTAACACATCTATAACTAATGCTCAAAACGGTATTCATGCTGTTATGATTCAAAAAGAAGCTGATGTTATAGCAAAAGTTGTAGGTAAAGACGATTTAGAAGTTTATGAAACTATTGATAAATTTAAAAAAGCATATCCTAGTGTTGATGCTCAGGCTGATGGGTTTATTACAAAAGAAGGTAAAATTGTAATTAACAAAGAGCAGGCAGCAAAAATGAAGGCTGTTACAGTTGGTAGCCACGAATTGTTACATAAAATTTTAAGAAGTTCTTTTTCAGATCAAGAACAAAAAAATAAAATAATTAATGAATTTAAAGATAATTTATCTAACAAAGAATTTAATATAATACAAAAAAGAATAAATAATAATTATAGATATAATGTTTTTAATAGTGAAAAAGAATATCAAGATGCTTTAAATGATAAAAGCAATAGAGATATTACTGAAGAAAATGTATTAAATACTATTGCTGATAAAAATGGTAAATTTATAGTAGAATTTAATGAAAATTTTTACAATGAAGAATATTTAACAGCTTTTTCTGACGCTATTGGTAAAGGTGAGATAACTTATAATGAAAATTTATTTACTAAATTAAAAGATTCTTTAACTAATATATTAAAAGAAAAAGGATTTGCTAATATTGAATTTAAAGACGGCAAGCAAGTTTATAATTTTATAAAAGATTACCAAAAAAATATTAAAAAGGGTCAAATAAATGTAGATCCGGCTGTGACTAAAGGCATAGTACAGGGAGAGCAAGAGCTATCAAAAAGTTTAACTCCAGAAGTTACTACCGATGCTGAAAACAAAATTGTAGAATTACAAGAATTAAAAGAAAAAACTACAGCTGCCGCTGAAAGCCTTGGTAAAGAATATGCTCCTAGCGCTAGAGAACAAAGACTACAGGGAGAACTATTAAATATAATAGATCCTGTTGTTTCAAAAGTTGCTGAAAATAGAACAAAAGCTTTATACGATAAAATACCTGCAGAACAAAAAGAAAATGTAAGCAGGGAGGATTATAGAGAATCTTTAAAAAGTAATTTAGCTACCATGGCGGTTAATGAGTTTACGCAAGGCAAGCAAGATCTTGAAGCTTTTATTGTTAATAGAGGGTATTTAAGAGCAAACTCTTTAGCTAAAGAACTAGGCATTGAATCAACCGAAGAATTTGGTGGACCTGGAATAATATCAGATATTACAGAATCTGCAGAAGTTGCTTCTGAAACAACACCAGAAGCTGAAGTTGAAGTTGCTAAAAAAGCACCTGCTAAAAAATTAAAAGAAGTAAAAGAAACACTTAATAAAGAAAATCAAACAGAACTTAAAGACGTTGTTGCTAAATTAAACTTAACAGAAGATCAACTTACTTTTAAAACATTACCTAATGCAGCAATAGAAATTTTTGCAAAACAAATTGGCATACCTGCTAAAAAGTTTGATGGCAAAGCTAATTTTACAAGAAATGAACTTGATAAAGTAATAAAATTTATTGAAGAAAATGTTAGTACAATTAGACAAGCACTGCCGGAAGCCGCAGTTGCAGAGGGATCTCCAGTAAGTGAAAATCTTATAGGAACCGCAACAGGTGTACCTAATAATCTTTTAAAAGATTTTAATTTATATACAAGACAAGATAGAGGAACTAGGTTGTCGGGGTTAATACCTTATGTAAAAAATAAAGGTATAGATAATAGCTCTATACTTAAAGCTATTGGTAATGTTGATGGTAGACGAATGGCTAGTCCTAGAGATAAACAGGCTCAAACAGCTAAGGGATTGATAAACATGCTTGCTAAGTTTGCTACTAATCAAGAAGTACGTAAGCAAAAAACTTTAACTCCTAAACAAAGATCTAATGTTGAAGTTGGTAAAGGAAGTAAACTATTATATAGTTTTACGACTAAAGGGGACGGTACATGGGTCCCCGACCTTCGAAATCCATTAAGCGGAGATAAGTTTTATAATTTTAATGTAGCAGATACTTGGTTTAGAATTTCATCTTTTAAAAATAGTGGGTTTAATTATGACATTTTAGAAGAAACATTCGGAATTAAAGAGGGTGCTTTTGCTAATGATATAAATTCAAAATCAATTGCTTTTTATGATCTTGACGAAGACACAACTGAAATAACGGGAAAAATGGGGACGAAAGACTCTATTAAAGTGTTTAGTATTGTTGCAAATAGTATAATTGATTTAATTAAAAAAGATAACCTAAATTCAGTAACATTTACAGCTAAAGAGCCAAGTAGACAAAAATTATATGAAGCTATGGTTCAAAAATTTCAAAAAGAACTAGGCTGGGAATCATATGATCTTGACTTTAATACCCCAGAAGGTATAGATGCAGCTTTTGTTGTTTATGACCCTAAGTTTTTTATTAATGAAGAAACTGCTGTTACAACAGAAAAAGAAAGTGGAATATTATATAGCTTAAGCAAACCAGATCAAGATTTACTTTCAGATTTTGGTATTAATGCCTATCCTATGAAAACTAATACTGATGTAGATAAATATATTAGTGACATAAAAAAATTACTTAAAATTTTTAATACTAAAGATTATAAATTATTAAATTCTAGTGTATTACAATTTACAGATAAAACAATTGGAAGCAAAAAAGTTGCTGATTATCTTAGAGCTGAATTAAAAATACTTAAAAAATCTGAAATTGAAGATGGTAAACTTGCGGCTCGAGTAACGGAAGGAAGATCAAAGCCTGGTACATTTATTGGTAATACCGTTGCAAAGTTTAAAAATAGTATAAAATCTGGAAAATTAGCAGCTTATAATAAAAAACATTCTGAAGTTTTTGATAAGATGTGGAAAGATATTAATCAAGCTATTAAAGAAAATCCTGATTTAGCTGTTCCAATAACTTATTTTTTATCAAATTCTATTAATGAAGCAACAAATCCTCATAGGATGGGAGCTCCTATAATAGGTTTTCAAGAAAACGCAAGCAAGTTATACTACGAGCATGCAATGCAATCTACTACTGCATATAGAGCTTTATTGAAAGCAGTTTTAAAAGATAAAAATAATAAAAACGCAAGCCCTACATTTGATAAAGAATTTATACGAGTTAAAAAAAATTATTTTATAATTGCTATAAGCCCTGAAAATAATAAAAGATTAGATAAAGCGGGTTATAAAAATGCTTTTGATGATTCATGGGATAATTGGTGGCAAAGGTATTTTAATCCTAAAGTAGCGGCAATTGATGGAGGTATTAATCCTAATAGTATAACTTTTATAGGTGAAAATGGAGAAAATAATATTTCTTTTGGAGAAGAATTAGGTATTGACAGTAAAGGAAATAAATTTGTAGGTCAAGAAAGACTTAGTAAATCTAAAAGCAAGGCAGCATTTAATAATAATAAAGAATTACCTAAAGCAGTTCGTTTGCCTAAAGACAGTACTAATGAACAAGTGTTGAATAAAATGCAAGAGCTTGATAATCAAGCTAATGAAGAGAGAAAGCAATATAGCAAATCACAAGATTTAGATGATGATTTTAATAAAATTATTGAAGCTAAAACTGGCATTAAAACATATCAAAGATTTGATAGAGCCGGGGCTACTGTGAAAGGAGCAAGTAAAGGAAAGTTTAATTTTTTTATACCACCTAGTGCTGAAGATTTTGTAGGTTTACTATACAAAACATTGGCTAAAGGAAAAGTAGGTGATATACAAATGCAATGGTTTAAAGATAATTTAATAAACCCTTATGCTAGAGCAATGAATGATGTTTCAGCTGCGCGTGTTGCTATGTTTGAAGATTACAAAACTCTTAAAAATGATTTAAAAATCATTCCAAAAGATCTTAAGAAAAAAAGTTTTGATGAATATACAAGAGAACAGGCAGTGCGAGTTTATATATGGGATCAACAAGGAAATAAAATACCTGGTATATTTAAAACAAATCAACAAAGCTTAGTTGATTATGTAAATAATAATGCTGAGCTTAAAGCATTTGCTGATCAATTAGTAGCTATTCAAAAAGGAGATCAATACTCTTCTCCTAATGAAGGGTGGCTTGCTGGCTCTATTACTACAGATCTTTTAGATAGTGTTAATTCTGTTAAAAGAAAAAAGTATTTAGAGCAATGGCAAACTAATGTTGATGAAATATTTGGCGAGACTAACATGAACAAGCTTGAAGCTGCATTTGGGAAACCTTACAGAGAAGCATTGACAAACATTCTTACAAGAATGAAAACAGGTAGAAACAAACCTTTTACAAGTGATTCTTTAGCGGGTAGATTTACAAATTGGTTAAACAATTCTGTAGGTGCTATTATGTTCTTTAATACTAGATCAGCTGTATTACAGCTTTTGTCAAGCATTAACTTTGTAAACTTTACAGATAACAATCCTTTAAAAGCTGGAGCTGCTTTTGCTAATCAACCACAATACTGGAAAGACTTTAAGTTTTTGTTTAATTCTGATTTTTTAAAAGAAAGAAGAGGGGGATTAAGATTTAATGTAAGTGAATCTGAAATAGCTGATGCTGCTAAAAAAGGTGGTGCAAGAGGTGTTGTAAGTAAAATACTTCAAGCAGGTTTTTTACCTACACAAATGGCAGATAGTTTTGCAATTGCAACTGGAGGTGCTACGTTTTATAGGAATAGAGTTAAAACCTATACAAAACAAGGATTAACAGAAGCTGAAGCAAATGAAAAAGCTTTTCAAGATTTTAGAGAAACAGCAGAAGAATCTCAACAGTCCTCAAGACCTGATAGAATTAGTGCACAGCAAGCGGGTCCATTAGGGCGTACTATATTGGCTTTTGCTAATACACCAGCTCAGTATGCTAGATTAACTAAAAAAGCTGCTAGCGACATTATAAATGGCCGTGGTGACCTTAAAACAAACTTAAGTAAGCTTGCATATTATGGAGCTGTGCAAAATTTAATATTTAACTTTTTACAACAAGCCGTTTTTGCATTAGCATTTGGTGACGAAAGTGACGAAGAAGAAAAGAAAAAAGAAGAAAAATTATTAGGTGTAGCAAACGGTATGGCAGATAGTTTTTTAAGAGGTATTGGTATTGCTGGAGCCATAACGGCTACATTAAAAAATGCTTTAATTAAAATTATAAAGGAAGATCAAAAGGCAAGACCTGATTATGCTGAAACAACTGTAATACAACTGTTAGGTATATCTCCACCTGTTCAATCTAAAGCTCAAAAAATAAGAAGTGCTTTAAAATCTTATGAATGGAATAAAGATGAAATGAAAGAAAAAGGATTTAGCTTAGATAACCCTGCTTACTTAGCTGGAGCAAATGTTATATCAGCTGGATTTAATGTTCCTCTTGATAGAGTTGTAAAAAAAGTAGATAATATTAAAAACTCTACACAAGACGATATATCTACGCTAAATAGAATAATGCTTTTAGCTGGGTGGTCTGATTGGCAATTAGATATACAAAAAGAAAAACCTAAAAAATCTAAAAACAGTAGAGTTAAAATTAGAAAATCATCTAGTAGAACTGGAAAAAGAAAAGTAACAACAAGATAATGCAAAAATCACCACTTTACGCAAAGATTAGCGGGCCTTGTAAATCCGCAGCAAAAAGAAAATTTAAAGTTTGGCCAAGCGCATACGCTTCTGGTTGGGGTGTGCGATGCACTTCTGCTGGTGGACCAGGCAAAATGGGTAAAAAGAAAAAATAATGTATACACAAAACTCCCCATTAAATAAAAAAAGTAAAGTTAAAGGTGGTGGTACCACTAAAGCTTGCTTGCCATTAGCGAAGATACGAAGCATGAGCAAATCTCAAAAGAGTGAAGTTATCAGTGCTAAAAAGAAAGCGGGTAAGGCCGGTAAGTATAAAAGAGATTCTAAAACAAATGTTAAAGGTGCCAGCACAAAAGGTGGTACACTGAGAGATTGGTTTGAAAAAGAAGATTGGAGACAAGTTGCTAACCCTAGTAAAAAATGTGGTGAAAAATGAAAAAAGCTAATAAAGAAGTTAACTTAACAGATTTAAAAACTGAAATGTTACATTTTATAAATGACTTAGAAGAATCATTAGGTTATGAGATAACTATTACATCAGCTTATAGATCACCTGAGCATCCAATAGAGGCTAAAAAAAATAAACCAGGTGAACACACCGAAGGATTAGCAATTGATGTTGCTGCAGTCGGAGGAGCACCTGTTTATGAATTAGTTAAGCATGCAATGAATTTAGGATGCAAACGCGTAGGTATAAGCCGTAAATCTAACTTCGTACATTTAGGATTGTCTAAACATAGAGTTACATCTATTTGGACTTATTAACCATCACAGCTTAAACAATCTGGATCCATAGCTTTAGCAGCTATATCACCTCTTAATACTGATTCAGTTCTTGTATAATATAAAGTTTTAATACCACGCTTCCAAGCTTCCATATGAACCTGATTCATCCACTTAGGTGTTGCCTCAGATGGGAAAGCTAAGTTTAAACTGACAGACTGATCTATATAGTCTTGTCTTATGCCTGCCTGTCTAACCAATTCTAATTGGTTTATTTCTTTAAACGTTTTGAATACGTTTTTAACTGACTCACCATCTTCTTCGGTAAGTCTTCCTGTGTGATCGTAATTCCATCCATCGAGTTGTTCAATGTCTTGAACGGATCCACCATCTTCCAAAATTTTGTCCCAAGTTTCTTTAGTATCGATTCCAAGTTTTCTTAATACTTTTTTAAGTTCTTTGTTTTTTCTAATAAACGTACCTTTAGCAGATTGCTCTGTAAATACATTTGCAGCCCAAGGCTCAATACCAGGTGATACATTACCAGCAAGCTTACTGTTAGATACTGTAGGTGCTACGGCTCTTAAGTGAGTGTTACGCATTCCAGTACCTACACACCATAAAGGTTCACCATATACCTCAGCTAACGCCCTAGATGCTCTTTCAGTTTCAATTTTTATTTTTGAAAATATTTCTCTTGTTTTAAATTGAGCTAACATACTTTCGAATGCTATCCCATTTTTCTGCAACATAGTATGCCATCCTAAGACGCCAAGTCCTAAAGCTCTCCCTTTCTCCGCACTCCGTACAGAGTTCTCGAATCCCTTCATATTCTTTGCTTTTTGAATAAATTCTTCTAGCACACCGTCTAGAAACCAAGTAGCATCGTAAATTAAATTTGAATTTTTCCATTCCTCATATCTATCTAAATTAACCGAAGACAAACAACAAACAAAGCTATGAGATTCATCTGTGTGAAGAGTAATCTCTGAACATATATTTGTCATGTGTACCTTTAAACTGTTCTTCTTGTATGCCGCTGGATTATTTTTGTTTGTATTTCCTTTAAAAAGGATATAAGGCTCTCCAGTTGCTTTGCGTTTTTGGAGTAGTTTAGACCATTTGTTTCGTGCTTCTTTATCTCCGTTTTCAAGTCTACGCATAAACTTATCACCGACCACAGCACACTGGTGGAGGTTGAGTGATTGTCTATTAACATCTCCTTTAGGCTCTCTGATCTCCAGCCACTCGTTAAAGTCGGGATGTTCAATATTGATATTAACTGATGCAGCTCCGCGTCTGACAGATCCTTGATTAGTGGCAAGTATTGTTGAATCGTAAATTTTGCAAAACGGCACCACTCCATCACTTGTTCCATTACCTGTTATTTTAGCTCCGGCAGGACGTATCATATTAATTCCGATACCAACTCCCCCGCCGTGTTTAGCTAGTAACATCATTTCTAAATTTTTTTGACCTATATCATTTACACTATCTGCTACGTCTATACCAAAGCAACTAATAGGTAAACCTCTGTCTGTGCCCGTATTAGATAGCACTGGTGAAGCTAAGTTAAGCCATCCCGCCCATATATACTCAAAAAACTTTTCAGCTAGTTCTGGCTTATATAAACGCTTTGCTACTGCATTAGCTACTCTCCAATATGCATCCTTAGGTGTTTCGCCTTGAAGCAAATAACCTCCTGATATAGTTTTTTTATAAACTTCAGTCTCACCCCACATAGGATAGTCCTCACCTCTTATCCATTCACTATTCCACATCTAAATCTAATTTTTTATCTTCTGGTTTAGTAGTAACTTTTGTTTGTAATTTTTCTAAAGCTTCATCATAACTATCCATAAGCTTCACTAACTCTAAAGTACCAATACCTAGTTCTCGTAAATGAGCTAATTCATTCATTGTTTGCTGCATAACACGTTTTAATGCGTCTATAGTGTTCTGCATTTCAATTAATTTACTTTCTTTCATATTCTATATTTATAATGGTTGGATTTAATATATGATCTCTATAATTTATTAAGATCTCTTCGTTAATTTTTATTTCTTTAATAGCAAACATTAATATATCTAAATTATCTGTAAATAAAAAAATAGCGTTATTGTTTATGTTATGATTTGTCCATCTTCCTAATGTAGTTTTTACTGTATTGTTTAAAGAAGCAATTCCAATTAAACTATTTTTTTTTATTTTTTTATTTGCAAAAATACCAATTCCATGAATATTTGATTTTAATTTTTTATAAATATCACTTGAAGTTTCAATTAGATTTTTTGTATTAGTAATTAAATCCATTTGATTTTGATTAATATTAATGTCTAATAACATTTGTTTATAATCATTAACTTCTTGTTTCATATATTATACCAATAAATTAAATATCCTAATGTTACATTAACATTTACTATTACTAAATTCCATTGTTTAGCAACCCATACCTGTGGTAAAGATAACAAACCACCTATAATATAAGTTACAGCCCCAGCGGTACTTGGCAAAAGATACGGAGAAATCATTATAAACCCCGCACCCATATAGCCTAACCTACTAGATAATCTTTCTATAGGCGTTAACTTTCGTTCTTTTACTAAAGACTTAAGTATTGATGTTACTTTTTTTGTTACCATATGTCTTCGAAGTCTTCACCTTCGTTCGCTTTAGAATAATCTGTAGGACGAACAGCAAAAAAATCAGTGTGGGTATGCCCGCCTGTAAGATGGTAGAACCAATCAAGTTTACTTGCGGATTCTGAGTTAAATTTAAAGTGCTCCCCACGGTTGCTGTACCCGAGTTCTGTAAGTTTTTCATTAAGACGTTTTCTAATAAACTGTTTTAGATCAGAAGCTTTAATACCTTCTATATCTCCAGCTTCAAACATTTTATCAATATAGTTTTCTTCAGCTTTTAGCATTGATTCTGCTGCTTTAACAACATCATCTTCACAATTATTTAATAAATTAGGGTCTTCTTCACACATATGTCTAAATAGCCTGCATCCCATTCTACTATGCAAAGATTCATCTCTAACGCTCCACTTCATTTGCTGACCTATTCCTTTGAGCAAATTACGTAATTGAAAGCTATAAAGCACAGCAAAAGCAGAATACAAACTAACTCCTTCTGCGAATGCACTAAATATTGCAAGGCTTGTTGCAATTCCAACGGGTTTATTCCCTTCATAACTAACTAAGTTATCGAACCTTTGCATTGTGGCTTCGTCCTGTAAAAAAGCATCAAAGTTTTCAAGGCCTAAGGTTTCGTTTAAATAGCTGTACGCCACAGCATGAATTGTTTCCTGGCTCCCAAACATCATAGCCATTTGTTTTATCTCGTGTTTAGGAAACCAAGATACGACTTTCTGTGTCCAATAATCAGAGACCGCACATTCTGTTTGAGCAAACCCTAATAAAATATTACCCACTAAACTTTTTTCTTTATTGTTTAATTTTTCATTCCAATCTTTAACATCGCCTGACATAGGTATTTCAGTATGCAACCAAAACGCCTGTGCTTGCTTAAGCCATCCTTCAGTATAGTACTCTGGATATTCAAAAGGCTTATATGCAATTCTCTCATCAAATAATCCCATTAATTATTATTTATATATGGTTAAAGAAATATCTACTAAAGGCAAATATAACACATGCTCATTAGATTCGTGATTTATATAGGTTCTAATTCCTAACAAAACTCCTGGGTAAAAGCCTAAACTTAATTCCCACATTTTATCTCCCCTGCCCTCTGTATTGTTTGACATAATTTTTGCTTGATGTTAATTTTGATGATTTACTTTTTGCATGTACTCCAGGCCGTTTAACCCTTTGTTTTTGTTCGTAATTTCCAGTTACTAATTTAGCCATAATATTTTATATTGTTTTTATTTTGTATTTCTACTAGTTCTTTATATAATAATTTGCCTCTTGTTTCTAAACTCCACTTAATAAATTTATCAACCTGGCGTTCGGCATATCGTGCTCGAGCTACTTTTTTTGCTTCTCTAGGATCAACTCTACTGTTCGGTCGCATTGAATTTGATTTTGAGGTTTATATATAGTGTAGTCAGGAAATTGTTCTGTAACTAATTTCTTAAATAGCTTCCATCTAATAGGAAAAGATTCATTAGCTCTACCTTTTGTTTCAATGATAAAGTTATCACCAATAAAGTCTGGTGTATATTTAATAGGTAATATTCTTTTACTCCCTCTATTTATAAAATCACCTTTACCATTAGCTTGTCTTTCATATACTTCGTTTTCAAGATGAAAACCATTTATTAAAACAAATGTTTCTCCTTCATATTTACATTTAATTTTAGCTTTCCTTAAAGCTATATACATATAACGTTCCAAACCCGATGCAAAATTAATACCATCATATGATACTTTTTTTGAAACAACCGGGCCACGCTTTCTGCTGCGTTTTTTATAAGGTTTCTTCATTGTTAACTTCTATATTTTTTAATAATGCTTCTTGATAATCTTCAGAATATACTTCTTTAGCTTTTTGAAGATATAATACAGCATCCATAAGTTCTTCTTGTAAATGATTAAGCCAAGCAAACATTTCTGATGGATCTTTATCTAAAGTAACTCCATATTTTTTAAAACCTACATCAGAACGTGATACAAATTTATTTACAACACGTTCAACTACAGGATCTCTAAAATCTATTTGTTTTGTTTTCATATTATAACTTCATAAATTTATGAGCACCATTTTGCGTTTGATGTACATGAATATCTCCACTTTTAACAAAAGTACCATTAACCATATTACCTTTGCGCTTTGATATAATATCGTATGCCGAATCAATACAATTTTCTATTTTTAAATCTTCAAGCTCTGCTAAATTAGTTAACACAACTACCATATCTCCTATAGCATCTTGTATTTCAGGTGTATCACGCTTTAATATAGCCTGAGCTAACTCACCTGCTTCTTCCATTAATTTAACATATTGTGTTTTAGAATCACCTTTATCATAAATACCTCTGTTTCTAGCCCATTCACGTATAAGCTCGTATTTAGACGATATTTTAATATCCTTAGGTGTATGCTCAATATCATTAAAAGCTTCGTGAAAGGCTTTATTATAGATGTAGGAGCGTTTATCGTTATACATAGACTTATGAGAATTCGCGGTTATCCAGTGTATAGCTTCTAAGCTTAACTTAAACATCCCAAGAGAAGTTTCCCACTCTAAATCTCTATTATCTAGCAATTCTTTAAACAAATGTATTTTAGATACGGGAAAAGTTGTTGTCTGTTCTGTTACATTTAATTTCATTTTATTAGATTTATGATTAGTTAAATTATTATATTTCTGTCTATCAACTTTATACCCATAAGACTTTTGAAGTTCTATCTCTAAATCAGATATATAATTTATATCTTCGCTAGAATCAAGAACTTCATATTCGTCTGGTTTATACCCTTGGGTAACCGTAACTCTTTTATTAAGATCACGTGTAACACCGATTTTTTTACCCGGTATATGATAAAGATAATAAATAGTTTTCATGTTTTAGTTTTATTTTTTAGCTTATTTATTATTTCTAAGCTTTTTTTGTTAAGCCACTTGGCTGGGTAGTTGTCTTTTACAAACCAATATTTATGTTCCGACATTTAATTTTGCTTTTATAGGTGAGTTATATTTATAATCTTTTAATATTATATCTGAATGCACAGGTATATCAATTGAATGAATGTCAAGATTATGCTCGTAACTTAATCCTTTTGTTAATTCCACTTTAGGTAGCTTTAAATCTCTTGCAGATAAGTATTGCTTAGCAGCATCAATATGATTATTATATAAATGGCAGTCACCTAAATGACAAATTAATTCACCTGGCTCGTAGCCATTACCTTTAGCTAACATTTGCAATAACAAACCGTACATAGCTATATCATATGGCAATCCTAAAAATATATCAACTGATCTTTGATTCCAAGATAAGCTAAGCTTACCCTCATTTATATATACTTGAAAACCATAATGGCAAGGAGGCAAGACCATATCGTCCATATCAGCGGGATTCCAATAGCTTGCCACAATGCGCCTCGAGCTTGGGTTTTCTTTAATCTGGATGAGTAATCTTTTAAGCTGGTCAATACCATTAAAATCCCGAAGCTGTTTACCATAAACAGGACCCAAAATACCATCTGTCCTACCAGACCTTTCATAATCATCGTTCCAATAGCTAACGCCATTGTCGAGCAAGTAACTAAGATCAGTGCGACCTTGTAATATCCATAATAATTCCGTAATTGCATGTTTAAAATATATTTTTTTGGCAGTTAATAATGGGAAGCCTGTGGCCATATTATGGCGTAATATTCTTCCGAAGACAGATCGCGTGCCAATTTGCGTTCTATCCTTTTTTTGTGTTCCTCCGTAGAGTACTCCTGATAATAATCCTCTATATTCATCCTGTATGTTTATCATAATAGTATTTCATTGTTTTATAAAGTTCTTCGTGAATGTTATCACTTGTATATATAGTTGGACTTAAATTTACTTTTTTATAATTATGTTGAAAAGATACAGCTATTTTCCATTCTTCTGGAAAAAAACTTTTATCAATTGGCTTTGGCGCTATAATTATACCATTATCATTGCAATGTTTAAACCATTTTAGTTGTTCCTTACTTGGAATAAAGCCTGTATTTAATCCTATATAGCTTTTTTTTCTTATAGGATATTTTACTGCCATGGCATTGGTTCGTTACTCATATCAATTGGTTCATGTGGTATAAAACAACCAGATTTTGGTTCCCATCTAAAATGAGCTTCAGCTCCATTCTCACCTAAATTTTGAAACTTAACCTTAAGAACTTTAGCTTTAACAGTTTTGTTTTCATAGTCTCTGTGTATTAATAGACCATGATAACTAGCATCATACCATTCACCCCCACCTTTAATATTATACATTGTAGGCTCTTCCATTTTACCATCTTTGTCCTTATACATTTTAGTAGGGTGAGCTACAACAAATACAAGTACATCATATTTCTTAGCAAAGATTTCAATCTTGCTTAAATATTCCATAGTATATCTATTAACATCCTCAAGATTAGAATCAACATCTCTAATTTTGTTAAATGGATCTATAACTAAACACTTAATACCTTTGCGCTTAACAAGCTCTGCACCTTTTCTAAGCACAGAATCTAAAGTATAGCGTTCCATATCTATAAAAAAGAAATTGTCATTAACGTGATCTGCTACAGCATTCCATTTATTGGTACCAATATCATCTTTTCTAGGCATATCTTGCCACACTTTTCTCATTAGCTTATGAGCATGCAAATACGTCGGGGCATTTTCTGGTGATGCAAAAGCAGTTTTCCAATCATAATTTTGATTGTAGCCTACCACCATTTGATCCACGAAATCAGATTTCCCAGAACTTGGAATACCAGTAACAGTAATAAACTGGCCAGTATAAGTACTGAAAATAGAGTCGAAATTAGAAAGCCCCACCTGGTAGCCCCTTTTGAAACCATTTTTAACAAAGTCTGTAATTTCCCCTTCAATGTCTCTGAATGTTGTAACGTTTTCCAGTGGTACTGCTTTCGCCTGCAGTACAAGTCCGTGTAATTTTTCTTTTCCATATTTTAATAAATATTCATTTGCGTCTTTACAATCTTGAAAATCTATCAAAAAACAAACCTCAGCACCTAGTCTTCTAACTAGCTCCTGTTGTAAAGCCTGACCTGGTTCGTCTTTATCTACCGCTAAAATTATTTTTTGTTTATCATCAAAATAATCTATACAGTTATCTAAGTAGTCTAAGTTGTTACTATTTAATGTGGCGCCGTTAGGAACAGATATGCTATTATGTATACCAGCTTCATGGAAAGATAAAACATCCATTTCCCCCTCCACAATAATACAAGTATCATAACCCACAATATTATTAATATTATAAAAAACCTTTTCGGCCCCTTTATATAATTTAAAATTCTTTCTAGCATCTCTATATTTTATATTAATAAGTTGCCCTCCCATAAAATAATTAAACTTTATGGTGTTTTCTGCCTGCTGAGTTTGAGGCATCCACTCTTTACCTTCTGATATTTTAAGATCTTGAATTGACTTTTTAGATATGCCACGAGATTTAAACCAATCTTCTACCCTTGTATTCTCTACAGGAGTAATATTTACTTCTGTTGGTCTTATATATTCTTTTTCACTTGATCCTTTGCGTTCATATGTATGTAATTGAAATGTGCTATTGCAGTTGTGACAAGTGCCTAGTCCTCGTTCCCAATCATAAGAAGAACATTTGGTTTTTTGGTTTGATGGTTTTCTATCAATAGAACACAGGGGACAAATCCCCTGCGTCTTTCCTTCTTCAAGACCGTACTGATTGAATTTATCAATCAAGTAACCGTTAATTTCTTGAGTGTTTATCTGCATTTACTTTTCTTTTAGTATTATATTATTATTACTATCGTAATAAATGTAAACCCATTTGTTGTCTATAACATCATATAGCTTACTAGAAAGGTAAATCATCTGCTACTGCTTTTGC
>CBDICL010000022.1:0-32401 GCA_965277255.1 Flavobacteriaceae bacterium | reverse complement strand
TTCATTTACTGTAAACTTTTTACTCTTCATAATTCTTTTTTTAATTTCTCTAAATACAATGTGGCATCCATCAACTCTTCTTGAAGATGTTGTAGCCATTCTAAGGGACTTAAATCATTCCTATCCATTGTCTTATTATATTTCTTTACTCCTACCTTAGAGCGTTGCTTATAAGACTTAACAACTGCTTCAACAATACTATCTTTTGCCATTTAGTAGCTTATTATTATAAGTATAATTATCAAAACTATTATTTGTGTAATCATTATTTTTTTCCAAGTCATATCTTATGTTAGTTTTTCATTTAGTTGAAATATCCATTGTCTTAATATTCTTTTATTACAAGTACATGGTTCTGAATACTTATGGTTAAAGTGTTTTGCATGAAGCTTACACATTATTTTAAAGTCTTGGTTTGACATTGTAGATGTTATTCTTTCTTTTACACCATTCCATATTATTCTATCTTCTACCATAGCTCTATATCATTTAAATCTTCTTGTCTTTTGTCACAATTACAATTAGGATGGATTTTTTTCCATAGCCATTTGATGCCTGTGTATCTTGTAATCAGTTCTATTAAGTTTCCTAGTTTCATTTTACTTTTTGTTTTAGTCTATCCTTTACTTTTCTAAATGTATTATAGAGAGAATGGTATGTGATATTAGTTTTTCTTGAAAGCTCAGTTATACTATACTCATCTTGTATCATGTTATAAACTTTCCTATCGTACCAATGGAGGTTATTTAGCTCAGCTTCAACAGTTTCATTTGCTTCGTTAAAGTCTATGTATTCTCCAGACTCTAAGTCCAATACTAAATCAATAGAGATTTTGTTTTCTTTTTTCTTTTTTAAGCACATTTGTAAATAAGATGTTTTTAAAGTTTTATAGATATAGAAATAGTTTACCTCATCTCCATAAGAAATATTTAATCCTTTGTTTAGCATTTGCCCTAAAATTAGATACATACTACCAACAACATCTTCTGCTTCGTATTGGGATGCTCCCATCTTTAAAACAGTATTAATCCATTTGTTATGTGACTCGTAAACCTTTTCTAACATTATGTGATTGCTTTGTAAATTTTAGTATAGCTTTCTTTCTGAGCATCTATACAAGTATCGTATATGATAGCTCCAGACTTCAGCAGTTTGTTTTCTTTGTAGACATCACAAGTAACACCTTTAACAGATCGTTTAAGCTCTACTTTAAATCCTTTCTCTTCACAGTAATTTGTCATAGCAACAAAGTCTGGTAGGTTAATATTCTGATCGTTTAATTTCTGCATCGAATCCTAATTTTTTAAGTTCTTTTATTCTATACTCTTGTAATTTTGATACAGGAGTCTTTACTCCTTTTACTTCGATGAATTTAACATCGTCTGGCTTTAGTGCCAATAGGTCTGGTATTCCAGCTTTGTTAGTGCTGATGAGCTTCAAGACATAATATCCTTCTGCTTCATATTGCTTGATGAGTTTACTTTGATATTGTGCTTCGCTCATAATGCTTCGTTGTAAATGATTTCTTGTCTTGTACTTGTTTGTAAATCTTATCTTCTAATCCACCCTTAGAGAATATCCAATACACATCGTTTGTCTGTCTCTCTTTGGTTGTTAGTCTGTCTCTGCTTTGCCAATAGCTTGTAGCACTAAAGTCTATATTAAAATAAACCAAGTAGTCTGCTTTTGATAGGCTGATGCCTTCTCTTCCAGATACTATCTGTAATGCTATGTTCTTATTGCTTGTATTAAACTCTTCTAGGTCTGTTGTTAGTTGTTCTCTAAAGACTGACTGCAATAGTTTTAGTTCCTCTTTAAACTTATAGAAAATACCTATCTTCTTACCTTTAAACTTCTTCTTTATAAATACTCCCTTGCTATTGTCTATTGTGGTAGCAGTACCATCTTCTAGCTTAACAGTTCCAGAGTACAACTGATGTACTTTCTGCATCAGTTTAATAGGTGTATCTGCTAAGATTACTCCTCCATTCTTCCCTTCATATACTAAATCCTTTTCAATGGTTTTAACGAGCTTATACGTTGTAGGATTCATCTCAACGTGTAAGATGTGTTCGTTTACTTTAGATGTAAATCCAGCTTCACTTTGTGAGAAGGAGATGATGTGTTTAGATATCTTTTGTCTTATTAGATTCTCATTTGCTCCAGAGTAATCATTGACATCATATCCGTTAATTTTTCTTTGTGTTACGTTCACATAAACTTTTGCCCATTTATAGAATGACTTCTCTACAAATGGAGTGAACTCACTTACCCAAAACTGGTGGAAGATTTGAGACCAAGACTCTGGAGTAGGTGTTCCACTTAATAGGATGCAGTACTTCTTACCTACTATTTCTTTTATACGTTTTGTTCTAACTGATGCTTTAGGAAATGCACCCATTGAATGAGACTCATCTACTATTATTAGATCATAATCATTAGCTGATACTTTATGTACAGACTCATAGTTAGTAACCTTTAGAGTATAGCTTGGATCTAATAGCTTGTAGTCTGCTTCTATAGATGAGATTGCTTTCTTCTTGGTTATAAACAGAACAGAAGAGATATCCATTCCATTGGCTATACCTAAAGAGGTTAAGGTTTTCCCTGTTCTAACTTCCATGGCTAACATAATGATACGAAGCCTAGAGAGTCTCTTTGTACCCTCTTCTATGATTGATTGTTGGTATGGTCTAAACTGCATCAAACAAGTCTGTTTGGTTCACATTCGATTTTCTTTCTATACCTAATACTGTCTCAAAGATTGTTTTACCAGCTTCGTAGTCCACCAGGTTACGAGCCATTTTATTAGTAGGCTGACTTCCTTTGTATTTATAGAAATCGTAATCGTGAAACTCGCAAAGGTTTTTAACTTCATTTGTTCCTGCACCTATTCTAACTTCTCTATCAGTTAATTTGTTAGGTAAATTAAAGTTTGTCCAGTATAAATGTCTATGTCTTTTTTGAGCAGGTATTAAAGGTTCATAATAAGGGATTACATTTTCTATAACATATTTACCATTATACAAATGTTTTAAAAGTAGTATCTCCTCGTACAATTTCATATCTGGATATTTCATTTTTATTTTATTCTTGTTAGATTGAACTAATCTACTATGTGTAGGGCAAGGTGGAGAACTCCATATAAAATCAAACTCTTTGTAATGGTCTAATAAATATTGATGTGCATCTGCTATAATTACAGTATCATTAGGAAAACGCTCCTGGTATAATCTAGCAGCTTCTGGATCAAGTTCTACAGCTGTAACTTCTATATCTTCTTTTACTTCATTCCACTTGTATCGGTTACCACCTAGACAAGCATATAAGTTTAGTATCTTCATATTAATATGCTCTTTCGCTTAAACCATCAGATGATTCTATAATTTCACATCTATCTTTTATAACTTTACTTTTCCACGCCCAAGACTGTTTTAGTAAGTCTATTTTTTCAAACACTTCTTTAATTTGTTTTTTTGGCAAGCCTTCAACAAGAGATAATATTCTCTCTTCATCTGTTGTAAAAGCTGCTTTCTTATAATTTAATTCTTGTATATTAGTTTTTAATTGATAATTTAATTTTGATACCTTTTTGTATTGCTTTTGCAAATGATGTATTTGGTCAATTTCATTGTAGTCAATAGCTTCATCATTTTTAAATTTGAAACAAGATGCAATTGCTTTTAACTTCTCATTTTTTTTAATATAAATAGGATATTTTTTTATGGCATGGATAACTGTTGCATGATCCATTGATTTACCTTTTGATTCAAAAAATTTAGCAATGTCTATCAAAGTCATGTGCATCTTTTTTCTAAATATGTAACAAGCTAAAGAACGAAGTTCTACATACTCTGTTACTCTTGTGTTTTTAAAAATATCAAGACCAGACATTTTGATAATTCTTTCTGATATTTCGTTTAAGTTTTCATTCATATTTTAAAATGGTACGTCGTTTAATTCTATTTCTATTTTTTCTTTTGTTGAAAGGCTAAACCACTTCACTCCGTTAGAGCTGTTCTGATCAAAATCATAACCTTTATAAGCTGCATACTTTTGCACCCATCTGTTAAGAGTATTTCTCTTAAAGATTTTATTATTATAATCTTGGTTGTCGTTTATAAACTTCTGGAAGAAGTCAGACTTTAAGATTCTATTATTTAATATTATATTGTCATCTTCTACCCAGTCAAAGAAGTCCTTAGAAGTCTGTGCTATAATCTTACGTTGCTTTAAGTTTTTCGCTTCATGCTTAATTAAACCTAATTGCAAGTATTGTTGTAAGCAGTACACCATGTAGCTATCAAACTTCTCAAACTCTTCTACACTCCAATCATCAAAGAGTTGCTTCCCAAACTCATCATAGGGTGTAAGGTCTTTACCATAGTATTGAGCTATCTCTATTTCGTGCCTTCTTCTATCGTGTGAGTTACCATCTCCTTTTATTACATAGTTAGTAGAGATAACAATCTTTGGAGAATCTTCTACAGATAGTCTTATAGCATCTTTGTTCTTACGTTCTATTGTCAATCCTTCAGTCACTAAAGAAAACTTACTCTCAAAATTGAAACCTTTAACAACATCATCCCAGACTAGTATCTGAGAATCTAAAGAGACTGTCTGATAAGGAAACCCTTTCTTGTCATCAAAAGATTTACCATCTAGTATAGATGTCTTTCTAATTCTTCTAAGACCTTGCACTAATAAAGATTTTCCTGTTCCTCCTTCTGGATTGTCAGAGATTACTTCATCATTCAAGATGATAGCCTTGTTGTTCATCTTATTCTTATAAGTTGATATAAGATAGCCAAGAACACACTCTAATGCTTTAGGACTCTTATTAGAGATGTTAGATATAAAGGTTTGGTAATCGTTCTTGTAGTTATTATGTTCTACATAGTTTCTTTTAAGTATTTGAGACTCCCACACAAATCCCTCAACATCCATAAAGCCAACAAGATTTTTAGAGTCTTTTGTTACTTCTAAGATTCCATTCTCATATACAATAAAAGATTTGTTCTTTTCATCTCTAAGCATTGGAAGCTCTTTTGATTCCAACATCAATAAGTAGTTTTCTGTAAATAGTAAATGATAATTTACACACAACTTCCAAACATCAAACTCTTGCTTTTCTAATAAATATTTTAGTACATAGTCTTTTATTAATTCTATAGATGTTTCTTTAACTATATTACTTTGGACATACACCCAAGTAGGTTTTAAAGAACCCTTTGGAAAGTATTTTTTAAATCCTTTACCTTCTAAGAAAAGTTTGTATTTATAAGCATTAATTTTTACATCTCCTTTTTTATCTAAAAACCAAAACTGAGGAAGTTCTTTCTCTTCTTTTAAAATTTCATAAGTCTCTTCTGTAATCTTATGAGTTTTTAGTACATAATCTTTTCCATTCTTTAAATCACTTTTTACTCTAGCTACCTTATCATAATCTTCAAAGTATTTACTATTTGCATCTCTTGTAGAGTATGCACTCTTTATAGAGTTTAGCTTAGACTTTTCATCTTTACAATTACCATTTACTATATTGGTCATGATCCATGTCTCAGCTATTGACTGAGCCACACCATACTCACACATTGCACCAGCAACATCAAATACATAATTATTCATCTGACCTTCTACGAATGACTTTTGCCAATCAAACTTTGCTATTCTTGATATTACTTTATCATCTGATTCTAGTTTTATTGTAGGAGGTTTAGAAGCATAAGAAAAGCCTTCATCAACTACTTCAGATTCAAATAAATCAGCATCATAGTTCACATAGATATTTGGATCATAAGACTCAAAACATACTCTATCTACATTAGAGTTTGATATATCAAAATAATCGTATTTAAACTGCTTTTGAAAGGCTTTAAAGTATTGTGGATGTGTTATCTCATCTAATGTATCTGGAACTCTTACAACTCCTTTAATACCATTACCAGAAGGAGATATAAAAAGCAGTACAAAATGCTTGTTAGACTTTAATAGTTCAAGATGTTCATGTAGTGTTTTGGTGCTTGGATATTTGTCAAAATCCAATACCATAAGTCCAGAGTGTTTCTTTAAACCTTTTCTGTTCCTTTCTGAAAACTCTCCAGAGAAAATAATAGAAGGAAGTTTTTTCTTTACCTCTTTATTACCTTTTCGTATGAGTTCTATCTTTTCTTTAGAAGTTCCAGTTTTTATTCTCAGAACAATATCCTCTAAAGTTAAATCAAAGGGAACATCAGTAGACTTAAACAAATCTTTAAAAACTGATATTTTATTGTTTTTCATTTTTTTGGGTTTTTACTTTTGCACTTTCGAACTTTTAAAAGCTCTGTAAGTACTGATTTTACTAGATAGTACGAAAGTTCGATTTATTTCCTATCTCTAGGGGGTACCCCTCCTTTTTTATTTAATTAGGGGTGGTCTAGGTAGCACGTTTTATTTCGCACTTTCGGACTGATTACATTTTGTCTAGTATATTCACAAACTCTTGGTTTGTTATCACATGAATGGTTTTTACCTTATTGTTCATCCAATTCATAAATGACTGCATACGTTTAGTTTTCTTGCTCATAACTTGTAAATATCTCTTGTGATTTCCATACCCTTGTCTAAACCATTTGAGTATCTTGATGTAGCTATATCACAAATTATATGACCAAGCTCTATTCTTTGATTGTGTGTTAAGTTTAAATTATCTAGTTTAGAAAAGCATTCGTCTAAATCTGATTTTTTATTTTCTGAAGCCATGATTTTTTATTTTACGATTAATGAACTTTTAGTGTAACTTACTTTAGGCACTTCTACTTCTTCTCCATCTTCAGATCCTACAAGTAATCTTCTTTGAATAGCTAGATATGCTTGTTTGCTTCTCTCTTCTACCTCTTTCTTTTTTCTCTCCAGCTCTTGCCATTCTTCAATATGTTTAAAAGAATATCTGATACCTCCATTTCTTTTCTCAAATAAGAATCCAGAATCTTCAAAAGTTTTCTCAGAGTACAAGTCAGCCTCATTAAAAGCTATCTCTTCTATTTGCTTTATGGCCTCAGAGTAAAGTGCTTGGCATTTTTTTAGATTACCATAAGTAGAGAGGGCAGCAATATTGCCCTCTTCTACTTCTGTTAGTAATTCAGCGACCTCATTTTGTCGCATTTGAAAGAATAAATCTTTAGACATATTAAAAGTCTAAACCATTAATATTTCCAGTAGCTACAACTTCCTCAGCTTCTACTTCAATCTCTTCTGCTTTAAAGTATTTGTTCATGTAGTCTTGAAGCTGAGTAGCTTTTTCTTCTACTGACTTATACTCTGTATCAGATAAAGAAATATTAAAAGCAAAGTTTGGTGTAGAGTATTTAACCATCCCTTTCTGATGATCGTTTGAGCTTTCTATAGATACCCATTCATCAGCCAATCTTTTCCAAGCTCCTTTCTCTACAAACTTTGACCACTCAGATACACAAGCCCCTTTAAAAGAAATATTGATTAATTCCCATTCGTTGGTTACTGCATAGATAGATTTGTGATAATTACCTCCAGCAGCATTTACAGCTCCCTTGATATCTTTATAAAGACCTTTGGCGATTATTCGCCCTTTAAAAGTTCTAACTTCCATCTCTTCTGTTCCAATTTGCAATACCTCGTTAGAGTATATTCCTGTTTGATCAGCATCAGAGAATCCAGAAATCTTGTGATACTCTTCTAGTACCATAAAAGTTAGTGGAAGTTTTACCTCTACATTTTGCTTGTTGTCTTTGTCATAATAAGAAAAAGACTTGTTGTTACTTTTCCACTCCAAAAATTTGGAAGTTGGATTTACATTTGTTGTTACTTCTCTTTTTAGAAATCCCATTTAAATAATTGTTTTTAATTACGATAAGAATCTGTGGTTACCGCTTCCACGTCAAATATTGTTGTGCTTTTTGTATTTCTATTTTTGTAAACTTTTCTTTATTCTGGATGATGTACTGAGCTAATTTTTTTTTTGGTTTTTGCAATTTTATATTTTTAAAAATTTATACATAGCTACACGCACATCTTCATCTGTAACATTTTTTTCTTGTTGGTTGGAACTTGGATTCTCCCCTAGAACTGATCTAGCTTTACTCTTAGCTTCATCAGAAAGTAAGTGCAGAGATTCGATTATATTTTGTTCTAAAGGAGACATAGAGCTAAAAAGGAAGTTTAGACCTCTGAACTTCTAAAACTCCGATTAACTCATCCAAGCAACCCAAATCATATTTATAGGCAATTGATGCAATTGCTATTTCTTGCTCATCTGTTTGTGCATCGTGAAATGCGTTATAAACGATGTTGTTTAACATTTCATTAGTCTTATCAGATTTAGACAGACTAGTTCTTTCTAGTTGTTGAATAATGTTTGACATAATTATATAATTGAAAATTGAAGGTTTTTTTGAATTGTATTGTATATTTCTTCGTCTGGAAAGACTTCTCCTAGATCATCATACATGGTAACAGATATAGAACTTACTCTATCGAAGTCATATTCCTCATCGTTTCTCCATGTGATGTCAATAGTTCCAAATACTTCAAATAAGTATTCTTTAGTATCAAATTGTTTGTAGAATGGAGCAGAGCTGTATGTCTGTCCTTCAAATTCAGACCTGTCTACTTTAATGTAGCAGTTGTCTAGGAGATGTTGTAGTGTTAAATCAGAGATTAAAGTGTTTTTTTGTAGCATTTTGGGTTTTGTTTTCGTATATTTACTAACATTCTTTCAACAAAGATACGTACAAAATGCAGACTATCTGCACAAAATACATAAAAATTATTGAAATAATTCCTAAACAGCTAGTTATGAAAGCTTTAGATATAAAAAAAACACGTAGAGATTTAAACTTAAATCAAACAGAATTTGGTAAATTGTTTGGAGTGGGTATTCGGACTGTTCAATTGTGGGAGTCTGGAGAGAGAATGATGACAGATAGCGTTAAAATAATCTTAGATAATTACCTAAAAGGCGAACATAGTACAGGATTAAGATCTAGTTTAACTAGCGAAGAAATAATTGTGCTAAAGAATTTATCATCTGATGTAATAAAAAACCACCATAAACTTCTACAGATAGAAGTCTATGGTTTATGGTTTGAAGTTGAAAGCCAGAGGAGAGCTATTCAAATTTTGAAAGAATAGTACTTAATTCTTTTTTTGTTAGTTTATTTTTTAAGGTTTTTATAGTTTTTTTATTTTTTTCTTTTTCTTTTTTTAACTCAGCAATCTTTTTAATCATAGGTTAATTTTATTAAGCAACAAAATACGTAAATTAACAAGTGTGGATAAATGTTATTATTTAAATAAAAAAATATCTTTTTAAATAAAACATCTTTTTAGGGTAATTTACAATCTACACTTATGTTAATTTCATTAAATTGAAAGATAGATATAATATATCGTATAAACTAAAATAAACGTACACAAAATAGTACACAAATTTAATATTTTTAAAATATATAAACACTTGATTTTTAAATCGTTACAAATTTATAAAAAATTAACTCTGGATTCATAACCCTGAGGTCAGCAGTTCAAATCTGCTTCTCGCTACTAGTAAAGTTTTAATTTAAAATACTGTAAATAAACGATTTAGATACCAATTTAAATCGTTTGTTTTATGGGCAAAAAAAAGAAAAAAGAAAAAAAGTACACTAAAGAGTACACGATTAACTCCCTTTATAAAATGCACAAAAAATACGTAATAAAGTTCTACACAGGAGGTGTAGATGTAAAAAAATGGTCAGAATTAACGCCTAAAGAAAAAAAAGATGCTCTAGGTAAAAGCTGGTATATTCGCTGGTACTTTAAAAATCCCAAAACAAACAAGCTAGAAAGACAATCCAATATAAAAGGAGGAGTAAACAGATACTCTAAAATGTCTGATAGAGTAGAGTTTTTAAAAAAAGCAAAGAAATTTTTAAAGACTATAATAAAGGAAGGTTATTCTCCCTATGAAAAAAGAATAGAAGATCATTTTGAAAACCAAAATACATTCATTACTATAAAAGACGCATTAGAAAAAGCTCATGAGCATTCAAAACTAACTGTTTCAAAAGTTACTTCAAATGATTATTACTATACTAAAGAGCAGTTTCTTGATTATATTGGATTAACGAATCAATTAAAAGACATAAAAGAAGTAACAAAAACTACTGTACTAAAATTCTTAAATCACAAACTAGAGAAAACATCTGCAAGAACTCGTAACAATTCCAAGTCCTCTCTCTCAGCTCTCTTTACAATTTTAGAAAATAAACTTAATTTAATTGATAGAAACTTCATTAAAGATATATCAAATGAAAAGACAAAAGCTAAAACAGATCGTACATTTACAAAAACAGAATTAAAGAATATTGTAGAATGGTTAAAGTACACAGATCCGTACCTTTTACTTTACATCAAATTTGTGGCTTATAATTTCCTTCGCCCTGTTGAAGTAAACAGATTAAAAGTTAAAGATATAAACCTTGAAGAAAGTCTATTATACTTCCAAGCAAAAAACAAACCACTAAAAATAAAAAGAATACCTAGTATATTTATAGAAGATATAAAGTCTTTAAATTTACACCAATATCAAGCAGAACATTTCTTATTCACTCCAAAGAATGAGCCAGCAGAATGGAACTCATCAGATAACTCCAGAAGAGATACTTTTTCTAAACGTTTTAAAGTTGTAAAAGACAAATTTAATTTAGGAGATCAGTATGGTCTATATTCTTTTCGTCATTCTTTTATCACTAATCTATTTAGATATCTAAGAAGTGTAGAGAAGAAAAGCTATTCAGAAGCTATAGAGGTACTGCAACCAATTACAGGGCATGAGACAAGAGTAGCCTTAGAAAAATATATACATACTATAGATGCAGACATTCCAGAGGATTGGTCTGATAAAATAGATTTTATATTATAGGTGCATTGGCTCATTTATTGCGTGTTTACCTCCAAACACAACAGCACATCCTATAGCTGGTTTTTTGAAATGCTTTCCGTATGCCATTGCATACGATTTAGAATTTATACCACACCCAACAGCACATCCAAATACTTTATAGTTAGCACCAACTGCAAACTCTGTAAACATCTCTGTGTGCCTATGCCCTTGCACAGTACTCATCATGTCATCTTTTGCTTTTTTAGTAGCTCTACCAGACTCTCCATGAATATACTGTACATCATCATAAATAAAACGAGTATCAAAATTCCAGTCTGGTGTTTCTAATACTTCAGCAAGTCCTTTAATCCATCTTTTAGGAACTCCAGAGCTAAACATTTTCCTAGAAATAATCCTGTCATGATTTCCTATACACACATCAGCTACAGGAAATGCTTTATACCACCTACTTAACTTATCAATAGCCAAGTCTAGTTCATCTCCTCCACCCATTCCATCTGGATCTGGATCATGATACGAGCTATAGTGATTGTCAATCACATCTCCAATAAATATTACTTTGTTACAATTGTGTTTTGCGTAAACATCTTTACAATGTTTTAGATAACCTTCTAAGCAGAATGGTTCGTGTAGATCTCCAATAACTAAGATACGTTGTTGGTCTGTTATTAAATTTTCGTATGCTTTTTTAATTTTACCTTTTAGTCTTGGTCTAAAGTCTTTTCCCATACCTATATAATAAAGAAAAGGCTAAAATTTATTTTATTTCCTTATTTTTTCTAGTGTTCTAGCTCCAAAGTAACCACCATACACAAGCATTAATAAATTTCCAAGAAGTGAAATCCATTGAGCATCTATTTTAAAAGATTTTAGTGAGCTATCTAAGATTACATAAATAAATAAACTAAGCGTTAAAAAAGCTAGGCTTAAAGGTCTTATGTTCTTAGATAACCAACTATCAGAACTCATGTCAGAATCCCAACGTTTAGTTACTTCTTGCATTTCCGCAACATCTTGTTGCAAGTCCGCTAACATCATTTCCTTATCTTTTGCTGGTATGTCTTTATCTTTTGAAATAGCTTTTATTACCTCTATTGGATTACCTCCATCGATAGCAGCAACAATTGTTTCTCCCATTGGAATATTGTTTTTTACAACACCTCTCCATAGATTGCCAAAAAAAGTTCTTTTCTTTTTATCACTCATATTAATATGTCCAGATTACTTCTTGAGATTTATCTGTATCGTCGTCTACGTGAATAAATGTATCTGCTATACCAATTCTATTAAAGCCAACGTGCATAAGAGAATTTAAAACCTTGTATCTAGTTCTACTATCTGTTGTTCTTATATCTACTGCCAATCCTTTTATATGACTTGAAGTAGGGTTCTTTATAGATTCTGGATGTTCTGGACTTCTATAAGCTGAATTGATAACAAACGGAACTTTAGCAAACTCTCTTGCCTTGTCTAGCTTAGCAAGAAAGTCTGCATCCATTTTATATTCTACTTCTTTAAAATATTTAGTCATTGCTTATTTTATTTATCATTGCTTGTATCTCTTTAGGCTCTACATCCAATTTCATTGATAAACCACCTTGCCATACTCTTTTTAGTTTATTATTTTCATCAAACAATATTATGGCTGGTACAGATTTCACTTGTTCTTTAAACTTCTTTGGCTGGTCATCATAATTCACTTTTAAAACTCTTACATTTTTAAGTAAATCTAAATGCTTATAGTCATTGCTTTTGTTCCAACTCGAGTTTACGTATAACAACGTTACCTTTTGAGAATATAGACTTACGGAGAATAAAAGTGATATTGCAAGTAAAATGGTTTTCATAATTATCTTTTTATAATTTGAAATAGTTTCTCATCTATCTTGTCTAACTTGTCACTATTCTTATTTACCTTTTCATTGATATTTATTATCGTTGTACGAACTAACTCATCTTTTAATTCGTACTCTGATTTTTTTATCTCTGGCTCTGGCAATTGCTTTGCTAGTTCAATATCTGACTGTAAAGCAAAATAAACAGAAGCTATAGACACTGCACCAGTAACAATAATACCAATGGTTTTTAAATCTAATTGTATTTGAGTATCTTCTGATATTTTATTAGCCATTTTTATTTTGTTTACTCATATTAATAATTTTCATAACTGTGTACACAATAGATACTAACAGTAGTGCTAATTTTAACCATTGCTCTATATTAGAAAAACTAACCATAAAGGCTATTAAGTTTAAAGCACCCAATTTAATATCTTGCATATCCACTTTAATTAGATTTTATGTGAATTGTAGCTTAATCCAAAGAAAGAGTGCATTCCATCTCCATCAACTTCAACTGACTTTGTAGCCCATCCATAAGGATGCCCTTCATCGTCTGCCCATAGAGCATCGATGTGCCATTTAGATGATAATACTGGAGCTTTTGTTTCTTCTCCTTCAGAATCATATTCGCCTTGTTCAAGAACAATATTTCCTAAATGTACAATTGTGTGTTTGTGAGTTGGATATTCATTTCCATCCTCATCAGTTGCAGTTCCTAAAGCATCTATTTTAGTTTGTGCTGCTTCTCTACTATCGAATTCGTATTTACCTATTTTCATTACTTATTTATTTATATTGTTGTTAATTGTTGTAATTCGCTATCTGTTAAAGCTGTGTTGTATAATCTTGCATCTGTAACTGGTAATCTATTTCCAGTATCTGTTACTACTCTTAATTGACCTAAAAGTAAATCGTTAATTTCATTATTTACTGCTTGGTTTGAAAAATTAGTTTTACTTACTACTGTATTCCCATTTACACAGATTTTACCACTTGTAGCACTTTCCATTGTAATTGCTGCTTTAAATTTTTGACCATCGACTAAAGTAACTCCACTTTGAATTAATTCTGTTGAACCATTTGCTCTTGCATCAAGCAAAACTTCATTATTACCACTAATTGTTATTACATAGTAATTATTAGGAACTACTTTTTTAGAGAATGATAAAACGTGGGGATTACCACCTACATAAGTAGATTCTGCATACATACTAAAAGGGTATGATGAATTTATTATAGTTGTATTGATATCCTCTTTAAAACAAGCATCTGCAACCCTCGTTACACCGCCACTCTGTCCAGATGTAGGAATATACGATGTAGCGTAACTTCCTTCTTCTATTTGACCGCCATAAGCATAAACATAACTTCCGCTTACAGATGTCTGAGCTCCTAAACTATCTGGTAAATAAAGATAAAAGTATCCACTTTTGTCAGCATCTCCACTTATGTTTTTTGATATTGATAATCTATACCAATCATTGCCATAATCTTCAATTTTACCATTAGTTTGAGCGCTTAAAGTATCTAAATCAAACCCAACAATAATAGATTGAGTAAAGAAAGCTGACCTAATTGTAACATACCTTGAATTACCTTTTTTAACAAAAATAGAATAAGCATACCCATTATTAAAAGATGCTTCTGTTTGATTTCTTAAAGAACCATTCCCAGTCATTTCCAACTTTGATGCATTTAGTATTCCATCTGGAGAAACAACTTGATTATCAGTAGCAGTCAAACTTGATGCAAGCCAACCACTTCCATCAAAATCATTTGATGTAGAAACTTTATTTGTCCTACTAGGCTCTAACAATAAAGCACCATTAGCATCATTATTAAAGTCGATTCTTGGTTCTCCACTACCAACTGTTTCTATTAAACCAGCTTTGTTTACTACAGTAGCACTTGATGCTCTTGTAAAGTCAAATGGTAAAGGTTTGTAATTACTATTTTCATCATTATAGGCAAGGATAGTATCTTTCTTTCCATACCATTCTCCGTTACCAAATTTTAATGTATTTGCCATCTTATAATGTGTTTAAGTTTAATTCTGTTACTAATTCGTTTAATGAACGGTAACTTGTAAGTGTTTCTAATTCTAAATCGGTGAGAATTTCATCGTAGTATCCAAGTTCTTTTGTCTTACCATAGAAAGGAAATGAACCACTTGACGTACTTAAATCTAATGTTTTTAATGTTCCAGACGAAAATGTAGAACCACTTGAACTTTCATTTACTTTAATTCCATTTACATAAAACTTAAATTCACTTGATTTATATAAGAATGCGACCTTTGTAGAAAGAGTAACATCTGTTAAGGTATAAATATAACTATATTGAGATGAGCCATTCCATAAATTTGCTCTGATAGAATTACTTGAGGAATAGTAATCAACAGTTATATTATTATTTGATGTATTATCATTTACTTGTATCTTTCTTAAAACATTCTCATTAACCAAAGCACTTATATCAGCAAACAATACTCCCTCACTATCATTAAACACCTCACTATTACCACTTCCACTAGCAGTATCAGCTACACGAGTAACAGCAGAGCCTTGTGTTGGTATGTAGGAAGATGCTACTGAATTTTGTTCGAGCATTGCTCCGTAGATTAATATATCAATATCATTGTCGTTGCTATCTCTAAATATACCATTTGTTTTATTTGATAAACCAGAGCCAGTAAAAGTATATGATATTCTATTCCATTCTGTTGTTATAAGTAAATCAGAAGACACATTACTTGAGTCACCTATTAATCTACAAAATTGATTTACACCATTATTACTTTTAACCCAAATGGAAATTGTATAATCTGTTACACTTAACGTAAACTTATCTCCTAAACCACTTGTTCCAGTACCTAAATATCTTGAAGCGTTTAAACTTCCATCTGGAGATATGGCATAATTATTTGTTATTGTTGTACCAGCGTTTTTAGTCCAAGCAGCATTACTAAAATCTTCTGAATAAGGTATTAAATTTGTTGCTGCCTTTTCCAAAAGTAGCACACCATCACTTGTATCTGTATAATCTATTCTAGGTCTATCACCTTCTACAACCTCAATTAAACCTTCTTTATTAACTCTTGTAGCACCAGTTGCTCTAGTAGTTGTAAAAGGCAGAGGTTTATAATTTCCCTCTTGGTCATTGAAAGCAAGCGTAGAACCTTTTTTAGTTGCCCAAGTTCCGTTACCGAATTTTAAAGTTTGTGCCATATCTATTCTATTGTGTATAATTGTCCATTCGCCATATCTGTAAAAGATATCCAAGACGTTAGTTGTTCTAGTTCGCTATCTGTTAATACTGTGTTGTAGTATTGTATTTGTTTAGTCTTTCCGTAGAAGAATTCATCGTTTCCATCTTGTCTTACAAAATCTAACCTTATTAAATCAGTAGGCATAACTTTATTAAGTTGTTCTCCAACTTTAATTCCATTAATCCAAAAACTACAACTACTTGCACTATATTTTAACGCTAATTTATTGTTTGATTTTACATCTAAAGGAAACTGTAAAAAGAATTGTGCAGAATTTTCACTTTCCATTCCAAAAGTAATAATGTCAGCAGTATCTCTAAAGTATATTTGTATTCTATTTGTGTTTACATTTGTTGCCGTTCCATTAATTGAAATAACTCTAAAAGTTCCATCATTAGCCAACGCACTCATTTCAACCATAAAAACACCTTCTGAATCATTAAACGTAGCAGCATCTCCAGAACCATTAGCAGTTTCAGCGGAACGAGTAACACCAGAACCAGTTCCGTAGTTGGGAATATAAGATGTGCTATAAGAACCTTGCTCCACTTGACAACCATATATTAAGCAATTTGTTGCTTCTGATGATGTAAAAGAAATGATACCATTTGTAGAACCACTTGGCATTGTTATAGGGTCTAATTCGAATCTAACCCATTTATCAGTTAAAGTATATTTTGTGTCTACACTTGTAAAAGTACCTCCAGATAATCTTTTAACTCTTATACTTATTTTTTTACCAACATTAGAGCCCTCTCCTTTTAAAAAAACACTTGTAGAATATGTATTGTTTTGAGAAGCAGCAAATATATCAAACATACCAGAATCAAAATCTGTTTGTAATAAAAAATTAACTCTGTCTGCATTTAAAGAACCATCTGGCGAAATAGCCACGTTAGGATTTACTCCATTAGTTCCAATACTCGTATCTATCCCTACTGATGATTTACTCCAAGATGAATTATCAAACGCTTCTGTATACTGTATTAACTGCAATCTCGATGGTTCTAAAATATGATGTGGACATCCTACAACCTTACCATCAATTAAAGGATAGTCTAATCTTGATTGACCACTTACAACAGTCTCTATTAGTCCTTGTGAGTTTATTCTTGTAGCTGCCGAACCTCTACTAAAGTCAAAGTCTCCTACACCGCTCGATGGTAGTACAGAAAACAACTTTGAGCCTTGTGAAGCTGGTATTAATGCTAATGTTGGTTTTGCCATTTTATTTAGTTTTGTATGTCTTGTATTCCTATTGTATGAATTGCATCAGCTAAACACTTAACCGCTTCAACTTCTTGTCTGTCGTTCATATTAAACTGACCTTGTATCATCTCTGTTGATGTACCTATAGAAGATGCAGTCTCTATTGTGTTTCCCCACCAAGTACTATCGTATATTTCGTTTGCCATTTTTTTCTTTTTTTGTTAGATACTTAGTCAATTTTATTACGTTCTTTAATTTTGGTTTGTATATTCCTCTCATTATAACACCCAGCTTGAAGAATCACTATCTTTATCTGGATAAACATCTGATCCACTATTACTTGTATATTCTGGGAACTTTGTGCTATTGTAACACATATAATCAACGAAGCGTCGACAATAATACTCTGCAAAATCTCTTTCTTTTTGTACTAAAAAATCTACTTCATCTTTGTTTACTGTCTCGGAGTTCTCAGAAGTACCTTTGAATATACCTCCAGACTTAACTCTATAAGCAGCAAATGGCAAAAAGTCTGTCATTGCATAATGTATCAACATAGGTTGTACATAATCAGTAACAAGAGCTAGATAGTCTCCTGTTAAAGTGTTTGCTACTATATCTGCTGAGATTCTATCATACAATTTTGTTCCGAGAGCAGCTTGGACATGGATTTGTTGTGATATTTTCACATACTGTAAAAACAAATCTGTATCTGTGCTACCAGATATGATACTGTTCTTTACTAGGTCTGTTCTACTTATAAATAATGCTGTTGCCATAGTTCTTACTTGTTTACAAATCCGTTATTTGGCATATCAACTGGTCTTTTTGAAACCTCTTTTGCGTTTACCTCTGGTTTAAACCCTTCTTTTTTTGCTTTGTTTACACTTACTTCTGCATTTGGATTTCCTACATCTGGTTTTGTTTTAGCAGTCTTTGCTTTGTAAGTCTTTCGCATCCAAAAATGATGACAATCTCCACCACCCTTATAAAGCCAAATTGAATAAGTATCAGCACCATTTAAACCCCATCCAGCGTTTACTGCTTTACCTCCCATTGCTAGAATATCTTCTTTTCTGTATATCTTTTTTGCTGAAACCATTTTTGAACAAAACTCTCTACTACTTGAACTTGCTCTTAAAGGTGCGTATTGATATCTTACTTTAAATTGCACTCCTTCTTCATTCTCCCCATCTTGCTCACTTTTTGCATTTGGTCTAGCTGTTCCAGTTGTTGCTAAATTCCAAACTTTAGATAATACAGAAAGTTTAGGATTGTTTAATTTATTTAGTTCTTTGTCTAATTCATCTTCTGCATCATAATCAACTTTTCTTTCATCAATCAATTCCCAGTTTTCTAAATCTTCATCTTCTCCAAACTCTTCCAATTCAGAAACCATTTTAGACATCTTTACTCCAGTCTCTTCCTCTCTTGTCTCTTGATCCTCTACGTTGTCTAAGTCTAAGAATTGCAAAGGTTGTAAGGTCTTAAAGTATAGGTTTAAGCTAATATTATTGAAAGATAGTATTCTATCAAAAGCATCTATTAAAAGGTCTTGAAATGGAGCTATAACCATGTTGTTCATTAGTATAGAACTATCTTTTAACTCCTCTGCATTATTCCCAAAACCAGAGTTATCTTTAATACCTAAAAGCATAGGAGATACAATTCTATGAGAAATTAAAATTTTGCCTTGTGCTTCATCACTTATAAATTGATACTGATTATGAGCATCTGATAACTGTATAGCTTCAATAGTTGCAGCACTCTCTTTATTGTCGTTAAAAGCAATTATCGGCGTGCCAGCTCGTGACGTGCCTTGATACTTTTGCTTTATCTTATTTTCTGTTAAAACTTGTGTTTCTTCATCTGGTACACCATTGTTAAAATTAATCATCATTGATGGACTCAATCCATTACGAACATTATTAATATGGTAGTTTGATACTTCGATTTCAAGTTCACAGTACTGAATTCCTCCAATATAGTCTGGTGTACTGTAGTAATACATTCCAGCCTCATAAGGCTTAACGTATAAAATCTCGATTGGTTTAGGTGTATCAGATACTCCAAACGCTGGTATTCTTAATGGTTTGTCAGATGGCTTTATATCCTCCCATTTTGGGAAGTAGTAATATGCTTGTACTTGTTTATCATCTGCTCCACATTTCTCAGCTCTTAAAGTCTCAATTGGTAAATGTTCTACCTTTTCAATAGTCTTTTTATCTCTTGAATAAATAACTTGTATAGCACATTGACCAGATAACTTTAAATCATAAGCAAATTTTCTTAAATCATCTTTTTTAAATAAAGATATCATTCTAGCATATTGCTCTGGTCTTCTTGCACTATCAGTAGCAGATAAACCTTTACCATATATCATCTGAGAAATAGAGTTTATACAAGCACTATTTGTAGCACTTCCATTTGCCTTGTCAATCAGAAAATTAAAAAAGTTATTATCAGAACCAAACTCAATCCACTCTTTATTCTTTGTCTCTACAATCTCTGGTGTCGTGTAAGAAGATAAATTCACAAAACTTACATTAGAACGTGTTTGTTTTGTTGGTGCTGGTTTTCTTAATTTATTTATACGTTTTTTCATTATAGTATTATAAAATCGTTATTTCCACTCTTTTCAACATACACATCTTTATTTACTGAATAGTGTTCATTGTTGGATTGGTTAGTTGATTGGCTAGTACAAAATATTTTATCTCTGTAGATAATATCTGCTTCTGAAATTGCTCCCTGTCCGTTGTAAACTTTTAAATCGTAAAACCTACCTTCTATTAATGTAAAAACAGTACTCAAAACAAGGTAGTTTCCAGATGTAGCTCCAGTAACTAACAAGTCAACAGAGGTGTTTGAGCTGTCATCTCTTAATCTTAATGTAACAGATGAAGCATATACTCTAGGAATAATTTTAATAGTTTGCGTATCTGTAGTAGGCAACAAGTTTTTCATACTTATATAATAGAAAAACAAGGTGTTTTTATTATTTAAACCAAAAAAAAAGGCAATCAATTAAGATTACCTTTTTTTTAATCAAACAAATTATGAAAAAAACTATGCGTTTGGATCAATTTGCACTGATGATTCATTAGCAGTTACAACAGTAGATGTTACGAAAAAAGCTGGAGCAACTTCCATTGCCTCCATCGTTAAAGTAAATCCACTCATGTCTCCCATTGCAGCACCAGTTACAATTGTACCTCCGTTAACTTCTGCACCATTTTCTAAACCAACTAAAAGAAAACTATTATCATAAGTCTCTACAACCAAATGAGGTCTTGCAGTAGCTAAGATTTTAATTTGCTCTTGTGTTGCTTTATCTAAAATAGGTAAAGTTAAATTTAATGTTTGTGTGTAAAAAGTAGTTCCGTTTTCTCTTGAACTAGTAATAGTAGTCTCTAGACTAGAGCTACCTTTAATATCGTATTTGAAAAAGTCTGGAGTTCCAGAAACTGCTGTAATTTCGCCATCAGCAATAGTAGTTGTTCCCAACGTACCAAAGTCTGCAAAATATACCGCTTTCAAGCCTCCGACTGAAGTCTTGCATCCTAAAGACCTTCCAGATGTTAATAAACAAGCCATGATTTTTATATTTTTTAGTTATTAAAAAAGGGTAGATAGATATTCTCTATCTACCCTCATTTTTATTATTAATTTGATTAGATTATAGTCCTAATCCGTAAGAAACTATTTGATCTACAACTGCATATTGAACTCCAGCAGTATATCTCATGATGAAACGTACATTTTTAGAACCATCTAAATCAGCCATATCTAATACTTTTACTTCGTTGTGGTCTGATAAAAGTCCAGTTCCAAAGAATAAGTTAGATTTCTGTGTAGCAATTGCATTGTTATCTGCTAATCCGTTACAAGCAACGATTTTTACACCATTAAAATACTGGATATCGATATCTTGATTTTGACCTTGTGCCATATAACCACTTGCTCCTTGTCCGTTTGCTTGGAAACCTCCTAAAGCTGATTTATAAGCTCTAAAGATGTTTTGAGAAACATAGATAAATAAATCTTCTTTATCGTAAACAGCGTTTGGTATTTGTGCTTCAATCAATTCTAATTGAGCAACTACATTTGCAGCAGTTACAGCTTCTCCAGTAATTTTCTTAGCTCCTGTATGACCAGCATCAGCAACTAATAAAGTTTTGAATCCGTCAAAAGAACCAGCTCCAGCAGTTCCACTCCAGATAGCAGTTTCTGTTGCTTCTGCAATTGACTCAGACATTAATCCGATAAAGTAATCAGAAAAAGTTGCTGGTAAATTATCAAAAGCTGAATAACCCATTGATACTGCTTCCCAATCCGATTGAAATGGAGTTTTACAAAGCTCTAAATTTACTTGTAACTCTTTTGGCTCAATTACTTTTTCTGTTAAAGTAACAGTTCCAGCAGTTGTGAAATCACAAGTTGCGTTTGCAATTGCTCCAGATAAATCTACTCTTTTTAATACTTCTTTAAATTTGATGTTTGGCTTAACTTCGATTAAACCATTTGCAATAGTGTTTCCAGATAAAAGTGCTGCTGATACATATTTCCCAGCAAATTCTCCAGCATACGTTGTTGTAATAGTTGGTTGTGGCATTTTATTATTTATTTAGTTTGTTAAAAATTCTACTTTTTGTTGTACTCTTTGCTTTTTGAGAATACAGATTTAATTCTTTTTTTTCTGTTAAATTCTCTGGATTGTGAGATATTCCTTCTACTTCTTTTTCAGCAGATAACTCAACTTTTTCCTCAACTACTTCTTCTACTTTAGAAAGTTTTAATTCGTTGATTTCATTTCTTAATTTTTCAATTTCTGAGAAGAACATTTCTTCTGAGATTGACTTTACAATTTTCTTTGGAGATGCAGTTTCAGCTTCTAACTCTTCTTCTTCAACTACTTCTTCCTCTACTACTGGTGCTTCTTCTTCTGCTCCAGCTTCTTTTACTTCTGCAATCACTCCTTCTTCAGCAACTACAATAGTTTTTCCTTCTGCTTCGTACTCTCCAACTGGTACTGGTACTCTTTCTTCGTCTGCAACAACAAAGATTTCAGCTCCAGCCTCAAATACTTCAGCTTCTAAGACAGCTCCGTTCTCAAGTGTCATCTGCTCTAGCTTCACTTCGATACCGAGTAAAACTCTAGCCTTATTTAGTAATGTTCTTTCTGTGTTCATGTTTATATAATAAAATTTAAGATTAATTTTGTATTTTCAGATTATTCTTCTTCACTAGCACTTATTCTACCGATACCTTGTTTCCAATATTCTGGAGCGTTACACTCCTTATCATTATTGTTATTACATTCGATTGAGTAAGTGTTTTTGCATTTACAATAGACTGCTCTCATTATGATAATATTTTTTTAAGTTCTTCTAATTGCTTTTGGTCTGCTGATAGATTTTCTTCTATCTCCTCTTTTGGTCTTTCTAATTTATCTGCAAAATATCCTTCTATAGAAAAGCCTTTTACTTTACCAGTCTTTACATAGTCATTCCAGATCTCATCGTTCTCTACTTTTACAGAACCCATCCAAGTACCTACAGGAACATCTAAACCATATAAAGCAGTCTTGTCTTTTTCTTTATCTTCTACGATCCAAGACTCAACAAGTGTTAAATCTTTTAACTCTGCATCATGCTCTAATGTTGAGTTAGATTGGTTACCATTTTGCAAATACATTTGAGATGCTTTTGCAACAGTTTTTTCAGAAAAGAAAATATAGTACTCATCTTCTCCAGACTTCTTCTGTAAATAGGTTTTTTTGGTATTAGTAAAGCACCCATCAACAAACGCTTCTCTTTGCTAATCTCAGCAAGTTTTATTTCTTGATTATTAAGTGCTATAAAATCTGACTCAATTGCACCATTGGCTACTACGCTAATTGCAGAAACTCCGATAGCCTCATCATCGTCTAAAATTAATTCTATTAGTTTCATATGCTTATATAATGAATTAGTTCCTGTTTTTTGTATTTTTAACCTCCTAAACTTGCTCCGTCAATTATATTTCTATCTAATTCTTGTGCAGAGCTAACTTCACTTGAAACTACAAACGCTTGTATAGGTATTTGTGATTGACTACCAATTGCATCCGCTAACTGATTTGTTCCACTTGATCCAACTATATTAAATGCTGGAGGTGTAGATGGAACAGTTGGCACAGAGGGAATGGAAGCATCTGGAGCTGATCCACCAGAGACAGAACCACCTTGACCAATTGCAGAAGCTCCAATACTTGCAATAGCTAAACCAGCACCAATTTTTGTCATTGCTATTGATTTAGCAGTTGCAGCCATTGAAAGTGCTTTTGGAATGTTAGGAACTGGAACACCAAAAGGAGATGGAATAAAAGCTGGTATCTTGGCTTCGTTAAAATTTGCAGCAGCTATAGCCCCTTGTGCATTTACAATTACATTTGCAATTGCAGCTCCCTTTTCTAAAACTAAACCAGCCATTGCAATAGCTTTATTTTTACCAGCTATCTGTTGAAGTAATCCACTTAAACTACCAGCGAAACCAATATATTCCAGATTAATTCTTCTTTTTTCATTTGCAATTCTTAGTGTTTCCTCTATTTCTTTATTTGCTCTTTCAGTTCTTAACGCTACGTTTTCCTCATAGTTAGCGTTAGTAAATTCATCAAGTGCAATCTTAGCATCTACCTTTGCTTGTGTACCAGCGTTTTCATTATCTATGATAGCTTGTAACCTCTCTCGCTCAATCTCTCCTTCAATGACATTTAACTCAATGAGACGATTAATTCTATCTTGTTCGTTTATAATTTGTTCAGCTGCAAACTTCTTTTTTTGCATAGCTAGTTTAGACTCACTTTCTGACATAGAATTTATTAACTCCTTTTCCTCTTTTAATAAAGCAATCCCATTTACTTTTTGCTCTGACAAAAAACCAGTTATTTGTGCTTGTACAGCCTTCTTGTTATTTTCTGCTTCTAGTAATGCTAGGTAGTTTTCTTGGTTTTTATTAATTGCATATTGAGCATTTGCACTTGCTAACTGAGCATTAGCAGCTTTAAGCATTTCGGTTTCTTGTTTTTCTAGTATAACTAATAACTCATCATTGGCTTTTTTTCTATCCTCTATACTAGCAGATTCATCATCTCTAAGCTGTCTTTGTATTTCAGCTAGTCTATCATATTCTTCTACTAAGCCAGCTTGTTTAACAGCAGCTACTTCAGCGTTATTCGCTAAATCAGTCATTGTAGTAGCAGTTTCTAAAAGTTTCTTTGGATCAATTTTACCTAGCTCTTTTATAACTCCACCAACACCAATTTTAACTTCATTAACTGCTTGTCCGAAATTATTTATAATATCTCTACCAGCAGAAAGTGATTCTTTTGCAACTTCAACAATTGAATCTTTTGTGGCTAAAATATCTAGTGTTAAATTTTTAATAGTTTCTGGATCATTACCACCAAAAAAAGATTTTTCCCAAGCTAATTGAGCTTCTTGTACTGCTAATTTTATAGCATAAAAACTAAATTTAAATGGATTAATTACACTTGTTAATATACCACTCATTACTTTTCCTAAAGCATTAAACCCACTTGTAGCATTTACAATATTAGTATAAGCATTACTTAAAGCATCTCCTACTGCTGAAAATGCTACAGATATTAAGTTTACACCAGTTTGAAAAGCATCTAAAACAGTTTGATTCTTTCGCATTAATTCTGTTATAGCTGATAAAGCAGTTAAAACTAATCCAATACCAGCAGCTTTTAAAGCAACCGCAATACCTCTGAAAGCTGTAGTTACATACCCTAATCCTTTAGCTCCTGTCTTACCAGCTTTACCTAGGTTAGCAACTTGAACGGAAGCACCAGCAACACTTTTATTTGCTTCATCTCCTACTTTATTTAGTTCTTTTGAGGATCCTCTACTTGTTTCAGATATTTCTTTATTTAAGCTCTGAATAGATTTTTTCAAATCTTCAATATCACTTGTAGCTTTGTCTGTTTTAGTTTCTAAATCTATTATTATTTTCTTTGCCATTCTCTTCTAATTAATTCTTTAAAACTATCTGGAAACTTATTTTTTCCTTTTGCTAATTGCACTATCTCAGATTTGCAATCTGTATCTTTTAACAATTCTAATATTTCTTTTATCATAATTTTAAGGTGGAGGTGAGTTTGTTGTTGTTACTATTAATGCACCAGATGGTATTGATTCATTTAATAAAATATCAAATGCTACTACTGTTATTGAATATGATGTTAATGCACTTAATCCAGTAATATTATCTGAATAAGTTGTTTGTAAAGGTTGCGCCATAGAACCGCCAACAGCTACACCATTTGCATAAACAACGTAATAAGACATTACAATACCAACAGGAGAGGTACTTGGATTCCAAGTAATAGTAAATGATGTGCTGTAAATATTTGATGAAACTAATCCAGTAACTTGTGTTGGAGTATTACTAGGTGCTATTAATGTAACGTCATTTAATAACTCAAAGTCTGTTTTACCAGTTTTTAAATTAGTTTTTAATGAGTTTATTTTATAAGAATTATCTCCAAATTTTACTAAATCATTGAGCTTTAAATTATAATAAAGACCAAATGGCAAATACGCACTTACTTCTGTAAGCCTTCTTTTATTATTAAATACGTCTGTAATATATTTTTTATAATCAGTATAAAATAAAGTGTCTTCAAATCTTGACGATAAATTGCCACTTTCATTGGCTAGGTATTCGCTTAATTCACTATTAAAATGCAAACTATTTGAATTTGCTGTAGGCAATAAATCCAAAGTATTTGAAGGTATGTGATAATCGTCAATGTTACTAATATTTATTGTTCCGTCTGATTCAGTCCATTTGATTGCTATTTCTGTTCCGTTTGTCTGTCTTATAGGATAAAATAATAAAGGCGAACCAAAATAAGATTGTTCGTTATCATCAACAAAGTATCCGTATTGAACAGTAGTGGAATTACCACCTTGCACATCATAAAGCCTTTCATATTGCATATGCTCAAAAGGCAACTCTAATTGATAGGGTTTTGTTAAAGCGTCAAAATATTCATTATCTAGGGCATAATTTAATCCTCCCCACTTTACATTATTAATCTGCTCGAATTGTTTTGCTAAAAATGTTCCTAATCCCTTATATTGAAACTCTACACTTTTAAAAGGTAACGCTACATTTACTGTTGATTTTGTTGTATCTATATAATTATCAATATTTATAGGAACTTGACTTCCTGAATCATAATAACTATCTAAAGTCTTTACAACAATAACTCCATCATTATCTACATAAGCAGTTAAATTGAACATTTTAAAAAGACCTGATAAAAATTCCATCACAGTCATTTTAGGTATCTGCTCTTGTATATTAAACTCATCAAAAGTAGTGGTAGAAAACGATGTAGAATTTGAATAAATCATCGATCCACTATTGCCAAAACCTATTACGTTTGGCGGTTTCCACCAAGTAGCTGAAAAGACAATACTTCCCGCAGCAAAAGTCATGTTTGTAGATGAGGCAATTTGTACTACAAATGTACTATTGTTCCAAGCGCCTATTAATACATTTAAAACGCCTGTACCTGTATTTTCTGAAATGACAGATCCATTTCTAATAACTCTAACTGTATAAGCGTCTGTATTGTTTGGTGGTGTAACTTCACAAAAAGAATAAAACATTGCATAAGGACTAGGAACAGACGTTGTAACAACCCCATTTGATTGGCTTATCCAATTCGGTTGGCAATTATTTGTAGGCTGGCAAACAGTAGTGTTAAGCTCTGTTACTTGTGTAAAGTTCTGTAATACTTGTGATGGTGCATCTACATCTCCTTTTTTTCTGTGCAGCCAAAAGAATAAGTTGTGAAATTTTTCATTATTAGAGTCATTAAAAAAGTCATTTGAAAAAGTTAATGTTTGCCCATTGCTTAGAGTTTGTGATTGTATTGCGTCTATTATGGCTTGTACCCTTATAGCATATTTAAACTGAGTGAATTCTACACCCTGATGACTACTTGGATGCGGGTGTAAATTTTTTATATTTTCGGCTAATGTTGGTGGTGGGGTTGTTGCCGAGTCATAAATTAATCTATTTGTATGTGTAATTAAAGGAACTATTATATTTCCATTACTTACATTGTTGGTCGACATAGCCTCAACAACATTTGTAAACGCATATGTTTGATTGTAGTTATTTAAGCCTGATAAAGCAGACAATAGAGTATTGCCTAGTAAGTCTTTTAGGTTTACAGTATTTCCAAAAAAAGTAATATTATAAGTGTGCGCAACGTTATTTTTTAACTTAACACCATTTAGTTTTATTAATCCTTTTTTAAAGGAAAGATTGTTTAATTCTAAAATTGCGGGTTTTTTATTTCTAGCATCAAAACTATTATCAATATCAAAATTATAATAGTGCTTTATTATTTTGTTATTAACACTAGATGCTGGTATTGCAAACGTTCTTGTAAATTCAGTAAATATTTTACTGATGTCTTTTACATTCTGAATAGATTGCGTTAATACAACACTCTCATCTTCAAATAAATCTACTCTCTGACCTTCTATGTATAGTTGTATTTTTTGCATTTATCTTATGTCATTTAAAACATTGTAAGAATTTTCAAACTCAATTGTGTACTCTACTAGTCTATCGTTTAAGCTAGTCTTGTATGTTATATCACTTGTCTTTATATTGATTGGTAATACTTGTTCTTCTGTATCTGTCAAGTTTGTTATCCATACTTTTTCTGACAACATTAATTGCTTAAATACTTCATTATAAGACTCACTTAAAAAGCCACTACTTAACGTCATTGATTCGTTTGCAGTAATATTAAAATCTCTTTTTGTATGAACGCTAGTATCGTATTGATTAACATAAGTTAAAGTATTTGCTTTATAGCTTTCTCTTTTACTGGTCATTCTTTCAACCATCTTTTTGAAGAAATACATATCTTGCAATACACCAAACTTATTTATAAAGGTTATTTTCTTTGGCTCGTATTTACACTCATCAATAGTTTTTACATTTATAATATCAAGTGTACCATCTGAATTACCAATGTGTATAGTGTCTACTTTTCCAATGCTTAAACTATTTGTAAATTTTGATATACAGGCATTATCTTCAAACACACCTTTAGAGTTTCTAGCAACTCTTGCTCTAAAAGAATCGTAAGCACTTGTTCCGTTTATACTAATATGCGCTACTTGGCCTGTGGTATCTAAAGAGTTATCAGTATTAATATAAGAGCCAACAATTTCTCCATCTCTTAAAAAAGCAATACTTATATCTTCTCCTATATAAACTGGTATTCTATAAATATTATCATCTAACGCAAACACTTCTCTGTTTGTCATTAAAACATTTTTACCAGTATAAGAATAATTGCTACCCTCTTCAAAATAAGAATAACCATCTAAAGCTAAATCAGTTGATATTGATTGTTGTAATTGAGAATTATTACTATCAAAAGATGTTAAAATTTTTCGCACCCATCTACAAGTATAATACTCATCAGAAGCAAAATAAAACCCATAAAATGGTAAATCTAAATAATCTCTAATCAATTCAGATATTTCAAAATTTATTCCAGCATTGTTTATTATTAATTGTTTTGTTAAAGAATATTGAGGTGTGCCACTAAAACCAGTATTTTTATTACCAGAATATATTTCAATGTCCAATGTAGCGTAAGCCACATTTGTAACTGATGTCCTTACAAAGTAGGGACTTCTTGTATTAATTATTGCCATTTGTTGTAAATTTTAGTAGTTCTTCAACATCTAATTCGTAAGCTTCTATTATGTCTTTATCTAAATTCTTAAATGCTTTCTCAAATGGTTTGGTAAAAAAGAAACTTGCTTTTACACCTTTTTCAAATACACTTCTAGCTATCATAAATTGTAAGGATTTTCTGGATATAAATTTTCCATCTTTTCCTCTTATTCCTTTTAGGTTGTTTCTCACAATCCACTTATCCATCTTAGCTGGAGGTGGCATTCCTTTTAAACCATTTTTACCTCCTTTAGATTTATAACTAAAAGGAGATTTTTTATTCTCTACGTAATTAGACTTTGTACCCTTTACACCTTGATCTTGAAACACCCCATAATCTTCCATCAAGAAACTTAAAGAGAAACTGTTAGCACTAACATTTAATTTCTTATCTAAACTATTTAAAAGTTTATTAGAGCTTTTTGATTTCTTATTTCTTAAATTGTTTTTAGATTCTTCAATTACATACTTTGCAAATCTGTTCAACTCCTCTTGTACATTCTTTAACATATCGTGATATCGTTGTTTATGATCACATCAAATGTCAATGCCCATCCAGCCATCTCATTCTCAAACCTATCATAGAAAGGCTCAAAACTTGGAGAGCCATCTAACTGGTATTTGTTCTGGTGCAAGTCTCCTCCTCTTAATACTTGTACTAACTTATTTAATACTGCTAACTGAGTATTTAGTATATCTTGTTCGTTGTTGTTTCCTCTGAAAATATCTACTACTGCTTCTTTCGAAATATCAACAATATCCATAGCAAGAACAGATAAGCTGAAACGCAAAACATTGTTTTCATTGGTTACATTATTTACTATTAAATGGGCTAAAGGAAATATCGTCTGCTTAGATAAATCTATCTTTGTAATGTCTCCAGTAGTTACAGTGTTTACATTTACATCTGCTAACAGTTGGTTCTTAATTGTGTCCGTTACTTGATAAAATCCTTTCATTTAAAACTTTCTTTTTATTTGCTGTGCTTCAATCTCTGCTTTCTCTTTTGTGAATGATAAGAAAGTAAAGCATTGATGTATTTTTAGTTTAGTGATATCTTCAAACTTTCCAACATCTCCTCCAGCGAGACTAAAAATTGATGAGTACCATCCCCATTTTTCTCCGAAGTTAGCTGCTCTTGAATAATCTCCATCTCTGCTTGATTGCTGGAAGAGAGAATCGTATGCTTCGATAACTCCAGTCCTAAATTGTAGAAAAAAAAAAGGCTTCCTAAAGCTACACCCAAAGGCATATCTTTCATTTTCTCTGGATCGTCTGCTGTATATTCTTTTATATTGTACTTTCCTTTTTTACTTGTTATAACTGGTCTGTATAATACATTCATTGCAACGTGCATCTTTTGCCAGTCTGAAGCATTACCATCTAAATCTACATACTCTCCTAAAGACATCTCATCTAGGTCTGGTATAAAACCATACTGAACACCATCTAAAGAAAACTTGTCTATGTGTGCTGGCTTCTGATTTAACATATCAGTTAAGATATCTACTATAGCTTGTACGCTAGACATCTTTAACTTGTAGCTATCAGACAAAGGAATACCACAGAAAATTTCAATCATCTTAGCATCTAAAAAAGAACCTTCTGGAGTCTCTTCAGATGCTTTCAAGAACTTTTGATACTGCTCTAAAGTAATTTCGTTTAAGGATGTTGGTACGTTTATTTCTATTTGCATATAAAAACCTTTTATATATAATGAAGAAATGATGTTATTTTATAAAAAAACCCTTACAATTTTCATAGGCTTTTGTAAGTAGTAGATAATGGCTAGGTTTAGTAGGCTTTGCAATTCGTATTTGTTTGCCTGTTCTATGGTGTATAAAGCATTCTATAAATGCAATCATCTCTTCATTTCCCATTATCTAATAAAGTATTTACCAGCATTAGGATTCTTTAACTGAGAAGATATTGCATAACGTGCTGCATCGATGCAATGGTTAAAAGCATCAATAGGTTTATTAATAGTATTTCCTTCTCTATCTTTCATCCAAGTATAAGACTGCAACTCTTTAATTAAGTTCTTGCTTCTACTTGTTACAAAGATTTTGTTTTGGTTTATTAAGTTTATACCATATACAATTGAGTCTTTTCCTTTAGTACAAGGCAATACTTTATGTCTGTATGTTCTTAGCTCTGCAATTGATTTAGGCTCTGCTGAGTCTGCATAGATTACTCCTTCAATCTTGTTTGAGATTAATAGATTAGAGATGTCTATGTTTAGAAGTTTCTTTTGGTATATAATCTCATCGAAGATATATGCATCATTGTATTTGTATAATCCAATTAATGTAGTTGGATCATTACTATAACCAAAATCCATTCCGTAACATAATAACCTTGCTTCTGTTGGTAGTTCTTTTATCTCTTTCCAATCTGTAATACATACACCATCTAAAGAACCGATTTGACCAAGACCATATACTTGCCACCAGTTCGCCCAGTATGTAGAGTCTTTTGCTTTCTCTCTTGCTAATTCTATTTCTTTTACTATTGTATCTGGTAGAGCTTCATTATCTAAATAGGTAAGTGTTATAAAGTCTGCATCATCATTCCCAGCTACTTCTTTATGTGCCCAAAAATTTGCTGTTGGATTAAAGTCAATCCATATATCTCCAGAGGTTCTTATTGCTAATTGGTTGTATGCTTCAAAAGGTACATTGTTTGCTTCATTTACATATAATACATTTCTTCTTGCTCCTCTTAATTTGTCTGGTTGTTCTACTGAGAAGAACTCAATATAAGAACCATTGGTAAAATTATATGTTAGAGATGATCTATTCCATTGGCTGTCTTTGAACCTATTGGTTGCTATCATGATCTTTAGAAAATCACGCATTGCTCCTCTTCTTAAATGTGGTATAGACTCAGATACTACACTAGTTTCTAGCATAGGAGTTCTAATACATCTATCTATTAAAATAGGAAGTATTCCAAAAGTTTTACCAGCAGAGGTTCCTCCCTGTATTACTTTCTTTCTACTCTTTAAAGCATGGAGTTTCCTTATAGCTGTAGTAGTTTGGAACATCTACAGATCAAACAAAGGTTGCTCACTATTAATTGTTATATCTTTTGTTTCTTTTGGTTTACCATACATATAAGCCATATATAATTGTATAGCTTTAAAGTCTCCAGAATCCATCAACTCTTTTAACTTTAGTATAGCTTCATCTTTATCTATATGCTTAGAAAGTCTTTCTATTAAAAGCATCTCTTCTGCTTTAGACTTTCTACCAGCTCCTTCTCTTTTACCTCCAGCTTTAGACATTTGATATAATTTGATTATTCATCTACTTATATAATAGAATAGATAGAGGTTTTTATTTTATATCATCACTTTTTTTTTCACTTTGTTCTTTAGTCATATTAATTG
>CBDICL010000021.1:0-30707 GCA_965277255.1 Flavobacteriaceae bacterium | reverse complement strand
GACAGGAAAACGACTAAACAAACCTGTAGACAATTTCAATCACGCAATAGATGCAGTACGTTATCACGAGATGGAAACGTTAGGAATGAATAAGAATTACGGAAGCTATAATATTCTGTAAAGTACAAAAACACGAAAAAAAAGTTATTAATATATGAAGTTAGATATACTGCTGCCAAATTCATTATCTGAAATACCTTTAAGTAGGTATCAAGAGTTTGTAGCTATGAAAGAAAAGAGTAACGACGAAGAACTAATTGCCAATAAAATGATACAGATATTTTGTGGATTACAATTAGGAGAAGTTGCAAAGATTAAACTAAAAGATTTAAACGGATTGATTAAGCACTTTACAGAAGTGTTTAGTGAAAAGCCACAACTGATACGAAACTTTAAAATAAAAAATATAGAGTTCGGATTTATTCCTAATCTGGAAAACATCAGCTTCGGAGAATATGTAGATATCGAACACCATTTAAAAGATTGGAGTACATATCACAAGGCGATGGCCGTAATGTTTAGACCAATCAAAGATAAACACAAAGACAAGTATTCTATAATAGAATATGAGCCAAACGAAGATATGCAAGACTTGATGAAGTTTGCACCATTAGATGTAGCTATAAGTGCAAGTGTTTTTTTTTGGAGTTTAGGAAGCGAATTGTTACAAGCTACACTGACCTATTTGAGGAACGAACTGACGAAGAGCAAGGATTTAACGAGTTTTCGGAAAGAGTTCAGTTCGGCAAACGATGGGGTTGGTATTCATCAATATATGGACTCTCTGGAAACGACCTTACAAAGTTTGACACAGTTACAAAATACGGACTTACTAAATGTCTTACCTATTTATCGTTCGTCAAACAAAAAAACGAAATTGAAAGCCGTGAACTAAAAAGACAAATGAAATAATATGAACTACTTCGACATAATAGACAAACTGAAAACACACTTTGAAAACGATGAACTTATAAACACCGTTACACAAGGAGATATTTTTGACGTGGACTTAAATAAGCAAACGATTTTTCCTTTGGTGCATTTGATCGTAAACAATGCGACGTTTGAAGAGAACGTAATAAGATACAACATTAGTATTCTGGCAATGGATATTACAGAAATATCAAAAGACGAAACAACAAATAAATTCGATGGCAACGATAACGAACTATATGTATTAAATTCTATGATGGCAGTATTGAATAGAGTGTATGAGTTATTAAGAAGAGGCACACTTTACACAGATGCTTTTCAAGTGGATGGAAGTCCAACGGCAGAATTCTTTACAGAAAGGTTTGAGAATAAATTAGCAGGAGCAACATTAACCTGTGACATTTTAATTGGCAATTCAATGACTATATGTTAGAAAATGTCCAAGACATATTAGACGATTTTAAATCGAATATAATTCGTGAAGCTAAAAAGAATTTGGCTTCTCAAAGCACGTCTGGTAAGTTGCGAGATAGTTTAAAAGGTTATGTTAAAGAATCTAAAAATAGTATACAGGTAAGCTTTGAAATGGAAGAATACGGATTCTTTCAAGACAGAGGTGTTAAGGGTAAGAAAAGTGGTAAAAGTTTAGATGGCTACAAATACACGAATAAAATGCCACCAGCAAAAGCCTTTGATAAATGGAGTGTAAGAAAAGGAATAGCACCAAGAGATAAAAACGGAAAATTTATAAAACGTAAATCTTTAAACTTTTTAATAGCCAGAAGCATATTTAACAAAGGAATAAAGCCTACACTTTTTTTTACAAAACCATTTGAAAAATACTATAAAAGATTGCCTAAAGAATTAACTGAAAAGTATGCACTTGATATGGTAAACTTATTTAATACAATCACAGACGAAAACTTTAAAAAACTAAAATGAAATTATCAAGAAGTCCATACATTATAGAGGTAGACGATGCTACACAAACAGGAAGCAAAATAGAATTATTTTTAGGTGCTGATGTAGGAACTGCAAATCCATCCTATACACTATCTAAATTAATTCCTGCGTCTAACAACACTAAAACTTTTTACAATATAAGTCCATACGTTAGAGAATATTATTCTTTTACAACGTGGCAAAATGCGACAGGTTTAGCGTATGGCATAGACACAAACACGGATTATTTAGTAGACTATGAAGTAAAGTCTTATAACTTGATAGGTGGATCGTATGTATTAGACACAACAGAAACAGGAACATTTGTAGATGGCTATAACTACTTTATGGATGGATACAATGCAACAACACCTATTTCACTTTTAGATGAGGGAACATATTTTTATAACTACGATGCTACAATACCAACAACACAAGGAAATGGTTTATGGGGTTCTTTTGATTGTGAATTAAGTATAGGAGATGTTGTTAAATATACTGATTTAGTAACAGGTGCAACATTTACAGAAACGGCTACAACTGATGGAGTAAAAAGCTATGCAAGGGCATATTTAACTTATGCACCAAACGGAAACAAAGTAGAAATTTTAATTGGTGGCGTAACAGAAAGATGGACTGCATACTTTAAGCCACAATGTGAGCCAAAATACCAGCCAGTAGTTGTAGACTTTATTAATCGTTATGGAAGTTGGTCAAGAATATTCTTTCAAAAAGTAAAGAAAAGAAGTATCAATGTAAAGACGAACGAATACAAATTTAATCCAAGCGAATTACCTTACTATCCTAACTTGTCTGGAGATGGACAATTTAAAGAGTTTAACATAAACGCAAAAGAAACTATTAAGCTGAATACAGGATGGGTTAATGATGACTATGGCGATTATTTGCAGCAGATGTTATTGAGTGAAAAGGTGCTTCTATTAGACTACGAGGTAAACACGAACTACACTCCTGTAAAAGCCAAAACTAAATCACTTCAAAAACAAGTAGGAATTAACGATGGAATGATTAACTACGAAATGGAGTTTGAATTTGCATACGATCTAATTAACAACGTGGTTTAATGAGAACAGTACAAGTATACATAGAGGGGCAAAGACTTGATTTATTCAAAGACGAAATAATAAGCGTCACAAGTAAGCAGCAAGACATAAGCGATATAAGTAAAATATTTACGGACTTCTCGCAAAGCTTTTCAGTTCCGAGTTCAATTAAAAATGATGCAATCTTTAAGCATTTCTATAATAGTGATATTGGAGATTTGCAAGATATCAATACAATATTTGACCACAACGTTAGAAGAGATGCTTATATTGAAATAGACTTAACAACATTTAGACGTGGAAAAATAAGTTTAGAGAAAGCAGAAGTAAAAGATAACCAACCTTATAGCTATCAGATTACTTTCTATGGCGATATCACAAGTCTAAAAGACAAATTCGCAGACGATAAACTACAAGACTTAACACTTCTTAACATATACGCACACAATTATACGGCAACAGAAATAGAAAACAGGGTTACAGATGGTGCTACAAATTACGTTGTACGTTATCCATTAATCACAAGACGTTATTTGACTTATGACGATGCAGGAGTGAATGACATAAACACGAATTCTGGAGCTATTGCATATAGTGAATTATTTCCAGCCATAAGATTAGCTGCAATATTTGGTGCTATGCAAGGAAAGTACGGAGTAACATTTGATGGAACATTTCTTACAGATAAAAGATTCCAAAATTGCTTCTTGTATTGCCAAAATGCAAACGACTTTCAATTCTTTACAACAACAGAAGAAGTGGATTTTACAAGTGGTGGAGAAGACGCAAGTAATCCAAGTTCAGCAGTATATACAGACTATTTTGATTTAGCAGAAGAAACACTTACAATACAACCTGTTAATTATGTCGATGCTTTTGGAGTAACTCCAAGTAGTGCGTTTTGGGAAGATGCAACAAGACACAAAGTATTAGTATCAGCATCTTGCACAAGTGCAACGGCAATTTATTATATTGATGTTTTTATTAATGGTGTTTTAAGTGTTACAATAGATGGACAATTTGCAATATTTCAACAGGCATATTTAAGACGTAACGATAATATAAATACACAAGATGTATTGCACTTTAGAGTTCGTGCAACAGAAAGCACAACGGTAAATATTTCTATAAGGTATGAACAACTACAATCAGACCCTACTTATTTTCCAAGTTTAAGCAACATATTTTTTGCAAATAGTTCAATGGCATTAAGTGGAGATATTGACCCTATTGCATACTTGCCAAATATGAAAGTATCAGAATTCTTTACAGGCGTTTTAAAAGAGTTTAATTTAACTTGCTATGGAATTGCAGAGGGTGTCTTTCAAGTTGAGCCGTTAGACGATTGGTACGCTAAAGGTGCAGTTGTTAATATCACCAAATACACGGATATAAAAAGCATAAACATAGATAGGCTTAAACTATTTAATAACATACAACTAAAATACGAACAAAGTGAAAACATATTAAATACTCAATTTAGAGATTTATTTGGTCGTGAGTATGGAGATGCACAAATAGCTTTTGATTACGATGGTGGCGAATACAAGATAGAGCAGCCGTTTGAAAATATGCAGTTTAATAGGTTTACAAACACGGACTTGCAAGTTGGTTTCACAATAGACAAAGATCTAAATTCATACGTTCCTAAACCTATGCTATTGTATATGTATGATGAAACAACTACTTCATTTAAATTCAATACAGGAACAGGCACGAATACACTAACAGAGTATATGCCTTTCGGTCAAGATGTCAAAGTATTAACTGATAATTTTAGTCTAAATTTCAATGCAGAAATTAGCACACTTACAGGATTGGTTGAACAAAATACTTTGTTTGCTACATACTACTTTGGCTATTTAAGTAATTTATTTAATCTAAAGAATAGAAGAACAACCGTAAAAACGAATTTACCTGTAAGCCTATTAACTGAATTACGTTTGAATGACAGATTACAAATCAGAGATAAAAGATACATTATAGAATCTATGAAGTCTAATCTTAATACTGGCGATGTAGACTTTGTATTAATCAATGACTTTAGACCTGTTATATCTATTGGAAACGTTCCATCAGAGCCGTTAATTCCAAGCGATGTAGCACAATGTTTAGACGTTAGAATCTTATTTCCAAATGGAGTAGTTCAAGCAGATGTAACTTGTAGCAATCCAAGTGTAACGATTACACCAAGCACCTTAACGAGTGAGGGAACGATTGAAGTATGTATTCCAGACAATCCAAATACTACAACGGTACTAAAAACTGAAGACGATTTAGACTACATAAACACGGAAGACCTTGACAGAGTAAGAACAGAGGGTGGTACTATTGAACTATACACTTTAGTTGTTACTTATACATTTAGTAACGGAACACAAACAAGCAACCAAATATTTATCCAACAACAACCATAATGATCAAGAACATAGTAGACTTATTGGCAATAGACGATTTTTATAATGGCAGCTACAACGTACAAGTGGCGAAAGGATTATATAGTTATGAAACAGGAGTGAAAGGAATTTATAAGCAAAAGAAAAGAATAAACTTGTTAAAAACACGAAATAAAGAAACACTCAAATGGCTGAAAAAAGAACTATAAACATAGACATTAATTCTAATGCTTCAGAAGCAGAAAAAGATTTTAAGTCGTTTAATAAAGCAGTAGACGAAACAACAAAAAGTGCAAAAAATTTAGATGCTACTTTTGAAGAAGTTTATGGAGATTTGCAACCACTTACTACAAGAATGGGCGAAGCTGAAGATCGTCTTTATGAGTTAGCACTTGCAGGAGATACTGCTTCAAAAGAATATCAAGAACTATTAACTAAAGTAGGAGAATATCGTAAAGTTCAAATACAAACTGATTTAGCAGTAGATGGTGCGGCCACTACAATGACGCAAAAGTTAGGTAGTGCATTGAATGGTGCTACAAGTGGATTTGCAGCTACGCAAGGTGCTATGGCTTTATTTGGAGATGAAAACCAAGCACTTGAAGAATCACTTTTAAAAGTTCAATCTGCATTAGCTATACAACAAGGCGTACAAGGACTTACGGAAGCATATAGAGAATTATCAATAGGTACTAAATTAGCAGGAGCAGCACAATATGTTTACACTACGGCAGTAGGTACAAGTACTGGTGCTATGAAGTTATTTAGATTGGCTTTAATTGGTACAGGAATAGGTGCTATAGTTGTTGGTATTGGTTTATTGATAGCAAACTTTGATAAAGTAAAAAAGGCAGTTTCTAATGCTATAAATAGCTTTGATAAGTTAGGACCTGTAATGAAGTATATTTTGTTTCCGATAACTGCCATTGTAGAGGGTTTTAAATTAATGAAAAAAGGTTTAGAAGCGTTTGGCATTTTAGAAACAGATGAAGAAAAGGAAAGGCAAAAAAGGGCAAAAGCAGAAGAGGACAGAGCCGTTGCAAACGCTAACAGACTACAAAAAGAAATAGACAATCTAAAAGAGATAAGAGAAAACATAGATAAGAATACACAAGCTTATCAAAGACAATTAAATGCAGAAATACAAGCACTTGAACAAAGTAAAGAGGGATTAAAAAACAAGCAAAAAATAGCAGAGATAGATGAGCAAATAAGACACAAAAACATTGAAGGCATTGAGGAGGAGTATAATGCTTTTAAAGAAACACAACAATTAAAGCTTGAAGAATACGAAAAGGAAATTTCAAAAAATCAAGCGAGAATAGACGCAGCAAAAGCAAGGGGAAGTAGTGCATATAAAACAGAATTATTTTACGTTGAAAAATATACGGCAGAAGCTAACAAGTTAAGAAATGAATTAAACACGAATAATTTTACACAATATCAAGAGTACATAAACAAATTAGAAGCTTTAGATATTGAAAAAGCCAAAAAAGAAAAGGAAGACCAGAAAGCAAGTAACGACAGATACAAACAATACTTACAAGACAGGTTAAGCATAGCAAGACAAATAGAAGATATTGAAAATGGACTTCTTGAAGATGGCATAGAAAAAGAACTTGAAATTAATAGAGATAAATTTAGAAGACTTCGTGAAGATGCAAAGAAAAACACGAAACTAACAAGAAAAGAAAGAGCAAGATTAATAGAGTTATTTGATGAGCAAGAACTGGCACAACAAAAAGTTATAGATGCTAAATATGAAAAGATAAGGCAAGACAAAATAGATAAAGAAAAAGCAGAACTTCAAGAACTTGTAGATTTTAATGAAGAATTAAGGTTAAAAGAAATTGAAGATAACAAAGCAAAAAATCTTCAAATCATAGAAGATAATAAAGCAGCAGCAGCTAAACAAAAAGAAATAGACGAAAAGGCAGCACAAGAAAAAGCCGATAGACAAAATGCAGCAATAGATTTAGCAGTACAAGGTTTTCAATTAATAGCTGGAATTGCAGAAGCGTTTGCAGGAGAAGACGAAAAAAGACAAAAGAAAGCGTTTCAAATTAAAAAGGTTGCAGATATTGCTTCGGCAACTGTTGATGGTTATAGAGCCGTTTTAAGCACCTATGCACAAACGCCTGGTGGGCCTGTTCTAAAAGGAATTGCAGCAGGACTTGCAGGAAGCTTTGCAGCACTACAAATAGCAAACATAGCTAAACAACAATTTCAAGGTGGTGGCGATGGTGCAGATGTAGCAGTAAGTGCAGATGCAGGGGGTGGAGAAGCAGCCGTTCCACAATTTAATGTAGTCGGAGATAGTGGAATAAATCAACTTGCACAATTACAACAACAACCAACACAAGCCTATGTAGTGAGTGGAGAGGTAACGACAAGCCAAGCACTTGACAGAAACAGAGTACAAAATGCAACACTATAAACAAATAAAAGTTATTATATTATGAAGATCGTAGAGCTAATTATTGACCCAACAGATGAGCAAAGTGGAATAGATGCAATTTCTTTAGTAGAAACTCCTGCAATCGAATCCAACTTTATAGCTTTATCTAAACAGAAACACGAACTATACTTAAAAGAGATTAACGCTGAAAAGAAAATCTTAATGGGTGCTGCACTTATTCCAGATAAAAGCATTTACAGAAGAAACGACAAAGGCGATGAGTACTACATTTACTTTTCTAAAAACACGGTACGCCAAGCTTCAGAATTATTCTTTAAAAAATCGAATCATAAAAACGCAACCTTTGAACACGAAAATAAAATTGATGGCGTTACAATCGTTGAAAGTTGGATTGTAGAAGATAGCAAGAAAGATAAAACGGCTTTATACGGCTTGGATGTACCTGTAGGCACTTGGATGGTATCGGCAAAGATAGACGACGAAGAACTATACAACAAAGCAAAATCTGGCGAAATAAAAGGATTTAGTATTGAGGGTTATTTTGCAGACAGATACGATATGAGTAAAGACGATAAAAAAACGGAAACAATAAACAAACTAAAAGAACTATTGAAATGAATTTAAGAGAAAAGATTGAAAAAGAAATTACTGATAAAGTAATGACAAAGTTAGCTTCGCAAAAAGTAGAATTGGCTTTGGCAGATGACATAGCAAAAGCATTAAAAGCTTCTGAAGATGTTTTAGACGGTTCTGAAAGGTCTGTTAATTTTGCTGAAAAGGTTGCAAAAGATAGAAACGCCTTGCTAAAAGATTTACCAAAACTATTAAAAGAATCAAATAGTGTATTTGATAAAGGTGCTAAATTTTTAAGTAATGCTGAAAAAGCTGCAAAAGATTTAGGTTTAAACACAAAAGACATTAAAAATTACAGTAAGTTAGAAAGCAATTTAGATAAATTAGCAAGAGAAATTGACCGTATAATAAATGCTTCAAAATCTTTAAAATAAACACGAACTATGAGTAAAAAGAAAGTAGAAAGGCCACAAGCACAAAGCAGTCCTAAAAACTCACGTAAAGCTTGTTTATGTGAAGACAATACATACTCTACAAAGTGTTGTAAAGGCACTATAAGAAATCAAGGAATAGGCAACATATAAACCAAAAATGCAACAAACAATTTAAAATAAAGTTAATATAGTATGGAACGACTAAATAAGATTTTTGCTGACTGGGCAAAAGATGACAAAAAAACGGAATTAGCTTCTGAAAAAGTTGAACTTGGACTTGTTGATGATTTAAACAAAATAAAAGGAGATATGTCTTCTAATATAAAATTAACCGAAGACGAATTAAAAAAATTAAAAGCGTCAGATAATAATATTGCAAAGGCAAGAGTTGATGCAGAAAAAATTATTAAAGCAGCAAATGACGCAGCAGACAAAGTGGCTAATAATTCTAATAAATTAGTTTCTAAAATAAATAAAAGCCAAATGAAAGCGGCTAATCTTTTAGATAAAATTGAAAAACAAGCGGCAGACCTCGGCATTAAGCCAATGTCAATACCTGCATATAAAGAAGTAGATAGTTTATATGCCAAAGTAGAAAAGGCAAACGACCAAGTAAACGGATATATATTTGAAAACGAATAATAAAATAAGCTATGAACAATAAAGCAATACTAAACAAAGTAAGAGAACTTTTAGGAATGGAAGTGAAACTTGAGCAACGCAAATTAGAAGATGGTGTAACAATCATTGAAGCAGATGAATTTGCACCAGAAAACGAAGTCGTTATAATCACAGAAGACGAACAAAGAATACCACTTCCTATTGGAGAATACAAAATGGATGATGGAATGATTTTAGTTGTTACTGAAGAGGGTTTGATCGCTGAAATAAAAGAAGAAGCAGCTGAAGAAGAAGAAGAAGTAATTGAAGAAGAAGCGAAAAAAGACTACGAAGAAAAAGAAGAAGAAATGGCAGACGAAAGCAAGCCAGTTAAAAAAGTAGTTGAGTCAATCGTAAAAGAAACTTTCTTTAATGAAATTGAAACTTTGAAAAAAGAAAACGAAGAACTTAAATCAAAACTTGAAAACCTTTCTAAAGTAGAAACTGAAGAAACAGAAAAAGTTGAAGAAGTTGTTGAAGACGAAAAAACGGAACTTTCAACTGAAGATTTAGACCCAGCAGTTAAGCCAATTTCTTTCAATCCAGAAAACAAGGAAGTAAGAGAAAAAATGCTTTACGCACAAAACAGAACTGAAACAACTCTTGACAGAGTATTCAAAAAATTAAATAAATAAATTAATAATTAAAACCTAAAAATTATGGCAGATCAGCCAACATTCCCAGGTAGTACTTATGCAGGATTAGCAGCAGGAAAATACATTTCCGCGGCTCTTTTAAGTGCGCCTACAATTGAAAACGGTGGCGTTACCGTTCTTGAAAACGTCAAAGGAAAATCAGTATTACAAACACTTGATACTTCTTCAATTTTAACTGATGCAACTTGTGATTTTGACGATACGCAAACCGTAACAATGGGCGAAAGCGTATTGACCGTTAAAGATATGCAAGTAAATTTACAACTTTGTAGAAGCCAATTTCACGACACGTTTTCAGCGATTGAAATGGGTGCTTCTGCTTTTGCAGACATTCCAAAATCTTTCGAAGATTATCTTCTTGGATACGTTGCTTCTAAAGTTGCAGCTTCTAACGAAACTTTACTTTGGACAGGTGTTAATGGTGCTAATGCTTATGATGGTATTACTACTTTATTAGGTGCAGCAGGATTGCCAGCAGCACAAGATATCACGGCAGTAGTTGGTGGTATTGACGCAGCAAACGTAATTGACGAAATGGGTAAAGTAATAGATGCTATTCCTACAACCGTTTACGGAAAAGAAGATTTAAAATTGTACGTTTCTTCAAACGTTGCAAGAGCATACGTTCGTGCATTAGGTGGTTTTGCAGCAGCAGGACTTGGTGCTAATGGTACTGACAACAAAGGAACACAATGGTATACAAACGGAAGCTTGTCTTTTGATGGTATTTCTATTTTTGTTGCTAATGGTATGGCAGACAATACAATGGTAGCAGCGTGTGTTTCTAACTTGTATTTCGGAACTTCTCTATTGTCAGATTGGCAAGAAGCTTCTGTAATTCCAGTACACTTGTATGATGGTTCTGATAACGTAAGAATCGTTATGAGAATGCAAGTAGGAGCACAGATTGGTATTGCAGACGATTGCGTACTTTATTCATAATATTAACCGAATTAAAGAAAGGTAGGTAAAATTGCCTGCCTTTTTTTATTCATAAAAACTTTAAAAAAATGAGTTGTGATATTACAAATGGACGTATAGAACAATGTAAGGATTCAGTAAGTGGATTGAAAGCGATTTACTTCGCTAACTTCGACGATTTAGATTCTGACAATGTTGTATATGATGCCACAAACACAGATGTTATTGATACTTGGCAACCAGCAGCACCTTTAAGCTTATACAAATACGAATTAAAGAGTACTACAAATAGCTTTACAACGGCTATTAATTCAAGTAGAGATAACGGAACAACATTCTTTGAGCAGACATTAGTAGCTGCTTTAAAAAGACAAGATTTTGCCACACACAAAAACGTAAAACTTCTTGCATACGGAAGACCAAGAATAATTGTTAGAACAATGACAGACCAATTTTTCTTAATGGGTCTAGATCAAGGTGCAGACGTTTCAGCAGGAGAAATTTCTTCTGGTGCAGCACTTGGAGATTTTAACGGATATTCTTTGACCTTTACGGCTATGGAAGAACTTCCAGCGAACTTTATTGATGTAACAACTGAAGCAGGACTTGCTACGGCTTTTGCCGATGCAGGAGCAACTGACGCAGTTATTGTTACTTCTTAAGATTCTTTCTTATACCTTTCATAACAAAGAGGCACTTTTCGGAGTGCCTTTTTTTGTTTACATAAACACGAATTAAAAACAAAATATTTAAAAAAAAGTTATTATAGTAGATATGATTATTTTACAACCGATAGCAACAGAACAAAGTTTTAGCTTTATACCAAGAAGCCAAACTTATGATACGTTATATATCACAGGAGAATCTACAAACGTAACAACTGAAATAACAATAACAAGTTTTGCGAATGGCGATTACTACGATACAATAAACGCAACTTTTGTTAATGGTTTATTCAATTTAGTAAACAACACTTTTTACACTTTGGAACTAAAAAACGGAACAACGATAGTACACAAAGACAGAATCTTTGTAACGGATCAAACGCCAGTTGTAAACTATTCAGTAAATGATGGAGAATTTATTTCAAACGTCAGTAACAACGAATTTATTATTTATGAGTAATAACATACACGTATTAGAATTAAGTGGCTATGAAGCACCTGTAATCAAAGAATCTAAAAGAGAAGACTGGGTTTTATTTGGTGGCGATGAAAATAACTACTATCAGTATTTGATTGACAGATACACGAATAGCACCACGAATAACGCTATTATAAACAACATCACACGTTTGATATACGGAAGAGGTTTAAGTGCAACAGACGCATCAAGAAAGCCTAATGAGTACGCGCAAATGATGGCACTATTCAATAAAGATTGCGTAAGGCATTTATGCACTGATTTAAAACTATTAGGACAATGTGCAGTACAAGTAATCTATACTAAAGACAGAAAAAAAATAGCACAAGTTGAACATATACCTGTTCAATTACTTCGTGCCGAAAAATGTAACGAAGAGGGCAAAATAGAAGCTTACTATTATTCAGACGATTGGACAGATTTAAGAAACTACAAGCCAAAAAGAATTCCTGCCTTTGGATGTTCTAAAGAGCCACTTGAGATTTATTTTATAAAGCCGTATAGTGTAGGAATGAAATTTTACGCTTTGCCAGATTATATCGGTGGAATACCTTATGCCGTGCTTGAGGAAAATGTGTCTGAATACTTAATTAACGAAGTAGAAAATGGTTTTAGTGGACGAAGTGTAGTGAACTTTAACAACGGAGTTCCAAGCGAAGATCAGCAGCAAATAATAAAGAACAAAGTACAAAGCCAATTAACAGGAATGAGTGGCGAAAAGTTAATAGTAGCTTTTAACAACAATGCAGAATCTAAAACAACGGTTGACTCAATGCCTGTAAATGACGCACCAGATTTGTATTCTACTTTATCAGAAGAGTGTTTAAGAAAAATAATGTTAGCACACAATGTAACGAGTCCTTTATTGTTTGGCATAGCATCGTCTAACGGATTTAGCAGTAATTCAGACGAATTAAAAGACTCGTTTGCGTTGTTTTCAAATATGGTTATAGCACCAATGCAAGAACTTTTGTTAGATGCGTTTGACCAAATACTTGCATATAACGGAATAGCTTTAAACTTATTCTTTAGAACGTTGAAGCCTTTGGAGTTTGTAGATTTAGAAAACGTACAAACAGAAGAACAAATACAAGAAGAAACAGGATTAGAATTAAGTGGCGATTTTGTAGGCAAAGAACTTATTGAACTTGGCGAAATGCCAAAAGCTGATTGGTTGCTTATAGATGAATTTGAAGTAGACTACGATACAGACGAAGACGAAAACACTTTACTTTCAAGCGACATAAAAACGGAATTAAGCATAAAAGATAGATTAATCAATTTGGTTAGTTCTGGAAGTGCTTTTCCTAATTCTAAAAGTGGCTCTGATAGGGTTATAGATAGTGTAAAATTCATTACACGTTATGTTTATGCAGGAGAAAAGAAGTCAAATAGTAGAGATTTTTGTGTTAATATGATGGGAGCTGAAAAGATATATCGTAAAGAAGATATATTAAGAATGGGCAAAAGTGAAGTTAATAAAGGTTGGGGTCCAAAAGGAAGTAATACTTATTCGATTTGGAAGTTTAAAGGTGGTGGAAATTGCTACCATAGATGGAATAAACAAATTTATGTTGCTTTTGAGGGTACAGGAATAGATGTAAGAAGTCCTAAAGCCGTTCAAATATCAAGTGCAAAAGCAGCGAAGTATGGCTACAAAATAAGGAATGACAAAAGAGTAAGTCAAAGACCTATCGATATGCCTAATCAAGGTTTTTTACCAAGCAATAAATAAAAGATATGGCAAAAGCACTATTAGTAAGCAGACAAGATGTAGTACGTTTCACAAATATGAACGGAAACATAGACACGGATAAATTTATTCAGTACGTTTCTATTGCACAAGACATACATATTCAAGCTTTATTAGGAACAAAGCTTCTTGAAAAGATACAAGCAGAAATAATTGCAGGAACTTTGGCAAATCCATACAAAGACTTATTAGAAATTTATGTAAAACCGAGTTTGATCCACGCAGCTATGTTGGAATTCTTGCCTTTTAGTGCAGTTACGATTGCAAATAAAGGCGTATATAAACACGGAGCAGAAAATTCAGAAACCGTAAGCAAAGAAGAGATTGATTTTTTAGTAGAAAAACAACGACAAACTTTTATGCACTATAAAGAAAGATGTGTGGCTTACATTTGCGACAACAACACGGACTTTCCAGAATACAATACGAATACAGGAAGTGATATGAGTCCAAACGAAGACACTAACTTTAGTGGTTGGGTACTATGAAGAAACACTATACACCAAAAGAAAAGAACGTAAAACGTTTACAGACGTTTTTAAATAAATATTATGGCAGAAATAAAGATCAGCGACCTAACGGCAAAGAGTGCTAATTTAGCAAACACAGATTTATTTGTTATTGCAGAATCTGATGGTGCTGGCGGCTTTGTATCAAAGAAAATCACAGGTGCAGAAATATCGGCTATTGCAGGAAGTAACATTTATTTAATAGATGGAACTTTAAGAAGCAATAGAACAATAGATTTAAATGCTGTTTACTTGGCTTTTCAGAATAGTGGTGCAGATGTATTTAAAATAAGTGCTTCAGATGTTATAAGCTTTAATAATGCTTATTCATTTCCTACGGCAGATGGAACGGCAGGACAAGTTCTTAAAACTGATGGTGCAGGAGCGTTAAGTTTTGGAACTGCAAGTATTGGAAGCTATGCACAAACAGTTCAAAGTGCTACTGTGTCTGGAACAACGGAAACGAGCATTGTAGGAAGTGGAGTAGGAAGTTTAACAATTCCAGCAAGTGCTTTTGTTGTAGGCGATTCCTTTCACGCTAAAATAGGAGGCGTTATAGATGGCTCTGTTAACAACGATGAGATTATAGTACGGATAAAAGCAGGCGCAACACTTTTAGCAAGTACAGGAAGCTTTATTTTAGACAATACTACTAACAACGGATGGGAGTGCGAACTTGATTTCACTATTGCATCGATTGGTGCAGTAGGAAGTATCTGTACAAATGGGAATTTTTCTTATACTAAAGTTACTGACAAAAAAGTACAGGGATATGTATTTCAAGATGTGCAACCGATAGACACAACTATAAGCAACACTTTAGATATTACAGTAGAATTTGATAACACAAACACGGATATTTATAGTGTTAATTTTGTATTATATAAAACTTATTAAAAATGGCAAATACAATAGGATTCGGACAGGCAGCAGTAAATAATACAAATGGATTTGGACAAGGTGCTTTAACAGGTGGATCATCTTTTAGCAATACAAAATCAATAGAACTTGATGGAATTGATGACTTTGTAGATATGGGTGATGTTTTAGATTTTGACAGGTTAGATAGTTTTTCTATTTCGTGTTGGTTTAAAAGAACAACAAGTGGAGTAAGTGAGTTTTTAGTAGATAAATCAGAGAGTAGTGGAAATTATAGAGGTTACAGCATATTAATACCAAGTACAGACGATAAGATATATTTTACCTTGAGACACACTTTACCTAATTTTATACAAGTAAAAAGTAACACTGCAATAACTGATACTGATTGGCATAATTTAGTGATAACATACAGTGGTTCAAGTCTAATTAGTGGAGTTAATATATATATAGACAATGTCAACGATACAGGCACAGGTACGGGTACACTGGGTGGGAACACAATAACGGCACAACCTTTTCAAATAGGTGCAAGAAATGGAGCGAATAATTTTTCAGGTAAAATAGACGAGGTTTCAATATTTAATTCAGAACTCTCACAAAGTGATGTAACATCTATCTATGGAGGTGGTAATCCAAGTTCATTATCAAGTTACTCAAGTTTAGTTTCTTGGTGGCGTTGTGGAGATTCTGACATTGCACCGACACTAACTGACAACAAAGGTAGCAACGATGGAACTATGACTAATTTCTCAACTTTTTCAACAGACGTACCTACATAAAAACGAACGATATGAGTAACACAATAGACTGGGGTAAAATACATTATAATAGTTGGAGTCCAGAAACCAACTTAACAGGAGCAGGAGCAACACCAAGCTATCAGAACGAATATAGCTTTCAATTTGATGGAATTGACGACTATATTGATTGTAATAGTGCTGCAGGTTATGTAAGTGGAGACAATGAGGGTACTATCAGTCTTTGGATAAATCCAGACGACATTGTAAGCAATCAAACAATAATTAGTTTTACTGCATCTTCACAAACAAGACGTTTTTTAAATATGGGATTAAATGGGAGTTTAGGGTTTTATGTTGAGATGAAAACTTCAATAACATCAAGTACTGGATTTTTCGTTTATGCAGACGTAAACCCTTTTAGTATTGGTACTTGGACGCATTTAGCAATAGTACAAGATGGAGTAAGTCCACAACTTTATGTTAATGGAGTAGCAATATCTCAAACTTTTTTAGTATCTGCAAGCGACCACAAATGGATAAATGATATGTCTGGTTTTGATACTATAAATATTGGAAGATGGTTTCAAAGTGGTGTAAATCAAAATTACTTTGATGGATTGATTGATGAAGTTTCTTATTTTAGTAGTGCTTTAAGTTCTACTGATATTGAAACTATATACAATAATGGTGTTCCTAATAACTTAAATGAGTTAAGCACACTTCCAACTATATGGTATAGAATGGGAGAAGCTGCAACTTTTGATGGAATAAGAGATTGGGATTTAGTAGACCAAGGAACTGGTGGAAATGATGCAGTAACGCAAAACATAGCCGAAACGGAAAGAGTAACAGACGTACCAACATAAAAAAATTAAAATGAAAACATACGCAATATTATCAATAGGAGATATTTTAAACATCGACTTTTCACAGATTGAAGAATCCAACGAAAACACGGTCAGAATAAGTTTAGACGGGCTTGAATTTGTAATTAAATACACAAACACACCAACTTTTATAGCTGATGGAAGTGTACTTCCTTTACAAACATTAACACACGAAGAAACTTTGGCACTTATGCAAACGCCAGAATGGAGTGAGCCAATACCTGTGGAATAATGGATATTAGAAACCATCAAAACGTACTTGCAGTATTGTATTTTCTTGCAGGATGCTTTTGTGCGTTCTCTTGTATGTTTACAACTACAGAATTACACGTACAAGCGTTTGGTGTATTTCTATTATTTAAAATAATTTGGCTCATAACGGAACAACTATAAGATGAAAACACAACTCTATATACTGACAACTAAATTTAAACTTTACTCAACTAAACTGATGGCTATTATTCTTTCGTTTTTTTTACCTATTGTTGGTATTCTTATTCTTATTGCTGCTTCTGTTATTTTAGATACAATTACAGGTATCTGGAAAGCAAAGAAACTTAAACAACCAATTACAAGCAGAAGACTATCTGCGATCATATCAAAGATTTTACTTTATGAAGCAACAGTAATGTTGTTTTATGCTATGGATAAATTCTTATTAAACGATATTGTTCTTTCGTTTTTTAGTATCGAATTACTTACAACAAAAGTTTTGGCTTTAGTTCTTGTTTCTATAGAAGTAATTTCTATTAACGAAAACTATCGTGCCATATATCAAAAAGACCTTTGGGACGCACTAAAGAACTTATTTGCAAGAGCAAAGGAAGTAACAAGCGATTTTAAAAACATTAATGAGAAAAATAAATAAGATAATCATTCATTGTACGGCAACGCCAGAAGATAGACCTCACGATGTCGCAGACATAACAAGGTGGCATTTGGCACGAGGGTTTAATACAATAGGATATCATTATTTAATTCATATTGATGGAAGAATAGAAAAAGGAAGACCAATAGAAAAACAAGGGGCGCATTGTTCTGGACAAAATAGAAATTCAATCGGTATTTGTTACGTTGGTGGAATGACTAAAGATATGAAGAAAGCAAAGGACACAAGAACGAAAGAACAAAAGGATTCATTAATATATCTGATGCACGAATTAATCTACAAATATAACAAGGATATGACTATACACGGACACAACGAATATGCAAACAAAGCCTGTCCAAGTTTTAACGTACAAGAAGAATATGCGAATTTATAGCCTTATCTTCGTTCTAACGTTGTTCTCTTGTTCTGCGAAGTATCACTATAACAAAGCACTTAAAAAGGGCTTAGAAGTCACTAAAACAAGCGACACCATAAGAATAGCCACAATAGATTCTATTCCTGTAATAAAACACGATACTATTGTTTACGAACACTTTTATAGTTCTAAAGATACAATCATAGAATACAAGACCGTATACGTGCCACAAACAAGGTTAGAAACACGAATAGAATACAAGCTTAAACGTGACACTTTAAGAATGATCACAAGAGTAGAAGTACAAAAAGCAAAAGCAGAAGGCAAAGCCAATAAGCAAACTAACTGGTGGGGAATTATTATTTTTATCTGTGTGTTTTTTGGCATAGTTTACACTTTAAACAAAATCTTAAATAAGTATATATGAAAGTAATCAGACACGGAAAGAACGTACACGAAATACAATTAGAGGGTAAATATGCAGAGATAGCTATGTTAAGCGATTTGCATTGGGACAATCCAAAATGTGACCAAGACCTACTTAAAAAACATTTAGACTATTGTAAAGAAGAAAACATACCTGTAATGATTAACGGAGATATGTTCTGTTTGATGCAAGGACGTGGCGATAACAGACGCAATAAATCAGATATAAGGCCAGAACACAATAATGCAAGATATTTAGATTCAGTAGTTGAAACGGCAGTAGAATGGTTCACACCTTATGCAGATATTCTTACGGTTATTGGATACGGAAACCACGAAACGGCAATAATCAAGTGGCAAGAAACTGACATCTTGCAAAGATTTGTAGACTTACTTAACTTAAAATGTCATTCTAACGTGCAAGTTGGTGGATATGGTGGGTGGATTGTTATTAAAATGAATAATCATTCAAGAATAGCAACTACAAAAATCAAATACTTTCACGGTTCTGGAGGTGGAGGAGTAGTTACCAAGGGAGCATTAAATCTTACAAGGGCTTTAGAGTTGTACGAGGGTTGTGATGTTTACACAATGGGGCATATTCACGAAAATGCAGCACGAAATGATGTTAGAGATGCTTTAGAAAGTAACTCAAAGAAAGGGTATAGCATAAATCACAAGCCAATACACTTAATGATTACAGGTTGCTATAAAGAAGAGTACGGAGATGGATCAAAAGGTTGGCACGTTGAACGTGGCGCACCAATTAAACCGATTGGTGGACGTATGCTTACTATCAAAATAGAAAGAAATAGAACAAAAGATGTAGATGAAACCATCAAATACATAGATTCGCACAGAATTTTCTAAACAACACCTTTGTAACTTATTGATTTTTAAACAACTAAAAAATAATTGTAACTTTTTTTGTTAATAAGTCGTTATATATTGTTAATAATGTATATATTTGTGTATACAATTTAATTAGAGTTATGGAAAGAATAGAAAAATTAGAAACACTTACTACGATTGATGAATACATTAAGTATTACAAAGACCGTATTGACGAAAGACAATGGTCTAATGAATTTGGTACTGGTTTACAACTTCAATCCATTAGAAAAGTTAACGACCACGACATTGATATATATACAAGATGTATTGAAAGGTTGAATGATAGGTTTAGAAAATTAGCAATTACACTTAAATAAATAGATTATGAAAGAGAAAGAAACAAAAAGACTGCACGACATTAATGCGTTTATGAGTACACAGGAAAATGAAACGTATCTGGTAGGAACTGACCAAAACGGAAAAGAATTTACTATGGTATTTAATACCATTGAATTGTTAGAATGGCTTGATATTGATTATATGAAGTCACAGAGTAAGAAGTATATTAACAACCTTTAAAAACAGAGTTATGAAAGAAGCAAAGAAAGAATTAATATTAGGATTCGTGTTTATGGCAGCTGCCTTTACATTTTATTATTTAGCAGTAAATTTATTGGTATGAGTTACGAAATAGAAATAGAATACTACGATCAAGATGGTGCTATCTTTTACATAGGAGAAACACCATACCAAGTGGAACTTTTTATAGAAACACGAATAGTAGATGAACTGGATAGCTACAATAGCTTTAACGACAAGCTATCATACGCACAAGTAGAAGAAACATATTATAGAGTACAGAAAGAAACGTTAAGATGTGATGGTGTGAACTATTATAACGAAGAAGATTTGTGCGAAGAACTTGAAGAAATACTAAACAAATGGAACAATTAAGAATAGACTGGTGGAGTAATTTTAATGAAGAATTATACTGCAATTATTTAATAGCAAAAGAAGAAAGAATGAACACTTATAAAATAATATACAAATATTACAAAGGTGCTAATACTGATGCAGAATGTTGCCAAGCAGTAAAGTATGTTAAAGCAGAAGACAGACAGGAAGCAATAAAGCTTTGTGGCTTATGGCAAAAGTTAATAATTAGCATAGAAAAGGTATGAAGAAAATAAAAGAATATATTTACGCACTATTAATAAATTGGATATATGGAGGACTTGATGAATAGTGTGCTGCACTACATAGAAAAAGACGAATTAAAAAAACGTTGTAGACAAAGAAAATACGTACACAAAAGAATATACTTTTTTAACGTGTTAAGAACTGCTGGATATACGTATCAAAGTATTGGCGATTTATTCGGATTAAATCACGCAACAATAGTTCACGGAATTAAAACTTTTAAGAATTTAAAGAAAGCAAAAGATCCGTTAATGTTTTTAGATATTGCAGAATACGATGGAAAGTTTAAAATCAATGATACAAAGTACGATTTAAAAACGGATATTCTAAAAGCTACAACAATTAGAGATTTACAAATAATAAAAGGAAGAACAGAAAAAGAACTTTATAAAGAATTGATATGAAAAAACACAGATTAAACATTTTACCAGAAATGAAAGAAGAAGCCTATGTCAGCTTAAAAAACGACATTGAAAAAAACGGATTTGATAATAAATTTCCGATATACATTTATGAAGACGAAATTATAGACGGTTGGAATCGTTTTAAAGCTTGTAAAGAGTTAAAAGTAACACCAATATATAAAAACTTTACAGGAAGTAGTTTAGAAGCATTAACGTTTATTTTAAGAACAAATAATAGACGTGATTTGTCTTCTTCGCAACGTGCTTGTTTAGCAGCAGATAGTGATGAAATAATAGAAACACTTACAAAAGAAATAGAAGAAGAACGCAGAAAGAAAATATCTGAATCAAGACAAAATGAGACTGTGGAAAAAATTCCACAATCTCAAGAAAAAAATAGAAAATTAAGAACAAAATTAGCAGAAACTTTTGGCACAAATTCAAGATATGTTTCAGATGCACAAAGATTTAAAAAAGAAAAGCCAGAAGTATTTGAACAAATAAAAAACGGAACAATAAATATTTCTGAAGCCAAGAAAGAAGAAAAGAAAGAAGAAAAAATACAAGAACGTAAAAAGTTAGCAGAAGAAGGTGCAAAAAAAGAAATAGAAATAGACTTTAGGCTTGGAGATTTTGAAGAAGTTTTTGCAGACTTGCCAGATGGAAGTATAGATTGTATAATTACTGATCCACCTTATCCTTATGAATTTATAGAAGTTTGGAGTAAACTATCAAGGTTTGCAAAACGTGTGTTAAAACCAAATGGTTTTTGTATTGCATATAGTGGACAAATGTATTTACCAGAAGTAATGCAAAGAATGAGTGAAAACCTTACATATTATTGGACATTTACTTTAATACATACAGGCAGCAGGCAATTAATTAACGGAAGAAATTTGTTTTGTGGCTGGAAACCTATTCTTATTTTTCAAAATAACTTTAGTAAGTTAAAAACACCTTTTGACGATTTTATACAAGGCACAGGATCAGAAAAAAAACATCATAAATGGCAACAAGCTGAATTAGAGTTAAATCATATTATTGATAATTTTACAAATGTAGGCGATACAATATTAGAACCTTTTGCAGGTGGTGGAACGACAATTATGGCTGCTTTAAAAAATAATAGAAATATAAAAGCAGCAGAAATAAACGAAGAATCTTTTAACATATCTAAAAAAAGAATAGCAGATGCAAAAATTAGGTAATTATTTCAATAGTGAATTGAATGAATTTATAGGTAAAAATTTACCTAAAATAATGACTTCAATCGATTTAGACTTGTTCCAAGTAAAAGCAAGTAGAAAAATTATAAGACTTGCAGAATATAAGCATAAAAATGAAGGCGTAGGAGATCAACAACTTAAAGCATTAAAGCGATTAGCACAAATAGCAAAAGTGGTTAATAAAAACAAAAAAATGTTTGATGGTTGGAGTATTCAAGTTTGTATAATAAGAGCAAACAAACCTTTTGAAGAAGTTGAGGTACACGATTTAATAACAAATATTAAATGGAATTTCAATGATAAAAAAACCATAGAAGATTATTTATGTGTAAATAAATTAAAATAATTATATTTGTGAAGTTGGTAGGACAATCAAAATATTTAGAGTATAGCGTAAGTAAGTGTTCCTACCCACCGAAAGCGTTATACTTTTTTTTTAACCAATAATTTATGGCAGAAAATAAAAAAAGCTTTTTACTTTATTGCGACTTATTGCATACGGTCAAGAAGTTAAATGATGAACAGGCAGGAAAGCTATTTAAACACGTTTTAGAGTACGTCAACGACTTGAATCCAGAAACCGAAGACATTATAACAGATTTATGTTTTGAGCCGATCAAACAAAACTTAAAACGTGATCTACAAAAATACGAACAGATAAGAGAAAAGAAACGAGAAGCAGGAAAGAAAGGCGCTAATAAAAGATGGCAGAATATAGCACCTGTTAAAAGTGCTAAAAAGAAAATGGCAAACATAGCCGTAAATGTTAATGTTAATGATAATGTAAATGATAAAGATATATATAGGCGCTTCGCGCATTTGTCTATGTCTTTAGATGAGTTTAACAAATTAGAAAAAGATTATACTAAACAACAAATTGATGGTGTATGCGATGCGATCCAAAACTTTAAGAAAAACACGAACTATAAAAGTTTATATTTGACTGCTAAAAATTGGTTGAAGAAAGAACAAACCAAAAAGGAAGTAGAAATTAGTAATGGATTCAAAGCACCGTGGGAATGAAAGGATATAAGGTAACAGAAGCAAAAGATATCTTAAACAAGATATACAAGCATAGAGATAATTACAACAACAAAGGAAAGTATTTAGGTTGGAAAGGAATGGATGAATTTTATTCTATGCAATTAGGTAACTGCACAGATTGGACAGGTTTTCCAATGAGTGGAAAAACACAAGTATTGATGGAGTGCCTACTAAACACAAGTAAGTTCTACGGATGGAAGCACCTTGTTTACTTTCCAGATGTAGGAAGCAATGTAGAAATAGTTGCTGATTTAATACATAAGCTTACAGGTAAAAGTTTTAATCCATTAGACAACAATGTGATCAAAGACAAAGAAATAACAAATAGTTTAGATTGGATTTTTGAACATTTTAAAATACTGACGAAGTATGACGTAAAAGCCAAATTAACACCATTTGAATTTTATGATTATGCAGTAGAACTTAAACAAAAACACGGATTAGAAACTGCAAGTATTGATAGCTGGAAAGACCTTTCACACCCATATAACGAGTATGGTGGTTACGCACAATATTTAGAAGTTGTATTGCCTTATAGAAACCAAATAGCAGAAGACAATAATTTGCATTTACATACAATTATTCATCCAAAACTAACAGAAAAGGTAAACGGAAAAAGAAACGTGCCAAGTCCTTACGATTTAAAAGGTGGCTCTGAATGGTTTAATAGTGGCAAATGTATGATTACCGTACATAGAGAAGATTTAAGTTACAATCAAGCAGTAATAAACTTTAACAAGATTAAGCCACGTTCAGTTGGTAACATTGGACAATTAATAATGTGGTTTGATAAAGAAAAGTTCCTATATTATGAGCAAGACCATCCTGCACCGAATGTTTATAATAAGATTTACGCACAACAAAAACACGAATAAATGGATACTTTAGAAATATTAAAAGCAAAGATAAACCTACAAACAACTATAATAAAGTTTACAAGTAGCATAGAGGAGTTACAGGCAAAGCATCCAGAACGTAAAGACTTAATAGATTCAATGGTTGATTCACTTGAAGACATCAGCCATTTTCAATCCGTGTTTATGCAGTTTGAAGATCAGTATCTTTTAGAATGTAAAAGTAATTTACGTTTACAAATGGTTATAAGTGAACAAAAACACGAATTAGATAAATTAAATATTTTAGTAGAAAACTTAAAAGAGGGTATATGATAAAGGTAGGAAGTGATTTTAGTGGAGTAGGTGCGTTTAATCAAGCATTGATGCGTTTAGGTATTGACTATAAAGAAGTTTTTGCTTGTGATATGGACAAGTACGCAAGAGAAACATTTATACATAACTACGGAGAGCCAAAGTATTATCCTAAAGACGTATATGAAAGAGAAATACCAGAAGAAAGTTTAGACATTTATATGACTTCACCGCCTTGTCAAGCTTTTAGTTTAGCTGGAAAGAGATTAGGCAAAGAAGATAAACGAGGAGTATTATTTTTTAATAGTCACGAGTTCATAAAAACGAACAAACCAAGATATTTTATTTTTGAAAATGTTAAAGGTCTATTGTCAGACGATAACGGCAACACTTTTAAAGAGTGGATAAATATGTTAGGTGGCAAAAGCGTAAATGGCTTGCCTGTCTTATTTCCTTATGAAGATAGTGTACCCTATCACATTTACTATAAAGTAATGAATGCAAAAAAACACGGAGTACCACAAAATAGAGAAAGGGTTTTTATTATTGGTATTCGTGACGATCAGGACAATTATTTTAGATGGGCAAAAGAAGAACACCTAACCAAACGATTAAAAGACGTACTTGAAAATGAAGTAAATGAAAAATATTTGCTATCTAAAGACGGAATAAGAAACCTAAAAATAAATCAAAAATACAATAAGTTTAAGCTATTAGATGAACATAGTATATTTACCAACACAATTTCTGCACGTTGCAATAAAATAAGCAATGATAATCCATTTGTTAAAGTAACGCAATTAAATAAAAGCAAAGAAAGTGGAGGTGTACAACCTTATCAACAGAACAGAGTTTATGACATAAATGCAATAAATCCAGCTTTAAATGCAGGACAAGAAATATGGGGGGGCAACATTGTAAATACACAAAAAATAAGAAGATTAACACCAAGAGAATGCTTTAGACTTATGGACTTTCCAGATACATTTACTTGGACTTGTTCAGATAGTCAAGCATATAAACAAGCTGGAAATAGTATAGTAGTAAGATGTTTAGAATTAATAATAAAAGAATTTAATTTAAATGCCACGATGTAAAAACTGCAAAGAGAAATTTGAAGCCAAGCACTTTAACCAAAAGTATTGCTTTAAAACTGACTGCATTAAAGTATGGGTAGAAACGGCAAAAGTAAAGAACTGGAAGAAAGAAAAGAAGAAATTGAAAGACGAACTTGAAACGGTGCAAAGCTTAACAAAAAAAGCACAGGTGTACTTTAACGCATACATAAGAGCAAGAGATAAACATAAACTTTGTGTAAGTTGCGAAAAGCCATTAGGAAGTAAATTTGATGCAGGACATTATTTTAGTACAAGCCACAAGAACGTAACATTTAATGAGATGAATGTACACGGACAATGTGTATTTTGTAATCAGCACCAACACGGAAATTTACTTAATTATCAAATAGGTATAGAAAAACGAATAGGTGGCGAAGAACTAATAAAATTACACGAAGAAGCACACAAGATAAGAAAGTACACAAGAGAAGAATTAAAAGCGATCATTGAAATGTATAAACAAAAAAAGAAAGAATTAAATAAATAATACTTATATTTGTATAAACAAAAAATAAATAATGTTATGAAAGACACAGTAATTGGAAGACTGGCCAAAATCCAGCAAGAATTAAAAGCACCAAAGAATCAATTTAACAAGTTTGGCAATTATAAATATCGTAGCTGCGAAGATATATTGGAGGCCGTGAAGCCACACCTCAACGGTTTAGCACTTAACTTAACCGATGAGGTAAAAGAAGCAGCAGGTTATATGTATGTAGAATCTACTGCTATGATTACAGATGGCACAAAGATGCAAGCAGTAAAAGCACAAGCAGGAATTGATCCTAATCGTAAAGGTATGGATATCGCACAAGCGTTTGGAAGCAGCAGCAGTTATGCAAGAAAGTACGCACTTAACGGATTGTTTTTAATAGACGATACAAAAGATGCAGACACGACAAACAAGCACGATAAAAACGAAGTAAAGAAAGAGAAGTTATCTAAAAAACGATTTGAAGACGCACTAAAAGCGTTACAAGATGGCAAGATAAACAAAGCCAAATTAGAAGAGTTTGATTTATCGCCTTTACAAGTTAAAGCTTTAGAGTTATGTTGAAGATTAGATGCTCAGCACTTGGCAAAATAATGACCAACAGCAGAAGCAAGTCCGAAGTATTGAGTAAGACTTGCAAGACCTACTTACAGGAATTGGCAATAGAAGAGATGTACGGAATACGAAAAGAATTTTCAAGCCGTTACACAGACAAAGGCAATCTTGTAGAAGATGAAAGTATTTCATTAGCACAAGAAGTTTTAGATTTTGGATTGATGTATAAAAACGAAGAGCATTTTAACAATGATTTTCTTACAGGTACGCCAGACGTAAACACGGACACAATACTTTTAGACGTTAAGAGTAGTTACGATGCAACAACCTTTCCATTCTTTGCAGAAGATATACCTAATCGTGATTATTTTTTTCAGTTGCAGGGTTATATGGCACTTTGTAACAAACGCAAATCAGTTCTTGCATATTGTTTAGTCAATACACCAAGCGAAATAGTAGAAGACGAAGTAAGGCGTGAACATTGGAAGAATCATTTAATAGATGAATCAGAAGAACTACGATCTGATGTAGAAGCCAAACACAACTTTGACCATATACCTACAGAAAAACGAATCAAGACGTTTGAAGTAAGATATGATAAAGACGTTGTAAAAGCAATCTACGATAGAGTAAAAGAATGTAGAGAATATTATAACACTTTAATACTTTAATATGAAAATACTTAATTTATATTGTGGCATAGGTGGAAATAGAAAGCTATGGAGTAATGAACACAAAGTTACTGCCGTAGAATACAATGAAAGTATAGCAAATATTTATAATAATTTATATCCTAATGACACAGTAATTGTAGCAGATGCCCATCAATATCTACAGGAAACAATAAAGGAATGACTTTAGCGAAAAAAATGGAAGCAAAAGGCGTTTTTATTACAGATTGGTACTCCTACAAAGGAGATAAGAGAACATTATTAAATAATTGTATAGAATCACAAATAGGAAAACACATTATAAACCAAATCAAAGATGATGATGGAAAGAACTATAAGAACATTAAAAGAGATGAGAGAAAAAAGCAAAATAAACTTTATAGATAACTCTCTAATAGTAATGAATACTATAGGTGATAGACCTATACCAGACACTCAATCTGATTTAGAAATGATTGCAGAATTAAACCAAGCTATAAGTATTTTAGAAAACTGTACAATGAATTAATAAACCAAAACAAAGATGAATTGTGAAGAACTAAAACAAAACAATGAAAACACGAAAGACTGATATTGTTACAATAAGAGTAACAGAAGAAGAAAAAAAGCTTTTAAAAGAAAAAGCAAGGCGAAAACGAAAGACGTTGAGTGCCTACATTATAAGTAAAACAATAGATTAAGTTATGGAACAAAAGAACAACACAGGAGCAATCTTTAAAAACGATTACAAAAAAACGGACTCACATCCAGATTACAAAGGTAAAGCACTTATTGATGGTGTAGAAAAAGAAGTAGCACTATGGCTAAACGAAAGTAAAAGTGGAACAAAGTATTTTAGTGCAAAGTTTAGTAAACCGTACCAAGCAGAAGTTGAAGCTGGAGGCAACGAGGATGCAAAGCACGACGCACAACGATCAGATTTAGATGGATTGCCTTTTTAGATTATAAACTATAAAACGAAAGAAGCACTTTGAAAGAGGTGCTTTTTTTTATTCACAACTATTCGTGTAAAACTTCGTCTATACATTATTAGAAAATAATCATTACATTTGTATAATATCTAATCAATGAACTGGTTAAAAGAAGTTGCAAAGTTTCACGCTGATTATTTGAGAATCGTACAAAGCTACGGCGAAGACTTCTACGCAGAAGACATAGTACAAGAAATGTACATAAGATTACACAAGTATGCAGATAGAGAAAAGGTCATACAAAAAAACGGACAACTTAACAGAGCCTACATACATTTTACTTTAAGAAACATATTCAAAGATTTGACAAAAGAACGAAACAAGCACCAGATGGTTAATATAGAAGAACGCAAAGATATTGGCGTGACTTATGACTATATATCAAAAGAAGAAGCCTTTAGTGGTTTAATTAAACGTGTAAAAGAAGAAGCTGAAACTTGGCACTGGTACGACGAAATGTTATTTAAACACTATTTCGATAGTGGTATGTCAATGCGTGAACTTGCAGATGAAACACGAATAAGCACAAGTAGTATTTTTCAAACAATAAAATACTGCAAAGGAAAACTAAAAGAAAATCTGAATGAAGATTACGAAGATTATAAAAACGAAGATTACGAATTAATTTGATTATGGAAAAAAACGAAGAATATTATTTAGGATTAGATAAACGATCTAAAGAATACAAAGACTGGAAGAAGCAGCAGCCTGTTGAGGGTTTAGGCGACGTTATCGAAAAGGTAACAGAAGCGACAGGAATAAAGAAAGCTATTAAATGGTTGGCAGGCGACGATTGCGGGTGTGAAGAACGTAAGGAAAAATTGAACGCATTATTTCCAAGAAGATTTAAAGCCGAATGCCTACAAAAAGACGAATACGAATATTTAAAAGAATGGTTTTCTAAAAATAGCAATAGAATGAAGCCAAGTGAACAAAGAGATTTATTAGTTATTTATAATAGAGTATTCAGAACTAAACAACAGTATACAACGTGTGCAAGTTGTTTAAGGGATATAAACAACAGAATAAAGAAAGTATACGAAACTTACGAAGATTAATAAGATGGCAAAAAAAGGAAGACCAAAATCACTAAAAGACGCACAAGAATTAGAAGATATTTTTGACGCATACAAAACCTACACAAAAACGAATCCAAGGTTTAAATATCACTTAAACCAAAGAACAGGAGATATGGTAGGAGAACCATTAGAAGTACCACTAACAATAGAGGGCTTTGAACTATACTGTCACAAGAAATTTAACTTCACGGCGAAGCATTATTTGGAGAATACAGAAAAGAGATACGAAGATTTCTGTACTATCTCTACACGTATACGCAAGGAAATACGCGACGATCAAATCAAAGGTGGTATGGTAGGACAATACAATCCAAGCATAACGGCACGATTAAATAGCTTAAAAGAACAGATAGAACAAACGAATATAGAGCAACCACTTTTTCCAGATGTTTCAAAGAACAACGGCAATAACTAAAATACTTGCGTTAAAAAAACGAATCAAGATTGTTCAAGGTGGAACATCAGCAGGAAAGACATACGGCATACTTCCTATCTTAATAGACAGAGCAGCTAAAACACCAAACACAGAAATAAGCGTTGTATCAGAATCTATTCCTCATTTAAGAAGAGGGGCTTTAAGAGATTTTGTGAAGATTATGAAATCTATCAATAGATTTGTAGATGACAGATTTAACAAGTCACTTCTTAAATACGAATTTGCAAACGGTAGTTTTATAGAATTTTTTAGTGCAGACGATTCAAGTAAGCTTCGTGGTGGTAGGCGTTCAATACTTTACATTAACGAGTGCAATAGTGTTAGCTTTGAATCTTACAACGAATTGTCAATTAGAACAAAAGACGAATGTTTCTTGGATTACAATCCTACTGCTGAATTTTGGGTCCAAACAGAAATCGAAGATCAAGAAGATGCAGAAAAGATAATACTTACATACAAAGACAACGAAGCACTTGATAACGGAATTATAAGCCAGATAGAAAAGAACATCAAGAAAGCAGCTACAAGTAACTATTGGAAGAATTGGGTACGTGTTTATGTAGATGGCGAAATGGGGCAATTAGAGGGCGTTGTATTTAGTAATTGGAAACAGATTGATACAATTCCAGAAGATGCAAGATTGATAGGCATAGGAATTGACTTCGGATACACGAACGATCCGACATCAATTATAGAAGTCTACAAACATAACGAAACACGAATACTAAACGAAGTAACCTATCAAACAGGATTACTCAATAGTGACATAGCAAAAATACTTCCAAGCAACGTGCCGTGCTATGCAGATAGTGCCGAGCCAAAAAGTATAGCAGATATCAGTCGTTTTGGAATCACAATTAAAGGCGTTACGAAAGGCCGTGACAGTATCAATTACGGAATAGATGTAATGCAGCGTGAAAACTATTTAGTTACTTCTAATAGC
>CBDICL010000020.1:0-12206 GCA_965277255.1 Flavobacteriaceae bacterium | reverse complement strand
GAAAGACGCAGACACAACAAACAAGCACGATAAAAACGAAGTAAAAAAAGAAAAGCTAACTAAAAAACGATTTGAAGACGCATTGAAAGCTTTACAAGATGGCAAGATAAACAAAGCCAAGTTAGAAGAGTTTGATTTATCTCCTTTACAAGTAAAAGCTTTAGAGTTATGTTGAAGATTAGATGTTCAGCACTTGGCAAAATAATGACCAATAGCAGAAGCAAGTCCGAAGTATTAAGTAAGACTTGCAAGACCTACTTACAGGAACTTAGCGATTGAAGAAATGTACGGAATACGTAAGGAATTCTCAAGCCGTTACACCGACAAAGGCAACCTTGTAGAAGATGAAAGTATTTCATTAGCACAAGAAGTTTTAGATTTTGGATTGATGTATAAAAACGAAGAACATTTTAACAATGATTTTCTTACAGGTACACCAGACGTAAACACGGATTCAATACTTTTAGATGTAAAAAGTAGTTATGATGCAACAACGTTTCCGTTTTTTGCAGAAGATATACCAAACAAAGACTACTATTATCAGCTACAAGGATATATGGCTTTATGTAACAAACGTAAAAGTGTTCTTGCATATTGTTTAGTAAACACACCAGATGAAATCGTTGAGGACGAAGTAAGGCGTGAACATTGGAAGAATCATTTAATAGATGAATCTGAAGAACTACGCCAAGAAGTAGAAGCCAAACACAACTTTGATCATATACCAACAGAAAAACGAATAAAAACGTTTGAAGTAAGATATGACAAAGATGTAATTAAAGCTATCTACGACAGGATAAAAGAATGTAGAGAGTATTACAAAACTTTAATTTCTTGAAAGTAACGGATAAAATAGAAATAACTAATGAAGATAATATGAAGCTAATGGCAAGGTATGAAGATAATTACTTTGATTTAGCAATAGTAGACCCGCCTTATGCTATAAATAGAGCAGGACAAACAGAAACATTTACAAAGCAAAAAAAACATAAAAGAAAACATTTTGAACATAAGCAATGGGATAATGAAATACCTACGAAAAAATATTTTATTGAACTTGAAAGAGTTAGTAAGAATCGAATAATTTGGGGTGCTAATTATTTTGTAAAACATTTAGACAAAGGAAGTATGGGATGGATAGTTTGGTTTAAAGGACAAATGGGTTTAACAATGTCCGATTGTGAATTAGCGTATTCAAGTTTTCAAAGAGCAACAAGATGCGTAAATATTAATAGAGGCGATTTAGCAAGACAAAATACAATACATCCAACGGAAAAACCAATTCGATTGTATCAATGGTTATTAGATAATTACGCAAAAGAAAACGATAAAATATTAGATACGCATTTAGGTAGTGGTAGTGTTGCTTTAGCTTGTCATAATTTAGGTTATGAATTAACGGCTTGTGAACTTGACAAAGAATATTATGAAGCTTCAATAAAACGAATTAAAAACCATATTTCACAACAAAGATTATTTTAATATGAAAACACGAAAGACTGATATTGTTACAATAAGAGTAACAGAAGAAGAAAAGAAGCTTTTAAAAGAAAAAGCAAGGCGTAAACGAAAGACGTTAAGCGCATATATAATAAGTAAAACAATAGATTAAGTTATGGAACAAAAGAACAACACAGGAGCAATCTTTAAAAACGACTACAAAAAAACGGATTTACAACCAGATTACAAAGGCAAAGCACTTATTGATGGTGTGGAGAAAGAAGTAGCACTATGGCTAAACGAATCAAAGAACGGAACAAAGTACTTTAGCGCAAAGTTTAGTAAACCGTACCAAGCAGAAGTTGAAGCTGGTGGCAACGAAGACGCAAAGCACGACGCACAACGATCAGATTTAGATGGATTGCCTTTTTAGATTATAAACTATAAAACGAAAGAAGCACTTTGAAAAAGGTGCTTTTTTTTATTCACAACGTTTCGTTAAAAACTTCGTCTATACACTATTAAAAAATAATCGTTACATTTGTTTAATATCTAATCAATGAACTGGTTAAAAGAAGTTGCAAAGTTTCACGCTGACTATTTGAGAATCGTACAAAGCTACGGAGAAGACTTCTACGCCGAAGATATCGTTCAAGAAATGTATATAAGATTACACAAGTACGCAGACAGGGAAAAGGTTATGCAAAAAAACGGACAACTGAACAGAGCATACATACACTTTACTTTAAGAAACATATTCAAAGATTTGACAAAAGAACGAAACAAGCACCAGATGGTTAATATAGAAGAACGTAAAGATATTGGCGTAACTTATGATTATATTTCAAAAGAAGAAGCCTTTAGTGGTTTAATTAAACGTGTAAAAGAAGAAGCTGAAACGTGGCATTGGTACGATGAAATGTTGTTCAAGCATTATTTTGATAGTGGAATGAGTATGCGTGAACTTGCAGACGAAACACGAATTAGCACAAGTAGTATTTTTCAAACAATAAAATACTGCAAAGGAAAACTAAAAGAAAATCTTGCAGAAGATTACGAAGATTATAAAAACGAAGATTACGAATTAATATAATTATGGAAAAAAACGAAGAATATTATTTAGGATTAGACAAACGATCTAAAGAATACAAAGACTGGAAGAAGCAGCAACCTGTTGAGGGTTTAGGCGACGTTATCGAAAAGGTAACAGAAGCGACAGGAATAAAGAAAGCTATTAAATGGTTGGCAGGCGATGATTGTGGATGTGAAGAACGTAAAGAAAAATTAAACGCATTATTTCCAAGAAGATTTAAAGCCGAGTGCCTACAAAAAGACGAATACGAATATTTAAAAGAATGGTTTTCAAAAGATAGCAATAGAATGAAGCCAAGCGAACAACGTGATTTATTAGTAATTTATAATAGAGTATTTAGAACTAAACAACAATACACTACTTGTGCAAGTTGTTTAAGAGATATAAACAACAGAATTAAAAAAGTATACGAAACTTACGAAGAAGAATAAGATGGCAAAAAAAGGAAGACCTAAATCACTAAAAGACGCACAAGAATTAGAAGACATTTTTGACGCATACAAAACCTACACAAAAACGAATCCAAGATTCAAATATCACTTAAACCAAAGAACAGGAGATATGGTTGGAGAACCATTAGAAGTACCACTAACAATAGAGGGCTTTGAACTATACTGTCACAAGAAATTTAACTTCACGGCAAAGCATTATTTAGAGAATACAGAAAAGAGATACGAAGATTTTAGTACTATCGCTACACGCATACGCAAGGAAATACGTGACGATCAGATTAAAGGTGGTATGGTAGGCCAATACAATCCAAGCATTACTGCACGATTAAATAGCCTAAAAGAACAGATAGAACAAACGAATATAGAGCAACCACTTTTTCCAGATGTTTCAAAGGACAACGGCAATCAATAAAATACTTGCGTTAAAAAAACGAATAAAGATTGTTCAAGGTGGAACATCAGCAGGAAAGACATACGGCATACTTCCAATTCTAATAGACAGAGCAGCCAAAACACCTGGCACAGAAATAAGCGTTGTATCAGAATCTATTCCTCATTTAAGAAGAGGGGCTTTAAGAGATTTTGTGAAGATTATGAAATCTATCAATAGATTTGTAGATGACAGATTTAACAAGTCACTTCTAAAATACGAATTTGCAAACGGCAGTTTTATAGAATTTTTTAGTGCAGACGATTCAAGTAAGTTAAGAGGTGGTAGGCGTTCAATACTTTACATAAACGAGTGCAATAGTGTAAGCTTTGAATCTTACAACGAATTTCAATACGAACAAAAAACGAAGTATTTCTTGACTACAATCCAACGGCTGAATTTTGGGTACAAACAGAACTTGAAGATCAAGAAGATGCAGAAAAGATAATCTTAACTTACAAAGACAACGAAGCACTTGATAACGGAATCATAAACCAAATAGAAAAGAACATAAAGAAAGCAGCTACAAGCAACTATTGGAAGAATTGGGTGCGTGTTTATGTAGATGGCGAAATGGGACAATTAGAGGGCGTTGTATTTAGCAACTGGAAGCAGATTGATACAATACCAAGCGAAGCAAGATTAATAGGCATAGGAATTGACTTTGGTTATACTAATGATCCAACAAGTATTATTGAAGTATACAAACATAACGAAACACGAATCTAAACGAAGTAACATATCAAACAGGATTATTAAATAGTGACATAGCAAAAATACTTCCAAGCAACGTGCCGTGTTATGCAGATAGTGCCGAACCAAAAAGTATAGCAGATATCCAACGTTATGGAATCACAATTAAAGGCGTTACGAAAGGCCGTGATAGCATCAATTACGGAATAGATGTTATGCAACGTGAAAACTATTTAGTTACTTCTAATAGCACAAACCTAATCAAAGAACTTCGATCATATTGCTGGGACACAGACAAGACAGGAAAACGACTAAACAAACCTATAGATAATTTCAATCACGCAATAGATGCAGTACGTTATCACGAGATGGAAACGTTAGGAATGAATAAGAATTACGGAAGCTATAATATTCTGTAAAGTACAAAAACACGAAAAAAAAGTTATTAATATATGAAGTTAGATATACTGCTGCCAAATTCATTAAGCTGAAATACCTTTAAGTAGGTATCAAGAGTTTGTAGCTATGAAAGAAAAGAGTAACGATGAAGAACTAATTGCAAATAAAATGATACAGATATTCTGTGGATTACAATTAGGCGAAGTTGCAAAGATTAAACTAAAAGATTTAAACGGATTAATCAAGCACTTTACTGAAGTGTTTAGTGAAAAGCCACAACTGATACGAAACTTTAAAATTAAAAACATAGAGTTTGGATTTATTCCTAACCTGGAAAACATCAGCTTCGGAGAATATGTCGATTTAGAACATCACTTAAAAGATTGGAGTACATATCACAAAGCAATGGCAGTAATGTTTAGGCCAATTAAAGAAAAGCACAAAGACAAGTATTCGATAATAGACTACGAGCCAAACGAAGATATGCAGGACTTGATGAAGTTCGCACCATTAGATGTTGCAATAAGTGCAAGTGTTTTTTTTTGGAGTTTAGGAAGCGAATTGTTACAAGCTACTCTAACTTATTTGAAGAACGAACTGACGAAGAGCAAGGATTTAACGAGTTTTCGGAAAGAGTTCAGTTTGGCAAACAATGGGGTTGGTATTCATCAATATATGGACTCTCTGGAAACGACCTTACAAAGTTTGACACAGTTACAAAATACGGACTTACTAAATGTCTCACATATTTATCTTTCGTCAAACAAAAAAACGAAATTGAAAGCCGTGAACTAAAAAGACAAATGAAATAATATGAACTACTTCGACATAATAGACAAACTAAAAACACACTTTGAAAACGATGAACTAATAAACACCGTTACACAGGGGGACATTTTTGACGTGGATTTAAACAAGCAAACAATTTTTCCTTTGGTACATTTGATCGTAAATCAAGCCACGTTTGAAGAAAACGTAATAAGATACAATATAAGTATTCTTGCTATGGATATCACAGACATATCAAAAGACGAAACAACAAATAAGTTTGATGGCAACGATAACGAACTATATGTATTAAATTCGATGATGGCAGTATTAAATAGAGTATATGAGTTGTTAAGAAGAGGCACTTTATACACAGATGCTTTTCAAGTGGATGGAAGTCCAACGGCAGAATTTTTTACAGAAAGGTTTGAGAATAAACTTGCAGGAGCAACATTAACCTGTGATATTTTAATAGGCAATTCAATGACTATATGTTAGAAAACGTTCAAGACATATTAGACGATTTTAAATCGAATGTAATTCGTGAGGCAAAAAAGAATTTGGCTTCCCAAAGCACGTCTGGTAAGTTGCGAGATAGTTTAAAGGGTTATGTTAAAGAATCTAAAAATAGTATTCAAGTAAGTTTTGAAATGGAAGAATACGGCTTCTTTCAAGATAGAGGAGTAAAAGGTAAGAAAAGTGGTAAAAGTTTAGATGGCTACAAATACACGAATAAAATGCCACCAGCAAAAGCTTTTGATAAATGGAGTGTAAGAAAAGGAATAGCACCACGAGATAAAAACGGAAAATTTATAAAACGTAAATCTTTAAACTTTTTAATAGCACGAAGTATATTCAACAAAGGAATAAAGCCTACACTTTTTTTAACTAAACCATTTGAAAAATACTATAATAGATTACCAAAAGAACTTACTGAAAAGTATGCACTTGATATGGTAAACTTATTCAATACGATCACTGACGAAAACTTTAAAAAACTAAAATGAAATTATCAAGAAGTCCATACATAATAGAAGTAGATAACGCGACACAAACAGGAAGCAAAATAGAATTATTTTTAGGTGCTGATGTAGGTACTGCAAATCCAACTTACACACTATCAAAATTAATTCCTGCTTCTAACAACACAAAAACTTTTTATAATATTTCGCCTTATGTTCGTGAGTATTATTCTTTTACAACGTGGCAAAATGCAACAGGTTTAGCGTATGGCATAGACACAAACACGGATTATTTAGTAGACTATGAAGTGAAGTCATATAACTTGATAGGTGGAACGTATGTATTAGACACAACGGAAACAGGAACATTTGTAGATGGTTACAACTACTATATGGATGGCTACAACGTAACAACTCCAGTAGCACTTTTAGATGAGGGAACATATTTTTACAACTATGATGCTACAATACCAACTACACAAGGCAATGGATTATGGGGGTCTTTTGATTGTGAGTTGCGTATCGGAGACGTTGTTAAATATACTGATTTAGTAACAGGTGCAACATTTACAGACACGGCTACAACTGATGGAGTAAAAAGCTATGCAAGAGCGTATTTGACTTATGCACCAAATGGAAACAAAGTTGAAATTTTATTAGGTGGTGTAACAGAACGGTGGACTGCATATTTCAAGCCACAATGTGAGCCAAAATACCAGCCAGTAGTTGTAGACTTTATTAATCGTTATGGAAGTTGGTCAAGAATATTCTTTCAAAAAGTAAAGAAAAGAAGTATCAATGTAAAAACGAATGAATACAAATTCAATCCAAGCGAATTGCCTTACTATCCTAACTTATCTGGCGATGGACAATTCAAGGAGTTTAACATAAACGCAAAAGAAACTATTAAGCTGAATACAGGATGGGTAAACGATGACTATGGCGATTATATACAACAGATGTTATTGAGTGAAAAGGTGCTTCTATTAGATTACGAGGTAAACACGAACTACACACCTGTAAAAGCCAAAACTAAATCACTTCAAAAACAAGTAGGAATTAACGATGGAATGATTAACTACGAGATGGAGTTTGAATTTGCTTACGATTTAATTAACAATGTAGTATAATGCGAACCGTACAAGTATATATAGAGGGGCAAAGACTTGATTTATTCAAAGACGAAATAATAAGCGTCACAAGTAAGCAGCAAGACATAAGCGATATAAGTAAAATATTTACGGACTTCTCGCAAAGCTTTAGTGTTCCGAGTTCAATTAAAAACGATGCAATATTTGAACACTTCTATCAGAATGATGTAGATAGCACAATAGACCACAACATAAGAAGAGATGCTTATATTGAAATAGACTTAACAACATTTAGACGGGGAAAAATAAGTTTAGAGAAAGCAGAAGTAAAAGACAACCAACCTTATAGTTATCAGATTACTTTCTATGGAGATATCACAAGTCTAAAAGACAAATTTGCAGACGATAAACTACAAGACTTAACACTTCTCAACATATACGCACACGACTATACTGCAACAGAAATAGAAAATAGAGTTACAGATGGTGCTACAAATTACGTTGTACGTTATCCATTAATCACAAGACGTTATTTGACTTATGACGATGGAGGAGTGAATGACATAAACACGAATTCTGGAGCTATTGCATATAGTGAATTATTTCCAGCCATAAGATTAGCTGCGATATTTGGTGCTATGCAAGGAAAGTACGGAGTAACATTTGATGGAACATTTCTTACAGATAAAAGATTCCAAAATTGCTTTTTGTATTGCCAAAATGCAAACGACTTTCAATTCTTTACAACAACAGAAGATGTAGATTTTACAAGTGGTGGAGAAGATGCAAGTAATCCAAGTTCAGCAGTATATCAAGACTATTTTGATTTAGCAGAAGAAACACTTACAATACAACCTGTTAATTACGTTGATGCCTTTGGTGTAACGCCAAGCAATCCTTTTTGGGAAGATGCAACAAAGCATAGAGTATTTGTGTCAGCAAGTTGCACCAGTGCAACGGCAATTTATTACATTGATGTTTTTATTAATGGTGTATTAAGTATTACAATAGATGGACAATTTGGCATATCTCAACAAGCATATTTAAGAAGTAACGAAAATTTTAATACACAAGATGTATTGCACTTTAGAGTTCGTGCAACGGAAAGCACAACGGTAAATATTTCTGTTAGGTACGAACAACTACAACAAGACCCTACTTATTTTCCATCTTTAAGCAACAAATTCTTTGCGAGTAGTTCAATGTCATTAACTGGAGATATCGACCCTATTGCATACTTGCCAGATATGAAAGTATCAGAGTTCTTTACAGGCGTTTTAAAAGAGTTTAATCTTACTTGCTATGGAATTGCAGATGGCGTGTTTCAAGTTGAGCCGTTAGACGATTGGTATAGTAAAGGCGCAGTTGTAGATATTACGAAATACACGGATATAAAAAGCATAAACATTGATAGGCTTAAACTATTTAACAACATACAATTTAAATACCAACAAAGTGAAAACATTTTAAATACTCAATTTAGAGATTTATTTGGAAGAGAATATGGAGATACGAAAGTGGCTTTTGATTACGATGGCGGCGAATATAAGATTGAACAACCGTTTGAAAATATGCAGTTCAATAGGTTTACAAACACGGACTTACAAGTTGGATTCACAATAGACAAAGACTTAAATTCTTATGTTCCTAAACCGATGTTATTGTATATGTATGATGAAACAACTACTTCATTTAAATTTAATACAGGAGCAGGTATAAATACAGTAACGGAGTATATGCCTTTCGGACAAGATGTAAAAGTACTGACAGAAAACTACACACTAAATTTTAATGCAGAAATCAGCACACTTACAGGATTAGTTGAACAAAACACTTTGTTTGCTACCTATTACTTTGGCTATTTAAGTAACTTGTTTAATCTAAAGAATAGAAGAACAACCGTAAAAACGAATCTGCCTGTAAGCTTACTTACTGAATTACGTTTGAATGACAGACTAATTATTAGAGATAAAAGATACATTATAGAATCAATGAAATCTAATCTAAATACTGGAGATGTAGACTTTGTATTAATCAATGACTTTAGACCTGTTATATCTATTGGAAACGTTAGACCAAAGACGCTAAGAACAAGCGATGTATCACAATGTTTAGATGTTAGAATCTTATTTCCTAATGGAGTAGTTCAAGCAGATGTAACTTGTAGCAATCCAAGTGTAACGATTACACCAAGCACTTTAACAAGTGAGGGAACGATAGAGGTATGTATTCCAGACAATCCAAACACTACAACGGTACTAAAAACTGAAGACGATTTGGACTACATAAACACGGAAGACCTTGACAGAGTAAGAACAGAAGGGGGAACTATTGAACTATATACTTTACTTGTTACTTATACATTCAGTAACGGAACACAAACAAGCAACCAAATATTTATTCAACAACAACCATAATGATCAAGAACATAGTAGACTTATTGGCAATAGACGATTTTTATAATGGCAGCTACAATGTACAAGTAGCAAAAGGATTATATAGTTATGAAACAGGAGTGAAAGGAATTTATAAGCAAAAGAAAAGAATGAACTTGTTAAAAACACGAAATAAAAAAACACTCAAATGGCTGAAAAAAGAACTATAAACATAGACATAAATTCTAATGCTTCAGAAGCAGAAAAAGATTTTAAGTCGTTTAATAAAGCAGTAGACGAAACAACAAAAAGTGCAAAAAATTTAGATGCTACTTTTGAAGAAGTTTATGGAGAATTGCAGCCACTTACTACGAGAATGGGTGAGGCTGAAGACCGTCTTTATGAGTTGGCACTTGCAGGAGATACGGCTTCAAAAGAATATCAAGAACTATTAACCAAAGTAGGAGAATATAGAAAAGTTCAAATACAAACGGATTTAGCAGTAGATGGTGCAGCACAAACAATGACGCAAAAGTTAGGTAGTGCATTGAATGGTGCTACAAGTGGATTTGCAGCTACTCAAGGTGCTATGGCTTTATTTGGAGATGAAAACCAAGCACTTGAACAATCACTTTTAAAAGTTCAATCTGCTTTGGCTATACAACAAGGTGTAAAGGGACTTTCTGATGCTTACAAAGAATTATCAATAGGCACTAAATTAGCAGCAGCAGGACAGGCAGTTTTTACTTTTGTAACTGGTGCAGCTACTACGGGTTTAAAGTTGTTTAGATTAGCATTAATTAGTACAGGTATAGGTGCTATTGTTGTAGCAATAGGATTACTAATAGCAAACTTTGATAAATTACTTATTCCGTTAAATGCAGCAAAAAATGCTTTAAAGTCTTTTGGCGATGCCATAGGTCTAACCGACTTTGCAGAAAAAGAAAGGGCAGAAGCATCAAAAAAACGCTTTGATGAAGAAAACGCAAGAATAGAAAAACAAAAACAAAATTTAGAGAAAAGAGCAGAACAAGAAAAGGCATTTACACAAGTATATTTAGGCGAGTTAGCATTAAGAAAGCGTAAGGCACAACAAAACGGAGAAGATGTTGAAGCCATAGAAGATGAAATACTTCAAGCAAAGATTGATGGAATTGAGAAAGAAAAGAAGGCATTTTTAGATGGTAGAGTACTTGAATTAAAAAGATTAGATAATAAGCTTTCACAATTTAAAAAACATAGTGCAGCTTATAATTGGCAAGTAAATTATAACGCAGATTTTCGTAAAAGAATAGCTAACGAGGAGTATGATGAGGTTACAGCATTTAACCAACAAATAGAGAATTTAAGATTAGATGACGTAGACAAAGACAATGATGCTTTAAAGAAAAAAAACGATAATTATAGAAACTATGCAGCAGAAAGATTAAGCATAGCAAGACAAATAGAAGATATTGAAAATGGACTTCTGGAAGATGGCATAGAAAAAGAACTTGAAATAAATCGTGATAAATTTAGAAGACTTCGTGAAGATGCCATTGCAAACACGAAACTAACAACAACAGAAAGAGCAACATTAATAGACTTACGAAATCAAGAAGAAGCACAAGCAGAAGCAAAAATAATTGCAGACAATCAAAAAAGACGTGAAGATGCTTTTGAAACAGAAAGAAGCGAAAGAGTAGAACTATTAAACTTTGTTGACGAATTAAACACCGCAGAAGTAGAATCTGAAAAGGCAAAAAATCTTGCCATAATAGAATCAAGTAAAGATGCAGCAGCCAAACAAAAAGAAATAGACGAAAAGGCAGCACAAGAAAAAGCCGATAGACAAAACGCAGCAATAGATTTAGCAGTACAAGGCTTCCAATTAATAGCTGGAATTGCAGAAGCGTTTGCAGGAGAAGACGAAAAACGACAAAAGAAAGCGTTTCAAATCAAAAAGGTTGCAGATATTGCTTCAGCGACGGTTGATGGTTATAGAGCAGTATTAAGTACCTACGCACAAACGCCTGGTGGTCCTGTACTGAAAGGAATAGCAGCAGGTATTGCAGGAAGCTTTGCAGCACTACAAATTGCAAACATAGCTAAACAACAATTTCAAGGTGGTGGAGATGGTGCAGATGTAGCAGTAAGTGCAGACGCAGGAGGAGGCGAAGCAGCAGCGCCACAATTTAACGTTGTTGGAGATAGTGGAATAAATCAAATAGCACAATTACAACAACAACCTGTACAAGCTTTTGTAGTGAGTGGAGAAGTAACGACAAGCCAAGCACTTGACAGAAATAGAGTACAAAATGCAACACTATAAACAAATAAAAGTTATTATAATATGAAGATAGTTGAACTTATAATTGATCCAAACGATGAACAAAGTGGAATAGACGCAATTTCTTTAGTAGAAACTCCTGCGATCGAATCTAACTTTATAGCTTTATCTAAACAGAAACACGAACTATACTTAAAAGAGATTAACGCAGAAAAGAAAATCTTAATGGGTGCT
>CBDICL010000019.1:0-62279 GCA_965277255.1 Flavobacteriaceae bacterium | reverse complement strand
GCCAGATCTGGCCTGAGGGACTCGCAGGATTCTTTTAAACATGTTATTTGCTCCCAGCGGCACATCACTCTCCAAAGGCACATCACTTTTCAAGTGACACATCACTTTTCTAGTGACACATCACTTTTCTAGTGACACATCACTTTTCTAGTGACACATCACTTTTCTAGTGACACATCACTTTTTAGTGACACATCACTTGACACATCACTTTTGGCACATCATTTGTGCACATCACTTTTGTGACTACATTTGGCATATTTGGCACATTTTTGGCACTTTTGGCCTTTTTGGCCTTTTTGGCCTTTTTGGCACTTTTTTGGCACATTCGGCACATTTGGCACATGGCTACATACATAGCCTCCCAGCCACAGTAGTATTTCCCCAGAAATAATGTCGCTGATGTCTACATGCCACATCAGACATTGGTGTCCGACTTTACAAACTAATCCCAAGAAAGAAAACAAAAAAAAAAAAAAAAAAAAACAGACGCGTCACTACCGTTCTATAGGGTTCAGGACCGGCGAGTTCAGGATCGGCGAGTTCAGGACAGAATTAGCCAATTTTTCAGGATAGCAATACTAACTTAGTATATTTTGCAACTAAACTCTTCCAAATTCAAGTAATAAGTGCTTATACACATATTATCAAGTGCTACCTATTATTTTTTAAGTAATTCAATGGGTTCTTGCCAAAAATTGTCACAATTTATTTGCATAAATTTGCCTAGATTTTGGCTTTGTGATCTTATATGGGCAGTATCATATACTTAATATATAAATATATGGTTAAAATTACATTTAATGAATTGCTATGATAGGGTAGATTAAGTGAGCAAGAAAAAAAAAAATATTTTTTGTGTCCAAAAAAGCAATTATCCTGATCCTGAAATCGCCGCGATCCTGTAATCGCCGGTCCTGAAATCGCCGACAAGCACTTGATGAATTAACAGATTTATTATTTGAGGCACAAGACAAAGCACAAAGAATTAAAGAGGGAGATTTTTATTAACTAATAAATATAATTATGACAAAATTAAAAACGGGTATATATACCCACATTAGAAAAGGGAAAGTAAATGTTTACACAGATGAACAATTTAAAAACCTATCAACATTTAAAAAATTAATAATCAAATTTAATCTATAACAATATGAAAAATCCACTAGAAAATTTAATGTTAAACACATTAAAAACAAAATCAGAATCAGCAATAATTGAAATTAAAGACGTATTAAAACAATTAGAAGAATTATCAAACGCTTATATAAAATTAGATTATTCTGCTAATATGAACAAAAGAGTTAAAAAAGCATTAAAACAATTAAATAAAATATAACATTATGATAAAAGATAAAATAATAAAAATGTATCAAACCTTCTTAACAATAATATTTGTTTTTGGGTGGGTAAGCGTAGTAATTCACATCATTAATATAAACTAATTATGACATATTCAAAACACAATAAGACAGGATTAACAAAGGCTATGAAGTCAGCGTTAAAAGAAATAGTAGGCGAAAGGTTTACTTATTTAAGAAGGCAAAAATTAAACGAGGATCTATATACTACTTTTTATGTAAGTGCTTCGCACATAGTAAACGAGCAAACACAGAGATTTAACAGAGAGTTGGGGATACATACTAACACAGGATTAAACCAATTTTATAAAACTATATAATTATGACAACAATACAGAAATACAATTTAGTAATATTTATTATAGCAGTAATATATTTAACAAACCTACTTGCATAAAACAAAAAAATATAAAATTATGAGTTACTTACAATTACCTAAAAGAGTTTTTAATAGTCCGTTAATAAAATATACAAATTTTAAAGATGAAACATTTGTAAATCTTATAAGATTAATAAAACCATACGCAAACGGAGATAGCTATGCAGTTTATGAAACAACAACAAATCCGTTTTGTTCTAATGGATTATTTAAAACAATAGAAGAAGCAGAGAAAAAATATAATTTAATGGTTAAAAACGGAAGCAAAAATAATCCTGTAATAAAACAAGGAGAAATACTAAAAAATAAATTATGAGAACAACACACGGCAAAGAATACCACGAATGGAACAACTCGCAAGATGATTTTTTAAAATTAAAAGTTATCTCAGTAAGATATTACGAAACACGCAGAGGCACGGGCTACCAGTGTAAAACCAACAAAAAAAATGTTGAGATTTGGAACGATGGAAATGGTGGTGGAACTTATATTGCTCCACACCACCCATATACAAAACCATACAATCATATGACAGAAGAGGAGATGGAAAATTTGATTGATAAATATGAAGAAATGGACAACAGGTTTATTGAATTCAAATAAAATAAACAACAAATAACTTGCACACTAATTAAAAACAACTTACATTGTAGCAAATTAAAAACTATGGCAGTAAATGAAATCACATTTTTAAGGCGAATGATTTACACTTATAAAAATCCACAGAATGAGAGGGATTTTTACAAAGCAAGAAAACATTTAAACAAAGTACACAGGCAGTACGGAACAATAGATATATCAACAATTCAAAATTTAATAAAATGAAACTACAAGAATTTAACGAAATGATGAAAGAATCATTAGGAGACAGAGTAATAAATATACCATCAACAGAAACAGAATATTTTGCTCACAAGTGCAATGTGTCTGGAGATGGAATGAATGAGGGTTGGTGTTGGTTTGATGGAAGTTTTTATACATCAACTTTAGAAATAACTTTAAAAGAATGTAGAAAAGATAGAGAAAATATACTTTATGATATTGATGAAGATACGGAACTACAAGATGAATCAGAATATAATGAATTCATAGAGGCATTAAAAAAAGCAAAATCAAATACCGAAACAGATGATGACTTGCTATTAATAGCTTATCAAACGGGATATTTATATTACACGGAATGGTATGAAGATGATTTTATGAATTATAAATTAGTAGGCGACAAACTACTTCCAATAGGAGATGAAAAATCAACACAATGGGAATAAAATTAAAACAAGAATCATTTGATGATTTAAAACAAAGGCTTGTCCACTATTACGAGGTAGATTTAGGAAACTGTGAAATGTCACAGGATATGTGGATTGAGGAACTAGCAAAATCAATGTTCTATATAAATTATAAAGAAAATTTTATAGAGCAACACGAAGCATACAAAAAAATGTGTAACGAATAAATAAAATATATAATATGACAATAGAAAATTTTTTAAATAATCCTTTAGTTTTTGTTTACTTAGAATCTGATGATGAATTTGCTACATACACATATAATTTTAATGAAATAAAGCAAGTTATAGAAGCACACAACGAAGACTTTGAGACAGACTACAAAACCATTAATGAATTTAATAATGGCGAAGAATACAGAACAATTAAAACTATATAATATGAAACCACAAATTTTTAAAGTATCGCTTTACTATGGGGGCGAAATGCCAAACGAACAACGATATACACCAAGTATAGATGTTGCTAGGAAATGGGTAACAGAGGCAGAACACGGGACAATAGAAAACCAAAATAATATTTTAATACAATAGACTATGTATTTATCAGACAAGGATATAAAGAAAGTAAAAACCTCTCAATTAATAGGCGAAAGGAATTCAGCACTCGATCTTATTTATAAAATAAATATAGAGATAGAGTCAAGACACAAAACTAAATTAGAATGGTGGAGAAACTACGGAAAGTGTGTTTCTGTAAACAACCCAAATACAGATGACTTTGCGATAAGGTATGCAGATAACATTCAAAACGAAGAACTATGAAAGTAAAAATACAACAAAGACAAGTCTATCATAAATTTGCTGAGATAGAAATAGAAATACCTAACGATGTCGATGAGTTTGACATTCAAGATTATGTCAACGACAACGAACATTTATGGATTGATGATATTGAAAATAAGTTAAATGAATCTGAGTTTGTTTATGGTAATGGATTAGATGACTATAAAGGAATGAGTGAGTCTGAGTCAGAAACAGAATGGAGATATGAATGTGATAAATTAAAAACAGGTGGACACTTATGAAAGTAAAAGGAACTTATGTAGTTACTGATGATAGTTATGAATTAGAAATATACTACGAATATTATTGGAACGATGGAGATTTTGAAAACCCTCCAGAAAACGATATTGAAATTTTGGAAGTTAGTTTAAACGATATGGATATAACAGATTTTTATTGGGATTGGGTAGATGATGCCATACATACGCAGGTCTGGGAATACGCACAAGAAAATAAAAATAATTAAACAACAACTAGGTTTGGAAAAGCCACACGTTTAAGTACGGAGGCGAAACTTGCTGAATAGTAAAAAAGGTTCGATTCTTTTTCTAGTTGCTAATCAATAAATTAATAAATAAATAGAAATTATGGGAAGATATTACAACGGAGACATAGAAGGTAAATTTTGGTTTGCAGTACAATCAAGTAATGCAGGGGAAAGATTTGGAGCAATAGAAATTGAGCCATACTTTATTCAATACGAAGTCGATAGGGAGAGCTACAAAGAAATTGTGGAAGAATTAGCACACATTAAATCTACAAGTCAAATAGACAAAGTAGAAGCAATGTTTGAAATAGTAAGAGCTTATAATGATGACACTTTAAAGGAATATGGTGTAACTAAAAAAGACATAAGCGAATACGCAGATTATGAGATGGGAATGAAAATCAAAAATTGGTTTGACAATAACCCCGATGAAGAAATATTAACCTTTGAAGCAGAAATATAAATTAAATTAAATAAATAAATTATGAGTAAATATTATAATGCCACGATACAATGGCTCGACACATACGAAATAAATGATGATATGATTTTAAAAATAGGGGATATTGAAGATGATGATGATGATGTATTTTTTTATTTAGATAGTGAAAAAGAAATAGAGGAATTTCAAAAACAAGGTTCTCACGAATGGATAATATTAAGCATTAATCAAATAAATAATAAATTATGAAAACAATATTATTAATTATGGCACTTTTTTTATACGATTTTGAAGAACAAGGTTTTTTAGTAACGGCTACAATATACCACGCAACTCCAGAACAATGTAATGCAGATTATTTAACTACTGCTAGTGGAAAGAAAATAAACGAAGACAACCCACAGGGGCATAGGTGGGTGGCAGTAAGTAGGGACTTAGAGCAATTAGGTTTTAAGATGGGTGAAAAGATTCTTGTAGAAAACGCAGAAGAAATGAATGGAATCTGGACAATAGAAGATCGAATGAATAAGAGGTGGATAAGTAGAATAGATTTTTTAGTAAACAAATCTAAAAAGGGTGGTAAATGGACTAACGTAATAATAACTTTAATAGAATGAAAAAAATAAAGAAAAAAATTAGGCAGTACAGAAGCAATCAAGGGCGAAGTCCTAAAAAAATGGAAGAGTCATACAAGGTTATGTTTATATCTATTGTAATGATAATTATAATAGTAATTACTTGTATATTAACTTTAAATTAATTACTTTTACAAACACAAATTAATTAAAATCAAATGGGAAAATCAAGCGAACAATTTATCAAACAAAAAGAAGAGGAGCAAGACAATAGTCCAATGCACCCTACACCAACAGAGTTTATTTGGAAAGAATACTTCACAATGTTGGGAACACAATATCAATATAATTATAAACACAAAAAAAAATAATGAAAAAAGGAATTTTTAATATGTATGTTAAACTCATCTGTGATGGATTAGATTTAAGTGAAAACGAATTGTTTTCTTCATCAAGAAAAAGAGAGTTAGCAAAAGCGAGACAGATGCTTTATAATTTATGTTACCAAAGACCAATGACAATAAATCAAATTGTTTCACTTATGGACAACAAGGGTTATAGCACAACTTATGAAAACGTTAGACAAGGTGTACATATAGTACAAAACACTATTGACTTTGAAAAAGATAGAGATGTTACATCTTTTATTTCAAAATGTTTAGAAAAAGCAGAGCAATGTTGTTAAGCCCTTTAGATAGTTTATATAAGGTCTGGGAAGAAGCTGATTTAGATTCTAAAAGCATAAAAATAAAAACCAAACATAATGACTCTATACTATTTAAAGGTATAAAGATCGTTAACTCTGCTGATGGAATAAAAATATACAACACAAAAAAAGGTAGCTTAAATTATAAGGAGATAGACTATGATGATTATATTTATTTTTTAGATAAAGGTTTTATCAATGGTGTATTCCATATATTAAAAAGAACTTACAAAGAACAAATTGACACTATTACAAAAAAAATACAGAACGAGGTAAATCAAAGAAATAATAAAAAACATTACGATTACCTAAAACAAAAGAGAGATAACATTATAAAAAAATACACACAAATTATTAAAAAAGAGAAATTATGACAAAAACTATGACTACATTCAAAGCATTAGCATCTATTAATGTTAAGGATAAGATTGAAAAAAAGGGAAGATTTGATTATTTGTCTTGGGCATATGCCTGGGCGATTATAAAAGACAAGTACCCAGATGCAAACAGAAAAGTATACGAATCAGACCATACAGGTTTAAACTACTTTACAGATGGAAACACTGCTTATGTAAAAGTTGGTGTAACTATTGGAGGAGTAGAACATATTGATTACTTGCCTATTATGAATCATCAGAACAGGTCTATAAAAGTAGAAAGTGTAACATCTTTTGATGTAAACAAGGCGATACAAAGGTCTATGGTAAAAGCTATAGGAATGCACGGATTAGGTTTATCATTATGGGCAGGAGAAGACTTAGTTGATGTTTCTGAAGAAAAGCCACCTGTAAAGAAAAGTGAAAAGCCTTCTTTAAAAAAGACTCATAAAAATTGGGCAGACTGTGTTTCTTACATAAAAAGCAACAAGACAGTTCCTTTTGCTCAACTTATAAAAAATCTAGAAGATAGATTTACGATACCTGCATCTAATAAGAAAGAATTAAATTCTTACTATGCTAACTAAAAAAGAGATATTAGATAAATTACAGAACGATGAAGAATATTATGGAGAGTTTGGCAAACAATATATGTCAAACTCTGACATATGGACTTTATTAAAAGAGCCACACAAATACGGGAAAGGAAAAGAAGAAACTGTACCAATGGTTGCAGGTAGATATTTTCACGTTTCAATATTAGAGCCAGAAAAAGTAGGAATGTTTAATATTATAGACTCATCAACTAGGTCTACAAAATTATATAAAGAAGCTTCGGCTGAAGAAGGTAAAATTCTATTACTTAAAAAAGAGCAAGATCATTTGGATTTTTTAATAAACAAAGTGAAATCAAACTTTAGGTTTTATTCTGATATATTTAATCCATTAAATAAATATGAAGTACCAGGAATTACTGAACTTTTTGGATTGAAATGGAAGGGCAAAGCAGATATTATAACACCTGATGTTTTAATTGATATAAAAACAACATCAAACATAGATAAATTTAAGTGGAGTTCTCGTGACTATAATTACGATAGTCAAGCCTACATATATCAACAGATATTTGGTAAGCCTGTAATTTTCTATGTAGTTTGCAAGGTTTCTGGAAGATTAGGTATTTTTACTCCTACTGAAGAGTTTTTAATTGGTGGGAGAACTAAAGTTCAAAAAGCTATTGAAATTTACAACAACTTTTTTACAGAAAATGCAGAGATGGAAATATCTCAACATATAACTATACAGGATTTATAAAAAAGGAGTCAGATGTGCTTCTCCTACTAAGCACTCAAAATTAATACTTTATATTATGTCACAAGACAAAATTTTTGCAGACGGATTTCTTTTCAAAAGAAGAGAAAACGCACCAGAGTTCGTAATCGGTAACATCAGCGTAAAAGTTGAAGAAGCTATTACATTTTTAAAAGCTAATCATAAAAATGGTTGGGTAAATTTAAATGTACTTACGGCAAAATCAGGGAAACCTTATGTTGAATTAGATACTTTTGTACCTAAAAAACAAGAGGATCAACCTGTTGCAAAGGAAGAGAAAACTGCAGATTTACCTTTTTAATTTAAGGTATACTATTAAGTATAGGGGAGGCAACTCCCCTTTTCTTTTGCCTTATCTATGTTAGAAATGTTAATTTTTTCCCTTAGATGTGGCAAATAAAAAAATATAATTAAAAAAACTATATATATATATATAGGATCACAAAATCAACATAATGGAAGAAAGTAAAATAACAATATTTAGAAATATTAAGGACACCTCGACTCCTTTTTATAGAGAATTGAACTCTATTCTGGATAGGATAAAAGATGGTAAGTCTAAAGAACTTATAAAGCAAATAAGAAAAGAAAAAGATAAAAATGTAAGACAAGAGCTTAAAAAAAACTTACCTGCTATTTGCTTTTCAGGAACATTTAAAAAAAGAGCAGATGATTCAATATTAGAGCATAGTGGTTTTATATGCTTAGATTTTGATGGTTACAATACAAAAAAAGATATGATTTCTGAAAAAGAAAGATTATCTAAAGATAGATATGTATATTCTGTTTTTGTTTCACCTAGTGGTAATGGTTTAAAAGCATTAGTAAAAATACCTAAAGAACCTGAAAATCATAAACTATATTTTTTATCTCTAGAAAAATATTTTAAGTCAGATTACTTTGACAAAACATCTAAAAACATATCACGAGTTTGTTACGAGTCTTACGACCCTCTTCTTTATTTAAATGAAAACTCTCAGTATTGGAAAAAAATTGAGGAACAAGAATATAAACCTGTAGACAAATACACTGCAAGACCTACAATACCTGTCACAGATGAAAATAAAATTGTAGATATACTTATGAAATGGTGGGATAAAAAGTATGGATTAAAAAGTGGAGAACGAAACAATAACGTTTATGTACTTGCGGCCGCTTTTAACGACTATGGAGTCAATAAATCATTAGCTGAATACATTATGTCATCTTTTGAATCAAGTGACTTCTCAGCCTCTGAAATTAAGACCACAATAAACTCTGCATACTTACACACTCAAAACTTCGGATCTAAATATTATGAAGATGAGGATAAGGTAAATCAAGTAAGAATGAAACTCAAACGTGGAGTATCAAAAAAAGAAATTCGTCTTCAGTTATCTGAATCAAATATTGAAGATGCGGTTATTGACTCTGTGATTCACACAATCGAGGAAGATGAAACTGATAAAAGATTTTGGACTAAAAACGAAAAAGGTGTAATAAATATAATACACTATCTTTTTAGACAATTCCTGGAGGATAATGGTTTTTATAAGTATGCTCCAGAAGGCAGTAAAAACTTTATTTTTGTAAGAGTAACTAATAATTTAATAGACCACACAAACGAAGAAGAGATAAAAGATTTTGTTTTGGGATATTTAGAGGTATTAGATGATATGTCTGTATATAATTATTTTGCAGACAAGACAAGATTTTTTAGAGAAGAATTTTTATCTCTGCTTGGAACAGTAGATGTTTATTTTATAGAAGATGACAAAAATACTGCCTACTTATATTACAGAAACTGTGCAGTAAAAGTTCAAAAAGATAGCAAGACTGCTATTGATTATTTAGATTTAGGTGGTTACGTTTGGAAAGACCAGGTTATAGATAGAGACTTTGATCTTTGTGATACATATGAATGTGATTACAAAACTTTCATCAGTAATATTGCAGGAGGCGATAAACTAACTGTAAGATCTATGGAAAGTACTATAGGTTATTTGTTACACGCATATAAGAATTTTTCATATTGTCCTGCTGTTATTTTAAACGATGAGGTTATCTCTGAGAATCCTGAAGGTGGAACGGGTAAAGGTTTGTTTATGAATGCCATAAACCAAATGAAAAAATTAGTTGTAATTGATGGTAAAGCTTTTAATTTTGAGAAATCATTTGCATATCAATTAGTATCTGCTGACACACAAGTATTGTGTTTTGATGATGTGAAAAAACATTTTGACTTTGAAAGATTATTTAGTGTGGTTACGGAAGGATTAACACTTGAAAAGAAAAATAAAGATGCAATTAAAATACCATTTAATAAATCTCCAAAGGTTGCAATAACAACAAACTACGCAATAAAAGGTAAGGGTAATTCATTTGAGAGAAGAAAATGGGAGTTAGAATTTAAACAATTCTATACAAAAGATTTTACACCATTAGTGGAATTTGGTAAACTTTTATTCTCAGAATGGTCTCAAGAAGAATGGTGTATATTTGATAACTATATGGTAGAAAATTTAATGTTCTATCTTAAAAACGGATTATTAAAATCTGAGTTTAAAAACTTATCAATAAGAAAACTATCAGCAGAAACTTGTCACGAGTTTATAGAATGGTGTGGTTTGATTGATGGAATTGCAAAACACGATTCCTTGAAATTTGATCAAAAAATTTACAAAAATGAATTATATTTAGAATTCATTCAAGACAATCCTGATTATGCTCCAAAAGCTAAAATGACAATATCCAGAACTGCGTTTTATAAATGGTTAAAAGCTTATGCTATTTTTATAACAGGTATAGAACCAATTGAAGACAGAGATATGAACGGAAAATGGATGATAATATATACTGATAAAAATATAAAAGTAAAACCTACAGATGAGTTGGAGTTCTGATTTTAAATGGTGTATTGATAACGATTGGCAAGTTTATATAAAACCAATAGATATAATACACTATAAAATAGCAATTAGAAAAGGAGGAATATCAACAAATGGAAAGGATAAATTTTATGATTCAAAAAAAAACATTACTTTATATAGTAAAGAACACTTAGGTAAAATAGAATATAAATCACAGAAAAAAGCAATGGAGAAATTGCCAGAAGTCTACAAATACCTGCGAGAAAACTATGGATAAATATGATCCTTTCGAGGGTGTTTTTGATGAGTATGATGATGAGGAATTGCACTGGGCTATGTTAAATTCTTACGATGTTATTGTAAATGACATAAAAATTGAAGACATAGTAATTACAGACATAGAGTTCTTTATTCACGATATAAGTAAAAAAGTAAAAAGATCATCTATAGATATTTTAATAGCATATTTTGAGGAAACAGAGGAATATGAAAGATGCGCCGTATTATTAAAAATAAAAAAACAACTCAATGATTAGTGAAATTCATAAAAAAGAAATTGCAATAATAAATTTTCTAAATGAAATATTTGGTTGGGAATTATCACATACAGGTATGGACTATGAATATTATGATGCCATAGGTTATACCAAAAAAAGAAACGGTTGCATAATGGAAATGAAATTTAGAACAAAACATTATGAAGATATGATGTTGGAGAAAAAAAAATATGAAAGGCTTATGCAAAGCTCGTTTCTAAAATATGAGCATAAGTTTTATTTAGTACAAGATCCAACAGGAATTTATATTTTTTGGCTAAACGAAATAGACATAAACGTATTATCTACAGAAGATATGAGTTGTCCTCCAACAACATATTTTACTGAATCTCCAAAAATAAATAAGGAGGTTTATTTGTTGCCAAAACAATGGGCCTCAGTAAAAATTTTAAATTATGGAATTTAGAAAGTATCAATCTAATATTATAAATAAAGCATTAGAAATAATAAATGAAAAAAAATTTATATACTTATCTATGGAGGTTAGAACAGGAAAAACTCTTACTTCATTAGGAATCCTGGATAAGATAAAAAATATAAATAAAGTATTATTTATTACAAAGAAAAAAGCAATTACTAGTATTTACAAAGATTTTGAAATGCTAAAACCTTACTACGAACTGCTTGTAATAAACTACGAATCCCTTCATAAGATAGACCAACGTGGTTGGAGTGCAATAATTTGTGATGAGTCACACAGTATGGGTGCGTTCCCTAAACCAAGTAAAAGAGCAAAACAAGTAAAGGAGTTAATAATAAAAAATGATCCTTATGTTATATTTTTGTCTGGAACTCCTACTCCAGAATCATTTAGTCAAATGTACCATCAGGTTTATGGATTAATAAAAAGTCCATTTAGTAAATACACAAACTTTTATAAGTTTGCTAAAGATTATGTTGTTCCTAAAACAAAAAGAATAGGTGGGTTTATAGTAAATGACTACTCAACAGGAAAACAAAGCATCCTGGATCAAATGAAACCATACACAATTTCTTATACACAAAGAGAAGCAGGTTTTAAATCAAAGATAAACGAAGATATTATTTATGTTAATGCTCCTGATATGATTATGAATCTTTGCAGTAAATTAAAAAAAGATTTAGTTATTGAGGGTAAGGAAGATGTTATTCTTGCTGACACTGGAGTAAAGCTAATGCAAAAACTACACCAAATGTATAGTGGAACTGTTAAGTTTGAAAGTGGTAAGTCTATGGTGTTAGATACTTTTAAAGCTCAATTTATTTATGACAACTTCTGTTCTCAAAAAATAGGAATATTTTATAAGTTTAAAGAAGAACTTAATGCTATAAAAAAAATATATGGTAAAAATATATGTACTGATTTAGAAACATTTAATACCACGAATAAATCTATAGCTTTGCAAATTGTGTCAGGAAGAGAAGGTATAAGTTTGAGAAAAGCAGACATACTTTTATATTACAATATAGATTTTAGTGCCACCAGTTATTGGCAATCAAGAGATAGAATGACAACTAAAAATAGATTAGAGAATAAAGTGGTTTGGGTTTTTACAAAAGGAGGAATCGAACCAGATATTTATAAATCGGTAAGTAAAAAAAAGGATTATACTTTAAAACATTTTAAAAGAGATTTGTTAAGTTTGTAATATGAGGTTTGTAAAGTTTTTATTAATTTGGATTAGCCAAAACTTAGCAATACCATTTTGGGTAGTCGGACACATACATTTATCAATACATAATTTTCACGACTTCATAGAAATTATATCATCATTAAGTATGAATTTAATCGTAGCTATTGGATTTATGTATGATTATGATCAGCAAAAAACAAATGACAGAACAACAAATACAGGCAAAAAGAATTAAAGAATTGGAAGCTGATGGATATTATGTTATCAAGCTTATAAAAACTAATAAAAATGGTATACCTGATCTTGTAGCTATACCACCAGACTGTAAAGTTTTGTTTTCTGAAATAAAAAAACCTAATGGGGTTTTATCTGCAATACAAAAATATAGATTAAGTGAGTTAAAAAAACACGGAGTAATAACTGAAATATATAAAGGATGAAATATACTAAACTAGACTATAATCTTTTTATAGGACACTATGTTGTTCCTGAAGCTAAAGACAAAAAAACAAATATTGATGATATAAAAAACATAATACAAGAAGAAAGTGGTTTAGACAATATATTAAAAAACACTAGAAAAAGAAATTATGTTGATGCTAGAAGAATATATTATCACATTTTAAGAAACTATCATTATTTAAGTTTAGATAAAATAGGAAAATTAGCAGGCAATAGAAACCACGCAACAGTACTACACGGATTAAGAAATGTTGATTTTTTAATAAAATCTGATCCAGACGTGTCTAATTTATTTAATCGTGTGAGTGATAGGGTTTTAAATTTAAAGTCAGAAAAACAATTGTTATTAGAAAAAATAGATAGCTTAGAAAAAGAGTTATTAACATTAAAAAAAGAAAGAAATGGAATACACATTTAAAGATTTAGAAAAAATTATTGAGTTCAGTTCTTGGGCTAATAGTAAAAAAATTGATGAGCTTTTCAGAATAGATTGTTATATGTATACAAATTTAGGTAAAGATTCTACAAAAAAAGAGGTTGAAGAAACAAAAAGAAAGTCTAAAATAATTTACAAAGCTATTTCTAAAATAGATAAAAAAGTAGGACAAAGCCTTATTACTGCTCTTGACTAGTTAATAACTTTTTATTTAAAAAACTGTATTTTTTTGTAGATTGAAAGAACCTGTAAAAAATGCCAGTAAATAAAAACAGTCAGAACGCCATAAACTACATTAATATGTTGATGTCAAATATTAATGAGTTAACTGACGAAATTTACGAATCTCTTATGGATGAAGACACTGAGTCTTTAAATGCAAATATAAAAAACTTAATATCAGTATTAAGAGACACTCAAAAACTAACTGAGGATGAGTTCTAATGAACAAGTTAGAATATGCAAGCAGTGTAAAGTCTCTAAAGCAATAACAGAATTTAATAAAGACGGCAAATATTTTAGAACTGAATGTAAAAAATGTACTCTTGTTGTTAAAAAACAAAGGAGGCGAAACAAAAGGATTTGGCTAAGAGAATACAAAGAGAAACTTGCTTGTAGTGTTTGTGGGTATTCAAAAAAAACTAATAAAAATTTTTCTAGCAGAGCCTTAGAATTTCATCACACAAAAAATAATAAAAGCTTTTCAGTCAGCAATGGTATTGCTCAAGGTAAAGGACTTGAAACTATTAAAAAAGAAATAGACAAATGTATTGTTGTTTGTTCCAGGTGTCACGCTGAAATTCACTCAAAACAAACTTCCTCCTGATTTTTTATCATTACCTAATAATGGTCCACCACTAGATTTTCTTTTTTTAGTTTTCTTTTTTGGCTTTGTCTTTCTTTTTATGGGAATTCCTGAACCACCTTTACTTTTCTTTCCACTTTTCTTATAGGACTTTACATTATACTTAATAATAGAACCTGCTTCAGAAGGAAGAATACCGAGACTATATAGAAGGTAGGCTAAACCATTAAGAGTCATTGCTCCTTTTAATGATGGATCAATTTCTCGTTCTTTACCATAATTATCCGTGTAAGTTCCAGTCGATCCTATACCTATCATCTCAAATAACTCACCAGCAGTTCCAAATGGTATACCTAAAACACCCGCTTGCTCTATAAATGTTTTTTTATCTTTTGCAAAAAATTGAAAAGGATCATCTCCGTCACTTGCAGTTTTTATAACCTTATTAACCATCATTAAAGTTAAGTCATCTAATGGGGGCATAGGTGATAAAATATCTTTAACTACGTTACCAGCTCTACCTTTTTTTCTATTTTCAAATGCTTTTTCTTTATCCTCCTCGTCATCATCACCAGTTAACCCTTGTGATACAGCAGCTAAACTTTGAGTAACAGCCAACCCTAATAAATTAAACACAGCCGTCTCTACTCCAAGACCAGCTAAAGAACGATACGCATTTCTTTTATCATCTTTTGTAGCTGTTTTACTAAGTGCTATATTGAAATCAGTATACATTCTTGTTTTTTGATTTAATAAAAAATTGGCGAATGGAAAAAGTATTTTACGAGCAACCTGTGATGTAGCGTTTTTACTATTAAATAAATCACCCTGCAAGTCTGTGTCAGAAACATTTTGTTGTCTTCCAACTTGTTGCTCTGCAAAAGCACCAGCTTGTTTATTTACCTTATGATTCGACCAGTCTATATTAGAAGGATCTATACCTTGTTTTTTTAAGTCATTCATATAGTATGCTATCCAGGAAGCTTGAGCCGCAAACCTATCTGGATTAACTAAAAACTTTTCTAAATGAAATTTATTAGCTTCTATTACTGCTCTTCTAAATTTCTCTCTTTTTCCTTCAGCAGACTTATCTAGTTTTGTATTAGTACCTTCTAAGTTCGTTATAGACTGCAACCCACGATTAGCAATTTCATATCCAGAATTTGCTAGCCATTTTTGAGCATCAGGATTTGATGTTATTAACTGAATACCCTTACCTACAGATCCAAGATCAAACATTAAATTTGTAGCTGTGTTTACTAATGGAGTTAACTGTTTTAAATACTGAGTTGGTCCACCTAAAACTCTAGATACACCAATTCCAGCTATCTGATTAAGCAACTTAACAGCCTCCTTGTCTTGAACTTTTTCACTTACTCCTCTTTTAGCATTTACATAATTCTGAAACTTACTGAAAATAAGATTCCTATTATCTACATCAGGAATTAAACTTTTAAAAGCAGGATTCATATTTTTTGAAGTACCTAAAAAACCTTTCATTATTTGTATACTTTCTGCTGTTTCAAGATCAGTTAAAGCATCTTTTAAATTACTTATATTTGAAGAGTCGAAACCAAGGTTTACAACCCTTCCTGCTGGCAATTTTTTAGGTCTGACAATATCCATTAAAACACCTGATTCTTTATCGTAAATTTTCTGAGAAGTACCTTGGAATTGAGGGCTACCAATCTCTTGATCAACACTACTTACTTGATCCTTTAATGAACTAAATGAGTCTGGAGTATAGTTTATATCTTTACCTAAAACTTTGTTATATACATTTAACGATACGTTTTCTAATTCAGGTCTAACTTTTGACCACTCAGCAGTCATCCATTCAACAGCCTCTTTATTTATAGGATCAACTTTATCTTCAATGTCTTGTATACTATTAGACCCTGAAAGTATTTTATCAAAAGATTCTTTAATAAGTTGAGATTTTTTTGTTTCTCCTGAATCATTCAAAGTTGTAATAGTTTCATCAATTAAATCTTTACGTCTTTTAAATTCATTTTTCTGCTCCTCTTTAGTTCCATCTACAGTTCTTCTCATAAAAGCAAATACACCTCTTTCAGTGTCATTAGCTGCTGTATTGAAATCTGTACCGTTAGGTTGTGTTTTTGTAGTACCTTTTATTGCATTCTTTCTACTAGTTGGCTTTATAAACTTGTCTACATAAGCTTCTGCAATATCGTTAGATAGTTTTTCAGCTTTTGCTACTCCGTTTCTAAATCCATCAAAACCAGATAACTTATTAAAAACTCTAGCTGTAGATGTTCCTTTAAATAAATTTTCAATTATTCTAGGAGTTGCACCTAGTTTTTTATACCAAAAATCAGCAACTTTTTTAGAACCAAAAAGTTTTAATTTTCTAGCTGGCTTTAACTTTTTATTAGCCTCAATAACGTTTTTCATTCCTTCGTTACGCTTAGTTGTAGCTACTATACCACCAGTACCTTGATTGACAATAAAATTAACCATAGCATCTAAAGCTTCTAGCTTTTCTTTAGCGGTAGTCATTAAGTCAATGTCAACTTCCATAAACTCTTTTATAACCTTCTGATCGGCTTTACTTATAACTAAAGGCTCGCCACTAATAGGATCAATTCTATTTTTTATTATATCATTAATAGCTCCTTTATATGCTTCAAATGCTCTTTTAACACCTTTAGTTATTACAGCGTCCTTATCATTAGCCATTTGCTCATTAGCTTCGGTTAATTTTTCTGAGTCTGATTTTTCTAAAATAGACCTCATTTCATCAATAGTGAACTCACTAGAGTCAAGCCCTGTTAAATCACTAAATGCCTGTGCTTCTGCTTTTCTTATAAGATCAACCTCATTCTTTAATACTTTAGAGGTATAGTTGTCTAATGCTTTTATATCTATAGTTCCAGCAAAAATTAAATTACCTTCTTTATCTGTTTTGGTTTTAGTTAAACCATTAATAACTTTCTGTGCATTTTCTAAATACAAATCTAAATCCTCAACTAAGTTAGGATCTATCTTATTAAATTGCTTTGCAGCTATAGCAACCTCTGCATCTAGCGTATCACTTTTTAAAAGTCTTTTTATTTTTTTATTTAAATTCTTAGCATCGTCAAATTTCTGAGCATTAACAGCGTCTATGTTTACTTTAGTAACATACTCAAGTACTTGATTTACTAATCGTGGATTATTTAGGTTTACACCAGAAATCTTTTTAATTAAAGACTTTGCTTTTTTTGTTGATATAATTTTTGAATCCAGTAAATCCTGGATAGCATCTGAAAGTTGTTTTCTTCTAGTAGTCTGATCTTTTTTAGACTCTCTATACGCTTTGTTCCAGTTTCTCCAGAACTTTTTTCTGTTTACATTTTCGCCTTCTTGTTTTGTTTTATCTGAAGACGTTTTCTTTTTGCCTAATATTTTATCTGGTGAAGGACCTTTCTTTTTTCCAAACACACCAGGTTCAGAAGCTTCTTTTTGTAATACATCTTTACTTTTCTTTTCAGTCTCACTAATAGGCTCTCTGTTGGGGTCAATATTATTTACAGTTCTAATATTAACTGGAGTTGGTTTTAAACCAGTTAACTGCTCAAACTTAGCCTCTAAGTCTTTTTCAACTTGAGAAACGCCTGATTCAATATCTAATTTACCAGTAGGGTTAGCCGTTATAAAATCTATAACATCTTGTATGTATTGACTTTCGTTCTCAGAAGTATAACCATCAAGCTCTTGAACTTTTGTATCTAAATCAGAAGATGGGCTTTGTCCAAATTTATTTTTGTTTTTAAACCAAAACCTTTTCATTGCCGAGGTAATATTATTTCTGTCACCATATTTAATATAATCTGCCTCAGTAATTTTTCCTATCTTTCCTTTTATATCTAATGGATCTACTAGTCTTTCCTTTTCTTCTTTTGTTTTAGACTTTCTTTTTTTTCTTTCACCATCAAGTGTTTCAGCAATTTCTTTTATATTGTTAGATCTGTCAGCAACAGCTTCAGAATATTGCTCTTCAGTTAAATTGGTATTACCTTCTAAATCTAATTTATCACCAGCATTAACATCAATAACATTCTCTAATATCATTTTGTTAGCCTTTGCTTGACTAGATTTATTTACTGGCTTATCTGTGTTTTCTTTTAAAGCAACTGGATTAGCAGTACCGTCAGCATTCATTTGTACCTGTATCTTTGTTCCAGGTACCACAAACCTACGAGACTCCTGATCAATTTTTTCGTCTCTTTTTTTATTTAACTCATCAGATTTTACTTGTTGTTCTGGAGTTAGCGTTTTCTCATCAGTGACGGTAGTTTGACGTGTGTCTCCTTTTCCCACTCCTTGCAGTTCCACTTTATCGGTTTCCCCTGTTTCTTTGCTTCCGCCATCATCTGATAGCACTTGCTCCTCTGTTTTTGACTCTTGAATGGCATCTTGTTTTTCTTTTATTAGTTTATCTTGTTCTTTTAAAATATTCTCTTCAGACTCTATAATAGCAGGTAGGTTTGCTCTTAACCTTACCTCGTTCTCTGCTTTTAAAGAAGCTAAAGCATCATCTTTAGTTACATTAACATCTGTAGTTGTTTCTCCTCCAGAAGCTTCTATAGCTTGAGCAGTATCTTCTGCTTTTAAAATCTCTATCTGCTTATCAACATCTTCAATCTTTTTATCTATATCTTCTTTTAATGGACCTTCTAAATTGCTTCTCTGATCCATTAACTTTCGTCTTTGGTTTAAAAGTGCAGCAGCCTCTTCTTGGTTTCCACTCATAACTACTGAACCTTGTGTTTGGTTCAAAGCAGTTTGCATATTATATATTTCTTGATAAACTGATTTTGCATCTGCTACAGAAATTTGACCAGAGTTAACTAACTCAGCAATATCTTTTTCAATGTTAGTGCTTTGTGTTGCAGCTCTAACTAAATCTTTTCTTTTGTTATTAGATAATAATTTTTTAGAACCAATACCTGAAGTTGCCCCAATAGTAAGTATAACCGTTTCTAAAATATCTCTATCAGATGTAGATTCATTTAAAATCTCACGTCCCACTGCATCGTTTGCTAATCCATTAAGTATATTTCCCGTAAAAAGAACAGGTAGTTCTTCTACAAAAAGTTCTTTAGCATTTTCTTTTACAAGATCTTTAACTTTGTCTTGGAAAACTTTGCTACTAACAACAGTTCTAGGTTTTAATGCTAAGTCTTTTAATATTTTTGGAAAGCTTTTAGTTGCTTCAAGAAGCTTAGTGTTACCACCTGCTAGTCCTGAAAATATACCATCTAAGCTAGCTCTACCATTTCCATACATTATAGCTCTAGACATTGCTTCTTCTTCTGGCACACCAGCTTCCATTAATTGGTTTTTAATATCACTAACCTCACCAGCAACAGTAGACATATATGAAACTGCACCCATTCCTAAACCACCAGGGACTGTGCTTTTTAAGCCAGCTTTTTTTATTCCCTTTTGAATAGCTTTGGTTGCCCATTTCCCACCTCTTATTAAACCAATTAAATTAACAGCAGTACCAGTTAAACCTTGTGTAACAGATCCTGCTGACCATTCATAGGAATAATTAGGAACTTTTTTAGCTAATTCATTTACTTCTTTTACTTCTTCATTACTTAAAATACCAGCCATTGAAACCATTGTATTTATATCTACAATATCTCCTTCAGGCGTAATACCAACTTGCAAAGGCTTTCCCTTCCAATTAATAGTAACAGCCTTTAATTTTTCTACAGTTCTTCTTTCGATAGTAGAGGTGTCTGTCGCACCATCAAACCGTCCTACCTCATTAGAAAGCATAGAGTCTAAACGTTCATTTACAGCCCTTAATCCTTCCATTTCAAAACCAGCTAAATTACCTCCTTGTTCTACCCAAGATGGTATAGCTGCAAATATTCCACCAATAAATTTTATTGCAGAGTCTGCCGCAGGTAATAAAACTGCATCTCCAAACCCTCCAGAAACATCTCCGTTTCTCTGGTCTATTATATATTGCTCTCTTCTATTTTTCTTAGCATCTTCAGATCCTTCAAGAGCAGGAAATAAACTTATAATATTATACTGTCTTGATATGTTTTTAATTTGTTGAGCTTTTAATTTAGACTGAGTATTTAGTAGCTGTCTTCTTGTTTCCTGGTTAGTTTCAAACAATAATTTATTCTCAATAACAGATAAGTCATTCTCTATTTCATCACCCATACTATTAACATATGCAGATAATTTTTTAAAATTTCTTTTATCGTTTAGGTAGTCATTGTCAGAATCTGAGTTTATTAAATCTTGTACTTGTTGGTATACAAAACCATCTTCCTTTGTGTTTTCTGCTTCCCAAGCTTGATAATCAGAAACATCAATATCCATTTTAGATAACAGTTCTGGATTTACAGTTTTATCTTCTTCTATTTCATTATACTCCTCTGGAGACATTATGAGTTTTTGAAACCAATTTAAATTCTCGTCTTTAACTTTTGGAGTAGTTCCAATAACACCCTTTGGTATTGTTCTATTACCAACTATTTTACCGTCTTCAGTAAAAGATAGGTTAGTATTGTTTTTAGATTTTTGGAATTTTTTTAATAAGTCAACTCTATTAGCTGATGCTATTTTTTCTGTATCTTCAACGCCTTCAACAAGTTTAGAAAAATCTGTAGGCTTGTTTTTTTTACTATACAACTCTTGAGCGGCAACAACAATCGGGTCTTTTTGTGTGCCAAGACCTTCAATTTCTAAAGGTTTAAACTTTTCATCCACTCTTATACCATAAGGATTATTAGCTGCAGCTTTGTTTAGCTTTTCAGCTTTCTCCAGTCTTTCAATCTCTTCGTAAAAAGTTTGTTGTTCTTGAGCAGATAGTTGTGAGAAAGGGGTTTCTCCAACCATAATAGAATTTAATTCTGTGTTATTATTTAACAGACCTCCAGATTCCAATAAGGTATCTGGTGTTTCTTGAATTGGTGTAGTGCCAACCATACTTGCCTCTTCCCCAGTGGAAACGACAGACTGATCTTTTTTTTTTAATGTACCGTCATCAACTAAAGATTGTGAGCGATTTCCATATTTTTTAACAACATCTGTTCCTTTTATCTCACTACCATTAGGACTAATATAAAATGCCTCAACATCAAAATCAATTTTAACCTCTTCTTTAGGCTTGTCTTTTTTAGTAAGCGGCTTATCTGTTTGTTTAAAAGTTCCTCCATCTAACAACCCTTGAAATCTATCTCCATATTTAGATTTAGCTTCACTCTCCGTAATTACAGACCCATTAGGGGTTTCAAATAATAATTCGTCTTCCATTCTTGTGTGTTATTATTCTATTGGTATTCCAAGTTCATCTACTTCATTTCCGCCTATACTTCTTTTCTTTCTACTTCCTGCTGCTCTTCCAGGTAAACCTGCTTTTGTTGCAGCGTCTAAGGCTGTAGTAATAGCTTGTTTTAATGTACTCTTTTCGTTTAAATCAAACTCTATTGAATCAACAACAGTGTCTCCATTCATTACATCTATTTTTGTACCGTTTGTTACAAAAGAAATATCTCCTCCTTGATTAGCACCTTGACCTTTTGCAAGCTCTGCAAATGCACTTTTAAGAGAATCTCCCATTTGATCTATTTCCCTAGTATTAGCACCATTCCAAATCCAATTTGCTTCAAGATCACTAAATCCTTCAGAATTCATTACAAACTCAACAGCAGATACTGCATCTTTACCTTCACCTATTGCACTATTTGCAGTAACTTCAGGAATCTCTGCAACCTCTACATTCTCTGTAGTCTCAACAGCCATATTTCTGTCTCCTTCTGCATTAAAAGTACCTGTTGGAGAATATTTGTTATTTTTATTTCCGCTATAGTTTTTTCTAGCTTCCGAAACAGAAATGTTGTCATCACTTCCTTTAAATAACTCGTACATTTTATCTTCGTACTCTGCTTTAGATATAGGAAGATACTTAGGCTCTGTGCCACCTTTTTTATATTTAGGATTTGGATTTTGTAATGTAACCTTAAATGATTTAAATGTTCCATCTCCTTTGTCTACTTGATATGTTTGAGAAAGCACAGTTCCATCATCATCTTTATCAGATATAGTTTCATTAAATTTAAATCCACTACTAATCATAAGGTTCTCTACTGCATTTTTAATATCATCATCTGTACCGTCATAACTTCTAGTAATCTGCTTAAACAAATCAACACCTTTATTTTTTCTATCTTGAGATTTTACCTTACTATCTCTATAAGGATCAAACTGTTTTATCGCTACACCATCAACAACTTTAATACCTAGCTGCCCGTCAATAGTGGCTCTTACAATTCCTGATGCTGCCGCTTTGTGCTTGTCTGTTGTTTGAACAACAATACCATCACCCTCTACTTTTGATCCTATATATTTAGGAGCTTCAACATTATCGTAAATTGGTTTTCCATTAGAGTCATATCCAGTTAGAACACTAACTGATATAGTTTCAGTCATATCAATTTCTACTCCGTCAACCATTCCGTTTGCGGTTTGCTCGGGATCTAATTGATAGAATTCACCCCCATAATTATCTGTTAAAGCGCTTGAAACCGCTCTGTTATTAGATAATGTTTTTTTTATAAAAGTATCTTGGTATCTAGTAAAACTAGGATTACGTCTAATATTATCCTCCTTACTACTTCCCTTTATATATCCTGGATGGTTTGTTGAAACTTGATAAGAAGCTATAACATCCTTACCAAAAGCTTTTTCTACAGAACTAATTACATCTGTTTTTTGCCATCTTGAATTCTGTTTATTCAACAAAGCCATTACACTTGTTCCACTGATATTTTTATTTATCACTGGATTACCATCTGCATCTAGTACTCTTTTTTGAACACCAGTCTCTTTGTCAAACACTGTTTCATAAACCTCAACAACACCCATACCATCTTCACCAGATTTTACTTTGGTATTATTTAAGTCACCTATAATACTTTGGTATCTTTGAAAAGCAGCTTCGCCTGCTCCCGCAACTGGAGGAATAAAAACTCCTTCTTCATTAGTATAACCTTCCGCTCTTCTTATTGTTTCTTCTAATTCTTTTCCAGCAGCATCAGCTCTTCCTTTTACAGCTTGCCAAGTTTGTTTTTGATTATTTTTAAATATATTATAATCTCTTACAGCAAACTTCCCTCCTAAACCAGAGGTAACTATTTCTTGCTTGTCATAAGAGTCTTGTATAAATCCATCTAATTGACTAAGAGTCCAGTTAGCTAGTGTAGTACTAGTTGGTATATCACCTAACTTAATACCTTGTCCTGAAGAACTTTTATCTTTTGTAGCTCCAGCTGCTTCTGCCTCTGCTCTTAAAGCTCTAAGGTCTCTTATGTCTGAAGCGCTTTGTTCTTTAAACGATTGACGAGTTTCTCTTTTAGCTTGTACATCAGCATCAATACCACTAAAAAGCCCTTGAAGACCTGTAGCTAAATCTTGACTCGGCACTCCTTTATTACCTAATAAACCTTTCTCTAGTTTTAATTTTGCAATATCTAATCTATCCGCCATATAATTAGTTTTTCTTTTTACCTATATTAGCTATAAATTCTGTAAGAGATAATCCTGCTTGTTTTGCTTTTTCAATTAAGTCTGCCATATTTTCTTCAGAAAATAAATCAGCTGTTAATTTACTAGCTCCAGACTCATCAAAGTCTTTACCATCACCAATACCTGTAAAAGAAGATAATCCACTTGCTATATTTTTACCTACATCTCCTAAAGAACTCAAAACTTTTCCAACCCCAGTTTTTGGAGCTGTTCCATCCTTAATCATTATCTTAGCTTGAGACAAAGCGTCTTTTTCAGTTAAAGTAGGATCATCTTTCATAAGCTGTTTAGCAACGCCTCCTTCTTTTGATTTGAAAACAGGAGCTAAAGCACTAAAAGCACCTACTCCAGCGCTAACTAAATCTTGCGTACCTGATGCTGATAGAGCATTTGCATTTGCTTCCATTGCATCTGCTTCAAGTGATTTTTCTATAGCTCTTTCATCTTTCAGTCCCGAAACTAACTCACCCTTTCTGTTACCTTCTTTGGCGGTTTGTAAATCTAAATCCATTTGAATTTTAGCTATAGTATCTCTTGCCTCTGTTCTAGCTGCATCTTGCGTGGCTTTTATTTTACCTGCCGTAGCAGCTACTCCTCTCTGGTCTCCCTCAGCAGCAGCTTCTAATATTGTTGATCCATCTAGTGTCTGTAATTCATTAGCGGTGTCAAATATCTGCATAGGTACTTGAACAGCCTCTAATCTATTTTGCTCTAAATCAGCAAGAGCTTGTCTTTCTAATTCTAGAGATTCTTCCTCTAACCTACCTGCTTCTCTACTTTGACTTTTTGCAGCATCAATAGCTGAAAAACCTTTGTAAGCCATTGACCCTACCGCTAAAATCGCTGATGTTACTGCTGCCATATTATAATATTTTAATCATTTCTTTGTTATATTGACCAGCCTCTAAGTAACCTTCTTCTTTATATACTTTTATAAGACTGTCCGACTTAATTAATGCATAAGCATACTTACATTTACTTTTCTTTAACACCACCGTTAAAGAACTTATAAGCTTCTTGAGACCTTCTTTTCTTTTTACCTTATCTTTATAATTAAAGTTAGAGATAATCCAGTCACACCACCCTACTTTTGAGTTGGTTACATAAACAAAACCTGCACAAACAGGAATCTCTCCATCATAAACCATATACCCACCCATTCCATTTTCTGGTAAAAAATCTTTAGGTGGAGCTTTCCATCTCCAATCTCCCCACCAATTTACTAAAATTTTATCGTAATCAGTTGAGCTTAATTTTTTTATTACAAATCCCATTTGAGCAAAGATACAAAATCTATGGATAACTTTTAAAGACCTGACTATTGACAGAAAACAATTCTGTTGATGTGGTATTAGAATTAGTTAAAGTAAACTCTAAATAATATCCTAACATACCAAAAGACTCTGCCACTGGGTCTTTTAAATACACTATACTATCACCGCCTATTGCATTAGCAACAGGATTGAGAACTGTAACAGTTCTTCTATCTTCTGAAATTGATGTTACAGGACCTAATTCTACTAAAGCTCCAGAATCAATTTTATATGCTGTTGCACCTATATTAAGTATAGAGTCAACAGAAAAATTAAATTCAATAGCTAAAGGTGGAGCAGCAACACTTCCCGTTACATTTGCACAAGTACCTATTCCTTGTGTTGATCTAAGGTTTAAGTTTTCTTGATTTTGATTGTATCTTATAAAACTAAAATAAGAGCTTTCTTTTAAAGAAAAGTAAGAACTTGCTATACTACCTTGCTGTAAATCTGTTGTAAAAGTTGCATCCCAGCTAGAATCAGATTCTAATTCTATAGTTTTAAAAACTTTTGTTTGAAGTGGCTGATCGTTTAAAACACTTGTTATAGATGAATTATACTGAACACCATAATAGTTGTTTCTTATAGAGTTAGTGTTATGCCTATACATATCACCAGCCTTAAAAGTGTAAAGATATTGATTCATACCCATAATAAAATCAGGGTAATAACTATAAAATGACGCCCATCCTTGTACGTCTTGACTATGTGTTAGTGTATAATTTGGCATATTTTTATTTTAAGGTACTGCACAAGAAGTACAATCATTATAAGGACCATTCCCACTATTCGCCGCTTCATCTATAAAGTAATTAGGAGGCGTAGATGATATTGCTTGTATTGTAGCACAAGTAATAACTCCGTTTGATGTTTGTTTAACCCAAACAACATCTCCAACTGAATATCCATAAGCTAATACTATTGAGCTTGAGCCTTGGAAACCACTTGTTTGATTTAAATAATAAACTCCAGCTCCTCCTCCGCATTCAGTAGCTCTCCAAGAATTAGTTCCGCCACAAGGATTACAAGGGTTTTGGGCCGCTAACACGCTAGATGACATTTCTCTATAGGTATTACCGCTTGTTTCTTTGTAGAATCCATCAGCTGCAATTGTTCCTGAAGTGTCTGAATATATACTACTAGTAGTAAGTAAAGTTGTTCCATAATCAACATAATAGCTATTACTTGATGGTAAATTACAACATACATCTGTAGCTGATACAGAACTAAAAGCAAGAGTTCTAGTTGTATAACAACTTGAACAAGATTGTAATGAACCTAAAACACTACTGCTAATTTGTCTAAACTGACTACCACCTGGCTCACTATAAAATCCATCAGGCGCAACGTTCGTTAAATTTACATCTGTATAAATATTTGTAGTGGTTGCAAAAGTAGATCCAGTAGGATAAAAATATTGTGATGGCGTTTGAGTTAGACAACATAAGTCACTAGAACTACTAGCTGCATAATCCAAAGAATCAAAAGTAAAACAATCAGAACATACATTAGAACTTAATAAAGTCCCAGAAAGCTGTTGCCTGTATTGACCACCAGATTGATAATAACCATCAGCAGATTTTGTTGTTAAGTTTATATCATCATAAACTGCGGTTGCAGTTAAAAAACTTACAGAATCAATATATTTATTTACTAAACTCATATTATTTATTATTTATGGACAACATTCGTCATAGCTAAAATTAAATGTAAAACTTTGACCAGAACCTCCTGAATAAACTAAATTAGTTACTACACAAGGACTAGATAAATTATTTCCTGTTGTTAGGTAATTTCTCATACCAATAGTTCCATAGTTACCATTACTGTTGTTTTGAGTATTTCTAAGCTCTAAAGTATTTGCTCCACCAACTACAAAGTTGGGATCAAATCTATATGTAACCATATTATTTAAAGGACATACAAAATCTGAACTTGTTATTGTTGCAGAGGCGTTTGTAGTCGCAATAAATACAGATCCAACTTGAGAGTTAGCATTTAAATCTAAAGCTCCTATGTAATTATTGTTTAAGTATACATCAAAATTATCATCTTTAGCTGAGTTGCTATTACACACTTGAAACACTAAAGTTCTATCTGGGCAAACTGGAGCATCCGTACCGCAATCACAACAAGAACTTGATGAGCTTGATGCATCATAACACAACTCTATTGCTGTTGCAACTCTATAATCCCAAACTAAATATAAGTAATCATCATTAGATGCGTTAGTATATGTAAAGCTTGATTGATAAGTGTTACCGCCTACATTAATAATTGGTGTTGCGGTATTCAATAAAGGTATCAATGTGTTTGCATCAGCCTCGTTATAGTTTGTATTAGAAACTAAGTACTTTAATTTATCAGACAATGGATCAAATGGAAATGTATCTCCACTTAACTGTCTGTTCTGCATAGTAACTGTCGCTCCGCTAGGTGGTATTGTACCAAATGAAGAAGGACCAGTTTGAGATGCAAATAAAGAAATTCCATCTTCTTCTAAAACAACATTATCACTTTGATAAGGACTTATAGTTGTTCCATCAGCCCATTTGTATCTAACACTTGAAGATAAAGTAGCATCTCCTGAAGAGTTTATTACTATTCTTTTTACTGTTAAATTTTCAGTTTGAGGACATCCTATCTGTAAAGAATAAGTTGCTGCAGTTGGTGTTACAGTTACTTGTGCTGTAGTTGGGAAAGATTGACCTTTATTCCAGGTAACAGTTCCAGAACCGCTAATTGTTTGGTTAACAACACTAACCCCATTATAATTAACAAGAAGTGTTGCGCTTCCAGAATCAAAATTATAAACACAAGCTACATCTCCTATTGTTGAAGTGCAATCTAAATTAAAAGTTACTGGCTCGCTAGAATTGTTTTGTCTAAGCTCATACCCACAATCTCTTTCAGTAGGGGTAACAGGTACTTGCTCATTGTTATTTGTTAAAACAAATTCATTCATATAAGGATCATATCCTCCAAGCTTCTGTGTATTAAAGCTATCTGTAAATAAATCTCTAAACCAACTACGCATACCTAAAGAAGATATTACTTGAAGTTTATCTGTTTTTGCGCCTACACCACCTCTAATATTTATTACTGAGCTTCTTTTTGCATCTGTAAAATAAACGTCATAACCATAAGATGTAAAACTCTCAGGATTATTACTTATACCATACTCTTCTATTCTAGCTAACTGAGTTCCTAAAACCTCTGGAACAGATGTTATAGCTCCTCCAGCAGCAGCATCAGATAATAAGTTTTTTCCTACAAGAACGTAAGATATTTTATCTTCCTGTAAAGTAAGTATGTCTGTTTGTCTTGAATGTAATTTTCTAATAGGACCGTAAGAACTTTCTAGTGTTTTAAAATTAGACAACCCTAAATTAAACTCATTGAGCTTATTTATATTAGACTCTTGATTATAGTTTCCACTATAAGTTATGTCACTAAATCGTAAAGTTTCTTTATATTGTTCTTCAGATACTGAAGTAACTTTTTCTCCAATAGTAAAACTAGGAGTTGCTAGCGCATCTAAAACCCTATTTGATTCTACTCCATTTCCAAAAGTAAAGCAATTGCTAAAAGTTAAATTTACTACAGCAGGTAAGCTCACTGTTTGGTCTTGATCTGTATCATTAGATCCTGATTGATGATAACCTCCAGATATATTAAACACCTGTTCATTTTCATAATAAAGCTCTGTATTTGCATCCTTTGCTTCAGTCTCAAAAACCATAAGAGTAGTTGCTCTTTGAACTACAATCTCTATGTTTCCATAAGAATTTCTTTTGTCTGGTGGATTACATTGAGGTGTTCCGTTCTGTCCAACTAGATACATTTTACCATTAGAAGCATCTGTTTGAAAAGAGTAATAAGACTGACCACCACTTGCTAAAGAAGTAAAGTAAGGATATAAAGTACTAGGTTGATTTATATTATTTATAGTGCTATCAGATCCAGCTGACTGACCATTTGTCAAATCAATATTATCACCTTCAACAAAAGCATACATACTATCATAATCTTGACTAGCAGTAAACGTTTTGTCATATAAATACTGTCTACTACCACACCTACTACCTCTCTTGTATCTTTGCTCTCTTAATTTTATTTGAACAATACTACCCGCTGGTATAGAGTATGGAATATATAAATCTGTAGGTCCTGTAGTATCTGGGTTAGGAATAGAAACATCATATCTAACAGCACAATAAGAACCTTTACATCCTTTTTCTCCGTAGTTTATAAAAGCGTTTTCAGGTGAAGCAGCAGAAAAATTACTTGGTCTAAGTTGCATATAAACTCCTGTTGGCTGACCACAAGTGTCATCAACTAAAGTTCCATCACTATTTCTATCACACAACCAATTTTCTACTTGACTACCATAATCAAGAACCTTTGTATTAACACATCTTAAAACAGGTCCATTAGTATCAGACTTAACTTTTAAGTTTTCGTTTAAAACAACTTTAGTTTTATTATCTCCTTCCAGCTTAAACCATACATTACCTGTTTCTTCTTCTTGAAAAAATATGTTTGAGTATACTGTTCTATATTCATCTTTAGATGGTTTTAAAACAAATTTATATTTGGTAGCCCAATAAGGTGGGTAACTATTTAAAGTAACTTTTATTGTGTTTTTTGTAATAGAATTATCACAAGGAACATATACAGTATTGTTTGTATCAACTAAAGCTGTACTTGCTCTTCCATAATCGTCCTCATATACAATACCTACTTCGTAATCTCTGTCACTATGTAAACTACTTTTAGATGAACTTAAACTATATAAAAATTCTGATTGAAGAACAGTAAAATATTCATATGCAAATATTCCTAAAGGAACAGCAGGAGATACGCTCACATCATATTTTTCATACTTAATAGCTTGAGCTGTCAAAGAAAACGTGTTACTCCCTGGTGTAGAACCTATAGACATCCCTTGGTTTGTTCCTGATAAACCAAAACCTATTTTGTACCAGCTTGTTTTTGGCACTACAGCACAGTTAATTAAGTCTGTAATAGATGTTCCACTTGTACATCCTGTTGTACAAAATGGAGGAAAACAAGTTGAGTTTGAGGGCGCAATAAATTCAGATATTGCAGCAATAAAACCTGGTGAAGTCACTAGGTCGTGTGCATTTGCATAGTCTTCTTGTAAATTATATAAAAATGTATTTTCAAATTGATTCAAAGGCTCTGTTCCATCAACATATTCTGACGCACCTGAAAATTGAGAATGACCTAAATTAAAGTCAATTCCTATTTGAGCGCCTGCTTTTAAATCATATCCAGAAATATCATAACTAGCAGTACCATTTATAACATTTACTGAACCATTTATAGAATAGTTAAAGTCACTATTTACAGATGATGTTTGATCAGATGATAAATTTTCTGTAACTAAATCTAATTCATAATCTAAGTAAACATCTTGACCATCAGAATTAGTTATATTATATCCATCAACATAGTTTCCATACATTAGCCTGTTGCCCATTAATGTTTGTGCTTGAGCTATTCTTGGAACATTGTCAAACAATCTAATCATTTGAGCTTCAGGAAGTACTGTGTATATTTTTTGATTTGTAAACTGAAAGGTTTGCTCTACATTGTCTAACCACCCTTGATCAAGCTTGTTAAATCTTTCTATTACATTTACCGTTGTAAAGTTTGTTGATTTAAATAATAAATCTATTCCTTTAACATTTTTTGTTCCTGTATTAAATTTTACAATAACACTATTATATACGTTTTCCATACCTATATTGTCATAGGTAGAATAATCTAATTGAAACGGACCAGGTGAAAATGATATAGGTGAAAAAGGCGACATAGCCGAATACTCATTATCTTCATATTGGTATCGGTATGCAAAAGAAATCATAATTTCTTTCATATAATTTTCCCCACCACCCTGTTGAGTTGGTGTTAATGTAGGCGCAAATAATGGAGGCGCAACAATAACTCCTATATCTTGTTCTGTAATTTGATCAACGTCATTTATAGGATATTGATATGTTCTGTTAACATTTATCTTTCTAGGAGGATTTAAATTGTCTGTAAAAAACAATAAACCATCTATAAGATTAACACCTGTTATTAAATTTTTATTGTTAAAATTTAATATACTAGTCGATATTACGTGGTAAAATAAAGAATCATTTTTTGTATCGTATGAAACAATCATATCTACAACTCCAGTATTAGAAGTTCCATTAGATGGATCATTAACAAACCAATACATAGTCTCGTTACCTCCATCTTCATAAGCGCCAATACATTTAGTATCAGAGCTTAAAGCCTGACCTTCGTAAGTTAAAGTTGTTAACCTTGTGTTTCCTAGAGAGTTTTCTACAGCACCTATTTCTGTGTTTTCTGTAGATCCCAGTCTACAATTTTGAGCATCAATATATTCACCTTGAGGAACTAATCGTTCATCAACGCTCTTATTCATTCTCCCTTTTATAAAATTTCTTGTAAACTGTGGCATATTATTTCAACCATTTATCTTGACCTCTTAGATTCATTAACAATCTTCCTGGATGTATGTTACTTAATCGTATTTTTGCATTTCTTAATAAAGCTGTTTTTTCTTTTTTAGCCCTATTTATAATGTATTCTTGCACCCCGTATTTACTTGTTAATATAGCGTATTTTATGTACGCATAAATAAAATCTTCAAATAGTTTATTTAAATTTATTTCAGAGTCTACGCCATTTTCCATACCATCTGAAACATACTCTAAAATAACTAGCTTATCTGCTGCTCCAGAACTAAAATTTATAACTCCTGAAGCTTTGTTAATTTTAAATGTAGGGTTTGAGTTAGCTGTTTCTGTATTAAGACCATAACGTTGTCCAACACTATAATCAAAATACCAAGACCCATCTATATTATAACCCATATTACCATCTTGACTGCTATTAGAATTTAAATAAAGACTTTTCTTTTGACCAGACATTCTATCTACATCTATAGTAGAATTTTCTGGCTTTAATATATTTCCATATTCATCAAATAATATTTTACAATCGTTTGCTTGTAAATAAGCATTACTCCAATTGGTTTGGATATTTTCTGTTAATGGCATAAGAACACCATTTTGATATATTGATACCCTAACCCAATTAACATAATCAGGGGGTAATACATATCTTAATTGATCACAAACACTTAACTCTAAAACCTTTATTTCTTTCATAGCATCGTAATTCAATTCCTGAATACCTCGCTTTGCGTGAAATAAAATATTATATTTTTCTACATTGTTTATTAGTTTGTCATTGCCAACATACATTAACATAAAGTTATTTACTATATCGTCTAAAGATATAAATTGGTATGACCCCCAGTTTGAATTCGTAGGATTTACTCCTCCGTTTTCATAATATTGATAGTCTGTTATATATGCCATTTCTTATGATTGTTGTTGATTATCTTCTTGTTCTTGAATATTTCCAAACGTAGCTATATCATTTTCTCTTATTGATACTCCTGCATATTGTAATATCTTGTTTACTAAATTAGGTTCATCAGAATCAGGAAGTTCAAAATCTTGATAATCTGCTGCACCTTCATCAAAAACAGGCTCTCCACCTGTTAATGTGCTATATGTCCAATTAGGATCTAGTGGGTATCGTATATATTGAGATAAAATTTTACCAGCTCCAGTTATTGTATCAGGATATACTGTAATAGTATTTCCAATTGCACTATTAGTACCCCCACCTAAAACATAAGCAGGATATGAAACGTTTGGAGAAGTTAAGCTAGAAGAATTTAAATAAAATATTTTATTTTGAGATACTCTTTCTATTTCTCTAATACCAGCTGTTGTAACAATAGTATATGAATTACCTACTGTAGAAGCTGTTCCAAATGGATTGCCAGATAAAGTTAATTGAGTCTCTGAGTCCACACTAATTATGTAAGCACCAAATCCAGCTGATACACTGCTTGATGATGTGTTTGATATAAATTGACCAGAACTAACAGTTCCTGTTGTTATAAAAGTTGCATTAGCATCAGTAAGTGTATTTAATCCAGCGGCTGTGCTGGTAGATGAAAATATAACGTTAGGATAATAGTTTATTTTATTTATTAAGTAATAGTTTTCAGGAAGGTTGTATAGGTTTATACCATTATTAATTAAACCTCTTGTTTCAGAAAAACTATCAATAACCTCTACTAATCCTTTTAGTATATCTGCATATTCACTACCAGAAACTCTGGCATTTTGTTTTATAATCCAACTATTATATTGATAAAAATAGTCTTCAAAAATATCTAATTGAGCTTGCTTTGCGTATAAATTAAAATCACTAGGAGTTATATATCCGTAATTGTTTTTATTCGCAATCGACAATACTGTTGCTCTTACTGTGTTAATCATTTCAAATTGTTATTTAAACAAAGATACGAAAAAAAAAAGAGGCTTCATTTTAGTGAAACCTCTATAACATTTAAACAATTAATTGCATTATTATGCAATACTTATTCGTCTATTTTTTTTAATCTATTACTTAATAAAGTAAATACCGCCTGTCCTTCATCACTTTGAAAGAACGATGCCAATATAAATAAAGGATCTTCTCCGTAGGGAACAGTTAGTAGTTTTTTCTTGTTTTGTTTTAAATTATAATAAACATCTTTTTCATTTTTCATTATAATTAAATTGTTTGACAAAAATTGAGAACATTTATTCTGTAAAATTAATAAAGGATCGTTAAGAGATTCTAAAAAATCTTGAGGGTATCTTTTTGCAAATAACCTTATATCTCTTTTTAATTCTGCCGAACTAAGTTTGTCCACATTTAATCCAATTACAACCCTACCAATGGTTTCCATAAGCTCTACGCTTAATCCTTTAGCAGATACTTGAGCTTCAAGCTCCATATCTAAAGTGTCAACATCAGCAGTAGCATCAACCTCCTTATCTACTTCCATAAATAAATGTCCGTTAGATGGGTGTAATGATAAAAACTGTTGTAATACTGGATTTGTTTTAGGAACAAATAAAAACCCATCTTCAAATACGATAGGCTCTAGGATGGCGTTACCATCTTGCTCGTCCTCGAAAGGACTTTTTTGATTTCTTGCATAACGAAGCGCTCTGTTTACTCCCTTGTCTTCGTCAAAATACATTAAAGGTGATCGTCTGCTATTTCTAGCTGGTATCATTAAACTTAAAGGAGCAACATCTCCTTTTAATTTGTAAGTTTTATTAACTAAAACTATTTTTTTTGTGTTTTTCATTTGATTTAAATTAAAGTTTATAAAAGTAATAATTACCCCCGTCTTTATAACGAGGGTAAAAATTACAAATTGTTATCTTATCCTTTGAATAAGAAGAAGTTATTAGCACCTAAAGTACATAAAGCTCTTTCTGATAAGAAGTTTACTTCCATTGCATCTAAGCTAGAAGTAGCCGCTCCACCAGCAGAACCTGTAATCCAAGTTTTATAACGTCTGTCTTCAGTTTCTGAAGCTCTGTATCTAACGTGTAAGAATGGTCTCTTAGCGTTTTTACCAAGTACTTGGTCATAAACTGTAGTTGAACCAGCTGGTACTAAAATACCATTGATTTTTCCACCTACTAAACCACCTCTCATTGTTGGGTCATTTAAGTATTTCCAGTCAGACTTGTAAAAGTCATATCCTCTACGGAATCCTGTAAATCCTAAGTTCAATGCCATATCTTTGTCATTGTCAAAAAGACCATAAGAAGTACCATTTGCACCATAAGAGTTTTGAGAAGCTAACATATCATCAATATCAAATCCAAACTCTCTGTTTAAGAAAATAACATTTTCTTCAATAGATCCTTGTTTGTCTAATCTTTGGATAATAGAATCGAATTCAGCTAATGTACTTGGGTTTCCACCAGACCATACATTACCTCTGTTGTTTACTACATAGAATAAACCTTCAGATCCTTTGTTACCAACTCCTGAAGCTACACCTGCTGCAATTGCTGCAACACCACCACCTGCTGCTGCTGGAACTGCTTCCACCATAGCTGTTTCTAAGTAGTCTTCAAATCTTAATCTTGTTTCGTGTTCAGACTTTAAGTACCATAAGAAACCAGTTGCTCCGTTTTCTGTAGTTACCTCAATCCATCCAATTTGAGCCATATCAGATCCTGATACCGCATACTTATCTTTTATGATAATTGGTGAATTGCTGTAAATATCATCATCAGCTTCTAATTGACCTTGCATTCCGTTTGTTCCTTTTTGGAATTCAGAACCATATACAAATAAAGAAGTAACAACTGCTGCCGCTACTGCTTGACCTGCTGCTTCATAATAAGCTACAGTAATAGTTGCGTTAGCCATATCTACCGCAGTAATTAAAGCTTTGTTAGTTAAAACTGAAGCTGCTGTGTTATCAGAGATCATAATTGTTTGACCTACTCTTAAAGCGATTGATCCGCTTCCTGGCACTAATACGTCACCTACAGTTAATACTGCTGTGTTAGACCCTGCAGCTGCTGCTGAAACTACGTCTACATATTTAGTGTGTAATCTTCCTTGCTCTGCCCATTTGATAAGGTCAGAGTTAGAAGGCATTTCAGCACCTACCATTCTTAAGAATGATGCTACTGTTCTGTTTCCATATCTTTCAAATTCTTTTTCATAAGTATCTGGTAAATATTGATTTAAGAAATCAAAATTAGTGATATAGTTTGTTTGTAATACTACCTGCTCTGCACTAGGCTGTAGTGCGAAAGTAGGATTTGCTGCTATTGATCCTGCCATTTTAAAATTTTTTAATTGTTAATTATTTTTGTTTTTACTCCTTATTCGCAAACCTCTTCCTGAGTCTGTACTAACCGCTCTTGCTTGAAACCCTTGCTGTGGAGACGATTGAGGTGTTTGCCTCAAACTCATATTGATGTTTTTACTTTTCTTCGAAACATCTCCTATGGCGTCTGCCTTTCCTTGCTCGTAAAAATACTGAGCTAGTTTGTCTGGGTTCATTGCTGCGTTTAATGCTTTGTGCCAACCTTGTGCATCGTTAACTAAACCATCTTCTCCTAAGTACTGATTTATAAAACTCTGTACATTGACTTGTTTTGATTTAATCTCATTTGCATCACCAGATGAATAAATTACATTTTTATCTCCTATATTGAACTCAAAACCTTTGAACTCGGAGTTAAAAACCTCATCTGTTTTTTTCTGAAAGTACTCAGACTTTCTTTTGTTGGACTCTACTTCAGTTTGAGCCTTTTGAACATATTCCTTGTAAGCATTGATTTCTTTAAGTTGTTCTTCCGAATACGAACTCCCACTTGACTCAAGAGGAGTTTTATATGTTTCCGATAGCTTACTTAAATATTTCTTAGCTATTGCAAGTTCTCTTTTTTTAGATATATTTTTTTTCTTTATATCTCTATCATCATCCACTTCTTCATCATATCCAAACTTATCTTCCATAAGATATTGAATATCTTCAGAATCTAAATCTGATTCAGTTAAGGAGTAATACTCTTTTAGTATTTGATCATCTTCTAAATTATCATAGCTTTTATTGGCTTTAATAAAATCTTCAAATCCTCTACCTGTTTCTTTTTTAAAATCTAGATACTTAGAAACCTCATCAGGTAATGGACTGTTTTTTTCTTGTTCAGAAAACAATTCATCTACTGAAGAAATATCTTTATTATATCTTTCTTTAATATAAGAAAGTACATCCTCGTCTTTTATTTCTGGCAAATCAGCAATATCCTGTTCTGCCTTATTTTCTTCTATTGTTGTTTCTTTTACAGTATTACTTGTTTCTGAAACATTTTCATTGACATCAGATACTTTTAAACTTTCTTCGTGTTTATCTAAAAGATTCTGTTCAACTTCTTGTGTTGATTTCTCTTCTATAGGAGAAACCTCTTTTACTTGTTTGAATTCCATTTGATTTTATTTTTGTAAAGTTAACATTTATTTAAATATATTTTTTAATATTTATCTTGGTTCAAACTCCGCTAAATCAAAACCATCTAAGCTATCTTCCTTAGATTCGAAATTAACTGGAGCTAAATTATTTTTACGTTGTTGTATTAATTTTGATTGTTCAGTATTTGCTTGACTTATTCTCTCAGCTTTTGCAGTTTCTCTTTGATCCTCTCTTTTAGACATTGCTTCGACCTCAACTCCTTTAAGTTTCATCTGTAAGTCAAACTCTAATTTCATTAACTCTGACTTAATAGAAGCTTCTCCTTGCATTTTTTGTACTTGGAACTGCATATCACTTTGCTGTAACTGAACTTTTGCTTGAGTCTCTGCTTGCAGTTTTTGCATAGCTGCTTGTGCTGCCATTTGCTGAGATTGTTGATTTATTTGAGCTTGTTGTTGAGCTGCAGCTGCTTTTGCTTTTTCTTCAGCTTCTTGTTTTCTTTTTCTTTTTAATTTAAGAACTTGATTTGCAACCTTTAAATTTTTAATTTCCCTAATATCAATTGCATCTTCTAAATTTATAGAGTCTCTTTGTAATGCCATTTGAATATTTTTTTCCAACATAGCCTTTTCTTCTTCATCAGGAGTTACCTCTATAAAAATACCAAAATCACTTAAATATAAATTTGTTATTTCATTTAATACAGATACATTGTATTTACCAATTTGATTTATGAATTCTTCTCTAAAGTCAGCATATTCTAAAACATCAGCTATTCTTGATGATAATGCAGTTGCTAAATTTTGAGTAATACTTAAACCTGCTTGCAAAATATGTCTTGTAGCTGTATTACTATTTAATGCAGCCATTTTCTGTAATCCTACTAATGAGTTTTCATCTGGTAAGGATCCGTCTCTAGCTTCATTTAATCCTGAAACATCTCTCATCATATTTAAATAATGGTTATATGTACCTATTAAACTTTGTATTTTAGATTGACCAGAACTAGCTGTTAATTGTTGAATTGGAACTTTAGCTTGATTATAATCTCCATCTTGAGTATAGCTCCTACCTATAACAGAACCTGTTTGAAAATACATTCTCAATGCATCCTCTGGATTATAAGCAGCTCCATTACCAAGGTCAACTTCGTTTAATCCATCAGCATCTATAAAAACACCATCAGGGACAACCTTAGATAATACTTGTTGTAATTTTAAATGTGTAATCTGAATCAAATCAGCAAACGTAATCATACGTCTTACTAAAGATTCAACAACACCTTTATACATTCTAGGAGCGCAAGCTATATATTCTGGATATACATTTTGACTAGCTGATTGTGGTCGTGCCATATTTTCTGCCATCTCCCACTTTAGCATAATGTTAGTTCCCATAATCATAACTCCCTCATACCATACATCAATAGTTTTTGAAACTTTTTTAAATTTCCCCTCTTCCATCATTTCAACAGAAGGATTAAAATCATCTGTTTTTTCAATAACCTTTTCAGCACCTACATTATTAATTTTCTTTTTGTAAGTAAATGTGTTTGTGGTTTTGTAATTAAAAAACAAAACAGTAGCACTATCTTTACTAAATAAACTATTATTATAAAACTGAGATGTATTGTGATAATCATACCAGCTTTGACTGTATTTAGAAATTTCTTCCATATCCTCTTTAGTAAGAGTTGGATCTATTTTCTTTAACTCAATTATTGGTAGTGTTTTAATTTCACCCCAATAAAAACAATCTTTAAAATGAGGATCTTCAGTATAGCTATAAACTAAATTAGCTGGATCAACATAATCTATCTTTATTCCATCACCAGGTAAAAAAGAATGTCTAGCTACAGATATACCTAAAACTGTTTGATCGTAATCTAAACGTCTTTTAATTTCTAAATACCTATTTTCTTCGAATACAGTATTTATAGCTTCTTCTTCTGCTATTTCTATTGATGGCTTATACTTCATCTGCATATGTAAAGCTAGCTCCTCACTATCGTTAGGTAGCTCATCTACATTACTAGAAAAAGCATTAACATCAAAATCTTTATTTACTTGAGTAATTAATTCTTTAGAAGCCATATCAGCAGCTATCATACGCTGATACTCATTTCTTCTATCCATAGACATAGCATCTTGTGCATATGCTTTTACTTGAAATATCCTATCTGACATTCCATTAACAACAATATCTACAAACTTTGGTATTATAGGTACAGGAGTCCAGTCAAGGTTTAAGTAACTTAAATCACCATCTACTGCTAATTCGTTTTTATACTTAGATACAGACTGTTCGCCTCTAGCATAAAGTCTTAGTCTATGAAAGTCACCCCATTGATTATAAAATCTATTTGTGTTTCCGTCTTTTCTAAACCACTCGTACTGTATGGCTTGCCCTATTTGTAATCCAAACTCTAGAGTCTTCTTTGTTGAATCAGAAACGAACTGACTTGGAAAACCCATAGGATTAATGTCTATTTTTACATCTTGCATTTACCTTATAATTTTGCTGTAACTTCCCTTATTGTCATATCTTGCAAAGTTAAACTTTATTTTTGACTCTTTTTTAACGGCTTGATACAAATGCTTTTGTATAGCCATTAAAGCTAATCCAGAACTAATTGTTGCATCAAACTTAGTTCTATTGTTTATATCAAACCTAGCCCAATCCTCTAAAGTACGACTAAAATACATATTTCCAATTAAATCAGGGTCTCTATAATCTCCACTAAAATCAATTCCTACATATTTTTCTATGTAAGATTCTATAGACGCAGCGTGCGATTGCTTAACATCCTCACTAGAGTTTGGTATACCTCCTAGCTCTTTTTCTGTTTTTGATAATTTGTTATATGCTTTATCAGGTCTATTAATACTATAACCTCTATAACCTCTGTTTTTAAAATGATATAATAATCTAGGTTTATTATTTTCAACTAAAATAGGCATACCATAAAAAACACAAGCCATTAATACTTCTTCAAAAAATATCTCAGCAGTCTGTGGTCTAGCTACATACTCTAAAAAAAACTCATTACTAGGAGCGTCATCCATATTAAATCTAGTTACTCCGTGAAGAGCGCCATTAGATCCACCACCACCTACAGTTCCTGATATATCATAGCTGTCACAACCAAATGCACCTATATGATCATTACCTGGAAACTTTCTACCGTTCTTAATATAACTATTATTTTGTAATTGTTTTTTAGGTGTCCAGGAAATTAAAAATCTACCCCTAGTATCTGGACTCCATAAAACTTCTCCATCTTTAACTCCATTCTTCCAAGTAAAATTACCTCTAGTTAAAAACCTGTCTTTTATTAAAGAGTCATTATAATCTATTTGTTGATATATTTTTGTTAGATTAAATAAAGACTGTTTGCTTTCGTCTCTAAATGCGTGTGACTCTGTTCTTGGAAATTGTCTATAAAATTCATTTAACGCATCTGCATCATTTTTTAAAGAGTCTACCTCATTTTGCCAATAGGTAATAGCACCTTTATTAATCATTTCCCCATCAATACCCAGCTTGGGTATTTTTGGGTTATCTAAAACTGGCATACCATAAATATCAATAAACCCCTCCATATTATACTCCATTGGGACGAAAAGGGAATATAACCCACTTTTAGTTTGACCATTTGAGTTTCTTTGATTTGTAGAAGAATCGTTATATAATTTTTTAAAGTTGTTACCACCCTTGTCTAGTGCGTTAGATGTAGATCCCATCATACACTTTCCTATAATTTTACTACCTAATCGTAAACAAGTTTTTGTTACCCTCCAGTTATTTAAAATATTACTTGGTTTTTCCCATTTACCACTTTCATCGTGAACAAGTAGCTTTAATTTTTCACCATCATAAGAGTTGTCTCCTGTGTTTTTCCAATCAATAGTCGTATCCAATCCTTCTATCTGTTCATCGTCTTCTTCATACATATTTTTTTTAGTAATCTTTGACGCTGGTACACGATAAGCTAATTCTGTTTTAGGCTTATCCATACCATCTTGAACTGGTTTAAAAAAGAAAGGATAATTATTAGATATAGGAACTACCTTGTCAGTAAACATTTTTTTTGCATCAGCCCCTGTTTTAGATAAAATACCTATCCTAGAATCTTTAGATATTGTAGCTATATTAGCACATTCTTCACTACCCATATATGAGAATCCAGAACGTCTAATTTTTAAATAGCATATACCAAAGCTTCTTTTATCTGCTTTACAAGCTTCCCAATAAATATAAAAAACTCTATTTGCTTCTCTAAAATCTGGTAATCCAATATCAATTTTAGTCCACTGCAAATACATATAATGAGAGCCAGTAATATATGTAGGCTTACCGTTGTTCATAAACCAAAAACCTTCATCTCTTTTATCAAACTCCGACTCAATATATTCTACCCACTGATTTTTAAAATTAGGCGAGGTTTGATTCCATTGAAATATTGTTGGTATTTTTTTAAGCAAAGAAGGAACTTCAAAAGATTCCCAATATTGTTCCGCTTTGGTTTCAGATCTTTTGTATACTTTTTTTGGTTTTTCAGGTAACCCAATTGCTAAACCATTTATAGAAATAACATCTCCTATTTTTCCATTTTTAGATATTACAACAACATTATATTTTTCATTATACCCGTACTCCCAAGTCTTAGCCTTGTTTTTATTTGTAACAATACTTTTTGGTATGTAGTTTGGTAATTTTACATATAAGCTATTTTGATCTTCTTTCTGCAAATCCTTGAGACTTATTATTCGTTGGTTTGTTAATTCCTTCTATTATATTTTTTTCTTCTTCTATTCTAGTTAATATTTCAAAAGCATCAAATATTGCTAGTTTTTTTGTTGCTGCTGCATTTTTTAATTTATCAGCTGCTAACTCATCATCTTCTCCATATTTAATAATATGCTCTTCAGCAACTTTAATAAGTTGCATAACAGCTTTTTCTCCTGCTTTTATTATCTGTAGCTTTATTTCTTTAACATCCATATTATAAAACCATAGTTATATTATTAGTAAACATCCTATACAGTTTTTCTTCTTCTACAATAAAAGGATATTCACTTTCAGGCTGAAAACAAATAGTATCACCCTCCTTTAATCCTTTTTTTAATAGCTCAGAATTTATGTATTTTATAATACCAGTTAATGGTTCTTCAGTATTAGAGCCTTTAATATAAGAATCTTTTTTTAATATTGGTTTTATCATTACATATTTAGAATGACATTTCCATTTATCTTTATGTTTAAACATAAAAAATTGATCCTCTTCTATAAAAAATAAATCATCTTTAAAAAAACTTTTACCGCTTTTTTGACGACCTTTTATATCATTATAAAATTTAAAAACATTATGATGGACCAACAGAATATCTCCTGGAGTAATTTCTCCCGTGTAGTTTATTGGAGTACTGACAACTTTTGCAAACCTATTGGAAACGGTATGATCTTCTTTGGACGAACTCATTATTAAGTTCACATCCCCTATCTTTTTTATATTATCATACCTTCTTCCATTGTAAGGTTTTACAATGAAATAAAAAGGTGACTTCATTAAAAATTTATATTATATTCGATTGAAATAGGAATATTAGAATTAAATTCTTTCCACAAAAAAACTTCATTAGATCTTTCAATCCAAATTTTATAAGAATTTATATTTGCTTCTTTTTGAATTAAATGAATTTTATAATTTCCCCCAAGAACTTCCTGTCCAGCTATGTAATGCATAGCACTAGACTTATAGTCTGCTCCTATAGAAATTTTTCTAATATCCATTTAATTAAAATGTAGAATCTAATTTTAATTTTCTGTAAGTAATATTTATGTAAAAAGTACCATCTCCAGTTGTAGCATTTCCACCCGATAAAGTTATAGGTGTGTCAGCAGCTAATATGCCGCTAACAGGTTGTATTTTATACACTACATCTGATGTTGAATTTAATATCGATTGTGGTATTGTACCAGCAACATAAGATCCTATTTTTAAACTAGCATCCGAAGAAAAATCAAAAACAGTAGTGTTAAAATCCATAAACACAGAAACATTTGTAATGTCATATGTATATCCTTCACCAGGTGAGGCTATAATTGTATATGGAGTTGATAAAACTTGCAAGTTAGCTGATGAAATTGATACAGAAACTTTAACTGTATCTACGCCTAGGTAAGCTTGTAGGTTACTTATAGAACAGTTTTTTGTTGCATTATCATTTTCAGCATCAGTCAATATAAAATAGTCAGCGCCGTCTGGAGTTATTATTGGATATGATGATGTGTTGCTAATTCTTGCCATAAATATTGTTTTTATTCTATAACCTCTGCTGTTTCAGCTGGTTGATTTTCTTTTACTTCTCCAGTTGCTAAATCAATAACAGAATTAGCTCCATACTTTTCTGACAACTCTTTTTCAACAGACGAAAACTTTCCTCTTATTGTGTCCAGGTCTTTAGTAAATAAAACTTGTTGATAAACTGAATCGGCTAACTTTAGTTTTACTTGAGTAAATTCCTGATTAAGAGCTTGTAAATTCTGTAACTCTTCTGGTGTTAAATTTTTTGACATTTTAGATTATTTTAGATTAAATTTATATACAAATATACAAATTATTATTTAATCTTCAGTAGCATCTTCCTGTACTTCTTCCTCTTGTTCAACTGATCGTTCAGCTGGAGGAAAACCATTTTGCCAAGTAAAATATAAATCTTCGTTTACTGGTGTGATCTGAGACTGTATACTCGCAGCAATAGAAGCCTGGATTGCTGGTACATCTAAAGATCCTTCTAACCATCCAATAACTATAGCTTCAAACTCCTCAGTGTCTGCGTATGGCGTAAAAGGTTCTCCTGCTACATACGTGTAACTTTGCGTTCCAGCAATAATTGATGAGTACGTTACCCCCCCAGACTCTTCTGAACCTGTATATCTATAATGCACTGTGTAGATCACATTGTCTTGCCCATCCGCTTGGATGTGAGCGTTCATTGTTGGGATGTCCCATTTGTAAATAACTGCCATTGATTTTATTTTTTGTAAAGTTAGTATTTATTTATTTATTAATTTTATGGACATAAAGCTTTTGATGTTACAACCCCACTACTATTTACAATGTAAATTCCAAAAGCAGTATCTGCTCTTTGCCCAGCAAGTAATGTAGTTGTACCCGCAGAATCGCTATAACACGTATCCCCATTCGCAGGTAAAGAACTACTTCCATCGTGATAATAAAGTTGATCTAATGTTTCTCCACAAGCGTTTTTGTAACGAGTAGAACTATCAAAAGCAGTTAATGATGCACAAGTACCAACTGAAGTTACAACACCATTAGTTCCGCCTATATATATATAAGTTGATGTCAATTGACTTAAATAGTAACCTTGTAATAAAATAGGTCCGCTAATAGTTGAATAACATATATCACCAACAGTTGGTCCTGGAGCAGATCCAGTATGATAATAAGTTTGATTTAATGAAGCAGAACAAACACTCGCTACTGTAGTTTGTCTTGTAGAAGAACTAAAACTAATACCACAACTCGCACAACCAGTACTTATAGAACTAACCACTCCATTTTGAACGTATATAGCTGTATTAGAAGTAATTCTATAGTATCCATTTGATAAAGACGTAGCTCCTGTACTGTTAGAAAAAACAAAATTACCTACTTGTGGTAAAGTATTTGTGTCAATTACAAAACTACCTGAGCAATTTCTGGCAAAATAATATGTTTGATTCTGGGTAGCACAACAAGATCCTTGGAAAGTACTATTAACACTGTTTGTTGTAAAAGAAGGCAATGTTGCAGGGCATAGTACTTTTACGTTCCATCCAGTCCCTGAACAAGGTCCTACTACTTTTAAAGTCCCAGTTGTAGGTGTTGAATTTGGTTTAGGAATTACTAACGTATAAAAAATGTTTCCGTTTGTTCCATTTAAATTTACATTAGTAGTTACAACAGTTGTTGTGCCTCCGTTTAAACCAAAAGAACTACCATTCCATACAGAAGTATTTAATGTATAAGGGCTGTTAGCTACTAAAATAGAAGCATTACAGCTTGAAATATCATCATCACCTACAATATTTAAGTTATTACCCGTTCCTGCTGCATATCCATACGTATTTGAAGTTAAATCATTATATGTTGTACCATCAAACTCATAAGCAACCCCATCTGGCACACCTTGCGGGTAAAAATACACTAAAATAGCTCCTATTGAATTATTACTTTCTATTGTTGCTTCAAAATATCCGTTACCACTACCTGCGCTTAAAGTACCGCTTGTTCCACAAGGTATGTCAGGAGACGTAAATGATTTACCATAAAACTCAGAGTAAGCGTGAGGAGCTACTTGATTTACAGGTGTAGGTGTGGCATCGTCATATCTTTTTACTAAAGAACCTGCTTGTGGCGTACTACTGTTTCCAGACAGTGGGGCATTGTTAGTGCTTACTGTAGCAGATTCAGTGTTTATCATACTTGCCGATATAGCTCCTCCAACTGGTAACGCCATTATTTTTTACAATTACAGTTACACGGTTTTGATTTTAATAAATCAACTTCCGCTTTTAATTCTTTTATTGCTTCTATTAGTAATCCAGATATGTTACCGTAAGCAACTGACTTCATACCCTCATCGTCTGTTTTAACAACCTCTGGGATAACCTTTTCTATTTCTTGTGCAATAACACCAATAGATTTTTCGTCTTCCCCTATTTTATTAAATTCAACACCTCTAAGCTTACTAACTTTATCTAAAGAATTTTTTATTGTTTTAATATTTTCTTTAACTCTTACATCTGAAAAAGCTATTATATCGCCTGTTGCTCTTATAGTTCCAGTTACATCAAGGGTATAAGAGGGGCTTCCATCAGCAATACCAACTTTTATACTCCCTGCTCCTGTGTTCAAAAAATTGACTTCTCTGTCTGCTCCAGATCCCCACCCAACAGTAGCTGTAGTTCCATCGCTAAGAATGTTAAATACACTTGATCCATATACATACATTAATATTTGAGCTTCGCCCCCAGCTGCCGTTTCTACAAGTATACCTTCCGTAGGGTTGACAGCAGCAGAATGAGGTCCTACGTGGAGTCCTCCGTTTATTTCTAAATCAGTATAAGGGGTAGTTGTGTTAATACCAACGTTTTCATAAAATATAGCTTCACCATCTGCTTGTAATTCAAAAGCTAAATTTCCTAAATCTGTGTAAGATGTTCCAGACCCCGCAGCTCCTGCGGAATTATTTGTATAAAACTCAATATTTTTAGGAGCAGAGTGTACTGTTTCGCTTCCTGATCCAGCAGACTCTAAGAATATTAATGAATTATAGTAAGAAGCAGTTCCCGATGTAACAGCTGCGGCTGTCATTTGAAAACCAGCTGCTATAGCGCCTGCTGTATTTACTATATCGTGCTTTACCTGTAAAAGTACTCTACCATCTACACTTTGACCATCGTTGCTTATCATTAATGGTATTGCTGGCTGGGAAGCAAGGGGAACTGTATCTGTTAACCCAACTTCGAGTTTGTGGCTCGGCGAAGTCGTCCCGATCCCGACATTGCCGCTATCCCTTAATATTGCTAATTTTGTGGTTAATGAGGTTGTGCCAGTATTTATTTTAAAGGCATTATTCGTACTATCATAATGTACATAAGCACCATTTGCATATGGAGTTGCAACGCCACCTTCTGTCATCCAAATACCGTTATTTTCTGCTCCAGTGTTTGAATTTAGTATTATATTAGCACCGTCTGTATCAACAATATGAAGTTGTTGAGCTGGCCCAGTCACCCCGATCCCGACTTTGCCATCAAAATAATGTTTATCACCTTCGCAATATACGCCGTAAGCATTACCACCTTTTGTTCCTTGGTAATCACCTTTGAATAAATATTGATTTCCAAATGTAGGTACAGCACCTTCGTTATTGTCAATGATACCTGAGACAGCCATCATTTCTCCGTAAGTTATAGTATTCGCTTTGTCTATGTCAATATGACCCTCAACTCCTTTTGTAATACCTACATTGGCATTACCTCTATTTGTGCCTATAGTAACTGCAAAGTAACCTCCAAAAGCATTGTCAACATCTCCTAAATCCTGTATTGAACTTGTTCCATAAGCCCCATACATATTACTAACACCTCCGTTTGTTGAATTGGTGTCGTGAGTAGCTTGTCCATAAACACCTACTAATTGTGCTGTTTTTGCTCCAGTATAATTTGACTCAGCTACAAAATGACCACCTCTTGCTAAATCTGTAAAACCAGTAAAATTAACAAATGAGCCAACTCCGTATATTCTATGTTCGTTAGAAGAATCTCCGTTAGCAGACGAGTCTATATCTAAAAATAATCCGTAATTTGTTCTATCAGCAGTTGTAGTATCAGCACCTGATAAATCCATATTGATTCTCTGAGCGATCGTACCTACATCCGCATCATTTCTTACGTGATTAATGTCCACAGTGTAAATACTTGTTTCGGTTGTTCCACTAACAACTTTTAAACGTGAACCTGGTGTTCCATCACCTATTCCTAAATGATTATTTGTACTATCCCAGTATAAATTACCGCTTCCACTCAACGAACTTGCTCCATCCCAAAAAGCAACCTGTGTTGCGCTACCAGTTCCAGTAACTGTACCTGTCGTTGGAGTTTCCCAGGTTGGTGCTGCATTTCCCGCAGAAGTTAATACTTGACCTGAAGTTCCGTAAGCAGTTCCTGTAGACCCAAAAGATATTCCACCAGCATTTGTAATGCGCATAGCCTCATCTAATGTTTCATCATTTTGTGTAACAAAAAATCCTAAGCCTGTACTTGAATTACTATCACTTGAGCTTTCTCTAATAGCAGCAATACTTGCTCCTACTAAACTATTTCCTGGTGTTGAAGCATCATTTCCTGCTACTCTAAATTTAATACCTACACCTTCGCCTCCAGCTTGATCAATTGAATTACCATCGTCTCTTGAAGAAATAGTATATGGATAATCTATGGTTGAGGCCGCTGATAATTGTTGACTAATTTCTAATAAAGAAGTAGGAGTAAATGTACCTATACCAACTTGACCGTCTTTATCAATAACCATTCTGGTTAAATCAAAAGTTTCGTTATCTGCACTGGTAGCATTAAACTGAAGCTTAGCACTATCAGCTTTTATTTGAAAGTTATGACCGTTTGAAGTTGTGTAACCTGACCTATCTATTAAGTTTAAATGAGGTCTATAAGCTCTTACTCTAATACCTGAGTTATCTGTAGCCACGTCTTCTGTGTCCCAATCTATGTCTAAGGCATCTTGAGGATTAGCCGTTCCGATGCCTACTTTACCAATTGAAGTAACACGCATTCTTTCCACAGGTCCACCTGAAGCATTATAAGTAGTTGTTGCAAACACCATTGCCCCACTGGGCAAAGTTGGAGTACCTGTTGTATAATCATTTTTTATTCCAATGTACCCTAAAGTATATGGTGCATTTCCAGAAGAGTCATCTGTGAAAAATTCAAATCTACCTAAATCGCTTGTAACTCCAGACCAATCACCAACGTTTAAAGTGTTTGTTATTCTTATAGCAGGCGCAGTTGTTCCAAAATTAGCACTCGATACATCAAGAAGTGTGTTAGGACTATCCGTTCCAATTCCCACATTCCCAATGTCTGTAATTCTCATTCTTTCAACATCCTCTCCTGCCCCTGCCGCATCTGTACCTCTTGATGTATGAAAAACTAAATTACCACAACCTTCCGAAATAACACCATTATCTCCATTTGAATCTCGAATTAACATTCCAATTCTTGCCTGTGGAGTAAAATTAGCATTTATATCTGTACTTTTAAAATCTATAAAAGACCCCATAGAGTCGTCTGCAACAATATCAATAGCATATTGATGTAAAGTCAATAAAGTAGGTGCGCCTCCTGAAACTTCAAAAAGCTCTAATTTAGAACCAGGAGTAGTCGTACCGATGCCGACATTAGCAGAATTACTATTGTATATATCGTTACCAGTCTCAAGCCAAAGCCCTGTCCCTGGAACTGTATTAGCGTCAACCCAATCTATACCTGTTGAGGTTGTTGATAATACTTGACCTTCAGCCCCTCTATTATTATTGCTGTCCAGTAAATATTTTGTTGAATATGTTTTTCCTGTACCCATTTAATATGTATTTCTTACTATGTTAACCCATTCGTATGTTGATGCTCCTGTTTGCATACACATATCTGCGTAGCTTGCATCTTCTTCTGTTACTTCTACTATTGAAACATTATCTATAGAACCAGTAAAATTATTACCAAAAAATACCTTAGTATCAAGAGATGAATCTCCTGTTGCAATTATTTCTTTTTTACCAATACCACTTATAGAGCCTACATTATTACCTGCTCCTAAAAACACAGTTAGTGTACCAGATGTTTCTGCGGTTATTTCAAAATTTATTCTATATTTAGCACCATTTGTGAAGTTAATATTTTGACTACCATAATGTCCTGGTGTTGATGTAAAATTCATAGTGCCTCCACTTATAGTAACTCCTGTATTCATACTCCAATTACTATCTGTAGCAAAATCACCATTTGTTACTAATTCAACTCCGTCAACCTCTACATACTCTGTACCAGTTCTGTAACGCATTGTACCTACTTTATCCGCAGAAGCCGTATCTGTGTCATCAGCCATTTGAATACCACCAGCGACTTGAAGTTTTGATTGTGGTGTAGTCTCCCCGATCCCGACGTTGCCGTTGTGCAACAAACTCATAACATCTAATGACGGTGTTGAGGAGTCTGTTGTTCCAGCTAATCTAATATCTAATCTTGTATAAGGTAAATTATTATTAACTGTTTGTTGCCTTGAAAGCATAAAATCTACAGCACTATCTTTAGTGCTTGTGTAACTACTATCTGTAACATCTCTGACTAACCTAAGAACAGACTGAGCCGTTGTATTTGCTCTTGTTGTTATATCTGCACCGTGTACTTCTAAAGGCACATTAGGATTAGTTGTCCCGATTCCAACGTCGCCGCTACTATCAATAACCATATTATCACTACCATTAGTTCTGAAAACCATTTCATTAGTTCCGTGATAATATCTTAAATATCCTGCGTTTACAGAATCGGGATCTCCAAAAGCTATATACTGATAAGAGGTTGCAGGACTAAATAATTGTAACCCAATATTACCGCTACCCTCTATTGTTACGTCATCGTGGTTTACATTTGGGTTATAAGTGCCTCCGCTGCCTGTTTCTATATGTAATTTTGACTGAGGACTACTCGTACCAATACCAAAATTACCTTCGTGATAACTTTTTACATCAAACGGTTGATTAATAGCGTAAGTATTTGTTGCCGCTGGAATATCATCTAAACCTGTAAAAGAAAAATCTAAACTATATATATTAGTGGCTGTAAAGGCATCAGTATTAACATCTATTGTTATTCTTTGACCGTATATATTAGTATATGCTGAATCAGAATTTAATTCAACTTCAGTGTACAATCCATATGTACTCGTTGTAGATCCTGTTCTACTTGTAGCTTGCGAGTTTCTAAAGTAACCTCCGTAACTATTTACCACAGGAGTAGCGTCTTGTACAGAAACACTCCCCCAAACACCTGCAACAGTATTTAAAGTAGCGCTTCCACCCCCATCAGTTACTCCAACAAATTCACCACCTAAAACATAAGTAGTAGCCCCTGTCGTAGTATTTTGCTCTGCTATCGAATAAACCCCAGTAGCCCTATCTGAATCTCCAGAATGTCTAACATCTGAATATATACCGTAAACCCTATGCTCATCTGCTATGTCGCCACCTGTTGTACTTGAATCAACATCTATATATAAACCACCTTGTTCTCTATCGCCTGTTGTCGCAGTTGTCCCAGAGTGATTAGAATCAATTTCAACAGCAAAAGAAATTGGTAAGTCTAAATCTGGATCTGTTACAGTTTGGTTTATGTGTAACTTACTTGTAGGATCATTAATTCCAATTCCTACATTTTGAGTATCCCTATTCATTTTCATAATAACGCGACTCTCGTTAGTAAGAGGATCAGTGCTGTTTTCATTAAAAAAGCACAATCCATCAGGCCCAAACGGGGTTGTATCTGACGTCATAAGGATACTCATACCTCTTCCTAAGATATCGTTATCAAAAACTATCTTACTTGAAACGTCAAGTCCATTCCCACCAGCTAATCTTAGCTCAGGTATATCACCGAGGTTGTCTCCTCCTAATTGAAGAAGCACATTCGCGTCAGGTAAAGTTGAAGGAGAATAGTCAGGATCAACTACTCCAATCCCTACACCTGTTCCATCTAAAACCATTCCAGCTGTAGAAAACGCTCCACTTCCATACACAAATGTTAAAGCGTCCTCCGAATCATCATAACCTATTTTTGCTTTTTGAACTGTAGCTTGCTGAAAAGAAATAGCACTATCTCTATCGGCAATTGAGTTTAAATAATATTGTGCAACTTCCCCAGTCCCTGCTGTTTGCGTAATTACAGATTCTGTAGCTTGTGTTAATATTGAATTGTCTAAAGTATTTGATGTTCCAGAACCAGCCCACAAAGGTAATTTTTGACCTGTACCAGAACCATCTAACACAGATGAGTTGTCTATTTTTTGCCAAGAATCAGTAGCCCCGACTTCCACAAAGACCGCCCAGTCACCAGTTACCCAATCCGTTATTCCGTCTAAATCAACCGAGCCTGAATTTGATACTATATAAAAATGACCTGTTGTACCAACTCCGCTAACTAAAGCAGGGCTACCCTCATCACCAGTAGCTCCTCCCTCCGCTGCTGTTCTTGCATCCCAAGTTCCCTGAAATACTAAACCTGCTGGTATTGTTTCTATTAAATTTTGTACAAATGCTGTAGTAGCTATTAATTCGCTATCATCGCTGTCTGCTTGAGTTGCTCCAGTTACTCCATCAGCTAAAGAAGATGTTGCTGTCACAATACCTGTTAAATTACCTGTGACATTACCTGTGACATTACCTGTAACATTACCTGTTAAATTTCCATCAAAAGTAGGAGCATCCACTGTTCCTGAGAAAGTTGCATCCCCTGATGAATCTATTTCAAAAGATGTAGTAAAAGTTATTGCATCATCTGCTGTTCCTGATGCTGCTTGTCTAAGTGTTAATGCTGCTTGTCCGTTAGTACCTATATTAAGTACTGCGGCTGTATTTGCTGTTAAGTACTTCCAGCCGCTATCATAATAAGCATTAGAAATATTATATATAGAGTTATTATATCCAAATAATTTGGTATTACCTGGAAAAGCTATACTACCCAAAGGGGTTAATGTATCCGTTCCAAGAGCAGCACCTCCTACAGCAATATTACCCGCAAAAGACGCATCTTGATCAGCGTTTAATATAAGTGTATTTGCCGTAGCGCCAGTTTTAAATCTAATGTTACCATTAGCTAAAGCTTCTGTTGCTGCGTAAAATTCAATACCTGCTTGAAGCCCTGAGTTTTGATAAAAATTGTGTGACCAAACATCTCCTGTTGTGCCATCGCCTTGCGTATAAAAAATTCTTGCGTGATCACCCGATGCCCCTATAAACTGTAAGTTTGTAGCATTAGGCAATTGTATTCTACCAGTCATATCTCCACCAGCAAGTGGTAAGAAAACACCTGTTCCTGGAGGAGTTGTTGTAGAAGTAATATTACCATCACTGTCACTTATTAGTGTACCAGCGGTATAACTATTAAATTGTATAGTTGTGTCTTCCTTTAAAGTTAAAGCTAAATCACCATAAGCATCATAATCAGTTCCAGCTCCAGCAGAGGTATCGTGATTGTCAACGTAAAACTCAATATCCTTAGGAGCAGAGTGAATGGTTGTATTATCGCGTCCAGCGGATTGCACAAGTATTAGCGAGTCAAAGTAAGAAGCTGTTCCAGATGTAACCGCACCTGCTGTCATTTTAATACCTGCTCCTAAAGCAGAAGCTGTATTTATTGTATCGTGCTTAACAGTAATAAAAACCCTGCCGTCTACACTTTGACCATTGTTGCTTACAAATAAAGGTTCAGCGGGTTGGTCAGCTAAAGAGACCCCTGACGTTAAAGCTACTTCAAGCTGATAATCACTGCTCGCTGTACCAATTCCTAATGTACCTTCAAGATAATTTTTATCACCTTGTATATGTATACCCCAAGCTGAGCCACTTCTAACATCATCGTATTGCCCTTTAAATAAATATTGAGTACCTAATTCTGCGGCGGTAGCGGTATTATTATCTATTACAGCCATATATCCAAACATATTACCATACTCCACATTATTTGAAGAATTCAAATCTATGTCTACCCTGCTTCCATAAATATTACCTACATCGGATGTTCTGTTTGAAATTGTATCTATTATACTACGAGTTCCATATATATTGGAAACTATTCCAGCATCTTGTATATCTATATCATTTAATACTCCGTAAAGACTCGTGTTTGTATGATCCGCTGTAGTGTCCGTTTGGATTAAATTTAAAACACCTCCAGCTTGTGTTGTTGTTCCATCACCCCCGTTTGATTCAAGACGATTATAAACAGACCAAGCTGCATCAGGCAGTCCTGAGTATCTTACGTCATTGTTGATACCGTAAAGTCTATGCTCATCGGCTATTGTCCCAATTGCAGAAGAGTCTACGTCTAATTTTATCCCTCCTTGCCCAATATCACTTGCTGCAGTTTTTGTGCCAGAAAATTCCGCGTCAATTCTTACACCAAAATTAGTAATATCTGGATCGGTTGAAATTTTTTGTATGTCTACCTGGTAGTTGTCTGGTGAAGGAGATGCTCTATTAATAGCTACAGTTCCTAATACATCTAAAGTAGCGTTCGCAGTGGTTGCTTTATTTATCCCAACATTACCGTTTGAATTAATAAGCATAGCTGTTTCGCTTGTAGCCGACCCAGTGTCTCTAACTCCAAATACTAATCCATAACCATAATCACCCGTTGTATTATTTTTCTTAGAGGCTCTTATAAAAGGACCACCGCTTAGATAAGTTCCGTCATCAGTGTATTTTCCTGTAAAAACAATAGACCCTCCAACATCAGCAGCTTGATTTGTGCTATCTGTTACTTTAATGTTTGCATCCGTAGACGGAGTACCTGATCGTGCTGTTACAATTTCTAATTTAGCCTCAGGATCATCCGTCCCTATCCCAACGTTACCTGTTTTTTCTAAAGTTATTATATCTACTAAAGAACTAAGGTTAGTACCTGTACTATGTATGGCAAAGGCATCGGCAGTAGCTGTAAAACTTTTAAATTGTAATGCATCTAAATTAGGACTATTAAGTAAACCAAAACCTTCGTTACCATTTCTTAATAAGATAGTAGACCCGTGGTCTCCTGAATCACTTCCAACAACGTCTATAGCAGATTCATTTCCGTGTACTCTTAATCCTGCATTTGTTGCATATGTATAATCAAAAACAGTTGGACCATTAACAGTTCCTAATACATCAAGTTTTGCTACAGGACTATCAGTTCCAATACCTACGTTACCTAATGTAGTAACAGTTATTAAATCATTAGTTCCTAATACTGCTCCATTATAACTTGAGCCATTATAAGCCAATTTAAAAGCATTACCACTATCATCAATGCCTAAAGCATAAGAATAATTTTCTGAACTATCTCCAAATCTTACAAATGTATCTGCACCCCCGCCAACTAAAGCAGTTTCGAGTTGCAATACAGGTTGTGCAGCAGATGAGGATTTAATATGTAAATTACTATCAGGGCTGTCTGTTCCAATACCTACCTTACCTGCGAAATACCCACTATTAAGAAATCTTAATGCCATTTATTATATTGGATTAATTAGTTTATACGTAAGTCAAAAGCACTGCGTAGTCGCCACTTGTAATTGTTCCCGTGAAAGCAAAAGATATAGTACCTGCGCCACTTCTTGCGACATCAGCATATACCGTTTCATAAGGAGCAGCAACTTGAGTAATTTCAGCCTTTACGTTTGCAGCTAAAGCACTTGTTCCAAAAACAAACCACTCTGGTTCTCCAACCGCATTACTTGATTGTGTAACATCTACAGTAAATGTTGTTAATCCGCCAGATTCAGCTCTTGTAGAAGGACTGTCTGGAGGAGTATTACTTCCACCGTCATCTAATATTACTCTTGATCCATAAGGATTTGCTTGAGGTTTTAATTGTACCCAACCAGTAGATGATACCGTAAAACTTGCTGAATCAAAACCAGCTACACCTTTTTCAGTAGCTCCGTCTGTTGCTCCTGCTCCTGCTACATTTGCATCTGCTATAACAAAAACATATTCTGTCGATGCTGGGTCTGAATTAGCTGTAATAGCTGCGGAAGCAAATATAAAATCACCAACCTCTACAGAAACTGTAGTGTCGCTAAATGTTATATCACCATCGTGTGTAACTACATAGTAATCACCTTGATCTAAAGCTATGTTTGAAGCTCCACTTATAACTGGAACTCCTGGATCAGTAGTGGCGTTATAACCTCCTTGAAATACACCAACTCCTTGGACAAGTAATTCTACTTGAGCTAAGTTAGGTGCGCTTGTTCCTGCTGTTGCAGTTGGAACTGTTACTTGCCCTGTAAAATTACCTGTACCTACAACACTTAAGCTACCGTCTACAGATGCATCGTTATCTACTTGTAAGTCATTTCCGATTGTAACATCAGAAGGTTGACTTATAGCTATTATTCCTGCTGTAGCTGATTGTGCAACCTCTATTTCACCAGCTGTTCCTATAAGTGTAACAGTATCTACATTTCCATCGCTATCTGTTAAATCAATATCAGCACCACTTGTTGGATTTGCTTTTGATGTTAAATCATATGTTGTATCATCCGATACGGGTAATGTAATTGTTTTTACATTTATACCTGTAACGTGACCTGTAGTATCTCTTGTAACAGTATCAACTGTTGTAAAAGTTCCTCCATAAGCAGGCGCGCCTGTTGATGTGGTATCTGTTTGAGTTTGTAAGTCGTGAACTATATTTAAAGTTCTATTAGCAGCTATATCAGTAGTTATTTTTAATCCTCCTGCAATATCTACTGTTTCTCCAGAACTTACTGATTCAGGAGTTCCAGAATCACCAGTTAATGTCCAGCTTACATAATTATCAACTACAGCCCAAGCATTATCACCTCTTAAAAAAGTTGTATTGCCTGCAGTTCCTGTAGCAGACAAGTCAGCAGTTATAACAACATTACCTGTTGTTTTTGATGTTGGCGTAAGATTTATAAATGTACCATCTGTAGTATCAATAGACTCAACCGCACTTGTAGCACCTACCTCAATCCAACCTGGAGTTGGAGTAGCTGGCACTGGTGGGTTTTGAGTATCAGCAACATATTGCTTTAACGTGTCGGCAGATGTGTTGAATATAATTTGACCAACTACACCTGTTGCAGGATCAGTACCTACATTTTGTATAACCGCCTGGTTTAATTGATTCTGATTAAGATCAACTGTGTTTAAATATTGTATTGCCATAGTTTTTTAATTTAAATATGCTGTTCCAGCAAACGGTGCTGAAAATGTTAATGTCACGTTGTTTATATCGTTATATGTATATTGTCCAGTTACAACTGTTCCTGCGCTATCAATTACTGTTATAGAAGGAAACTTTCCTAAATTATGCTGTATATTCCAACTTGTAGAAGGTACTCCTTGTACATAAGTAAAGTGTAAATCACCTGTCCCCGCGTAACTAAGCAAAGATATGAAATAATCTTCATCATTAATTAAGCCCCCAGATCCAACTTTGTAAGATAACCCTATGCTTGAGAAAGTTTTTTGATTAGGTACTGCTGTTACAGAATCCCATTCATATATTGCCCATTGACTTATATCAGCACATTGAGTAACTAAAACATCTGATCCTACTAATGGTGAAGAATAAAAGCTAGAAACATCTTCTGGACCTGACATTTGTGAATTACTAACAATCCAAGAATCTATACTAGAAAAAGGAACATTGTTTGCTCTATAAGGATTGAATGTTATTGTCCCTGGTGTTAATGGCGGAGTACTCCTATATCTAAATCTTAAAGATTGAAGTTGATTCCCTTTTTCATTTATAAAGTCGGCAACAGATTGGGCTGTAAAGTTTTTTGTAGCCCAGCTTGCCTGAGAATCAGATCCGATCCACTTATCTTTTGCAACGACCGTAAGGTCGTTCGAATAAGTTTTTATTCTAGCCATTATGTATTTTTTTATATATTACAAAGTTAATAAAAAAAAATCTAGTGTTACTTTTTAGTAAATGTGACATTTTTTGATATTTTCTCTGCACTACGACCAACAACATACCCACCAATACCTATTTTTAAAAGTTCCCAAAATTCTATTTCTAATTCTGGAGTTGTTAAATTAAATAAAGGTGCAATAAATTTTACATAAATTACTATAAAACCAAACGTCAACATTAGTATCGGTCGCCAGCTTCTCTGCAACCAGTTGCCTTTTGCTTCAGTAACAATAATTTCTGTTTGCATTTTCTGAAGTTCTAATTGCTTTTCAATTAGAATTTGTTTTATAACATTTTCTGCTTTAATTTTTTCTTCTTTTGATGTAAACAACTTATCTAAACCGCCTAACAAATCTTTTACTAGTCCGCCTCCAAACCACTCTATTACTTTTTTCATATATTTTCGTATTCTGTTCTTGCATCAAAGCTTGGACACTGCTTACTTGAAAAATCTTGATGACCAAAAACCTTAATATTAGGATTAGTTTTCTTTAATGTTTTTATTAATAACAACAGTGAAATTTTTTGCTGATCCGTTCTAGTATCAATCCATTCTTTCATCTCTCTATCCATACCACCAATATAACAAATTCCTACAGAATATTTATTATGACCTTTGCAATGCGCTCCTTGTCTATCAACCATTCTTCCGTACTCTATTGTTCCATCTAGTCTTACAATAAAGTGATAACCTATATCATCCCATCCATTACCCTTTACGTGCCAGTCTCTTATAACCTCTGAACTAAAATCTTTTCCTAATGGAGTAGCGGAACAATGTATAATTATTTCTTTAATCTCTCTCATAATAATATATTATTTAAATAATATGAAAAAAAAAAGACGCAATATATATGCGCCTTAATTTTTTTTATATTTTGGGTTAATATTATTTATTTTTATTCTTATTTAGTAAATACCACTTTTGTACTGTATATCCTATAGTAACTAAAAGTAGAAATATTTTTAGGGTCACATCTATATTTGTCATTGAAATTCCAAAACTACCAGCATTAATAATTAATATTTTATAATCTTGTATCATTTTTTTTTGGTTATATTATACACAAAAAATAATTCAGAATTCCAAGAATTTGATTGTGTGTAGTTCATATTATTACGACATTGCTATACAATCAACACCTGCTGTAGTTCCTGTTGCAAATACTTTTTTGCATTGAACAGGTAAATACTCGCCTACTTTAAAATTATGAAAAGTAATGTCTTGATTATTTATGGTTAATACCCTTATATTTACATATCTAGTATCAGGTGTTCCTGCTCCAGATGTAATATCTTGAAGAATTGGTACTGTACTTCCAACGTAAATTAAAAATCCTTCATTTGAAGTGTTTGGAATTTCAACAGTGTCACTATTTGTGACCTGTACTCCATTTAATGTATTTACATTTATTTTTGAATATGACATATCTGTGTTTTATTTACTATTTTTATAAGGAAACATTCTGTTAAGGCTGTCTTTTCTTTCTTTACAACCACATCCACCTTTAGTAACTTTTTCAACAACAGCTTTAATTCCTGTTTTTTGAAATACTTTTTCTAAATCGTCTCCTAATCCTATTGATTTTTGTTTCATTGAATTTTATTTTTTACAAGTACATAATTTGTTTGGACAAGAAGAAACAGAAAACATAAGCTTTGAAACAATCCAATTCCATTTGCATTGAAATTTACACCAAAACTCTTGCATCCATAATCCCATTTTTACAAATAATTTACCCATAACCTTAATTTATTATTTCTACAAATATAGTGATAATTTAAATACTTATTTTCGAGACTTTGCTCCTGAACATTTCCATCTTTTTCTAGATAAATTATTTGGAGTATTAGGATCTCTTTGTTTTTTCTTAGACAGTCTTCTTTTAATGCCTAAGCTTCTAGCACAATAGCTGTCACCTTTAGATGTACCTGGCTTTACTCTTGGTCCACCGCCCTTGGCTTTTCCAGCTTGTCCGTAACTAACTCTCTTACCTGTAGAAGTTACTTTTACCTTAGCCTTTCCTTTTCTTGGTGTAGCCATTATTTTTTACCGCACTTAGCGTATACACTTTTCTTAATAGCTTTCTCAGAAGGTAATCCATTTCTTTCAGGCTTCACTCCACTTTTTATTGCTGCTGTAAAATAAGGTTTTAAATTCTTTTTCATAATTATTTATTTTTTTTCTTTTTTAAAACTTTAAGTTTAAATGGGTATTTATCGTTCGGGTCATTGCTCTTAACAATTCGCTCTTTAACTGCTCCTTTTAAATTCCTTTGAACTACAAAATTTCTTTTATTATTACGCATTCTTTCTACCATACCTTCATTGTTAGTGCGTATTGCAGTTGATACTGTATCTAAATCTTTATTAAATGAAGGAAAGGTTCTTTTAGACTGTTTAACATAAGCCTTCATACACTTTCTATATTGTTTACCTTCTAATCCTTTACAACTCATAATTTTATTTCTTTTTTTTAGGCACGCAGTTAGGAACTTTTCTTCCTCCTTTAGTTTTTAAACCATAAGCAACAAAGCCTTTCCAACAAGTGTTTTTCATTTTATTTTTACGAGCCATATTTGTTTTGTTTATATTTACAAATATAATTAAATTAAATATAATGAATTTTAGTAAAAAACTACGAGCTAATTATGATCGTAAAGAACCTTCTAATGACTATCTTAAATATTGGAAGGTAGTAAAACATTGGGCTAGAGCTTATTACGATTTAAAAACAGCTGATATAGAAATGATGTTATTTTTATATAGCGAAGGATTGTTTACCAGAAAACAATTTGAAGAGTTTAATGAGATTATGTCCTGGGACAAAATGAGATTTCAAAAACTACTTAAAGACAAATGGATAATTATCTGGCGTGAAAGAGTTGGAAACGAATCTAAACTTTATGAGTTGGGATTTAAAGGTAAACGTGTGGTATCTTCTATATACAAAAAATTAAATATGAAAGAGACTATATCAGAAAGTCCATATAGAAACCCAATCTTTAAAAACAACACTAAATACAGTAACAAGGTATATAGAAAAATTATTAAGGAAATGAATAATGTTATTCGACAACAACAACGTCACGCTCCTGAATAATAGTATATATGTTTTCGTTTAACATCATAGTATGTCCAGCGGCTTTGTCGTAAAAAATAATATCATCTTTATTTATAACAGAGCATTCGTGCCCTGGAAGAATTACCTTTCCTTTTTTATACCTAAACTGATTGCTATCTGATGAAGTAAGTAGTATTCCTGACTCAGTAGTTTCTTTTTCTTTAATCGTTTCAATTACTATTGTTTTCCCTATTGCTTTCATTCTCCACTATTTTGAAATTTTATTTCTCTTACTATTAGTTTTCCTAATTTTTCAGAATCATTCTTTACTCTATCCCAATGTTTATCATCAAAAAATGGCGATTTCCACCCCTCTATTACAGAAGAGTCAAACTGTAAAAAACTTTTAATTGTTGAAATTATAGCTTTTTCGCTTATCATAATATTGTTTCCTAATTTTTCCATAATTATGCTCGTTTCATTGTTACTATTGCGTTTGTACTAAGTATAGTTGTTGCAACACTGGCTGCATTTATTAGTGCGTTCTTTGTTACTTTTGTTGGATCAATAATCCCCATCTTAAACATATCACCATACTCTTTGGTCTTTACATTATAACCATAATTTACTGGAGCTGAAGCACAAGAACATATTGAGTCACGTACTTTTTTAACATCATCACCTGCGTTAGTTAATATCTGCTCAAGTGGAGCAGTTAAAGAATTATATAATATATCATTTGATATTCCATCACCTAAATTCTCAGCCTCTCTTAGTAAAGCTAATCCTCCTCCTGGTAATATTCCTTCTTCTAACGCTGAACGAACAGCACACACCGCATCATCGATGCGGTCAAATTTTTCTTTTTGCTCAATGTCTGAGTTCGCTCCTACATAAATAACGCCAACAGATCCAGTCAAGTTCGCTATACGTTCTAATATAAAATCTTTCTCATACTTGTTTAAAGAAGTCTTCTTGTGCTGATCTTTCAGTTGGTTGATTCTTTCGCCTATCTCTTCATTTTGTTTTTCGTTAGATGTAACGATAACAGTACTATCTTTCCCAACAATAATTTTCTCAGCAAACCCCAAGCTATCCATTGTAAGTAAACTCAAGTCATCTCCTTGAGATTCACTAAAATACTTTGCGCCTATCGATAACGAAATATCAGCTAATAACTCATTGGTCTTATAACCAAACGATGGTGGTATAATATTACATACCGCTAAATTATTCTGAATTTTGTTTGCGCCTAGTGTATTAACTACGTTTTGAGTACAGTTTCCTATAATCAAAAGTTTTTTCTTTTCTTTAATAATTGGTCTAAGTATATTCTCAATCTCCATTAAGCTCTGAATCTCTGTGTCAGTAACTAGTATATGGACATTGTCTAAAACACACTCATCGTTTCTTTCATTATTAGCAAATAGCTGTGTTGTATAACCTCTTTCTATTTTTATACCCTTAGTAATATCATAGTACGTTTCTTCAGTCTGAGAATTTTCTACAGTCAGTACACCATCTTTTCCAAGCTCCTTGTAAGCATCAGAAATTAATTTACCAAGTTCAGCTGAATTGTTAGCCGATACAGTAGCAACGTCACGAAGTGTTTTTGAATTAACCTTTTTAGAAACTTTATCTAAGTTTTTTATAATCCCCTTTACAGTTTCATTAATATCTCTTATAAGT
>CBDICL010000018.1:0-7689 GCA_965277255.1 Flavobacteriaceae bacterium | reverse complement strand
ATCGCCGAGTATAGCACTTTTGTTGAAGGATTGACTTCGTCGATACAATGCAATTTTAACTTTGTCGATACCAATGTATAATAAAATGAAAAATAACGCAACCTAAAAACGTTCCATATTTCGTGAAGCGCACCCTATATACATGCGGAAATGCAACTTCCTTTGTGATACGGTGAGGCATCGTCTGGCTTGAGATAATTATTCTTTAGTATATCTATTCCAGCAAGCCAAGGAAAAATATGTCGGCACGTCGATTGAATTCTTTGTTGTGGGAGCGTTTTATACGATATAGAACTTAATTTGGAACCGAATTGGAATTCAACATTTGCACCGTCGCGAACGCGGTCAATTATTCCCTTGCAAATTAATCTCAGCGAAGCGTCTGCAAAATCGCCACAACACAAAACGCTCATACGTGATATGGTTTATCTCACGATAACAAAAAAGGAAGGGCCGAGGGCGGTGGCTGAACTCATTACTTGAACCGATAGGACGGCAGGGGGAATTTTATCAAAATAGGAGAACTTTACTGAGAATCAAGAAGCGACAATTTCAAGTCCTAGTATCTACTAGGATATATATCATAAGTTTTCGGGAAAACAGGTAAAAAAGGATGGGCGTTTCCCACTTTCGCATCACATATTTTCTTGAGTCACGCCGCATGACCTCCCCCATGATTTTGTCTTAGCAGCAAACCAGCCGACCGTGCTGCTCGGGCGTGACTGTATCTTTCTTTCTCTGCAAGATGCGCAATGATCCTCCTTTAAAACCGCGCATTAATCAGAGCAATTCGCACTACGTTGCATGAGCAATCGATAAACGGGGTCTAGAGTCTACGATTTATTGCCATGCCATGTTTGGCAAAGATTAAAAGATTTCTTCAGTCATGTTGTTTGCTCTCGGCAACACCCTTTCGCAGAGTATACTTCCGTGTCAGGCGCTACCGCATCGACCTCTGACGAGACGCAGAAACTGAAGGGCGGGGTTGGTTATTAGAAAAACGTGATGTTTACGAGCGGTGTGTGTTATTTTTAGCCCACCGCACAAAGCGGGCTAATAGGGCGTGCTGCGCAAAACGCCTGGAGTGATTCAGGGCGTGATTGGCTGTTTGATTTTGCAACTATCCTCATATTGATTGCAGCTCAAAGTAAGAAAAATATCGCGCGGCAGCGTGTATGCATGAAAAACTTGAAGCGAGCATACCGGTAGCCGCTACACAGGACAAACTTTTCACATAAAGATCCATCTAAGTTCGTACGAGTAAAATCCTCTTCCAAAAATGCTATATATTACCGTATAATATCAATTAATATTATGATAGAAATGCCACAGCAACACAAAAAACGCAGCACGAAATTGGGCAAAGTCTAGTAGGTGATGACGATAACTCCAACCGAGTTTTTAGTTGTAACACTTCGTTCTCGTGTAATTCTCCAACAACAGTATTTGTAGGTGAAAATAATTGAGTTTTACTGTCAGACATCAGTTTTTAATAACTGTGTGAATATATGCGTTATTGCATTCCGTTTTCAGCGCCCTGACTATTCAGATATTGTCTAAATACCAGGACATTTTCACACACACGGGTTATACACACACCTATTTGAAATCAATTTGACAAGTTGCAAAGTATTTATAATCTTGAAGATGTGTCAGTTATGCTTATCGAAAACGTATTACTGTACTGATTTCCCATGCAGTGAAATGGAGCGGCATGGCGGCGCGTCAATAGGGCCAACCGGGGCAATGCCCCGGTTGTTTTTTCGGTATAATAAAAAATATTCGAAAAATACCTCAATATCGGTTGCACAGACTGTCTACACTAGCCATATTCTCCCGACATGGTTCATTTTTCGCTCGCAAAGCCTTCGCCGAACGTCGACGGGGCGACGCCGATTTTGCCCCGGTTGCTCATTGTATATCGTATTCTCTCTTTTATCTTCCACTCGCCGCGTTTGTCTCGTTTGTTTTCTGTTTCTTTTACTAAATCATCGGGGCCGATCGGGGCTAGCCCCGAAATTATGACGACACAATGCCGACGTTTCTTACAACAACGTGTTGACATATTCACGCATTCCTTCTCGTTCGTTGGTTGCTTGAAGAGTTGATAGTTTCCTCGCCTTCGTTTTTGTCGCTTGTTTCGCTATTTGAATCAGTTAGAGACCTTTAGTCCATTTGCTTTCGATTTTCCACATTCCTTTTGAGCTCCTCACTTCTTTCCGGCTTCGCATTTCTTAGCCTTAGACCTCATAATGAATAAGGTTGATGCACTACTTCGCACTCCGTTTTCGCAGCTGCCGCTGGAACAAAAATTAGAGGTACAACGTCTTGGGCCTTATCAACCAAAAAATTGTTCACTGGAACAATCCCATGACGGAGGAAAGCGTCGGCGTACATTCTGCGCAGAAACTTGGTATAAAAAACACGAATGGTTGTGTTACAGCGAGGACAAAAATGCACTTTTTTGTTTTTATTGCCTACTTTTTGCTACCGCCCGTGACTCACGTTGGTGTAAATTTGGTTTTAGAGATCTTAAACATCTTTCCGAGCGTGCCAGGGATCATCAATCTTCTATGGAGCATCTGGACAATGCAGTAAAATACCGAACATTCGGAAATGTTAATATTGCAGCACAGTTGGATGAAGGACGCGCGGTTTCTATTCGTCGGCACAACCAAAACGTCGAGAAAAACCGCCATGTTCTCGGTCGATTGATAGATGTTTTGAAGTTCATTGGTTGTCACGAGCTGTCCCTCCGTGGGCACGATGAACGGGCTGGCTCTTCTAATAGAGGGGTATTTTTGGATATGGTGGAATACACCGCATCCCTAGATACAGTATTGAGAGATCATCTTGATGCCGCAACTGTTTCGAAAGGGACATCTAAGGATATCCAAAATGATTTGCTCGACTCAATGTATAAAATTTATTTACAACATTTGGCTCTGGAAATTGAGAATTGCCAGTTCCTTTCGATTCAGTCTGACGAGACAACTGACATCACGTGCGTTTCCCAACTGGCTGTGATTTTTCGGTTTGTGAAAGATGGTAAACCTACCGAGAGATTTCACAGCTTTGTACCAATCGTTGATCGCACGGCTTGCGGGATATCGGCTGTACTGAAAGAAGTGTTACAGCCTTACAACGCGAAGTCAAAATTGATAGCTCAAACTTATGACGGCGCGGCAGTCATGAGTGGGTCGAAACATGGTGTTCAAGTTTATATAAAAGAAGATTTTCCTCATGCGCATTTTTTACATTGTTATGCACACCAATTTAACCTCGTTATTAAAAATATGTGTCTTGATACCCCTCTCGTCCGTATATTTTTTGCAAATGTTTCGGGGTTTTCTTCATTTTTTTCCGTTTCGCCGAAGCGCTCTGACCTCCTTCGCCAGATATGTAGCCGCCGTCTCCCAGCTTGTGCACCAACACGTTGGAACTTCCAATCACGCGTGGTGCAGGGCGTGTCCGAAATTAGGTCTGAGCTCATTGAGTGTTTCAATGGCATTCAGAGCTCTCCGGTTTGGGACGAACGCTCTGTGAGGGAGGCGGCAGGTCTAAAGCGTCTGCTAGAAGATGGTGAGTTTTCATTTTTTCTCGCTTTTTTCTCCACAATATTCTATCACGTGGATGTATTATACGGCGCATTGCAGTCAAGGCTAATGGATGGAGCGTCTGTGCAGTCGTGTATTTCAGACTTCTGCGATGCTGTATCTCGTATCCGGGAAACAATAAAATACGACGACACATGGAGTGCTTCTTTACGCCGCGGGCAAACAACGCAGCGTTTGATTTTGTCTGCAAAGGAATGCTGTGACATTCTGGTGAATCAAATAGGCGATCGTCTGCGCACTGAACACCTTGCCGCGTTCTCTTTGATGAACCCCAAAAATTTTTCAAAATTTGCACGTCAATTTCCCATCCATTTGTTGGCTACTGTCTCCAAATTTTACCCCATGATAAACGTGGGTAAATTGGAAAATGAATTGCGATGTATATACACCAATCAAACTTTTTTGAACATCACATCAACTTGCGCGCTCTATGGGTTCCTCATAGATAACACTCTAGTAACTACCTTTGCGGCGTCTGCAAAATTTCTGGACATCATTTTGACGACGCCTATTTCTTCCGCCGACGCAGAGCGAACATTCAGCACGCTGAAGCGTATTAAAACGTATCTCAGAAACACAATGAAGCAAGATAGATTAAATTCCTTGGCTGTTTTATCCATTCACAGAGACGTTATTTCTGGGATGCATGACTTTAATCAGCGCGTTATTGAGCATTTTGCTTCCAAGAAACCGCGGCGTGTTGCATATATGTTCAAGCAGTAGAAGTCTAGCAGCATATATATCTATGAGTGAGCGACGCATGTCCTTATCTTTGCATTAACTTTCCTTTCTTCATAGTAACGTTTTAAACCTTATTTTAGGTTTTGTCTGCTTTCCCGAAGTTTCTGTTAATATGTCATTGTATTTATCTGGGTAAATATTGCCTTTCCTTTTGAAAGAGGTTTCAAAATAAACTATGTCTATATTTATTAATCCCTTGACTTGGACCGGTTTTAAAGACACTTTCTTATCGTTAAAAATTGTCGCTTTTGCCGATTGGTTGTTACCGATGGAATGGTTTTTATACTCATAAAATGATGGGAGAACTTACAGCGCTCATCCTGTCCCCGTAGATGGGGGTGACTTGGTCCCGCAGTAGCTTGCCCCGGTTGTCAAAATGACCACGCGCCGGATGGCTGAACACAAAAGCGGGACTTTTGGCTGACTTGTCGGGACGGCGGGACAAAACGCTAAAAAGCGGGACGTATGGTAAGCCTAACTAGAAATAAATGATAATGCTGTTTTTGCTACTTAATGGTAACTTTTATTTTAGTTATTGAAGTGGAGGTGCCTATCTTCGCGAAAAGAATTTTTTGTTTTTCTTGTAGTTTCTCCCTCGCATGAAAAAGTTAATGGGCTTAATTTTTCGTGCAACGAAAAAAAATGTTTGAGAACCAATTGTTAAAAAGAAGTCTCTCATATAGCAATATTTTTCTGTGATTCTCATTTCCGTATATACTCACTTATAGGTCGCAACTTTTTTCCTTATATTTTTCTAAAAAAATATAGGTCCGACCAATCCTGTGCAAATCGCTCTGAATGTACTGGCAATGATATACAGGTTTGTAGCGAGTTGGTTATTCATGAAAATCGTATGGTCTGCGCTTGCGTACATGCACTTATTATCGCTCGTATGCGAACCAAGATGGCGGACATCGGAACGTAACATGGGTAACAGGTTAGGGTTAGGCGATAATTTTTTTCCAATTTTCCTTATTTTAGTCCTATTATCAGTTCGAAGACTAGCCAAGAGCCTCCCGTAGTATTTATACCTAAAATTATGGCCTAACCCTAACCTAGTACACATATTACATTCCGATGTCCGCCATCTTGGTTCGCATACTTCGGGATGTAATGTAACAATGTGCTCGGTTGGCAGGTTGAGAAAGTTTGTTGTTGGCCCACTTATTACCCGGTTAGAACGCCAAAATTTCTTCATTGGTTTTTGCACAAATATTAGTCATTTCCAAAAAAGTGCGCACACACCAAAATTTCTGCGCACACATACTACAAAAAATTAGAGGGCACGGGATTGGAACCTGCGAACTTCAGGTAATAACAGTTGCAGTGGATAGGGAATTCCTACCGCTTAGCAATTTGCGCCACCCTTCACACCATTTGAAATATACCTCGTTAAAGACCAGGCTAGATGTCAGACATGAGCATTTCTGTACAAATGTGGTTATTTCTACTTTTGATACAATTTTTCGTCGCCATAAAAGATTCGACAGAATGATAAAAGGAAAAACGATCGAATAATGTCACCGTCATAGACTATATATCATGCAAGTGCACTGTGACGTATATACATCGTATGACGTAATTTTCATTCGTAAAAAGATAACAATCCAAATTTTAAATTAATTCATTGTTACCTCATGAGTGAGATGTTCACTTCTAATAACATCAGTAACCAGGAATTGCTACACAAGAATAATAATAGGAAATCAGATCGTGTGCCTAGTCTCAAATCAACTCGGAATAGGATAATGATTATTATAGGATATTCTGTGGATTCAGGAAATCCATAAAATTGGCTTAATCATACAGATATTCCCGCCCACATTACTCATAGATCTACATGTAAATTACTGAACTTGAATGATGAATCGGGCAGTAGGTCAATTTACATTCGGTTCGAAATCAGAAAGCACGAAAAAATATCTGAAAACCTGAAACGCTTTATCAACTAGGCGGATTGAAGTATATGACAATCGAATAGAAGTGGTTTATATGATTTTTAGCCTAGAATATTTCAGAACCAAAATTTTAATCCGATCTTAGACTGTAAGCTCCAACCATCAAAGCCAGCCCCGGATTTAATTTTTTTTCAGTCTTTATTACAACTATAGATGAGAGTAGCAAATCAATCATATGTTATAGTAATAGCAGGGGTGTGCAATCTTTAATACTTGTGACACGATTGTTTGCGCAAGCTAGCTGTTAAGGCATTGTAATGTCATAGGATATGCATAGATAATAAGTTGGACTCTAGTGTATAGGCTTCGCAAACTCGAACTGTATCCATTGAATCGGATTGAAATGTACACAAATTTTTGGGGCGCATCATTGAAAATTTAGTATTTTCTTGCATGTATCACACAATTTAAATCTCATGGGCCGCATTTGGCTACACAGGCCCGGCAGGTTCATATTATTTGTTAATTATCAGATCCAGTGGCCAACTCATTTAAGTTTTGAAATTGTGAGCCGATAGTTTGGCCTATTCAGATATTGAAGCAAGTTATCAGCAAACATTCGACTTTGGAAAATACATTATTTGAATTGATATGGAAAGCTTACAAGGGAAAACCGAGTCCATTGAAGGTAAAATGCGGCTAAAACATACGAAAATATCTGTCAGAGACCGAAGTTGACTTATCGATCGAAAGTTATGGGATCCCCCAAAACAGCGCTCTTACTCCATAGTGACACTTTGTGTCCCATCACTAATTAATTAATAACTCGCTAATTATACGACATAATTCGCCCAAAATCAATAGGCTCCTGGTCCGAGATATGATGAATGCACATGCAAAATCTGGAGCAGATTCAATCTCGCTTTCGTGAGATATCGCGTGCATCTAACAGACAAACAAACAGACAAATACCTATCAACATACTTACCGATTAAAATCGATAAGTAATGATAGTTCATGTATAGACTGGGAAGAGGAAAGTCGATATAATGGCTTCATTAGCCCCAGTCACGATTATAAATGAAAGAGTGGTAAAACAGGGTACGACCTAGCTTGCACTAATTGGAGCATTAACTAAATAAGAATGCAATCGCAAGACGGACAGTTAAGACAAGGGTTCTAGTTTGATGAATACATTGGTAAAATCTTATACTAGAATACTTCACTTTTAGATAAAAGCGTTAGGCAAATAGATTCATAAGAAGCGTGAATTCATAGTCTATTCTGAAGAGTGATTCTTGATGTTCTGCGTTAGATAGATAAAAACTTTGGGCAAATGGTTTGACTAAGCGTATGACGTGGGATTCATGATATAGTCTGAGTTAGGATAGTTATCAAACTTCAGGCAAATTTTTCGAGGATTCCTATGAAGT
>CBDICL010000017.1:0-6342 GCA_965277255.1 Flavobacteriaceae bacterium | reverse complement strand
TTAAAGTCTTCGCTTAATGTTGCGTTTTCTTTCGCGCTATTTTTTTGGTCAATTAAGTATTCTAAATCTTTTTCAACATTTAAAATATTATTATATCTTTTAGGAAATGTACCTTTCTCTTTTAGTTCAGATTTATTAAGTTTTTTAGTATTTTTTTCTGTAATAAAATCAACAAAACTTTTATTTAATTCATTCTTTACTAAAATGTAATTTTCTTCTTTAGATTTGTTTTTATCTATAGCTTTTTTAATATTACTTCTTAATTCTTTAATAGGTGGAGTATGCTCATAAACAAGTTTCTCTCCTGGTTTACCTTTTTCTACAGATCTAATTTTTCCCGCAAACCTTAATGCGCTATCACTAGCAGCACCCATTATTTGTAAATATTCATCTACTCCTTTTTCATTACCTTCGCTAATTAATTTAGCTATTTTATTTGCTAAATAATTGCTATAGTCTTTATTCATATTGTCTTGAGCAGACTTTTGTTTAATTAATGTATTATAAAAACTTTTCCATCCACTTTTTCCTAAAACAATAGAGTTTTGACTAGGTCGATATTTACCTTCAAAATCATTTAATGCAACATTTTTATAAAATATACCTTGGCCTCCAAACTTCCCTGATTCAGCTAATTTAAAGTTTTTAATAGTTTCTTTATCAAAAACATTTTGTTCATTAAACCATGTCCACGCATGTTTTACCGCCGCTGACTTTTTATTAAATATATAACCTTCTTTACCTAATTTAAGTTTAGCTATTCCAGATAACTCATATTTTAAAAAATTATAAATAGCCGTTTCCTTTTCTTCAATAGTTTTGGCTAATTTTACATTATTTTTTAAATTGCTTATGCTGTTGTTTAAAACATTAAAAGTTCTAATTTTAATAACTCCACTATCAATATCTTCAGTAGCAGTTTCTATTTTAGTTATATCCCCTAAATCTTCTACTTTTTTATAAATATTTTCAAGCTTTTCTTCAACAACAAGTTTTTCTTCTTTTGTTTCAAAAAGATCTTGAGCGGCTTTTATACCAGCTTTTAGTGCTTTAGCAAAGTCATTAGTTAATTTTAAAGTTGCTTTTGTTGCTTTTAAGAACGCTTTTGCAGCGGCAATAGATAATTCAGGTATACCTAATGATACATACAAATTTTGGTTATTTTTCTGTAAATTATCAAGATAATTAATAGCTCTATCAATTTTTTCAGAAATAATTTCAATAAAATTAGCAGGAACTTCTTGTCCTTGCAATTCTTGCACTGCTACAAATTTATTTTTTATGTCTTCTTTTGACAATGCATTTAATACATTATCTAAACCTATTTCATCAGCTAATACTTTTGCTAATGATGTTTTACGGGCTCCTTTAACATTACCAGGTGCATTTAAAAAATACTTTATAAACTCAGCTTTAGTTATATCACGTTTTTTAAATACTTTTTTACCCTCAGCTGTTTTTTCTCTTAATTGTTTACCTGTTTCAGGGTCTACAACAGCCTCGTTAAATTCTTTAAAATTACGGTTTATAGTTTCTTGTGGAATTGCAGGATATATTTTTTCAAAATTATCTCTTAAAAATTGCTCGTATGATGCTTGACGACCAAATACCGTTTTAAATGTATTAGTTAATTCATTTCTAAAACCAGTAGTTAAAGCTTGTCTAAACTTTTTATCTGTTACAGCGGGTAATTTAGTACCTAATGTTTTTTCAACAGCTTTTACAATATCATTTTGAGTTGTTTCATCTAAGTTTAAATCCTTAGCTAATGCTGTTTTTACTTCTTGCTTTACTTGCTCTTGTTGTGTAACAATATCTTCCGCGGTTTCAGTAGCGGTAACAGCTTTAGCCTCAGTAACATCTTGTGTAAATTCTTTACCTAAAATTCTTTGAGAAGCCTCAATTGCTCTATTAGGTAATTGTTTATTTATAAAACCAGCTAATGGTGCTACAGGTTGATTAGCAGCTTCTTGTTTTTCTACATATTTAGGGTATGCGTTAACTAAATCAAGAATACCTCTTTTACCTACTTGTATTTCAGAAGTAAGCAACTCTCTGTCAAAATTGGGAGCATCTCTACGCTTGTCAACTATTCTATCTACTATAGGTTTAAATTCTTTAAATATTTCGTTAATGCCTTCAACGCCTTTATCATTATAAATTTGTTGCACTTTACTAGAAGCAACTTTTTCTTTTGTTATAATTTTTTGTACAGCTTGTTCTGCTTCTGTTAATGGAGCAGTTTGTTCTTGTGTATCTATTTCTTCAGATACAACTTGTTCTGGTTTAGTTTCTGCAGTATCAGCAATACCTTTAATTCTATTTTTAGCATCAATATACGTAGCTTTATAACCTTCTAATGCTACTTTATAATCTTCTTCAGATATTTCATTTTTATTAAACTTTTCATTTAAAGTCTTTACTCTAGCTATTTGCGTGACTGCTAAATCGTTTAAATTTTCAATTTCATCAAGTTCAGCTATATTTAATTTAGAAATAATAGAATTACTTCTAGTTACTCTTGAACTTAACCTACTATTTACTTCATTTATTTTTGCTTGAATGCCGTCAGAAACTATTTCATCAGTAGCTTGAGCATATTGTATTTTTAAAGCTGAAAGCTCTTCTATATCTTTCTCAATTGCTTGTAAATCTGTTGGGGTTCTTACAGCACTTAAAGCTTTTCTTGTTCTATTTACGCCTCTACCCGCAACTGAAAAAATACCCCCGCCAAATGCTTCTTGTAAAGTAGCTTCTAGTGCTTCTTTAGAGAATACTTTAGTGCTTGTTTCTTTTAATGCCTCCGCTAACGTTTGACCTTTAGCTATTCCAAGATTTGTTTCTTCTGTTAAAAATTGGCCAAAGCCAGTGGCTCCCTCCCCTCCGGTAGCCCATAATGTTTTCATTAAACTTGTAGCAAACCCTTTGTTAGCATTCATAGCTTTTCTAACGCCTTTAATACCTACTTTTTCTAAACCAGCAGATAAAAGGGCCGCTGCTCCAGGTGTTCCGAGCTCAAATTGATTGTTATCAATAAGTTTATTTATTGCATTTGAATCATCAGGGTATAATCTATTTGCTTTCTCAATATTATAATCTAATATCATAGATCCGGCAACTTGAGGGTATATAGATGCACCTTTTGTCAATAATGCAGGGGCAATAGTTTGTACAGCTCCAGACACAGCATTAGCAATGCCCCCTATTGTAGCGCCTATGTCCCCTTTTTCAAAACCTTCAACAATATCTCCAGCATACTGCATAGAGTTTTGTAATTTTATATAATTGTCAATATACTCCTTTTGTTTATCAGTAGACTCTACGCCTATTTCTTGTTTACTACCATTGTCTAATTTATAATAATATTTATTATTTTCTTTTTCAATACCTCCTTTTCCAAGATCAGAATTTACAATAAAATCTGCAGCGTCAGGCCCCGCGGCTTTACTTAACCAATCAATAGATGAAGCTTTAATTGCTTCTACTTGCGACATTAATCCTGGCTTAAAATTTTCAAAAACATTATTTAATATTTCTTCGCCTGTATAAGGCTCTAAAGTATCTGGATTAATTTTTCTAATATAAGGATCCGGAAGCAAATCAGGGTTAATTTTACCTGTTTTTTGAAAGTCTAAAAAAGCTAATTTTTCATCTTTTTTAAACTCACCTTCTTTAAATTTTTTATTTAAATTAGATATTTGAGATTCTTTTGCTTCTTTTTTAGCTTGAGCTTCAGCACCTTTCATAACATCAGCAGTGCCCATGAAATAACGATTTTTTATTACTTCAAATTTGTCTGCTGAAGGGTCTAATAAAGAATTAGTAAATTCTAAATCGGCAAAATCATATTGATTATTAGGGCTTTGTAAATCCGAAAAAGTACTTTCCGACGCTAATTCCGTAGCTTGACTTTTGGGTGTTGCATTTGCCTCCGCAAGCACACCCGGCTTTTCTTCCTGCGAAGGAGTTAACTTTCCCACTTCTTCTATTTTCTCTGCAGTAGGATTATCAATTAAAAATTGATCTACAAAATTATCTGGAATATTGTAGGATTTACCATTTAAATTAAATTTTGGCATGCTATTCTTTTATTAAAAATTGTGAATAATCTATTGGACCAGCATTTACTGAAGGGCCCTCAACTTCTTTAGCAGAAGTTTGAATTTCTTTGCCAATATAGTCCTGGATTAAATCAAAATCAGCTCCAGATCCATATTTAGCTTTTGCAAAATCATTTAAAAAAGATTCTTTACCCGATTTAGTTCCCAAGTTATACGAAGTGCCTGGTATAATTTTACCATCAGTATCTACATTTAACAATGTTACAACATCACCTAATTGTTTAAACTGAGTACCAGCTGAAATAGATTTTATAAAAGTCTGCACCCCTTCTTCATCTAATTTTTTAACTAAAGAAACAGCTCGGTCTTCAGCTAGTTTAGCTTTTCTTTCAGCCGCAGTAAGTTTTTTAGTATCATTAGGTTTATCAATTTTTTCAGGTTTAACTAACTGAGGTTTGCCGCCTTGGAAATAGACTGTTTCGCCGTTTATTTCCGCCATTTCAGCATTAAGTTCACTCATATAAGTTTCACGCGCTTTATTGGCATATAATTTAGCCACGTCTTCTTTAGTTGCTTCAATAGCCCCTTTAATACCTGTTGTTTGTTTCAATTGATTAGTCCACACAAAGTTTTTTGTTTGACTATCCATGCCTTCAAAAACCGCAGCAGCACCATTAAATACCGGTTCCCCTGCTTTTATCATGCCATTAATATCTACCCTGCTAATTGTTTGTTCAAAATTATCTTTACCAGAAGCAAAACGTCTAATTTCAGGATCACTTAAATATTCTTTTTTAATATTACCGTCTTTTAATATTATTGCATCTAAATCTTTTGTTGTTTGATTAACAGTATCAGGAGCAGTAAAAATAATTTCGTTACCAGACTGGCTATACCTCGATGAATTAATACTTCTAATTTTTCTATTACCATCAAATGCTGCTAAATCAACAGAACCATCATCATTTAATTGCATTTCCATTCTACCATCTTTAAGTCTACCGCCTAAAGCTTGCATATATTCACTATTAATAAATTGTTGATTAGGATCTCCTGCAATGCCAATTGTATTACCTAATTTAGAGGAAGTATTTCTATCGTTATATAAACTAACTTCACCTTGTACTGATTCAATAAAAGATTGAAGACCTAATAAAGTACCGTAATTTTTTTGCAGTTGCTTTTTATAAAACACACGCATGCTTGGATCTTTTTCAGTTAACAATGCAATTTTAGCATCCCCATATTTTTCAACAGCTTGATTAATAATAGGTCTTGCTTGATCTGCAAATTGATTATCTTGAATTTTTTGATAAAAATCAGCCGACATTTCGGCATTTTCTATATCAACTTTATTATATTGTTTTCTAAGTAATTCATTTTGATCATCAATTCTTTTTTCTTCGGCTCTTTTTTTATCACCAATAGCTTGAATTGTTCCAGCAGCTTGCTTACCAAATCCAGCAATTGCTTGAGCGTAAATTTCTCCAGCCTTACTAGGTTGTACTATTTGTGGATTTCTATAACTCATAATATTTATTAAAATTGACTTGTAAATGTATTATTTTGCGTGTTTAACCCTCGTACGGGTGTTAATGGAGATGGCAAAGAGGTATTAATATTTACGTTTTGAAATTTATCAAATTGATTTACTTTAGGTGCTGATGGGGTGTAATTTTGTATAAATGAAGAGGCTACATTTCCAACAGCTGAAAGGCCTCCGGCAATAGCAGAAGCTTGATTTGCCGACGCAGCATTTTTATTTACCATAGCCTGAGTTTCTTGTCCAGCTGCTCTATCCAATTGTTCAGATAATCTTCTATCTTCATTTTCAAATACATATTTTTGTCCCATAATATCAGCTTCTTGCATCCTGCCAGCTTCACTTAATTGTAACTGTTGTATTCTTTGAGCCTCAGCCATTTTGGTAGCTTGTAAATTTTGTTCACCTTGAGCTTTTAACTTTTCATTTTGTGCTTCCTGCTGTTCAATAGATGCGGCAACACCTTTTTTACTTTGTAATGCTGCTTGAGCCAACGCAGTTGCGCCCCCAGCACTTGCTCCTGAAGCCCTTAATGTATCTAATGTATTTGCCAAAGCAATGTCCGTTTGCTCCATTTGCATTTCAGCAGCTTGTGTAGCTACACCTAAATTAGCATATGGATTTGAAACCATAGAGCTTAAATCAGTAGCCATACCACTAATGTCTTTTACATTGCTATAAGGATTAATAATAGGCTGTCTTTTTCCTTCAACCTCCGCCATTCTATCTTGAGCGTTA
>CBDICL010000016.1:0-25317 GCA_965277255.1 Flavobacteriaceae bacterium | reverse complement strand
TCTGGAAAATTACCAAATAGTAACATATCAATGCAACTAAATGAAAACGGAGGAATAGATCTTACCGCTTTTGCTGATGGTAAACCAATTAGAACTGTTAATTCAACAAAGTACGGTCAATCAGGTAATGAATTAATTTTTGATGCTCCTGATACTATTACTGAAATGCAAAAAGAATTAGATGCTCAAATAAAAAATGATGCTGGGGGCTTAAGCTCGGATTTTATTTCAGATCCTGAGATTAGAAGATTTGCAACAGGTAAAGATAACTTTCAGCAACAAATTAATAGAATTGATGTTAATGGGATAATTAATAAAGGTACTGATGTTTTTAAAGGGCAAGCGGCCGCTTTTGATGCTATGAGTAATCAAAGAAAAGCATTTGTATGGAGAAATCAATTAAAACAAAACACGGGCTACGAGGGGGCTTTAAATGCAACACCAGGGCAAATTGAACAAGCTTATAAAGATGTTGCTAGAACAGAACTATTAAAAGAAGCTAAAATTGATTCAGCAGAAATAAATGGTGAAACAGTCTATTTCCAAGGCGGCAAACCTCAGTTAGTTAAACCTGAAAAAATTGATAAACCTAATGATACTAAAAAACTTACTGCGGCCGAAAGAAAAGCTAAACTAGCTGAAGACCGAGCTGTTTCTTTAGTTAAAAAATTAGATGAAGAAGGGGTGCAGACTTTTATAAAATCTATTTCAGCTGGTACTCAGTTTAAACAATTAGGTGATGTTGTAACATTGTTAAATGTAGATACCGATGGTGAAATTACACCAGGCACTTCATATAACTTGGGAACTAAATCGGGTAAAGAATCTTTTTTAAATGATTTTGCAAAAGCTAAATATGGATCTGGAGCTGATTTTGATTTAATCCAGGACTATGTTAGCAAAGAAATTCAAACTTCTGCTAAAGAAGTTGAGGGTCCTTCAGTAAATGCTGGTCCAATAGATTATTCACAATTTTTAATAAAAGAATAACATGCCAAAATTTAATTTAAATGGTAAATCCTACAATATTCCAGATAATTTTGTAGATCAATTTTTAATTGATAATCCTACTGCAGAGAAAATAGAAGAAGTGGGAAAGTTAACTCCTTCGCAGGAAGAAAAGCCGGGTGTGCTTGCGGAGGCAAATGCAACACCCGAAAGTCCGGTTGGGGTATCAGTATTGGAAGATACTTCTTTGGATTTACAAGATCCTAAAACAAGAAAAGAATTAGATTTTAATTATAGCGAAGAGCAAAAATATCTTCGTAATAAAACTATTCCAGAAAGAGTTAAAAAGAAAAAGTTTACTGAAGAACAATTACAAGATACATCTTTTATTAATGAAAAGTATAAGCTTCCTTCAATGGGTGAAATATACTCAAAAGACAAAGATAGGCTTAGGGAGATTGAAAAATTAAGTAGCATTGAAGAAGCTAAAATAATTAAAAATATTCCAGAAGAAGATCAACAAATAAAAATGATTAATGATTTAAAAAATCAATATAAATCTGAAGTTGATCAAATAAATAAAAGAAATGCAACTTACGACAAAGCTATAGAGCAAGTATCAAAAGATACAGGTGCTATTGGCGATATTACAACTTTATTTAATTTTGGGGCTGCTGCAAGCGCTGAGGCTACACAAGTAATTAATTTTGAAAATGATATTGCTGGGGCTTTAATAGATATAGCCAAAAGTGAAAACATTCCTTTAGAAAAAATAGCTCAAGGTAGAATAACTCTTTCTGAAAAAGAAGACTTAATTAATAAAAGTAAATTACAGGTTTTAAATACTAAAATAACATCAGAAGTAAAAGATTATTCTACTAAATATGAAAATCAAGTAAAACAACTTACATATTTAAATAATCAAATAGATATTTTGTCGGGTGGAGATCGTGTAATGGATCCTTTAGATTCTCCTAATAGAATAGAGCAGTTTAATAAAGCGGTAAATGCTTATAATAGCACACTGGCTAATTATAAGAAAGAAGGGGAATTATTTAATGAAAAAATAGAGGTTTTACAAGCTCAATATACTGTTCAACGCGGGGACAAAATTATAAGAAATTTTAAAAAGTCCGAAACCTTAGATAAATTTAATTCTGAAGTAGAAACATCTCCAACATTAAATGCAGGTGCAACATTATTAAATGAAACTTGGAAAGTAATTAAAAAAGCAACTGTTGCAATCCCTGAATTTTCTTTAAAATTAGCGGCTAATGTTGCCGACGTAATTACAGATGAAAATCAATATAGTATGTTAGACTCTTTTGCTGATCAATTAAGCGTTGAAGCAAGCAGAGGATTAGGCCTACCTCAATCAGATAAATTTAAAATAGTAGATGAAAAAGGTGATTATGATTTCACTTATGGGAACATTGTAAATAATATTGCTCAAATGGCGCCTTTTAGTTTATACATAATGCTAGAAGCTAGTAGAGGTGATTTTAAAAATTCTCAAAAATTATTAAGTAGTGGGTATAATAAAGCCTCTAAATTAAGTGGAAAACAATTAGAACAATTAAACATTGTGCAGTCTGCTTGGAAGGCAACTGTTAATGATAACATTAAAGAAGGCGAAACATTAGGCCTTAGTCCTATAGCTAGTCAAGCTTATGGTTTTAATTTAGCCTTAGCTGAAGGTTTAACTTCGTTAATAGCTCCAGAAACAGCATATTTAAAAACAGGAATAAAAGATGTTAAAATAGGATTATTTAACAATCTTAAAAATAAAGCTACAAAAAAAGCGGTTTCTGATGCTACAAAACAATATTTTTCAAAAATACCAAAAGAAATTTTTGAAGAAGAATTAATGGCTATTTCTGGTGATTTTTTAAGAATAAGCAGTGGTTTAGGTACACAAAACAATGAATTTACAAATTTAGTAGCGCAAAAACAATTAGTTGCATCTACTGTTTTGTTAAGTGGTACATTAGGCTTACCCGGCTTAAGTAGAGATTATAAAAGATCAAAAACTTTAGCATATAATGAAATAATAAAGCAATCTAATGATGTACTAAAGTCTTTGCAGGCAGATATGAATAATATCCCTAAAGATGAAAAAGGTAATCCATTGCCTGAATATCAAGAACAATATAATGGGTTAAGAAACGCTAGAATATTTGCTACAGATTTAGTACGAGCCTCTAAAGTATCCCCTGAAAATGTAAGCTCTGATCAATTAGAATTAATAGTACAAAAACAAAAACTTATAGACGAAAAAGCAAAATTAGATTCTTCTTTTCACATTCCGATTAATGAACAAATTGCTGAAATAGATAAACAAATTGCAGAATCTAAAGTTACTATTAAAAAAGCTGAAACAGAACAAAAAATAGTTGAAGGAACTAAAAAACTAGCGGAAAGATTAGACGTTAAAATACTAGACGATTTTGAAAGTATTGAAGAAATAAATGAATATTTAAAAGGAAAAAATATTAATCAAAAGCTCTCTAATGAGTATGGCACAATTGTTCAATATCCTGACGGTAAACAAGAAATAATAATAAACACAAATGAAGCTATAAAAGATGGTGTAATTACTACACCTGCTCATGAGCTATTTCATGCCGTTTTATTTGAAACTATAAAAAATAACCCCTCGGCCCAAATAAAATTAGGACAAGCATTGTTGTCAGAATTATTAAGCATAGATGCTAACCAAGTTGCGGATAGCGAATATATAAAAAGATTATCTAATTATTTAAAAGATTCTAATATTTCTAATGCAGATAGTTTTGAGGAAGCATTAACTTTATTCTCTGAAGCCACTCTTAATGGTGATATTAAATTTCAAGAAAATTTATTTACTAAAATAGCGGATTATTTAAGACAGACTTTTGCAAAAGCCGGAATTACCGCTAAATTTAATACAGGTAGAGATGTATACAATTTTATAAAAGATTATAATAAAAGTATTCTTAATAATAAAATTAGTGAAAAAGTTGTTGCTACTGCAAAAGAAGGGGCTATAGGTGAATTAACTATTAAAGATAAAGAAAATAAAAAAACCGATAAGCCAATAGCAAAACAATCTAAAAATATAAAACAAAGTTTAGATACATTTGTACAAACACCAGAAGGGACTAAAAAATACAATACTAAAGAAGAATTTCAAGCCTCAGAAGATTATATAAAAGCCTACGAAGCTATTACGCAAAGTAATTTATTAGATGGTGTTATAATGCAAGGTATGACCGATAAAGGTATCACTGGTCAAGCTATGAGCAACTTTGTGGATAACGTAAAAGATAACTTAACGGAGCGTTTTGTTAAAAACTTTGATCCCGCTAAAAATGAAAGTTTATTTGGCTGGTTATTAGGTAAAACTCCTATTGTTGAAAAAGCTAAATTAGATGTTATTGCTGCTTATACAAAAAAGACAGCTAAAGAGTCTATTGAAAGTGAAGTAGATGGTAGAACCGTAGCTAAGAGTGTAATTGATGAGGGCCCTTCTGTAGAAGAAATAGTAGACAGATCTATTGAGCAAACCGATAGAGCTCCTAAGTCTAAATTAAGAAGAGAATTAAAAGTTGATGACAAAATTGGTATTGAACAACCATTAATAGATAAAATTAAAGTAAGTGTTGAAGAAACGTTTAAAGATGGATTACCAGATGTTAAAGATAAAACTTTCCGTAAAAAACTAATTAATCAGTATAGGGTCAAACTTAAAGCTCCTATAGCTAAATTAATAGGTGGAGGTAAAAAATATAAAGATTTTTTAACACAAAATAAAGAAACTTTATTAACCAATTTGCCTATATCTTATTGGGTTCAAATAGAAAGAACAACGCCTGAAAATGAAAGAATATTTTCAGCGCCAGTAAAAAGATTAACTACTCAAAAAGAAATTGATAAAGCAAACCAAAACGGTTTATTGTACGTTGAAAACGAAGCTGTGGGCCCAATGCTTTACCGAAAATTAATGCCAACTGATAAACAGTTTTTAGATTTTTATGGTGTTTCTGATGATGTTAACTTGGGTTCTACAAAAGGAACCAGAAAAGATGAGTTAGCTAGGATTATTGGTGTTACTATGGCTGCTGATATGACGCCTACTGTTATAAGAGAGAAAGCTGAATTAGGTGAAGTTACTCAACAAGAACAAGCAAAAATAGCAGAAAAAATACAAAGAGATCCTACACTAAAGTTTTCAAAAAATATTTCAAAAGAAGAAAGAGAAAAAAGAAATAAAATTTTAATAAAAGAATCCAATAAAGCTTTTAAAAATACATCTAATTTTAATGATTTTGCAAAACAAATTCAAACAGCATTACAAAATAATAAAATAACAAAGGAACTTTCAAAAGAAGGCAATAGAGCTTTTAAGGGTAATATTTACGAGTATTATATTTGGGAAAAACTTAATGTTTTAAATATTAACGGTTTAAAACTGGCTACTCCAGAATGGGGAACAGGTACAGATATAAAAGCAACTTATTTTGGAAAACCATTTGATTTAGAGGTTAAATTATCATTGCAGGATGCTTTTGGTGCTCCTACAATATATTTTGATGGAGAAAAAAATGAATGGAGTTTTAAACCTGAAAATTTAGATCAAGAAGTATTTGATGTTGTTAAGAAAAAAATAAACCAAAAGGCTGTTGATGAATTTTTAAATAACATGTCTAATTTAGGTGGTTATTCTCCTGGCAAATCTAAAGTTGGCTTTACATTAAGAATACCTGAACAAGTTTATAAAAAAAATAGAAATAAAATAAAGACAGAAAAACTTTATCAAAAAATAGATGGTAAAGAATTAAATAATTTACAATCCTCTGCCCTTAATAATGCAATAATTGAATATTATAATAAAAAGAACATTAATTATATTATTGTAAATAATAAAATGTATTATTTAAAAGAAAATCCATTAAATTTGCCAATAAATCAGCTTACTGGAGATGTGTTTATTAAATTTAGGATTAAACCAGGAGGTAAAAAAGCTGGTTTTTACAATTTAATGGCTACTACTCAATTTGGTATGAATAAAGCCACCTCAGAGGGTACTTCTTTAAAAGATGCTTTTCCTAAAATTAAATTTTCTAAATCATTATCGGAAGACTTTAATGAAATTATTGAAAACAAAACTGGTATTGCTGCTGATAAAGTTTATAAAAAAGCAAAAGCAGAAGTTTTAGGCGCTAGTAAAGGTAAATGGAAATTTTTTATTCCACCAGGTGCTGAAGATTTTGTAGGGTTATTATATGCTACATTAGGCAAGGGTAAATTAGGGGATCAACAGATGGCATGGTACAAGTACAACTTATTAAATCCATATACAGATGCTCTTAATAATATAACTCGTGATCGCGTACAATTAGCTAAAGACTTTAAAGAGCTTAAAAAGCAATTAAAAATTGTACCTAAAAACTTACGTAAAAAATTACCAGGTACTCAATATTCTCAGCAAGATGCAGTGCGTGTTTATATTTGGAATAAACAAGGTATTGACATGCTTACTGAAGAAAATGGTATGGACAAAGCTGATTTGGATCAATTAATTAAGTTTGTTGAAAAAGATCCTAATCTTTTAAAATTTGCAGATCAATTAATGGAAATAACGCAAGGAGAATATGCTTCTCCTGGTGCAAAATGGTGGGATGCAGGATCTATTGATGCAGATTTATTAAAAACATTAAGCACAACAAGAAGAACAAAATATTTAGAAGAGTCTGGATGGACAGAAAATGTAAACGCTATATTTTCAAAAGATAATTTAAATAAACTAGAGGCTGCTTATGGTAAACCTTATAGAATAGCTTTAGAAAACATTCTTGGAAGAATGAAAAGCGGTAGAAATAGAAGCTTTGGTGGAGATGCTTTAACTAGTAGATTTACTGATTGGATTTCCAATTCAATTGGTACTATTATGTTTTTAAATTCAAGATCAGCTGTACTTCAAACAATTTCTGCTGTAAACTTTATAAATTGGAGTGATAATAATGTATTAGCTGCTGCTAAAGCATTTTTAAACCCAAAACAATGGACTAAAGACTTTATGATGCTTATGAACTCACCGTTCTTAGTTGAAAGACGTAATGGTTTAAAGATCGATGTAAACGAATCTGAAATCGCAGATCTAGCCAAAACGTCTACTAATAAAGCTAAAGCAATCATGGGTCAACTATTAAAGGCTGGTTTCTTACCTACACAAATTGCAGATAGTTTTGCAATTGCATCAGGTGGAGCTAGTTTTTATAGAAATAGATTTAATTCTTTAGTTAAAGAAGGATATACAAAAGAAGAGGCTGAAGCAATAGCTATGCGTGACTTTAGAGAAACAGCAACTGAATCTCAACAATCTTCTGATCCTTCACGTATTAGTCAACAGCAAGCGGGGCCATTAGGACGCATTGTATTGGCTTTTGCAAACACTCCAGCTCAGTATGCTAGATTAACTAAAAAAGCTGTTCTGGACATTAAGAATGGCCGTGGTGACCTTAAAACAAATGTTTCTAAGATCATATATTATATGGTTGTTCAGAACATTATATTTACCGCTTTACAGCAAGCATTATTTGCTGTTGCATTTGGTGATGATGAAGAAGAAGATGAAATGAATAAAAAATATATTCGCATGGCTAATAGCATGTCGGATAGTATTTTAAGAGGATTAGGATTTGCTGGTGCTGCTGTTTCTGTTGCTAAAAATGTAGCTATTAAAATAGCACAAGAATCTGATAAAAAAGCACCTAAGTTTGAAGAAGCAGCTTGGAAGTTACTTGAAATATCACCACCAATATCATCTAAGATTTCTAAATTTAGATCAGCTGGTAGACAAATTAGTTGGAATAGAAAAGAAATACGAGAAAAAGGTTTAAGTTTAGAAAACCCTGCTGCTATGGCTGGCGCTCAAATTATAGCTGGGGCTACTAACTTACCTGTTGATAGAGCATTAAGAAAAATAGATAATGTACAAAATGCTTTATCTGAAGATGCTGAAATGTGGCAACGAGTTGCTTTATTATCAGGATGGCAAGATTGGGAAATTGGTATGAAAGAAGAAAAGAAAAAAAAGGCTAAAATAGTTAAGCCTTCAAAAATAAGTACAGGAATAAGTAAATCAAACATTAAAACAGGTATTAAATAATTATGAGCACAATAACAATTACATTAAGCATTTTTACTGTATTATCCCTTTTATTAAATTTTTATTTAATATCATTATATACTGGTAAAATACAAGACAAAGATAAAGATATGATTGCGGATGCGGCTGAAGAAGCTGTTGCTGAAATTAAATCAAGAGCTGAAAACGTTGTAAAAGAAATTAAAGATGTAGGAGATGCTATTAAAGAAGTTGGTAATGGCAAAAATAGATTTAAATGGTGATGGAAAAGCAAATTGGAGATATACCTTCTGCAGCAACTGGTAAACAAAGATCTGGAAGAAAAAAACAATAAAACATGAAATTACCTAAAAACGGAGTAGCAAAAGAATTACGTTCTTATAGCGGGGCATTATTAATATTTTTCTTTATAGTAGCTTTAGTTGTAGTATTTATTCAATATCCAGTTTTAGAATCTAATAAAGAAGTTGTAATGATGCTCGTGGGTACACTTTCAGCTAGTTTAGCCATGGTCATAAGCACTATTACAGGTTCCAAGCCTGATGATATAAATGCACTTAAGGCAACAATTGAAAAGAAAGAAGATCAAATTGAATTATTAGTGGCAGCTAAAGATAATCTTGAAGATATGATTATTAATTTGCAAAAGCAAATGTTAGAAAATCAAGATAATATGATGGATAAATTCATATTAAAAGCTGCAATGGATTTTGATGACAAAAAAAAAGAGGTAGAACGCTAATTCTACCCCTTTAAACAAACAACTATTTGTAACAACAAATACAAAACATAGCGTGAATATACAACTTATTCGCGCTATAAAAATAATTATTTACTTTTTTTATCCATCACAGGATATACAATCTGGATCCATTGCTTTAGCAGCAATATCACCTCTTAATACAGATTCAGTTCTCATATAATATAAAGTCTTAATACCACGCTTCCATGCCTCTAAATGCACTTTATTAAGCCATTTAGGATCCGCTACAGAAGGAAACGCTAAATTTAAACTTACTGATTGATCTATATAATCTTGACGTATACCAGCTTGATTAACTAATTCTAATTGATTAATCTCTTTAAATGTTTTAAATACATTTTTTACAGACTCACCATCTTCTTCGGTAAGTCTTCCTTGGTGATCATAATTCCATCCATCGAGCTCTTTAATGTCTTGAATGGATCCGCCATCTTCCAAAATCTTATCCCAAGTTTCTTTACTATCAATTCCAATTTTTCTTAATACTTTTTTAAGTTCTTTATTTTTTCTAATAAACGTGCCTTTAGCAGATTGCTCTGTAAATACGTTTGCAGCCCATGGCTCAATGCCGGGTGAAACATTACCTGAAAGTTTACTGTTAGATACAGTAGGTGCAATAGCTCTTAAATGTGTATTACGCATTCCAGTACCTACACACCATAAAGGTTCACCATAAGTTTCAGCTAAATCTCTTGATGCTCTTTCAGTTTCAATTTTTAATTTTGAAAAAATTTCTCGCGTTTTGAATTGTGCTAATAAACCTTCGAAAGCAATTCCGTTCTTTTGTAACAGACTGTGCCACCCAAGGACACCCAACCCAAGTGCCCGACCTTTTTCCGCACTGCGTACAGAGTTCTCGAATCCCTTCATATTCTTTGCCTTCTGGATAAATTCTTCGAGCACACCGTCTAGGAACCATGTCGCGTCGTATATCAAATTCGTGTTCTTCCATTCGTCGTATTTATCTAAGTTAAGAGAAGATAAGCAACACACAAAAGAGTGTGATTCGTCTGTATGTAATGCAATTTCACTACATATGTTTGTCATATGAACTTTGAGCCCATTTGATTTGTATGCTTTTGGGTTATTTTTGTTTGTATTTCCCTTAAAGAGGATATAAGGCTCTCCAGTTGCTTTACGCTTTTGTAATAGTTTTCCCCACTTGCGTCTAGCTTCTGTATCTCCTTGTTCAAGTCTTCGCATAAACTTGTCACCGACCACAGCGCACTGGTGTAGATTGAGGGACTGCCTATTGACATCTCCTTTAGGTTCTCTGATCTCCACCCATTCTTCAAAGTCGGGGTGATCAATATTGATGTTAACTGACGCAGCTCCTCTGCGGACAGATCCTTGATTAGTGGCAAGTATTGTTGAATCGTATATCTTGCAAAACGGGACCACTCCATCACTTGTTCCATTACCTGTAATTTTAGCACCAGCGGGTCTTATCATATTAATTCCTATGCCAACACCGCCTCCATGCTTGGCTAAGAGCATCATTTCTAAATTTTTTTGTCCAATATCATTTATACTATCAGCAACATCAATCCCAAAACAACTAATAGGTAAACCTCGATCTGTACCTGTATTAGACAACACTGGTGAGGCTAAACACAGCCAACCCTGCCATATGTAATCAAAAAACTTTTCAGCTAATTCTGGCTTGTATAAACGCTTAGCTACTGCGGTTGAAACACGCATATAAGCATCTTTAGGTGATTCCCCTTGAAATAAATAACCACCTGTAATTGTTTTTTTATAAACTTCAGTATCACCCCATGCTGGATAATCCTCACCTTTTACCCATTCATTATTCCACATTTAAATCTAATTTTTTTTCTTGTTGTTTTTTATTTGCTTCTTCTAATTGTTTTGTTAATTCAATTATTGCATCGTCATAACCAGGCATTAATTTAACTGCCTCTAGTGTGCCTACACTTAAATCTTTTAAGTTATATAATTCAGTTATTAATTGTTTAACAATATTTTCTAAACCATTTACCTTATTAACTAATTCTACTAATTTTTGTTCTTTCATTTTATTTTATTTAATTTACCAAATATCTTCAAAATCTTCACCTTCATTTGCTTTTGAATAATCAGTTGGACGTACAGCAAAAAAATCAGTATGGGTATGACCGCCAGTAAGATGGTAAAACCAATCGAGATTACTTGATGCTTTTTTGTTAAATTCAAAGTGCTGCCCGAGGTCGAAGTAACCAAGTTCTTGTAATTTTTCGTTAAGTCTTTTTCTAATAAATTGCTTAAGATCGTAGGCTTTAATTCCTTCAACGTCTCCGGCTTCAAACATTCTGTCAATATATTTTTCTTCTGCCTTAAGCATTGCTGTTGCCGCATCAATAATATCTTTTCTACAATCTTCTAATAAACTTTTATCTTCTTCGCACATATGTCTAAAGAGTCTACAACCCATTTTAGAATGTAATGATTCATCCCTTACGCTCCATTTCATTTGTTGCCCAATCCCTTTAAGGAGATTACGTAATTGAAAACTATAAAGAACAGCAAAAGCAGAGTAGAGGCTAACTCCTTCTGCAAAAGCACTAAAGATTGCAAGGCTTCTTGCGATTCTGGTTTTATTATTTCCATCATAACTAACTAAATTATCAAATCGTTCCATTGTTGCTTCATCTTGAAGAAATGCTTCAAAATCTTCTAATCCAAGTGTTTCATTTAAATAGCTATAAGCTACAGCGTGAATTGTTTCTTGAGAGCCAAACATCATAGCCATTTGTTGTATTTCGTGTTTTGGAAACCAACCAACTACTTTTTGTGTCCAATAGTCACTAACAGCACATTCTGTTTGTGCAAATCCTAGTAGTATATTACCTACTAAGCTTTTTTCTTCAGGTGTTAATTTCTCATTCCAATCCTTAACGTCACCTGACATTGGTATTTCGGTATGTAACCAGAATGCCTGAGCTTGTTTAAGCCATCCCTCAGTATAGTACTCTGGGTACTCAAATGGTTTGTACGCAATTCTTTCATCAAATAATCCCATTAATTTTCATAATATATAGTTAAACATAATTCTACAAAAGGTATATATAAAACATGGTCCGTTGATCCGTTTTCTACATAGCTTCTAATTCCTAATAAAACACCAGGATATAATCCAACACTAATTTCCCAGCCTGTCATCTTCCTTGTCCTTTATATTGTTTAACATAATTTTTACTTGTTTTTAAACTAGAAGATTTAGATTTAGCATGTACTCCTGGTCTTTTAACCCTTGTATTACTTTTATAATTATTTGATATTACTTTAGCCATAGCATTTTATATTATATTTATCATGTATCTCAACTATTTCTTTGTATTTTACATATCCTCTATTTTGGATAGACCACTTAATCCATTTTTCAATTTGCCTTTCAGCATATCTAAGCCGAGCTACTTTTTTTTCTTGCTCAGGATTATTTCTACTACTCTGTCGCATTCTTTTTGATTTTGTGGTTTATATAAAGTATACTGTGGAAATTGCTCAGTAACTAATTTTTTAAACAGTTTCCACCTAATTGGGAAAGATTCATTAGCTCTACCTTTTGTTTCTATTATAAAATCTTCACCAATAAAATCAGGTGTATACTTAATAGGTAATATTCTTTTACTACCTCTATTAATTAATTCCCCTTTGCCATTAGCTTGTCTTTCATAAGATTCATTTTCAAAATGAAATCCATTAATTAAAACAAACGTTTCACCTTCATATTTATTTTTAATCTTTGCTTTTTTTAAAGCAGTATACATATACTTTTCTAAGCCTGAAGCAAAGTCAATCCCGTCAAAGCTAACTTTTTTAGCTCTAACAGGCCCCCTTTTTCTTCTTCCTTTTCTATTTTTATTAAGCATCTTCTTCAAAGTCTTTTAATAGCTTCTCTTCTAAAGCTGTAGTAGATTCCATCTTGAGCTTCTGAATATAATTAACTGCATCCATTAATTCTTCTTGCAAATGATTAAGCCATTTATGCAAATTAGGTTCATCATCATGAAGAGTAACACCATATTTTTTATAACCAACATCTGAGCGTTGTTGAAACTTTTCAACTACATCTTGTATTACTTTATCTCTCATAGCGTATTTTTTACAAATGTACCATCAACCATCTTGCCTTTACGATTAGATATTTCGGCATAAGCAGACTGAATACAATCTTCAATATTGTGTCCTCGTAACTTAGCTAAATTAGTTAATACAACGACCATATCTCCTATAGCATCAATAACTTCTGGTTCGTCATTTTTTAATATAGCTTGAGCTAATTCGCCTGACTCTTCCATAAGTTTTATATATTGAGTTTTAAAATCTCCCTTATCATATAAACCACGTTCTTGTGCCCACCCTCTAATGAGTCCAAATATGTTTTCTTTGTCATATAGTGGTTCTGCCAAAAAAGCTTCATAAAAAGCTTTATTATAAATGTACGTACGGTTATCATTATACATTGATTTTTTAGCATTAGCTTTTATCCAATTAACAGATTCTTTTGTTAATTCAAATTCACCTAATGATGTTTCCCATTTAAATCCAATATCACTATCTAAATTAGCTTTTAACTCTACGATAGAGTATGGAAAAGTTGACGTTTGTTCTGTAGCATTAATTTTCATTTTCTTAAATAAATTTTTATATAATTTTCTATCTACTCTATAGCCATAAGACTTTTGAAGTTCTATTTCCTTGTGAGATATATAATCTATATCATCAGAAGAATCAAGAACTTCATATTCATTAGGCTTATAGCCCTGCGCAAGCGTAACTCTACTTTTTAAATTACGTGCGACTCCTATTTTTTTACCGAATATGTGATAAATATAATACATATTAATTATAAAGTTTATTGTATCTAGCGACTACGTAAATATAGTCAATATTCTCTGCAATACCAAATCCAATGTACTCACAATCTTCACAAATTATTTGTTTGAATGTTTCTTCCTCATTATATCTTATTGCCCAACCTATAGATGCATCTAATAAGTAATCTTCAATTTTTATATTTTCTCTTTTTTTATAATAATAAATTAATTCGCCTTTATCATCATCGCTAAATTCAAATTTATTTGTTTCAGCTAAATATATTGCCCATACTTTAGCGGATTCTGCTAATGAATTATCGTATTTTAATTTATTTAAATCATGAAAAGACCTAATATCGTTTTGAAATGTTAAGGCTCTTTTATGATCTAATTGCCCAAAGGACATTAAAGGAAATAATAATAATAATGTAAATAATAAATTTTTCATGTTTTTCTGGTTTATTTGGTTAATTATATCTTTACTTTTTTTACTTAGCCATTCTCCTGGATAATTGGTTTTTTTAAACCAAATGTCATCCGACTGAGAGTGGGGCTTTGATTGCTTTGTGTGATTCATAGTTATTTAATTTAATCATATTATGTGTTGGTATAAAAACAAAATCTCCTGCACCTTTAACTAATTTTAAGCCAAAGTCAACATCTACTGTTGGGAGTTTTTTAGGTTCTCTTGCTAATTGCAAGCTCGCTTGATCTAAATGATTATTATATAAATGACAATCACCTAATTGACCAATTAAAGTTCCGGGCTCGTAGTCAAATCCCTTAGCTAACATCAATAATAATAATCCATACATAGCTATATCATAAGGTAAGCCTAAAAATATGTCTACTGATCTTTGTTGCCACATTAAATCTAGTTTACCATTATTTATATAAACTTGAAAGCTGTAATGACAAGGAGGGAGTGCCATATCATTGAGGTCACCAGGGTTCCACGAATTAACCATAAGTCTTCTTGAAGACGGGTTAGATGTGATTTCTTGAAGTAAACTATAAAGCTGATCAACGCCATTACTATTTCTCCACTGATAACCGTAAACTTTACCAAGTGTTCCGTCAGTTCTACCACTTCTGGTATAGTCTGCATCCCAATAAGTGAGATTGTGATTATGCAAATATTGCATATCTGTGCGACCTTGTAAGATCCATAATAATTCCGTAACTGCATTTTTAAAATATATTTTTTTAGTTGTTAATAATGGAAAACCTGCACGCATATCATGTCTTATAGTTCTACCAAATACTGATCTTGTGCCAGTACCTGTGCGGTCTTCTTTATCTTTGCCTGCGTGAAATACTCCAGAGAGTAATCCCCTATATTCTTCATCTATATTTATCATAATAAAATTTATACATTAAATAAAATTCATACCATATTTCTTTTGGTCCATAAACATTAGGAGACTTATACCATCTGCCATTATTAAAAACCTCTAAATACCATTCCTTAGGGTTTGGGCCCTGAGTTGCTGGCTTAGGTGAAATTCTAATATTATTGTTAACTCCCCAAGCGTACCATTCATTTTCATTCTTAGAAGTCATATATTCTGGCATCCAAATTGTTTCTCTTTTTTTAGCCATTTATTCCCAAGGCATTTTTTCCTCAGTTAAATCTAAAGGCTCATGTGGTATAAAGCAACCTGATTTTGGTTCCCATTTAAAATGAGCTTCAGCACCATTTTCGCCAAGGTTTTGAAATTTGACTTTCAATATTTTAGCTTTAACAGTTCTTTGCTCATAGTCTCTGTGAACTAATATGCCATGGTAGCTGGCATCATACCATTCACCTCCACCTTTAATATTATACATTGTAGGCTCTTCAATCCGCCCATTAGCATCTTTATACATTTTAGTAGGGTGTGCAACCACAATAACTAAAACGTCATATTTTTTCGCAAATATCTCTATTTTAGATAAGTAATCAAGAGTATATACATTAACATCACCAGAAGCATCATTTGATCTTACTTTATTAAAAGGGTCTATAACTAAACATTTAATTCCTTTGCGCTTTACCAACTCAGCACCTTTGCGTAATACAGCCTCTAAACTGTATTTATCCATATCAATAAAGAAAAAATTATCATTAATATGTTCTGCTACTTGATTCCATTTATCTGTACCAATATCCTTTTTAGATGGCATGTCTTGCCACACTTTTCTCATTAATTTATGAGCATGCAAATATGTTGGAGCATTTTCAGGAGAAGCAAAAGCTGTTTTCCATTGATAATTTATGTTATATCCAATAACCATTTGGTCAACAAAATCGGACTTCCCACTAGAAGGAATACCAGTAACAGTAATAAACTGACCAGTGTAAGTGCTGAAAATGCTATCGAAATTAGGTAACCCAATTTGGAAACCGGGCTTAAAGCCATTTTCAACAAAGTCAGTAATTTCCGCTTCAATATCTCTGAACGTGGTAACGTTTTCGAGGGGAACGGGTTTTGCTGCGGTAATACGCTGAACCAATTTTTCTTTTCCATACTTTAATAAATATTCATTTGCATCTTTACAATCTTCAAATGTAGATATATAACATACCTCAGCTCCTAATCTTCTAACAAGCTCTTGTTGTAACGCTTGCCCTGCGTCATCATTGTCTACAGCTATAATTATTTTCTCTTTGTCAATTAAATATTCAATACAATTGTCAAGATAATCTAAATTGTTAGATGTTAATGTAGCCCCATTTGGTACTGATATGGCGTTTGATACTCCCGCTTCATGCAGACTTAGCACATCCATCTCACCTTCTACTATAACACAATACTCATATCCAACAACACTATTTATGTTGTAAAATACTTTTTCCGCTCCTTTATATAATTTAAAGTTTTTGCGGGCGTCTCTATATTTGACGTTTATTAATTGGTCTCCTATAAAATAATTAAAGTGAATAGCATTTTCAGATTTTCCGGTTTGTGGCATAAATTCAGATCCTTCAGTAACTTTAAGTTCTTTAAGAGTATCTTTAGATATACCTCTACCTTCAAACCATTTTTCAACGTTAGTGCTTATATCTGGTAATATTATAGGCGTTGTTGGACGAATATATATTTTTTCAGATGAGCCTTTACGCTGATATGAATGTAGTTGAAATGTTTTGTTGCAATTATGACAAGTACCAAGACCACGTTCCCAATCATAAGAAGCACATTTTGCCTTCTTGTGTTCAGGTTTTCTATCAAAAGAACACAGGGGACAAATCCCCTGCGTTTTGCCTTCTGGTAGATCATGTTGATTGAATTTATCAATCAAAAATCCATTGATCTCCGTTGTGTTCATTTAATTTAATTTAAAATGGTAAATCTGGTGTTGATGGTGGTTGTGGTACAGCTGCGTTAATTTGTTGTTGCATACCTTGATCTTGTCTAGGTGCCGCTTCAACTTGACCATTAGTCCAAACAATTTTAATGTTTCCTAAATAAGTTTTAGGTGCTTTAGCATCTCTTTCTTCTTTAGTTTGTTCAACGATAATAGGCCCTTGATTGCCAAATTGATCTATTTCATCGTTAAAAGTAATTGTTACCGGAAGGTATTGTCCTTTTTTACCTGCGATAATCTTGTCTTTTGGAATTGCACTTAAGTTAATGCTTCCTTTTAATATTCCTGCCATTGTTAAAGTGTTTTAGTTAAAAAATATTGTGAAGGGTCAAATCCTTCGGTTTTATAAAATAATTCATAAGCCTCTGTAGCTCTCGCTACTTTATCAGCTCCTGACTCGTAAAATCTGTCTGAACAATCAAAGATACCAATTTGTTGTGTAATTTTATCTACAACTATAAATAAAAAATCATATCCAAACATTTTTCTATAAATGTAAGCCTGACTATCATAATTATATTTAGATGCACTCCATTTAAATTTTGATATATCATTTGTAGTTTTTAAATCTATAATTAACTTTTCATCATGATTAATAATATCAGCTTTACCTTTCCACATATTGCCTTGTAATTCAACAATACCTGGTACTTCATAATCATTATTTGGATTTTGTATAAAGTCTTTACAAATTTGATTATCAAACATTTTATCTCTAAGCATTTCAACCATATCTACTTCATGTTGTAACAAACATAATTCTCCTTCAGATATTTCTTTATATACTTTAGTATTTCTATTTGATGATTGAACAACTTTATATTTTTTTAATTTATCTGGTTCTAATATACAAGTGTGAAAATATCCTCCAATTAAAAAAGCTGAGGATGCTTGTGATGGCTTTTTAAAATCCAAAGGATTATTAAGTAATGCCATTATATCAGAATTACTTAAATATTGCCTACCAAATTCTCCATAGTAATGCTCATCTTCTTGTAATTTTTTTAAAATTTTATTTTTATCCATTTTTTAATATTTTCAACATAGTTGGGCTAATAGTGTATTTTTCATGCAATGTTTCTATAGAACCTCCACTTGCTAAAAATTTCTTAGCTTGTTCAATGTTATCCATATTAATTTCAGGTTTAGCCGTATTTCTAACTAAATTACTTTTAGGTTGGTTGCCTCCAGTATTTGTTGCATCAGAATCAGCCGTATCATCAATAAGTAATAAATTACCTAATGAATATTTTTTAGCATAACTAGACGCAGAACCAAACTGTTGAGGTACTTGCATACCTTTTTGATTTAAATCTACACCAACAATTGCTTCAGCTTGAATAGAATCACCATCTTTAGCATCAACTATTTTAGCCGTACTTTTAATAATAGGCATAGGATCACTTGCAATTAGCTCTTCGCTAATCGTAAAATAAACTCCATGCTTTTTATTCATAGGTTTTAATGCTTCCAGAATGTCCTCGGCAGATCTAAAGTTGTACTTACCGAATGAGTTGTAACGAGATTTTTTTGCTTTAAAATCTTGTTGAATTGAACTTAGTTTTTGTTTAATACTCATAATATATATATTACATGTTAAGGTTAAAATTTACTTGTTTATTACTATGTAACCTACAGGAAATCAAGCACTTGGCCTGCATCTACATTTTCTATTAATTTATTTATTGCTTGCTTTTTTAACTCTGATATTCTTACGTATGCACTAGGACCATCAATGTTTAATATTTCAGCAATTTCATTAGCTGAATGTTTATCGCAATCTAATCCGTAAGATAATCTTAATACTTCAAACTCTTTTTTATTTAAATGTTTTTTCAGTAAGCCTTCTAAATATTTATTCATTAAATTAATATTATATGGTTCAGCTTGATCTGGTATTTGATAAACCATATTTTCATCATCTAATGAACTAGCTTGTTCTTCAATACTTAAAAAAATAGAATTAAAAAACATTGAAACCATTTTTTCATTCTTACCGTTATCTTTTCTTATTTCATTTAACTTATGTTCCGGTATTCTTATATCTCCTCTATTTATATCTATAGCTCTTCTAATTGCACCTTTAATTCTTTTTGATAAAAATGATTTAATAGTTTTCTCTGGGTCCGTTGATTCTGTAATGGTTTCCCATATTATTTTATCAGCAGCATTTATTAAACCTTTTGAACCTTCTTGAATTAAATCAGTAATATCCATAACGCCTGAAGCTTGTTGTGAAGTAGCAAATTTTCTTGCAATATTCTCAACTAATGGCAAAAATGTTATTATAAGCTCATCTCTAGTATATTCATTCAATTGTTTATTTTCTATTAATCTTATTGAATTTAATACATCTTCCTTATATCTTACATAGTTCTGTATATTATATTTTTTCATAACTCATTTAATAATTCTTTTTCTTTATTCAATTTATCGTTCATGTTTCGATATATTGTTCTAGTAGATACATCTAATATATTTGCGATCTTTTTTATTGTAATCCTTTCATTACCGTCATGAAGGTACAACATTGTTTCGTAAATATCACTATGATCGGCTTTTTTTATTTTTCCAATCAATTTACCTACTATTGACATCTTTTCGGATATAAGCAATCCTGAGTTGTCTTTAAAGATTATTTTTCTGAGTTTATTTTTTGGTGGTTCTTCTAAATCATGCAGCATTACGTGGGTAATAATTTCCCTTATAACTTTTTCAGGAGTAAAAAATGTAACAAATCCATTTTCCTTATCTGTTATAAAATAAATTATATCTTCAAATTCCTCTTTATTTAGTTGAGGGTTTAAATACCATAATACTAAAACATGCCATTTAAGTGACTTATAAGTTGTTATTTTGGCTTTGCTTCTAAATAATTCATAACATTCATAAGTGCCTTCTTCATAAAAATTACCCCAATCAAAAGATATAGTTGGTAAATCTGTTATAGGATTTCTCCTGTACACTATTCTTTTATTGTCAAGATATTTTGTATTTCTATGCGACATTAGCTTATTACTATAATATTATAACGATCTATCGTCATACTCTGGATAAATAACTTCGTATGTTATTTCTAAATCATTTAATTGCTGTTGATTTAATTGCATAAGCAATTCTTTTACTCTTCCCATTTTGTAATTTTTACATTTTCCCATTTACCACCCTTACGTGTTGTATTTACTAGAAAATCAATGCGTTTAGTAAAACGTTTATTCATTCTATCTTCTATGTTCCATATACCATCAAGATCACCTGCTCCTGTTACTTTAACTTTACTACCTAAAGTAAACCCTAAGCTTTCAAGATCTCTTGATACAGCTATTATATTATGCCCTCTAGGGTTGTTTAAATCAATTTTAAACATACTTGCAGTCGTATCTGGTGTTGAATCAGTTTGTCCTTCAACAGCGTGATATATTGTGGCTGTAACTTGCTGTTCAGTATTAATAAATACAACAAGTGTGTATAGCATAATTAAACGAAGCATAATTTTTCTTCTAGTTTAGATATTCTTTCTTCCAATATTTGAAACGTCATTGCGTTTTCTCCAGAACTAACTGTTATAGATGAATTAGTTAATATAGAACTAATCTTATCATATACCATTTCCATATATGGGTCATATATAATTTCTACATCCCATTTTTTTAATCCATTAATAACTGTAGCATGATCTCTTTTAACCTCTCTACCTATAGCTGTTAAGCTTCTAAGTGGGCAGAATTTACGGCTTAATTTAAAATAAACAAATCTTGCTTGAGCTAATTCTCTTGATCTGCATTTATTGCTTAAGTCTTTAATGTTTAATTCTTTTTCAACTAAATGTTTTAAAGCTGCTAAAGATATTGTTGGTGTTATTGTTTGTCCATCCATGTATTTAATTTTAAATTGTTAGGTATTTCTTGTTCGTATTTTTTTGCTTCATTTATATTTGAGAAGTCTTTATAATTTGCATAAATTCCGTCTTTGTGTTTCCATAACACTCTGTAATTCATAGCGTTATAATTATCTGGTGTGCCTAAAGTTATTAATCTTGTTTTTATTTTTTTAGATTCCATTTTGTTTTTTAATTTTCAATTTGACTTTACGTATTTTATTTTTAATAATATTAGCTTTTTCAAATTCTTCATTTTCTACATATTTTCTTTCTAAATCAATTAGTCTGTCTAATTCATATTCATAAAATTCTTGTTCGCTTACTATTTCAACTTTACCTAATTCATCATATATATGATATACTTGTTCAGTTTCTTCTTCAAAGCTTTTTTGTTTTTCAAGAAGCTTTTCAAATATTAGTTGAGCAATACGCTCAATGTCTCCATCAGTTAATGTCATTCTTTATTAATTTATATATGTATTCGTATACTTCTTGATTTTTAATAGCATCATCTAATAACATTTGTTTAGACGATTCAATTTCATCTGCACTATCATCCCACCAAAAACCTTTAAACTCTTCAGCTTCTCTTACTTTTCTGGTTTGATTAATTAGTTTTGCATGCATTTTGTTTAATGCTTCTTCTTTAATTTTTTGCATGAATAATATATTTGTTTAAAAATTTACCTACTGAATCAGATGCTTTTAAACCTTCAAATATAAATGGTTCAATTTCAGGATAGTAATATATATCGCCGTTGTGAAATTTAACAGAAAGTATTTTTTTTCTGTAATGGTATTTAGCTTTTTTAATAGCTTCTGACTTTACTTTAATTGTTTCTTTTTTTACGTTTCTCATAATGTTTGTTTGTTTAATTAATTATCTGTTAATGTTCGTGTTAAGATTGTAATTGTTTTTTTCTTGATTCTTTTCTTGTTTGTGATCTTTTTTGTGGTATATAATAACCAACAATAGGGTTTACCCAGTAGTTCCAAAAGTCATCAGGGAATTTTGTAGGATCAGTTATTATTAATTCTTTTTTCTTTTTATATTGTTTTGACATAATATTAATTGTTTGAATATGTTATTTCTCCTTGATAGTTTACAAAGAATTTATTATATAATTTTTTAATTTCAACATAAGGTGTATATAATGTTTCATCACTTGAATATCTATATACAAATCTTATATGTGTTGAATTTTCAGGTATATCTGCAATACGTTTAGATTCATCTTTAATTAAGGCTACAATAATATTATTTTGATTTTCAATTTTGTATTGACCATCTAAAGGATAACTCCAAGTAGGCATATTAGGTATGTTTATTTGATTGTTTTCAAAGTCAAATAACATTGTAAAACCCGGTTCTTGAACCTCTAAGTATTGTAGCCACGAGTGATCTCTAACAGACCAAGTATTAAAATAAGCAACCCAATCTAATTTACTTTGTATATTATTATATAATGTATTAGATACAGTTGTAGTTAATGTTGTTGATTGTGTTTGTGTTTGTGTGGCTTCATTTAAATTTATTTGTTCAACCATTTTAAGCTCATCGATATAAAAATTCATATCGTCAAAATCTACTGTACAAGATACGCTTGCAATTGTAATTAATGTTAAGATAGTTTTTTTCATTTTAATTGTTGTTTTAATATATGATTAATAATTTGTTTTGGTGTTCCAGTCATTATACATTTTTCGTTGTATAAATCTTTATACACTAACTGATATGTATCAGGCTTGTGTATAGCAAACTGTGTGTTGTGTTTATTTCCTGCCATAATATTTAATATAGTTCTATAAAATCAACAGGTGCCTCAGGTGGGAATTCTTTTAATATGTGTTCAATAGCTTTCATAGATATGTGGTCGGCTACTTTTGTATTGATTAAGTATTCTAGTTGTTCACCTTTATATGTTATAATTAATTTACCCATTGTTGTTTGTTTTGTGACGTTAGCCTGTTATTTAAATTGCTATTGTCGTATTATTTGTTATTGTAAAAGTAGTCATTTAATGTTTCAGTTGGTAACTTTATTCGATATTTATTTTTAGCGATATAAGTTTTCTCATGCATTGTATGCATTTTGTTTTCATTTATTTTATCTAGTATGTATACGTCGTGTAGTGTCATTTTGTTACTTTTTTAATTAGTGTAAATAATATTTGTTGTTTAATTTTTAATTCTAATTCGAATAAATCAGGGTTATTAGCATTATCATCATTATTATCTGTAAGTTGCCAGTGTATTGTTTTGTCAATACAGAGATCAATCTCTTCAATACATTGATTTGCTACTTGTTGTATTAGTGTGTTCATATATTTGTTATTTGTTAATATTATCCATTGTTGTTCGTGTTTAGTTTGTAATTGTATTAATATTCACCGTCTTGCCATTCGCCACAGTTTGCACAATATGAATCCATAATACTTTGGTTGTATGTAAGATCTGTATTGTTGCAAGAGTTACAGTAAATTGGTTCAAATGTTATTTCTTCCATTGTTATTTAGTTTGTGGCTTCTTGTAATACCTGTTCCATATCATACCAAGAGACAGTGTCATCGGACTCATCTAGAGCGTCGTAGATAGCATTATATGCTGCTTGCGACCAGTTTTCTGCACGGCCAAATAAGTCATGCTCTTCAAATATATCATAGTTTAAATCGTCAATATATCTTTTGCAGTCGTGTGTGTATATTACTTTGTTGTCAATCCATTGGTGTCTATAATCATATAGATCATCTTGGTCATTTATTTCTGCATTGTGAAATGCATTCCATGCATCTTCAGAAAAATCTTGTGCTAGTTCATCTATTTTGTAATTTGTATAGCTCATGTTGTTTATTTTAGTGTTAATGTTATTAGTTCAAATTCTTCGTTTGTTATTATACCTTCCATTAAGGCTAGGAATTCTCTTGAGACGTCACGTCCTGTGTATTTGTTTATTATTATCATATTAGTAGTATTCTTGTCTTATTAAGTTATTTACAATTCTACAGACCACAATTTGGTTTGGTTTGTCTAGCTCATTATAGCTTTTGTTTTGTTTGAAATCTTCAAGGTTGTCTTCAAATATTTCGTGTGCAATTAGTTGGTTTGGTTTTTTCATAGTATATATTCTTTTTTAATTTGTTTTAGTAATTCGAAACGTTGGTCAAGAACTTGTTGGTGTGTGTATAGCAACTTTTCTTGTTGTTCAAGTGATAAACCTAGACCAGATATTTTAAGATCTTGTAGCATATCCAGTTTACCATTCAGCTCGTGTAGTCTTGTTAGTTGTGACATATTATTTTATTTTTAATAGTTGGTTTATTTTTTCTTGACTGAAACCTAGACTTTTTAAGTATAGTTTTTTATTATGTAGTGGATCAATTTCAATATCTATAGCATCCATCTCATTGAATAACTTGCCGAGGTTTTTATGTTGGTTGAAGTAGTTGTGTAATGCAGTGTTGTATTTCATAGTTGTTTGTTTTACATTTATATTATCCATTTAAAGTCGTATTAAGCTTGTAGTTTAGTGTGTGCATAGTAAATCTTAGTTGAGTTGATACTGTTCCATCTAGGACCTCGTGAGAATGTAACTCTAGTAACTCGTTTCATACCAAGACCATAGAAGGAAAAATCTCTTTCTGTTCTTGCATTTTGCTTTTCTATTTTTAATCTTAATTCATTACTCATAATGGTTGTTGTTTATTTGTTAATATTTTTAGTGAGAGTGTTGTAGTAACGTGTATATATGTTACTCAAACCCTTGTTTTACTTAGCATTTTTAATCATATTTGTTATTTTAGCTTTGTAATTCTAAGTGTTTTGGATTCTTATCTCTGGAGTAGTAATAATCCATAATTGCATCTTCTAATATGTATAGTTCAACTTTAGTTAGTGTGTTCATATTTGTTATATTTAGTTACATTTATATTATCCAGTTGAGGTCGTGTTTACTTTGTAATTAATTATTTATATACTCTTCAAATGTTTCTCCAGTATAATAGTATTTATTATAAAAAGATTTTAAGTTATTATAAGAAGATTTAAAAGTTAATTCAAAGATATTATCTAAATCTATGCTTTGTACTAATTCTACTTTATATTTATTTAATATTTCTGTAGTAAATATTGTTGGATCTATTGTGTCTAAACTTATTTGCATAATTATTATTTATTTGATTCACTTATATTATCCAAATGATCTCGTGTTAACCTTGTAAAAAATATGTTACCGTCGATGGGTGTGGTTGAGGTCGGAGCCTAACTATATTATCCAAATGATACCGTGTTTAGTATGTAAAAAACACAGATCGGTTCGAAGCAAGTGCTGAGGTTACAAACTGAAACGGTAACAGGGTGTGGGCGAGGTTACAACAGATTAGTACAGCAAATCACTACGTAATTTTCCAAAAGCTACACACAAAAATAC
>CBDICL010000015.1:0-9210 GCA_965277255.1 Flavobacteriaceae bacterium | reverse complement strand
GCATAAAACAACATTACCGTAGCTTCATAAAGTAAAATCTTTGATATGATCGCAGACAATCTTCTGCTTGTAATTGGTTGTTTAAGTTTCTTTGCTTTCCAGATACCTGTAATTGTATCTAAAATAACAGAAGCAGCAATAAGAATAATAATACCGACAATAGGTAAAAAAAACGAAAGAATAATAGCCATTAGTTTAGTTGAGTAAAGTTTAAATTTAGTTGTCAGTATATAGAGTTGTGTTTTCATCTTATAGTTGTTCTGTAATTAGCCAAATAATTTTAAATAATAGAAATACACCAAACGCCTGTACGTGTAATTCTGTACTTGTAAACATACAAGAAAAGGCGCAGAAGCATCCAGCAAGAAAATACAATACTGCAAGTACGTTTTGATGGTTTCTAATATCCATTATTCCACAGGTATTTCTTCACTCCATTCTGGCGTTTGCATAAGTGCCAAAGTTTCTTCGTGTGTTAATACTTGTAAAGGTACTATTGTTCCATCTTCTATAAATGTTGGTGTATGATGCCATTTTACAACAAATTCAGTTAAAGCTAAATTCATTCTAATAGTGTCAATACTTGTTTCTCCAACTTGTGAATAATCTACTGCATTTGCTGCTGCTATATCTATTATTCCGTAATGTTCAAATTCGTGCATTTTATTTTATTTTAATTCGTTTTTATGTAGGTACGTCTGTACTTCGAATTACTCCATTTTCAAGTGTTCCATTGTTTCCACCTGTTCCACTATCTATTGCAGTCAACCCTGTACCTTCAAATCTGTACCAAGTTGTTGGTGCAGTCAATCCGTTATCGTTTAAATTGTTAGGCACTCCACTATTGTAGATAGTAGCTACGTCATCACGTAAATCTGTACCACTCCATATAGCTACTTCATCCATATTGCCTAAAAATGGTGTCAAATATCCAAGAGTTTCTTCGCCAATTAATAAACTTCCTGTAGATGTTGAAAATGCAGTTCTTGTTCCTAAATTTGATACAGCCGTTTGATTTACGCCATTTATAAAAACTCTATTCTTATCTTGTGATGCACTTTGTGTTAAATCAATACAAATCAAAATATGATTCCAAGTATTTAAGGTAATTACATTAATTTTAGAATTTCCAAAGTATGTTGTTGTATCCATTGACCAACGTACACGATAGGAATTGTCTATAGAGCACAACACTTGTCCTTGTGCGAGGCTTGTGTTTCTTGGAATATGAAAAAGTATTCCATTTTGATTTAGTTGTGGTTTAACCCATAAGGAAAAAGTTGCCTTTGTTTGACCATCTAATTCTGAATAAGTTGTACCACTATCCATATATCCATCTATGCCGTCAAGTCCTATTGATTTAGTATTGCTAAAAGGTATTGCTCCTGCTCCTGTTAAGTTGGTTTCTGGACTCCAACTATCTGCACAAATTTCGCCAAAATCTATTGTATTATTTGTTGGTGCTTTACCAAAGCCATTTGTATTATTTACTGCTGCTTGTCCGAATCCTATTGTGTTTGCCATTTTTAATACGTTTTATATAGTACAAAGTTTGAAGAATAAATTTGGTCTTCTGTTTTAGCTCGTCCCCATTCTGCCGTGATTTCTAAAGTGTTTGCAATAGTTGTATTAAATGTTTCTACATCTTGAAATACAAAACCCTCTAAACTTCCCGTATTTCTATTATATGCAAAATTTCCATTTGTACACATTGAACCTGTTGAACCAATAGCTGTCACCGTAAAATCTATTTCACACTCCCATCCTAAACCTGTCGCTGGACTTAAAGAAATAGTGCCTGTTGTTGCTAATACCGTTGCTCCGCTCTTAATTCTTATTGTGATATTGTCGCCACTTTGTGCTGAAATTTCACCACCAATTTTTGCGTGGTAAGAATCGCCTACTACAAAGTGATTAGCTGGTATTGTTAAACTTCCAACTCCTGTTCCTACTATACTTGTTTCTGTTGTTGTGTTGGTTAGTGTTGCACTTTGTGTAGTCTGTGCGTATAATCCTGTCGTTGGTTGGTTAAAAGTTAAATTGCCGCTTCCATCAGTTATAAGAACTTGACCGTTTGTTCCATCTGCCGTAGGAAATGAATACGCATTGTTAAAGCTTATAACATCAGCTGCACTAATTTTTAATACATCTGCGCCACTATTTTGAAAAGCCAAGTAAACGCCGTTTAAATCTATTGTTCTGTTGCTTCTAACCGTGCCATCTATTAAATATATGTTACTTCCTGCAATAGCCGATATTTCTGCACCTGTGATTTTCTTTGATACGAAGCCACCTGCACCATCAGATTCTGCTATAACAAATAAATCTGTGTTTGCTAAATTAGCACTCTTTGCCCTTAGGTTGCTGATCTTTATTTCTGCCATAATATTTATTTAAAAACGTCTGTAAACGCTTTACGTTTTTTTCTTTTGGTGTGTAGTGTTTCTTCATAAAATCCAACCTGTGAAATTTGTACTTTCGTTTGGACTCATATCACTTCCTGTATTTGTATTGTATTCTGGAAACGTGCTGCTATTGTCGCATATATAATCTACAAACCTTTCTTTGTAGTGCATATAAGTTTGACGTTGTTTTTCTACTAAAAAATCTATTTCTTCTTTACTTACCGTTTCTGAATTTTCTGCTCCGTGTTTATATACGCCTTTGTTTGCAATAGTTACTGCACTAAAAGGCAAGAACTCCAACATACTGGCGTGAATTAAGGCAGGTTTTATGTAAATTTCTAATAAGTCTTTGTATGGATTTGCCAAAGTTCCTGCAATTATTTCTGCTTGTATCTTTCAAGAAGCTTTGTTCCTAACATTGATTGTATATGAATATCTTGTGCGATCGAAACGTACTGAATAAATTTATCCGTGTCTATGTTTCCGTTCATATTTGTGAAACGAATCGCATCCTGTCTGCTTATTAATAGTGCTTTTGCCATTATTCCCAGTATTTTCTTGTGTTTGGATTATTAGGACTATACCCTTTTGTTGTTGTTTGTGCAGGTGGTGTAGTTACTAACTTTGGATTTTTTACTACATATCCATACTTTTCTGCTTTACGAACTGCAACACGATTAGCCAAAGGACTTTTTACATCAATTCCTGTACCCTCAAAAGCTACATAAACTTGTTTATTGAAGCGATGATTACAACGAGCGCCCCCTTTGTGTAACCATACCGAATAAAAATCTGATCCAAATTCTCCAAAGCCAGGATTTACTGCTTGGCTTTCCATTCTTACAATATCTTCTTTACGATATATCTTGTTAGCCCTCATCATATTTTTACAAAAATCTCGTGCTTTACCACTTTTGCCACCTGTTTTCCCTGCATAAACATAACGTGTAATAAACTTAATTCCATCAATTACATCGTCTTGTGTACTTTTGGAATTAGGAAAAGCACTTCCTGTACTTACTAAATTGATTAATCTATCTTTTAGGCTTAATTCCGTTTTTATGTCGCTTGAAAGTAACGTGTTTTCGTCTTCGTCTGTATCGTAGTCTACTTCAAATTCATCTATAAGCAACCAATCAGCTTTTGGCATTTCGCCAAGTTCTATAAGTTCTTTGCCTACAAAATCGCCACTTAATTCTAATCCTGTTTCTTCTTGTATTTGTTCTTCTGTTTGTACGTTTTCTAAATCTACAAACTCCAAAGGTTTTAACGTTCTAAAGAATAAGTTTAAAGCATACCCCGTTGTATGCAAGTATCTGATCAAACGCATCTAACAATAGTTCTTGCATTGGTGCTATAACCATATTTGAAAACAACGCAAACGAATCCTTTAATTCGTCTGAATTACTGCTAAATCCGTTAGACGATGCTATGCCAAACAATAAAGGACTCGTTACATTGTGTGCTAACATTATTTTTCTTAAACACTCTTCTGATAAAGTACTATACAAATCTGGTGCGTCATTTACAGGCATAGAATCTACCGTAGTTTTAGATTCTGCGTTGTTGTTAAAAGCTACTATTAACTTTTCGCCACTCATTCCTGTTAATTGGCTTTGTACTTTGTTTTTTATTATTTGTTGTTGGTCTTCACTTGGAACTCCGTTATTGAAGTTCACTACACTTCTTCCACTAAATCCGTTTTCTACTTCGTTAATTAAGTATTCAGAAATATCCTCCTCTAAAACCGTATAAGGAATACCTCCCGTATAATCCACGTGGGAATAGTACTTTAATCCTACACTATAAGGCTTTATAAAATAGATTTCAATATCTTCTTTTGAACATCCAAAGGCAGGTATTCTTTTTGGCTTATAGTTTCTTAAGTCTGTCCAATCGTCACTATAATAGTAAGCTTCAATTTTGCCGTTTTCCGAATTACACTTTTCGGCACGAAGTAATTGAACAGGAATATGATGAACTTGTGCTATCTTCTTTCTGCCTTTCGTGTATATGACTTGAACGGCACACTGGCCTAACAACTTTAAATCAGTACATAAGTGCCTTACACAATCTTTATTGAATAGTGACATCATTTGCGCGTACTCATTAGGCTTTCTTGAAGCATCTGTTGCACTCAAACCTCTTCCATATACTAAACGAGTGATGTTGTTTATAATAGCGTTATTCGTGGTGCTATTCGTGTATCTGTCAATCAAATACTGATAGTAGTTATTGTCCGTACCAAATTCAACCCAATCTTCTCTTTTAGATTCTTTGATTACAGGTGCTTCGTAGCCACTTAATTCTAATACGTGTATGTTATTACTCATAAATAATAAATTCGTTGTTACTGACGTTTGAAATAAATTCTCCATCATTTACTGAATAGTTTACAACTGGCGTTTGATCCGTTACAAAGATTCTATCCTTGTGTACTATCGTTGTTCCGTTTTTTAGTTCCAAAGTGTAAAAAGTGTTGTTTACTAAATTGAATAAACCATTAACAAAAGTTGCGTTTATTGTATCGTAGTAATCGCCATTCGCAAAACTTGTTATTGTTATTTCAGTTGTTACGTTTGTAGATTCTCCTGTGATATATAACGTGTCATAAGTTTGGCTTCTTGGTATAAAGCTAAAACTTTGTTCTGTTGCTATCGGTTGTAAAATAATCATATCTACTATAATAACTTTTTTTTAAATATTTTGTTTTTAATTCGTGTTTATGTAAACAAAAAAAGGCACTCCGAAAAGTGCCTCTTATGTTATGAAAGGTATAAGAAAGAATCTTATGAAGTAACGATAACTGCATCAGTTCCACCACCATCTGCAAAAGCCGTAGCAAGTCCTGCTTCAGTTGATACATCAATAAAGTTAGCTGGAAGTTCTTCCATTGCCGTAAAGGTCAAAGAGTATCCGTTAAAATCTCCAAGTGCTGCACCAGAAGAAATTTCTCCTGCTGAAACGTCTGCACCTTGATCTAATCCCATTAAGAAAAATTGGTCTGTCATTGTTCTAACAATTATTCTTGGTCTTCCGTATGCAAGAAGTTTTACGTTCTTGTGTGTAGCGAAATCTTGTCTTTTTAAAGCAGCTACTAAAGTTTGAGTGAAGAATGTCGTTCCGTTATCTCTGCTGCTTTCTATTGCCGTAGTGAAGGAATTCGTTGTACTCTTCAATTCGTATTTGTATAAGCTTAAAGGTGCTGCTGGTTGCCAAGTGTCAATAACATCTCCGTTTGCAACATCATATACAACATTATCAGAATCCAAATCGTCGAAATTGGCGAAGTAAATCGCTTTTAATCCACTTACTGAATCTTTACATTGTTCTATACGCCCATTTGTAATATCACAACTCATTTTTTTAAAGTTTTATGAATAAAAAAAGGCAGGTACTTTTACCTACCTTTCTTTAGTCTGATTAATATTATGAATAAACTACACAATCGTTAGCTATTCCTACTTGTGCGCCTACTTGCATTCTCATAACGATTCTTACGTTATCAGATCCATCATATAAATGAACTGGAATCACAGAAGCTTCTTGCCAATCTGACAATAAAGACGTTCCGAAATACAAGTTAGAAGTCTGTGCTGCTACCATTGAATTGTCTGCCAATCCGTTAGCAACAAATACAGGAATACCATCGAAAGAAAGACTTCCGTTAGTGTACCATTGTGTACCTTTGTTTTCAGTACCATTAGCACCAAGTCCTGCTGCTGCAAAACCACCTAATGCACGTACATAATTTCTTGCGATATTTGAAGAAACATACAATTTCAAATCTTCTGCACCGTAAACTGTTGTAGGTATAGCATCAATTACTTTACCCATTTCGTCGATTACGTTCAATGCCGTAGAAGCTACTGAAGCAATATCTTGTGCTGCTGGTAAACCTGCTGCGTTTAATAGTGTAACAATACCATCATAAGCGTTAGCACCTGCTACACCTGTCCACAATAAAGTTTCATTAGAAGCTGCAACTTTAGAAGCAACATATCCTAATAAGTAATCTTCAAAAGATTTAGGAATATCTGCAAAAGCAGAAGCACCCATTTCGATCGCAGTCCAAGTATCGTGGAACTGGCTTCTACAAAGTTGTAGATTTACTTGCATATCTTTAACAGTCAATACGCTTTCGCCCATTGTTACGGTTTGTGTATCGTCGAAGTCACAAGTTGCATCTGTAAAGATTGAAGAAGTATCAATAGTTTGTAATACTGATTTTCCTTTGACGTTTTCAAGAACGGTAACGCCACCGTTTTCAATTGTAGGCGCACTTAAAAGAGCTGCGGAAATGTATTTTCCTGCTGCCATTCCTGCATAAGTACTACCTGGAAATGTCGGCTGATCTGCCATAATTTTTAGTTTTTAATTATTATTATTTATTTATTTAATTTTTTATAGATTCTATCTAAAGTAGTTTCTTGTCTATTTTGTGCATAGAGTATTCTTTCTCTTTGTTCTTTGTTTTCTGGATTGAAAGAAATAGGTTTTACTGCTGGGTCTAATTCTTCTGTAGAAAGTTCCGTTTTTTCGTCTTCAACAACTTCTTCTGTTTCTTCTGTTTCTACTTTAGAAAGGTTTTCAAGTTTTGCTTTAAGTTCTTCGTTTTCTTTTTTCAAAGTTTCGATTTCATTAAAGAAAGTTTCTTTTACGATTGATTCAACTACTTTTTTAACTGGCTTACTTTCGTCTGCCATTTCTTCTTCTTTTTCGTCGTAGTCTTTTTTAGCTTCTTCTTCAATTACTTCTTCTTCTTCTTCGGCTGCTTCTTCTTTTATTTCAGCGATTAAACCCTCTTCAGTAACAACTAAAATCATTCCGTCTTCCATTTTGTATTCTCCAATAGGAAGTGGAATTCTTTGTTCGTCTTCTGTGATTATAACGACTTCGTTATCTGTTGCAAATTCATCTGCTTCAATGATTGTAACACCATCTTCTAATTTGCGTTGTTCAAGTTTCACTTCCATTCCTAAAAGTTCTCTTACCTTGTTTAGTATTGCTTTATTGTTCATAGCTTATTTAATTATTCGTGTTTATAGATTTTTTCTTAAATTGTCTTGCATTTTTTTGTATTTAGCAATAGGCAATTTTAAACCTAAATCTTTTGCCGCTGCTTCTGCTTTTTGTAAATTTTTGTCAAATATATTTAAAAGGTTTTGCGCTTTTTTTGCTTTTGGCGCTTTGCTTTTTTCTGCTTTTTCAACCTCTTTTTGAATTGATTCTATATCTGCTTCGCTGCTTTTTATTCTTTCAATGCTATCATTATATACAGCTTTAGCATTTAAAAATTGGTCTTCAAGTTTAAAATATACATCCGCTGCTTTGTCGCGTTTTTGATACAATTTTGTTTCTTCTTTTAACCTTTTATTTTTAAGCTTTTCCATATCTAAGATACGCGCATTATTAACTTTTAATCCGTTTAAAATATCTTCGCCTTGTTGTAAAGCTTTATCTAAATCGTCAATAAGTCCAAGTTCTACTTTTTGCGAAGCTAATTTTGTGAAATTGTCTTCTTTTGCCCATTTAGCAAAAATCTTATTTAGTCGTTCCATACTATATTAACTTTATTTTAAATTGTTTGTTGCATTTTTGGTTTATATGTTGCCTATTCCTTGATTCCTTATAGTGCCTTTACAACACTTTGTAGAGTATGTATTGTCTTCACATAAACAAGCTTTACGAGAGTTTTTAGGACTGCTTTGTGCTTGTGGCCTTTCTACTTTCTTTTTACTCATAGTTCGTGTTTTTATCTATATTTTTTTACAATAGATGAAGCTTCTTTCATAAAACGTAAAACTTCTTTGTACATTTCTTCTTGTTTTTTTGGCACATCTAAACCTAAATCTAAAGCTGCTTTTCTCAATTCTTGATAATTTTTATCAACGTTACTTAAAGCACTTGCACTTTCAATATAATTTTTCTTTAATTTATCTATTGAATTTTCTACCGCTAAGCCTAATTCATCAAGATTATACACTTTAAAAAATTTATCGAATGATGAAGTAAAATCTTTTAGTTTGTTTAGTTCTACTTTTTCACTTGCAAGTTTAGTCATTACTTTATCAGTAATTTCTTTTTCAATCTTTTCTCTTAAATTCATTTCAATAGGTCTTTTAGTTTGTTTATTGTTTCCGTTTTTTTATCGTCTTTACTCATATCGTATCTGTCGCTGAAAAATCCTTCAATACTGAAACCACGGATAGTACCCTCTTTTGCTTTGTTGTATAGTTCTTGATCGTCTATCTTTGCCGATACCATCCAAGTGCCAACAGGTACATCCAAGCCGTATAAAGCGGTTTTATCTTTCTTGCTATCTTCTACGATCCAACTTTCAACTATTGTAACACCATCAATTTTATTTTCGTGTTCAAAGGTTGCGTTTTTATGATTCGATTTTTTAAAGAATAATTCTGAAGCTTGGCGTACCGTGTTTTTGGAAAAGTAAATATAGTACTCATCGCCTTTGTCGTTTCTTCTGTAAATACTTTTATCTGGAATAAGTGCAGCACCCATTAAGATTTTCTTTTCTGCGTTAATCTCTTTTAAGTATAGTTCGTGTTTTTGTTTAGAAAGTGCGATGAAGTTGGATTCAATCGCAGGAGTTTCTACTAAAGAAATTGCGTCTATTCCACTTTGTTCATCGTTTGGATCAATTATAAGTTCAACTATCTTCATATTATAATAACTTTTATTTGTTTATAGTGTTGCATTTTGTACTCTGTTTCTGTCAAGTGCTTGGCTTGTTGTTACTTCTCCACTCACTACAAAGGCTTGTACAGGTTGTTGTTGTAATTGT
>CBDICL010000014.1:0-1758 GCA_965277255.1 Flavobacteriaceae bacterium | reverse complement strand
ATACATGAAGAGACATGTCATGATTTCACGTCCATTCTCAAAGTGAATAAAGTTTATTAGAGTATGTCAAGATAACGTAATCTTCAACAATGCATGATGCACTTTGTTCCCTTGTAAATCCTTGATGAAGGGCTGTACCTAAAATATACCATTTTCAAGTAATCCAGTTTATCACCTGATACCCTGAATTTTGCCTGATGCGAATAAAACTTTCAGAAACGTTTCAAGTTTGGGTTCTCACTAACTAAAATTACCAACAATATCTCTCAAAAACTACAACACATTGGTGACAAGTAAGATATGTTTCTTATAGGTAACATTTCAGGGAACCTAATTACTGCACTGGAATTTCACTAACTCAAGTGGTTATTGATTTATGGCTCAAAACATGGAAAATATTGATTTTCGCACATTTTTCACTGTAACTTCACAACAATGGTCTCTACTGAAGTAAAACTGTGATTTTTGAGTTCCTTGGAACATTTCTGACCAGATCCATAGGATACTTTGTCCGAAGTTGCTTTATTTTTTGAGAAAATGCACAAAGTCTTCAAAAATAAGGCCCAGGGGTGCAGTACCCCCTTAAAGAAGAAGAAAAAACTGACAAAAATTGGTTTAATCAGTAATTAGCTAGCTACTAACAGTAAGATAGCATTTCCCACATGTCAATTGAAATGTAGGCTGCTACTTATAGGGATTGTAAGCAAACCAGTATACCTGTAAAGCCTCATGACAGGACGCATTTAGTACTTCAGAGTTACGATTTCCAGTAAGCAAACCATACAATGCTAGTGTTGAGGTTTAGAGTAGATTTTGATTTGAAGAGTTCACTACAGATGAGATTTAGATTGATGTTGGAACATGAAATATGCTGCTTAAGGGGGTACTGCACCCCAGGCTAGTTTTTGGACTGTTTTTGCATTTTTCTCAAAAACTACAACACATTGGTAACAAGTAAGATATGTTTCTTATAGGTAACGTTTCAGGGAACCTAATTATTGCACTGGAATTTCACTAACTCAAGTGGTTATTGATTTATGGCTCAAAACATGGAAAATATTGATTTTCGCACATTTTTCACTGTAACTTCACAACAATGGTCTCTACTGAAGTAAAACTGTAATTTTCGAGTTCCTTGGAACATTTCTGACCAGATCCATAGGATACTTTGTCCGAAGTTGCTTTATTTTTTGAGAAAATGCACAAAGTCTTCAAAAATAAGGCCCAGAGGTGCAGTACAGTAATTAACAAATATACAATGATTGATGAATAATTATGATTACAAAATAATATATTAAAGAAATACTTAGCTTAACTAAGTTTCAATGTAAACTTACAAAGCCTGTTGCGTGTAGACCTATAGCGACGCGATGACTATCAGCGAAACGACTTATTGTGAGGAATATCCTTATTTCACATGCTCCAAAACTAAAGTCCAAAATGCGAACAGACGTCGAAAGTCTGGTTACACAAGATGGATGCAAAACTACTGTCCAGTCAAGCTATGAACTGATCACTGGAGAAAACTATGACGACTGAGTAAAGTCCTTTCCGAAGAATGTCAAGGTAGACCAACACCTTGGTCGTTTTCGACGAATGTCAAGGTGGACCCTACACCTATCAGCCTTTTGCGACGAAAGTCAAGGACTCCAAACTTCAGTCAAACTGCTTTCAACTGCTCACTGAGGAAGACTGCCACTATGAGAGAAATGAAATCCTCTCCGGTACTATGTGATCTAATATACTGTCCACGAGTGC
>CBDICL010000013.1:0-3025 GCA_965277255.1 Flavobacteriaceae bacterium | reverse complement strand
ACGGGTTTTTGCTAGTTTTCATTAGGGCTTAGTTTTTTTGCCATCCATTGAACCTATCTCAACATGAAATGACAAAATTTTCGGCCTGCGGTCCAAGAAAAAAGTGTGCAGCGCCCTCTTGTGCCACCATCCTTATTTATGTAAGAAGAGAGGATTTACATACAAAATCCTTCAAATCACTACTTTTCTTGTATGTTGGTTTGTATTTGGTGTCTAAACATATGTAAATGAGCTAAGAGCATCAAATTCTGAAAGTAACATGAAATTTGAACTTTGCATTTTCTTAAAAATCGACTCTTTTGGTCAAATTCAAGCATGGGGGCGCTTTTTAAGATTTTTCGCAAGTTTTCTTCCGCTTACTGTTTCAAACTATACAGCTGCAAAGACAATCACAAGATCGACATGCTCAAGAAATTTGAGCAATCTATCACAATTAGTTTGGCCGTAGTACTCGTTTGAATGCCCCTTACTTTCTCCTATTCAAATGCACAGGGGTCAACAAACTTTTCCTGTGTACAATTCAATGGTGGTATCCAAATTAGCGTTCAAATGAGCACTACGGGCAAACAGCTTCTGATAAAATGCCCGAATTTCTTTAGCAGGTCAAACTTGAGGTTGCCTCCATCACTGCGAACTTAAAAACAGCGTTAGTGCGAAAACCTGCGCAAAATCTTTAAAAGCGCCCTCATGCTTAATTTTGACCTAAAATGTCAAATTTCAAGAAAACGCAATGTCCAGTTTTCATGCAACTTTCAAAAGAATACTTTTTGACCTCATTTGCATGTATCTAGACACCAAAATCAGAACAAAATTCTGAAATTGGATTAATTTGAAGGATTTTGCACTCTAATCCACTCCTTCCTAAAATACAAGGAATGGTGACATAAGATTTTAGACATAAGACATAAAATTTTGTTGTTTCATGTTGAGATGAGTTAAATGGAACCCCAAAAAACTAAGCCCTAAGCAAAACAAAAAATGACCCATTTATAGCCCACTCCTATTTCAAATATACATTAATATTGAAGTCTAAGCTCCCAAAATATTACATTGATAATAGAAATTGTGCCTGAAAGATCGTCTAAATAGCGAATTGGAAACTATTTCTCATTTTCATCTCTGCAAAAATGCCTCTTGGAAAGCGAGGTCACCTTCGCTGGCTGAAAAAGAAAATAGCGATCTCTTGTGTGACCTGCCGGCTGACTGGTTCTTCAAATTGGCCTGTATGAAAGGTTGAGTATAGGGTCACATGTTCAAAAGTGTCACCAAAAGTGAACCATTATGACATTTTTTGTTCTAGAGTTTGAAATAGACTGAATCCTTTGCAGTTTTGAGGTTTTATGAGTGAATTTTCTTAGTGGATTTTTATTGGAGCATGGGTGCATATTGGAAATAATTCTGTTCTGTAAATGTTCACATTGAAACTGCTATCTTTAAGGCTACGATCTATTTTCGTTAAGACTGATTGGTCTGCCATGATGTTTGGTGCAACTTTTAACTTGGTTGCACATGTTGGAGTACCATAATTTTTGAATACTGATAGATGATAGACTTTAAATTAATGTTTGAGCATCAAAATATTGTTTCAGTCATAGAAACGTCTTCCAAAATGGCATCAACACTTTGTCAAAAACGTTTACCATTTTTTGTCAAAGAGCAAAAAAAATTGTACAGTTTGGACCATACGATTTTGTTTAAATTTCACCAGCGAGTGGTCCATTTACTTGACAAATAATGTATGAAGAGACTTTAGACTTCCAATGTCAGCATCAGCAATAGTAAAGCAATATAATGCCTGATCAGAAAATCAATTTTGTGAATTTGCCGTAAACTCTTACATGCTACCATTGCTAATGCTGACATTGGAAGTCTAAAGTCTCTCCATACATTCCTAAAAAATGTTTGTACCACTTGCTAGTGAAATTTGAATAAAATCTTATGGTCCAAATTACACGAAATTTTGAGCTTTTTGACAATAAAAAATGTTGTGTGGCAACTGGCAAAAATGAAAAAGAGTATTCCTGACATGTCCCTGCCATAAAATTTATAGGGATGAAGCAGTTGGTCTAAAAAGTTGCAAAAATACTTGAAAAATTACGATATTTGTGAAAATGTGAAATTTGGGGCAATATCGTGAAAATTTGATATTTTGTCAATAACTGCTTAATTAAAGCTCGAATTTAAAAAATTCTTTTGCACATGTGTGACACATATAATTATGATTATCTGAAGCACAGCACATTTCGTTTCAACTTTATCGATTTTCAGTTATATATAGATTTCCCTTTCCAATTTTGCGTTTTTTACCGTAAAATCACCTAGCGTCACTCAAAGATCGGTTTCTCAAGAAAATGCTTATAAAAAGAGCTAAAACCCGTCGCCTTTTCTTCACAAAACTATAGGCTCAGATAATTCTTTTACTCTAATTGAAAACAATTTCAGGTTTTTAAGATATCTTAGTTTGAATTCAAGGTAACAGTACACTATGGCCTATGGGCTAAAAGCATGCAGTTGTCACCCCTTAATCCCGACTGCTGAATTTTGCAGGAAGACCACCAAGCTTAATAATGAGATGGTCTAGTAGACCTGTTGATTTTCGGGATATTCATAAAGTTAAGATTGGAAACCTGTGGATTTCCTTAAGAACCTGTAGATTATGAGTCTGACAGGTCCTTGTGTCATGTGGGTAAAAAAGTGTAAAATTGAGCCCTGTCTAAGGAAGGTTACACTACCATTGTTGGATATGTGCTGCCATAGTGACACTACCCCAAAAAAATTATGCAGCACATATTTGAGTGCCCAGGTCCCCTCCCCAGGTTACAGGCTTAATACAGGTACTTATAAATCTCCAAATTTATTTTCCTACAGATCGTTGCCAAAGGCCATTCCAGAGTACCAGTGTATGACAACCAAGACAACACAATTAGAGGCATCCTACTTGTCAAAAACCTCATCGAACTTGACCCAGAAGATGCACTTCCTGTTGAACAAATCTTTCTTCAGTATGGTCGCCCTTTACCCATAG
>CBDICL010000012.1:0-1588 GCA_965277255.1 Flavobacteriaceae bacterium | reverse complement strand
CCTGTATTATATGAATATGCAGGGGCGGATCCACGTATGGTCCGAATCGGCACCGCCCCCCCCCCTTTTGATAGATAAATCATGTAAATTCAGCCTATTTTAGGTTATTTTCGGGCTATTTTCGGGTTATATCAGCCACCCGGCCCCCCCTTTTTACATATCCTGGATCCACCCCTGAATATGGTCTGTCCATATCCTGGATTTCAGCCCCTGCCATTCTGTCAATGACACACACAAGATATGTTAATCATATGGTTCAACTTTGTACCGCTATCGAATGGCAACATCAAGATACAAACTATTTTTGCATTCAAATAATCATGAAAAGTTTGCACAGTCACTTTTTCTGAAATCAACGATTGAATTTGAATATGCTAATCAGCTAGCACATGTTTACATTGCATGCAATACATTGCTATACAAGGTGTAATATATGTCTGCAGGACAGTGTCCAAAACATGGAGTCTTGAATGATTTGCAATGCCAATCAATTTGAACAAAGGAAACATAGAACCAGTTTTTTTTCTGTTTATCAAAAGCATAAGATTTTAAAAAAACAGGAAGCAAAAATGTTCTCATAGCATGCAGGTGATGTTAGTGAGAAATAATCAACTTTATGCCGCATATACAGCTATCTTAGTTTATGTCTCCAAATTTTGTTTCTTAAAGTGAATTGTGATGTTATCATGCCAACATGAGAAATAAACTAAGCATGAGGCCTACTTAGATGAGAATCTTGATGTCCAACTGTTTTGGTTTTACCTGAATGAAATGGCCCAAACTTTTAATGTCAATGACACTGGTCAATTACCTCAGCTTCCCTGTGAAAGAAAGCAATACCTGAAATCTTGGCCAAAGTTGACAGAGCAGGTCAAAGGCATGTTTCAATAGGCAGAGACCTTGAGACAAGAGCTAAAAGCACCCGTACAACATAGATCGTCTGCTTCTGTATGTAATGCAAAATATGTTTCCTGCAAGTCCATGTAAAAACTGACCATCAAAGTGCATATATGACAATGCCAATGACTGTAATATATGGTCACTTTCTAAATCTCACAACTGGCAAAAATGAAAAAGAGTATTCCTGACATGTCCCTGCCATAAAATTTATAGGGATGAAGCAGTTGGTCTAAAAAGTTGCAAATATACTTGAAAAATTACGATTTTTGTGAAAATGTGAAATTTGGGGCAATATCGTGAAAATTTGATATTTTGTCAATAACTGCTTAATTGAAGCTCGAATTTAAAAATTCTTTTGCACATGTGTGACACATATAATTGTGATTATCTGAAGCACAGCACATTTCGTTTCAACTTAATCGATTTTCAGTTAAATACAGATTTCCCTTCCCAATTTTGCGTTTTTTACCGTAAAATCACCTAGCGTCACTCAAAGATCGGTTTCTCAAGAAAATGCTTATAAAAAGAGCTAAAACCCGTCGCCTTTTCTTCACAAAACTATAGGCTCAGATAATTCTTTTACTCTAATTGAAAACAATTTCAGGTTTTTAAGATAGCTTAGTTTGAATTCAAGGTAACAGTACACTATGGCCTATGGGCTAAAAGCATCCAGTTGTGACCCCTTAAA
>CBDICL010000011.1:0-29596 GCA_965277255.1 Flavobacteriaceae bacterium | reverse complement strand
AAGGTTTTTTAGAAAAAGACAAAAAGGAAGGCGATAAATTATATGCGACTGCAAAAAAAGCCGCAGATGTTTTTTTTAAACTTGAAGACCAATTTTTAGCAGCACGAAGTAGAAGAGATGATGCAGATAAAAAAGTTGAGGCAAATCAAAAAAGACAAGAAGAAGAAATAAAATATATAGAAGGATTCAAAAAGAAAAAAACACCATTAGATAAAAAAGCACAAACCTTAATAACTGTATTTGAAAAAAATATAAAGAAAGCAGAAGCAGCAGCAAAAGATTTAGGCTTAAAATTGCCTATTGCTAAATACACAAAAGCACAAGACGATTTAAGAAAAAATCTATAAACACGAATAATTAAATAAGCTATGAACAATAAAGCAATACTAAACAAAGTAAGAGAACTTTTAGGAATGGAAGTTAAACTTGAACAACGCAAGTTAGAAGATGGTGTAACAATCATTGAAGCAGATGAATTTGCACCAGAAAACGAAGTTGTTATAATCACAGAAGACGAACAAAGAATTCCACTTCCTATTGGAGAATACAAGATGGATGATTCTAAAATTTTAGTTGTTACAGAAGAGGGTTTAATCGCAGAAATTAAAGAAGAAGCAGCCGAAGAAGAAGAAGAAGTAATTGAAGAAGAAGCTAAAAAAGACTACGACGAAAAAGAAGAAGAAATGGCAGACGAAGCAAAGCCTGTTAAAAAAGTAGTTGAGTCAATCGTAAAAGAAACTTTCTTTAATGAAATCGAAACTTTGAAAAAAGAAAACGAAGAACTTAAAGCAAAACTTCAAAACCTTTCTAAAGTAGAAACAGAAGTAACTTCTGAAGAAGAAGTTGTTGTTGAAGACGAAAAAACGGAACTTTCAACAGAAGAGTTAGATCCAGCAGTTAAACCAATTTCTTTCAATCCAGAAAACAAAGAACAAAGAGAAAAAATGCTTTACGCACAAAACAGAACTGAAACAACTCTTGACAGAGTATTCAAAAAATTAAATAAATAAATAATAATAATTAAAAACTAAAAATTATGGCAGATCAGCCGACATTTCCAGGTAGCTCTTATGCAGGAATGGCAGCGGGAAAATACATTTCCGCAGCTCTTTTAAGTGCGCCTACAATTGAAAACGGTGGCGTTACCGTTCTTGAAAACGTCAAAGGAAAATCAGTATTACAAACTATTGATACTTCTTCAATCTTTACAGATGCAACTTGTGATTTTGACGATACACAAACTGTTACAATGGGTGAAACCGTATTAACTGTTAAAGATATGCAAGTAAATCTACAACTTTGTAGAAGCCAATTTCACGATACTTGGACTGCAATCGAAATGGGTGCTTCTGCTTTTGCAGATATTCCTAAATCTTTTGAAGATTACTTATTAGGATATGTTGCTTCTAAAGTTGCAGCTTCTAATGAAACTTTACTTTGGACAGGTGTTGCAGGTGCTAACGCATACGATGGTATTGTTACACTATTAAACGCAGCAGGTTTACCAGCAGCACAAGATATCGCTTCAGTAGCTTCAACGGCAGCTAACGTAATCGACGAAATGGGTAAAGTAATTGATGCTATACCTACAACAGTTTACGGTGCAGAAGATTTGAAATTGTATGTTTCTTCAAATATCGCAAGAAATTATGTACGTGCATTAGGTGGTTTTGCAGCAGCAGGACTTGGTGCTAATGGTACTGACAACAAAGGAACACAATGGTACACTAACGGAAGTCTTTCTTTCGATGGTATTCCTGTATTCGTTGCTAACGGATTGGCAGACAATTCAATGGTAGCAGCACAGACTTCTAACTTGTATTTCGGAACATCGCTATTAAGCGATTGGCAAGAAGCTTCTGTAATTCCAGTTCATTTATATGATGGATCTGATAACGTAAGAATCGTTATGAGAATGCAAGTAGGCGCACAAGTAGGAATAGCTAACGATTGTGTAGTTTATTCAGCATAATATTAATCAGATTAAAGAAAGGTAGGTAAAAGTACCTGCCTTTTTTTATTCATAAAACTTTAAAAAAATGAGTTGTGATATAATTTCCGGCAGAATTGAGGAGTGCAAATCGTCAGTGAGCGGTCTAAAATCCATCTATCTAATCAACTACGAATCTTTGAATAGTGATGATGCTACATATGACACGGTTACGGCAAACCACGAAGATGAATTAATTTCGTGGACACCAGTAGATACGGCAAGTGCTTTAACACTTTACAAATTCGAACTAAAATCAACTACTAATAGTTTCGTTACGGCTATTAATTCAAGTAGAGATAACGGAACAACATTCTTTGAGCAGACTTTAGTAGCTGCCTTAAAAAAACAAGATGTTGTTACACATAAAAACGTTAAACTTCTTGCATACGGAAGACCAAGAATTGTAGTCCGTTCTATGACAGACCAATTCTTTATGATGGGTCTTGATCAAGGTGCAGACGTTTCAGCAGGAGAAGTATCTTCTGGTGCAGCACTTGGAGATTTTAACGGATATTCTTTAACGTTTACGGCTATGGAAGAACTTCCTGCTAACTTTATGAACGTTTCTAACGAAACTGCTTTAAAAGCGTTTTTTAATAATGGTACTGATGATGCAACTATCAATGATGGTACTGCATAAATAAGATTCTTTCTTATACCTTTCATAACAAAGAGGCACTTTTCGGAGTGCCTTTTTTTGTTTACATAAACACGAATTAAAAACAAAATATTTAAAAAAAAGTTATTATAGTAGATATGATTATTTTACAACCGATAGCAACAGAACAAAGTTTTAGCTTTATACCAAGAAGCCAAACTTATGACACGTTATATATCACAGGAGAATCTACAAACGTAACAACTGAAATAACAATAACAAGTTTTGCGAATGGCGATTACTACGATACAATAAACGCAACTTTTGTTAATGGTTTATTCAATTTAGTAAACAACACTTTTTACACTTTGGAACTAAAAAACGGAACAACGATAGTACACAAGGATAGAATCTTTGTAACGGATCAAACGCCAGTTGTAAACTATTCAGTAAATGATGGAGAATTTATTTCAAACGTCAGTAACAACGAATTTATTATTTATGAGTAATAACATACACGTATTAAAATTAAGTGGCTACGAAGCACCTGTAATCAAAGAATCTAAAAGAGAAGACTGGGTTGAATTTGGTACGGACAATAACTACTATCAGTATTTGATTGACAGATACACAAATAGCACTACTAACAACGCAATTATAAACAACATCACGCGTTTAGTATACGGAAGAGGTTTAAGCGCAACAGACGCATCAAGAAAGCCTAATGAGTACGCACAAATGATGGCACTATTCAATAAAGATTGTGTTAGGCACTTATGTACAGATTTAAAGTTGTTAGGACAATGTGCAGTTCAAGTTATATACACGAAAGGCAGAAAGAAAATTGCACAAGTACATCATATACCTGTTCAATTATTACGTGCCGAAAAGTGTAACGAAGATGGCAAAATTGAAGCTTATTATTATAGTGACGATTGGACAGATTTAAAAAACTACAAGCCAAAAAGAATACCTGCGTTTGGATGTTCAAAAGAAGATATTGAAATCTATTTTATAAAGCCTTATAGTGTAGGAATGAAATATTATGCACTACCAGATTATATCGGCGGAATACCTTATGCAGTTTTAGAAGAAGATATTTCACAATATTTAATTAATGAAACACAAAATTCTTTTTCTGGCCGTGTTTTGATAAATTTTTCTAATGGTATACCTGCGATTGATCAGCAGCAAATTATAAAGAATAAAATTGTAAATCAATTAACAGGCACGTCTGGAGAAAAAGTCATAATTTCTTTTAATAATAATTCCGAATCCAAGACAGAAGTACAACAATTACCAGTAGCAGACGCACCAGATTTGTATAGTACTTTATCAGAAGAATGTTTAAGGAAAATAATGTTAGCACACAATGTAACGAGTCCTTTATTGTTTGGCATAGCATCGTCTAACGGATTTAGCAGTAATTCAGACGAATTAAAAGACTCGTTTGCGTTGTTTTCAAATATGGTTATAGCACCTATGCAAGAACTTTTGTTGGATGCTTTCGATCAAATACTTGCATATAACGGAATAGCTTTAAACTTATTCTTTAGAACGTTGAAGCCTTTGGAGTTTGTAGATTTAGAAAACGTACAAACAGAAGAACAAGCACAAGAAGAAACAGGACTTGAATTAAGTGGCGATTATGTAGGCAAAGAATTAATAGAACTTGGCGAAATGCCTAAAGCTGATTGGTTGCTTATAGATGAATTTGAAGTAGACTACGATACAGACGAAGATGAAAACACCTTACTTTCAAGCGACATAAAAACGGAATTAAGCCTAAAAGATAGATTAATCAATTTAGTAAGTACAGGAAGTGCTTTTCCTAATTCCAAAAGTACACAAGACGATGTAATTGATGGCATCAAGTTTATTACGCGTTATGTTTATGCAGGAAAAACAGGTGGCAATAGTGGAAAAGGAAGAGAATTTTGCGAAAATATGATGAATGACAAACGAGGTAACAAGATATATCGTAAAGAAGACATCATAAGAATGAGTGGACAATCTGTAAATCCTGGCTTTGGTGTTGATGGTGCTAATACTTATTCGATATGGCTTTACAAAGGTGGGCCAAATTGCTATCACAGATGGAATAAACAAGTTTATGTAGCTTTTGAGGGTACAGGAATTGACGTTAAAAGTCCTTTGGCATCACGTATATCAAGTGCAAAAGCAGCTAAATACGGATATGTAATTAAAAATCCAAATTTAGTAAGCCAACGACCTATTGATATGCCTAATCAAGGATATAAAAAATAACAAGATATGGCAAAAGCACTATTAATAAGCAGACAGGATGCGATTCGTTTTACAAATATGAACGGAAACATAGACACGGATAAATTTATTCAGTACGTTTCGATCGCACAAGATATTCATATTCAATCTATGTTAGGAACGAAGCTTCTTGAAAAGTTACAGGCAGATATAATCGCAGGAACTTTGGCAAATCCATACAAAGACTTATTAGAAATTTACATAAAACCTGCATTAATTCACGCCAGTATGTTGGAGTTCTTGCCTTTTAGTGCAGTAACTATTGCAAACAAAGGCGTATATAAACACGGAGCAGAAAATTCAGAAACAGTAAGTAAAGAAGAGATAGATTTTTTAGTAGAAAAACAACGGCAGACTTATATGCACTACAAAGAAAGGTTTGTAGATTATATTTGCGACAATAGCAGCACGTTTCCAGAATACAATACGAATACAGGAAGTGATATGAGTCCAAACGAAAGTACAAATTTCACAGGTTGGATTTTATGAAGAAACACTATACACCAAAAGAAAAGAACGTAAAACGTTTACAGACGTTTTTAAATAAATATTATGGCAGAAATAAAGATCAGCGACCTAACGGCAAAGAGTGCTAATTTAGCAAACACAGATTTATTTGTTATTGCAGAATCTGATGGTGCTGGTGGCTTCGTATCAAAGAAAATCACAGGTGCAGAAATATCGGCTATTGCAGGAAGTAACATTTATTTAATAGATGGCACGATTAGAAGCAACAGAACGGTAGATTTAAACGGTGTTTACTTGGCTTTTCAAAATAGTGGCGCAGATGTATTAAAAATTAGTGGATCTGATGTTATAAGCTTTAATAATGCTTATTCATTTCCTACGGCAGATGGTACGGCTGGACAAGTTCTTAAAACTGATGGAAGTGGCAATTTATCTTTTAACCAACCAACGACAGGATTATATGCACAAACGGTAACAAGTGCAGTACTAACAAACACAACAACAGAAACGAGTATAGTAGGAAGTGGAGTAGGAAGTTTAACAATACCGGCTAATCACTTTGTAGTAGGCGATTCTTACCACGCAAAAATAGGAGGCGAAATTTCAGCACAAAATGGCGACGATATCACAATAAGAATAAAGAGTGGTGCAGCCGTATTAGCAACAACAGGAACTATTTCTTTAAGTCCAACGACTGGTTTAGGATGGGAATGTGAAATAGATTTCACAATAGCAGCGATTGGTGCAACAGGAAGTATTTGTACAAATGGAAATTTCGCATATACACGAAACACAGGTGGTTTAGAGGGTTATGTATTTCAAGATGTAGAAACTTTTGATTCAACTATTGCTAACACTTTAGATATTACGGCAGAATGGGGACAAGCTAAAACACAAGACGAAATACATAGTGCGAACTTTGTACTACATAAAACTTATTAAAAATGGCAAATACGATATATTGGGGACAGGCAGCAGTAAATAATACAATAGGATTTGGACAAGGTGCTAAAATAGGTGGCTCGTCTTTCAGCAATACTAAATCTATATTACTTGATGGAATTGATGACTATGTAGATTGTGGTCAAGTTACACAAATTCAAAACACAAATGCTTTAAGCGTTTCTTGTTGGTTTAATTATAATACTCTTTCTTCATCTGTAAATGGTATTGTTTCTAAAGATTCAACAAGTCGTATAGATGGAAATTGGTATATTTCTACACAAAATGCTACTATTCGTTTTTTACTAAAAACTGCAAATGGTCAAGATGCTCTTAATAGTGGTACAATATCTTTAAATTCTTGGAATCATTTACTATGCGTTTGGAATGGTTCAACAATGAGCATATACATAAATGGAACGCTTGACAATTCTATAAGTCTTTCAAACGCTACAGGAACATTAGGATTAAGAAATACTGATGTGTTAATTGGTAGACGACTTGTGGGTTCATTCAGTGACGGTTTTTTTAGTGGAAATATTGACGAAGTAGCAGTATGGAATAGTGACCAATCTGCAAACGCATCGGCAATATACAATAGTGGAGTGCCTAACGATATCGCAAGTCTTTCCCCTGTTTCTTGGTGGAGATGTGGAGATTCTGATACGGCTCCGATTTTAAGTGACAATGGAAGTGGTGGCAATAATGGAACAATGACAAACTTTTCAACTTTTAGTACAGATGTACCTACATAAAAACGAACGATATGAGTAACACAATAGACTGGGGTAAAATACATTATAATAGTTGGAGTCCAGAAACCAACTTAACAGGAACGGGAGGTTCGTCTTTTTCTAATTTACAAAGTGTAGAGTTTGACGGAATTGATGATAGAATTGATTTATCAAGTACACTTACTTTTAGCGGAGAATTTAGTTTTAATTGGTGGATGAAACCACAAGGATATACAACAAACTCAAAAGCGTATATTTGGGGAAGATGGGGAAGTAATACAGATTTTTTAAAATTAAATAGTGCAAGTTCTATAACGCTCAAAATTGGAGGCACAAATAGGACTATTACTAATTCAAGCGGTAATACAATTGGTTTAAATGTATGGAGTCAAATATGTTTGACAAGAGATTCATCAAACAACATTAAGGCATATGTAAACGGAACTTTATTTGGAAGCGTTTCAGCATCAACTACATTAAGAGTTCAATCTATAGGTAGAATAATAAATAATGGTTTTGGTTTTTTAGGAGAGATTGACGAGGTTTCTGCTTTTAATTCAGAACTTTCACAAGGTGATATAACTACAATTTACAATAGTGGTGTACCTAACGACATAAGCAGTCTTTCGCCTGTAAGTTATTGGCGTTTTGAAGGCACAGGTACAACTGCAACAGATAGCGGTAGTGGTGGCAATAACGGAACATTAATAAACGGAGTAACAAGGTCAACTGATGTACCTACATAAAAACGAATTAAAATTAAAATAAAATGCACGGATTTGAACATTACGGAATAATAGCAATAGAAGCAGCAAACGCAGTAGACTATTCACAAGTTGGAGAAACAAGTATTGATACGATTAGAATGAATTTAGCTTTAACTGAATTTGTTTTAAAATGGCATCATACACCAACATTTATAGAAGATGGAACAATAGTACCTTTACAAGTATTAACACACGAAGAAGCTTTGGCACTTATGGCTACGGCAGAATGGAGTGAGCCAATACCTGTAGAGTAATGGATATTAGAAACCATCAAAACGTACTTGCAGTATTATATTTTCTTGCTGGATGCTTTTGTGCATTCTCTTGTATGTTTACAAGTACAGAATTACACGTACAGGCGTTTGGTGTATTTCTATTATTTAAAATTATTTGGCTTATAACGGAACAACTTTAAGATGAAAACACAACTCTATATACTGACAACTAAACTTAAACTTTATTCAACTAAACTGATGGCTATTATTCTTTCGTTTTTTTTACCTATTGTTGGTATTCTTATTCTTATTGCTGCTTCTGTTATTTTAGATACAATTACAGGTATCTGGAAAGCAAAGAAACTTAAACAACCAATTACAAGCAGAAGACTATCTGCGATCATATCAAAGATTTTACTTTATGAAGCAACCGTAATGTTGTTTTATGCTATGGATAAATTTTTATTAAACGACATAGTTCTTTCGTTTTTTAGTATCGAATTACTTACTACTAAAATATTGGCTTTAACAATGGTTTCTATTGAAGTTATTTCTATCAATGAAAACTACAAGGCAGTAAAAGGAATTGATTTGTGGGCATCTTTAAAAAACTTATTTGCAAGAGCAAAGGAAGTAACAAGCGATTTTAAAAACATTAATGAGAAAGATAAATAAGATAATTATTCATTGTACGGCAACGCCAGAAGATAGACCTCACGATGTCGCAGACATAACAAGGTGGCATTTGGCACGAGGGTTTAATACAATAGGATATCATTATTTAATTCATCTTGATGGAAGAATAGAGAAAGGAAGACCAATAGAAAAACAAGGGGCGCATTGTTCTGGACAAAATAGAAATTCAATCGGTATTTGTTACGTTGGTGGAATGACTAAAGATATGAAGAAAGCAAAGGACACAAGAACGAAAGAACAAAAGGATTCATTAATTTATCTGATGCACGAATTAATCTATAAGTATAACCAAGATATGACTATTCACGGACACAACGAATATGCAAACAAAGCCTGTCCAAGTTTTAACGTACAAGAAGAATATGCGAATTTATAGCTTTATCTTCGTTTTAACGCTGTTTTCTTGCTCGGCGAAGTATCACTATAACAAAGCGCTTAAACGTGGCTTACAAGTCACGCAAACAAGCGACACGATAAGAATAGCTACAATAGATTCTATTCCTGTAATAAAACACGATACAATAGTATACGAACACTTTTATAGTTCTAAAGATACAATCATAGAATACAAGACCGTATACGTGCCACAAACAAGGTTAGAAACACGAATAGAATACAAGTTTAAACGAGATACTTTAAGAATGATTACAAGAGTAGAAGTGCAAAGGGCAAAAGCAGAAGCCAAAGCCAATAAGAAACCAAACTATTGGTGGATGTTAATATTTGCTTTAGTGTTTGGAGCAGTTATGTTTCTTTTAAATAAGCTAATAAGTAAGATAATATGAAAGTAATAAGACACGGTAAAAATGTACACGAAATACAATTAGAGGGTAAATATGCAGAAATAGCTATGTTAAGTGATTTACACTGGGACAATCCAAAGTGTGATCAAGACCTATTAAAAAAACATTTAGACTATTGTAAAGAAGAGAATATTCCTGTTATGATTAACGGAGATATGTTCTGTTTGATGCAAGGACGTGGCGATAACAGACGCAATAAATCAGATATAAGACCAGAACACAATAACGCAAGATATTTAGATTCAGTTGTTGAAACGGCAGTTGAATGGTTTACACCTTATGCAGATATTCTTACGGTTATTGGATATGGAAATCACGAAACAGGAATAATTAAGTGGCAAGAAACTGACATACTTCAAAGATTTGTAGACTTACTTAACTTAAAATGCCATTCTAACGTGCAAGTTGGTGGTTATGGTGGTTGGGTTATTATTAAAATGAATAATCATTCAAGAATAGCAACTACAAAAATTAAATATTTTCACGGATCTGGTGGTGGTGGAGTAGTTACAAAAGGTGCTTTAAATCTTACAAGGGCTTTAGAATTATATGAGGGTTGCGATGTTTACACAATGGGACATATACACGAAAATGCAGCACGAAATGATGTTAGAGATGCTTTAGAAAGTAACTCAAAGAAAGGATATAGTATTAATCACAAGCCAATACACTTAATGATTACAGGCTGCTATAAAGAAGAATACGGAGATGGCTCAAAAGGATGGCACGTTGAACGTGGCGCACCTATTAAGCCGATTGGTGGCCGTATGCTTACTATCAAAATAGTAAGGAATAAAACAAAAGATGTAGATGAAACAATCAAATACATAGATTCGCACAGAATTTTCTAAACAACACCTTTGTAACTTATTGATTTTTAAACAACTAAAAAATAATTGTAACTTTTTTTGTTAATAAGTCGTTATATATTGTTAATAATGTATATATTTGTGTATACAATTATTCATTAACACTTAAAAAAATGACACGATTAGAAAAATTAGAAACACTTACTACGATTGATGAATACATTAAGTATTACAAAGACCGTATTGATGAAAGACAATGGTCGAATGAATTTGGTGCTGGTTTGCAGCTTCAATCAATTAGAAAAATTAACGACCACGATATTGATATATTTAACAGATGTATTGAAAGGTTAAATGATAGGTTTAGAAAATTAGCAATTACACTTAAATAAATAGATTATGAAAAAGAAAGAAGCAAAAAAAGAATTATTGTATGGTTTCGTGTTTATGGCAGTTGCCTTTACGTTTTATTATTTAGCAGTAAATTTATTATTATGAGTTACGAAATAGAAATAGAATATTACGATCAAGATGGTGCAATCTTTTACATAGGCGAAACACCATACCAAGTAGAACTTTTTATAGAAACACGAATGATAGAAGAACTTGATAGCTACAATAGCTTTAACGACAAGCTATCTTATGCACAAGTAGAAGAAAGATATTATAGAGTACAAAAAGAAACGTTAAGATGTGATGGTGTGAACTATTATAACGAAGAAGATTTGTGCGAAGAACTTGAAGAAATGCTAAACAAATGGAACAATTAAGAATAGACTGGTGGAGTAATTTTAACGAAGAATTATACTGCAATTATTTAATAGCAAAAGACGAAAAAATGAACACTTATAAAATACTATACAAATACTATAAAGGTGCTAATACTGACGCAGAATGTTGCCAAGCAGTAAAGTATGTAAAAGCAGAAGACAGACAGGAAGCTATAAAGCTTTGTGGCTTATGGAAAAAGTTAATAATTAGTATTGAAAAGGTATGAAGAAAATAATTGAATATCTTTATTGTCTTATTATAAATTGGATATATGGAAGAATTGATGAATAGTGTACTGCACTACATAGAAAAAGACGAATTAAAAAAACGTTGCAGACAAAGAAAATACGTACACAAAAGAATATACTTTTTTAACGTTTTAAGAACTGCTGGATATACGTATCAAAGTATTGGCGATTTATTCGGATTAAATCACGCAACAATAGTACACGGAATTAAAACTTTTAAGAATTTAAAGAAAGCAAAAGATCCGTTAATGTTTCTGGATATTGCAGAATACGATGGCAAGTTTAAAATCAATGATACAAAGTACGATTTAAAAACGGATATTCTAAAAGCTACAACGATCAGAGATTTACAAATAATAAAAGGAAGAACAGAGAAAGAACTTTATAAAGAATTAATTTAGTATATTTGTGAAGTTGGTCGGACAATCAAAATATTTAGAGTATAGCGTTAGTAGGAGTTCCGACCCTCTGAAAGCGTTATACTTTTTTTTTAACCTATAATTTATGGCAGAAAATAAGAAAAGCTTTTTACTTTATTGCGACTTATTGCATACGGTCAAGAAGTTAAATGATGAACAGGCAGGAAAGCTATTTAAACACGTTTTAGAGTACGTCAACGACTTAAATCCAGAAACCGAAGACATTATAACAGATTTATGTTTTGAGCCGATCAAACAAAACTTGAAACGTGACCTACAAAAATACGAACAGATAAGAGAAAAGAAACGTGAAGCAGGAAAGAAAGGTGCTACAAAAAGATGGCAGAATATAGCACCTGCTAAAAGTGTTAAAAAGAAAATGGCAAACATAGCCGTAAATGTTAATGTTAATGATAATGTAAATGATAAAGATATATATAGGAGCTTCGCTCATTTGTCTATGTCTTTAGATGAGTTTAAAAAATTAGAAAAGGATTACACTAAACAACAAATTGATGGTGTATGTGATGCGATCCAAAACTTTAAGAAAAACACGAACTATAAAAGCTTATATTTAACTGCTAAAAATTGGCTGAAGAAAGAACAAACCAAAAAAGAAGTAGAAAGTAGTAATGGATTTAAAGCACCGTGGCAATGAAAGGTTATAAGGTAACAGAAGCAAAAGATATTTTAAACAAGATATACAAGCATAGAGATAATTACAACAACAAAGGAAAGTATTTAGGTTGGAAAGGAATGGATGAGTTCTATTCTATGCAATTAGGCAACTGCACAGATTGGACAGGATTCCCTATGAGTGGTAAAACACAGGTATTGATGGAGTGCCTACTAAACACAAGTAAGTTTTATGGATGGAAACATCTTGTTTACTTTCCAGATGTAGGAAGTAATGTAGAAATAGTTGCAGATTTAATTCACAAGCTTACAGGAAAGAGTTTTAATCCATTAGACAACAACGTGATCAAAGACAAAGAAATAACAAATTCTTTAGATTGGATATTTGAACACTTTAAAATACTTACGAAGTATGATGTTAAAGCCAAATTAACACCGTTTGAATTTTATGATTATGCAGTAGAACTTAAACAAAAACACGGATTAGAAACTGCAAGTATTGATAGCTGGAAAGACTTAAGCCATCCGTATAACGAGTATGGAGGTTACGCACAATATTTAGAAGTAGTACTTCCTTATAGAAACCAAATAGCAGAAGACAATAATCTACACTTACATACAATTATTCATCCTAAACTAACTGAAAAGATAAACGGAAAACGTGAAATACCAAATCCATATAGTCTAAAAGGTGGTTCGGAATGGTTTAATTCTGGCAAGTGTATGATAACCGTTCATAGAGAAGATTTAAGCTACAACCAAGCAATAATAAACTTTAATAAGATTAAGCCACGTTCAGTTGGTAACATAGGACAACTTGAATTATGGTTTGATAAAGAAAAGTTCCTATATTATGAACAAGATAATCCTGTGCCGAATGTATACAATAAGATTTACGCACAACCAAAACACGAATAAATGGACACTTTAGAAATACTAAAAGCAAAGATAAACCTACAAACAACTATTATTAAGTTCACAAGTAGTATAGAGGAGTTACAAGCAAAGCATCCAGAACGTAAAGACTTAATAGATTCTATGCTTGATTCACTTGAAGATATATCACAATTTCAATCCGTGTTTGTGCAGTTTGAAGACCAATATCTTTTAGAATGTAAAAGTAATTTAAGATTGCAAATGGTTATAAGTGAACAAAAACACGAATTAGATAAGTTAAATATTTTAGTAGAAAACTTAAAAGAGGGTATATGAAAAAAATAGGTTGGTTTAGTTGTGGAGTAACAAGCGCAGTAGCTTGTAAATTAGCAGTAGAAAAATATGGTAAAGATAACGTAGAACTTTATTACATAGTTATTGATTCTGCTCATTGGGATAATGAAAGGTTTATAAGAGATTGTGAAAAATGGATAGGCACAAAAGTTATAAAAGTACAAAGTGAAAAGTTTACAGACCAATTTGAAGTAATAAAAAAACGAAGATATATAAATGGAGTATCTGGTGCGCCTTGCACAAGTGAATTAAAAAAGAAAGTTCGTTTTTCTGTTGAGGATATTGTAGACTATGATGGGCAAATATTTGGTTTTGAATTTGAAAAGAAAGAAATAAACAGAGCAATACGATTTAGTCAGCAACATCCACAAGCTAAACCATTATATCCACTTATTGACCGTAAGATGTCAAAAGAACAATGTGCAGAATTGTTGTTAATTAATGGCATAAAGTTGCCTAAAATGTATGAGTTAGGTTTTCATAATAATAATTGTATTGGATGCGTTAAAGGTGGCAAAGGTTATTGGAATCATATAAGAAAACACTTTCCAGATTACTTTGATAGAATGTCAGAACTTGAAGGGGATATAGGTGCAACGTGTATAAAAGGCAAGGCACTAAAAGATTTAAAAGAAAATGAGGGTAAACATCAGCCACCTGTTGTTCCTAATTGTGGTACATTTTGCGAGATAGAATTTGCAGACATAATCGACAAAAACACGGAAAGAGTACTAAACGGATATACAACAATTAAACAACTTAATTTATTTTAAATGCCACGTTGTAAAAACTGCAAAGAAAAATTTGAAGTAAAGCACTTCAATCAGAAGTACTGCTTTAAAAGTGATTGTGTCAAAGTATGGGTAGAAACTGCAAAGGTCAAGAATTGGAAGAAAGAAAAGAAGAAATTGAAAGAAGAACTTGAAACGGTGCAAAGCTTAACTAAAAAAGCACAGGTATACTTCAATGCGTACATAAGAGCAAGAGATGAAGAAAAAGGTTATCCGTGTATATCTTGTGGCAAAGTATTACGCAAAGGCAATATAGACGCAGGACATTATTTTTCTGCTGGTGGATTTGGTAGTGTTAGGTTTTCGGAATTTAATGTTCACGCACAATGCAGTAGACCGTGCAACAAAGATAAAAGTGGAGATTTACTGAATTATCAAATAGGTATAGAAAAACGAATAGGAGGCGAAGAACTAATAAAATTACACGAAGAAGCACACAAAATAAGAAAGTACACAAGAGAAGAATTAAAAGCGATCATTGAAATGTATAAACAAAAAAAGAAAGAATTAAATAAATAATACTTATATTTGTATAAACAAAAAATAAATAATGTTATGAAAGACACAGTAATTGGAAGACTGGCCAAAATCCAGCAAGAATTAAAAGCACCAAAGAATCAATTTAACAAGTTTGGAAACTACAAGTACAGAAGTTGTGAAGATATACTTGAAGCAGTAAAGCCATTATTAAACGGCTTGGCACTAAATCTAACTGATGAGGTAAAAGAAGCAGCAGGCTATATGTATGTAGAATCTACTGCTATGATTACAGATGGCACAAAGATGCAGGCAGTAAAAGCACAGGCAGGAATTGATCCAAATAGAAAAGGAATGGATATTGCACAAGCGTTCGGCAGCAGTTCAAGTTATGCAAGAAAGTACGCATTGAATGGATTGTTTTTAATAGACGATACGAAAGACGCAGACACAACAAATACGCATAATAAAAACGAAGTAAAGAAAGAGAAGCTATCTAAAAAACGATTTGAAGATGCATTGAAAGCTTTACAAGATGGCAAGATAAACAAAGCCAAGTTAGAAGAATTTGATTTATCGCCTTTACAAGTTAAAGCTTTAGAATTAGTTAATACTTTAAATTAAAATATATGTTTAGAACAAAAGAAGCACCAATGGTGAACAATAGTAACCAAGTGCAAACAACAAGCAACTATTCTTTATTTACAAGTTTAGAGGGTAATCGAAACGTAAATAAATTACACGTTAAACGATTAAAAGAAAGTATGCAAAAAAAATATTTGTTTACTGTAATTATTGTAAATGAAAAATATCAAATAATTGATGGACAACATAGATTTACTGCCTGTAAAGAATTAGAGTTGCCTATAAGATATATTGTCGTTAATGGTTATGGATTGTCTGAAGTTCAAATGTTAAATGTAAATTCTAAAAACTGGAACGCTGATGATTATTTAATTGGCTATTGTGATTTAGGTATTGAAGATTATTTAATATATAGAGATTTTAAAAATAAATATGGTTTTGGACATAATGAATGTCAATTATTGTTAAGTGGAAAATATAATACTTCAAAAATAAGAAAATCAGATTTTTCAACTGGTGATTTTAAAATACGAGATTTACAAAAAGCTATTCAATATGCAAAATATATTTTACAAATAAAACCTTATTATGATGGTTGGAAAAGAAGAACTTTTGTTTACTCTATTGTAAGATTATTAAGTAATGAAAACTTCGATATTGATTACTTTTTAAATAAATTAAAATCACATCCAAATAGTTTATCTGATTGTACAACTGTTTCACAATATATATTATTAATAGAGGACATATACAACTATAGAAATAGAATAAAGTAAATTTAAGATACTGATATGTTAAAAATTAGATGTTCAGCACTTGGCAAGATAATGACCAATAGCAGAAGCAAGTCCGAAGTATTAAGTAAGACTTGCAAGACCTACTTACAGGAATTAGCCATAGAAGAAATGTACGGAATACGCAAAGAATTTTCAAGCCGTTACACAGACAAAGGCAACCTTGTAGAAGATGAAAGTATTTCATTAGCACAAGAAGTTTTAGATTTTGGATTGATGTATAAAAACGAAGAACATTTTAACAATGATTTTCTTACAGGTACTCCAGACGTAAACACGGATAGTAATACTTTTAGATGTGAAGAGTAGTTACGACGCAACAACGTTTCCATTCTTTGCAGAAGACATACCAAACAAAGACTACTATTATCAGCTTCAAGGTTATATGGCGCTTTGTAACAAACGTAAAAGTGTTCTTGCATATTGTTTAGTCAATACTCCAGATGAAATCGTTGAAGACGAAGTAAGGCGTGAACATTGGAAGAATCATTTGATAGATGAATCAGAAGAACTGCGAACAGATGTAGAAGCCAAACACAATTTTGATCATATACCAACAGAAAAACGAATAAAGACTTTTGAAGTAAGATATGATAAAGACGTTGTTAAAGCTATCTACGACAGAATAAAAGAATGTAGAGAATATTATAACACTTTAATACAATGAGATTAAAAAAAACAAATCATAAAGACTACATAGAAGTTAATAATTTAATTGATTTTTTGACAGATTACAAAGAAAAACATATACATTATGAAGATTTTTTACCTGCGTTATTTTACAAATTAGAATATTCTTTTGGTTTTAGATATATGGACAAAGATAAAGAGTATTATAAACCTGAACCTACTGACATAATGTTATTTTATGCTATACAGTACCATACATTAGAAAACAATTCAAGATTTATGTATAATAAAAATTGGTGGTCAGATTTGTTTAGTTGGTATGATGCTTTGCACAATACTAAATATGTTATACCAAAAAGAATAAAGTTTTCTACGTTAGAAAAACGAATAAAACAGTATAGAAAATTAAATGAAAAATATTTTGAAAACACGAAAGACTGATATTGTTACAATAAGAGTAACAGAAGAAGAAAAGAAGCTTTTAAAAGAAAAAGCCAGGCGTAAACGAAAGACGTTAAGCGCATATATATTAAGTAAAACAATAGATTATGGAACAGAAGAATAACACAGGAGCAATCTTTAAAAACTTAGAATATGCCTTGTAAACCATTAGAACCAATTACGGAACCAGTAGATATTGAAGTTGAATTATCATTCCAATATGATAGGCTTAGACTGATATTCAATAATGATGAAGAGCATCCTTTTTTAAAAGGATTTAAACAAGCTATAGATATTATAATCGAACATAAAAATAAATAACAAATGGAAACAAAACAAAACACAGGAGTAATCTTTAAAAACAACTACAAAAAAACGGATTCACAACCAGATTACAAAGGTAAAGCCGTTATTGATGGAGTAGAAAAAGAAGTGGCACTATGGCTAAACGAAAGTAAAAGTGGTGTAAAGTATTTTAGTGCAAAGTTTAGTAAGCCGTACCAAGCAGAAGTTGAAGCTGGTGGCAACGAAGACGCGAAGCACGACGCACAACGATCAGATTTAGATGGATTGCCTTTTTAGATTATCAACTATAAAACGGAAGAAGCACTTTGAAAGAGGTGCTTTTTTTGTATATTTGTAAAGCTACTTCGCTCGTAGCATTGAACATTAGGATTTAGTTAGCTGCTCCGACCAAAAAAGGGCTTTCTAAATCCTTTTTTTTATTCACAACGTTTCGTTAAAAACTTCGTCTATACACTATTAGAAAATAATCGTTACATTTGTTTAATATCTAATCAATGAACTGGTTAAAAGAAGTTGCTAAATTTCACGCTGACTATTTGAGAATCGTACAAAGCTACGGAGAAGACTTCTACGCAGAAGATATAGTTCAAGAAATGTATATAAGATTACACAAGTACGCAGACAGGGAAAAGGTTATACAAAAAAACGGAACACTTAACCGTGCATACATACACTTTACTTTAAGAAATATATTTAAAGATTTGACAAAAGAACGAAACAAGCATCAGATGGTTAATATAGAAGAACGCAAAGATATTGGCGTAACTTATGACTATATATCAAAAGAAGAAGCCTTTAGTGGTTTAATTAAACGAGTAAAAGAAGAAGCTGAAACGTGGCATTGGTACGATGAGATGTTATTTAAACACTATTTTGATAGTGGTATGTCAATGCGTGAGCTTGCGGATGAAACACGAATAAGTACAAGTAGTATATTTCAAACAATAAAATACTGCAAGGGAAAACTAAAAGAAAATCTTAACGAAGATTACGAAGATTATAAAAACGAAGATTACGAATTAATTTGATTATGGAAAAAAACGAAGAATACTATTTAGGATTAGATAAACGATCAAAAGAATACAAAGACTGGAAGAAGCAGCAGCCTGTTGAGGGTTTAGGAGACGTTATCGAAAAGGTAACAGAAGCGACAGGAATAAAGAAAGCTATTAAATGGTTGGCAGGAGATGATTGTGGATGCGAAGAACGTAAAGAAAAATTGAACGCATTATTTCCAAGAAGATTTAAAGCACAATGTCTACAAAAAGACGAATACGAATATTTAAAAGAATGGTTTTCAAAAGATAGCAATAGAATGAAGCCAAGCGAACAAAGAGATTTATTAGTAATTTATAATAGAGTATTCAGAACTAAACAACAATACACTACTTGTGCAAGTTGTTTAAGAGATATAAACAACAGAATAAAGAAAGTATACGAAACTTACGAAGATCAATAAGATGGCAAAAAAAGGAAGACCAAAATCACTAAAAGACGCACAAGAATTTGAAGACATTTTTGATGCATACAAAACCTACACAAAAACGAATCCAAGATTTAAATATCACTTAAACCAAAGAACAGGAGATATGGTAGGAGAACCATTAGAAGTTCCACTAACAATAGAGGGCTTTGAACTATACTGTCACAAGAAATTTAACTTCACGGCAAAGCATTATTTAGAGAATACAAACAAAAAATACGAAGATTTCTGTACTATCTCTACACGCATACGCAAGGAAATACGTGACGATCAGATTAAAGGTGGTATGGTAGGCCAATACAATCCAAGCATAACGGCACGATTAAATAGCTTAAAAGAACAGATAGAACAAACGAATATAGAGCAACCACTTTTTCCAGATGTTTCAAAGAACAACGGCAATAAATAAAATACTTGCGTTAAAAAAACGAATTAAGATTGTTCAAGGTGGAACATCAGCAGGAAAGACATACGGCATACTTCCTATCTTAATAGACCGTGCAGCCAAAACACCTAACACAGAAATAAGCGTTGTAGCTGAATCTATTCCACACTTAAGAAGAGGTGCTTTGAGAGATTTTGTAAAGATTATGAAATCTATCAACAGGTTTGTAGATGACAGATTTAACAAGTCACTACTAAAATACGAATTTGCAAACGGCAGTTTTATAGAATTTTTTTCAGCCGACGATTCAAACAAGCTCCGTGGTGGACGTAGAAGTATACTCTACATAAACGAGTGTAATTCAGTAAGCTTTGAATCTTACAACGAACTTTCAATACGTACAAAAAACGAAGTATTTCTTGACTACAATCCTACTGCTGAATTTTGGGTACAAACAGAAATTGAAGATCAAGAAGATGCAGAAAAGATAATACTTACATACAAAGACAACGAAGCACTTGATAACGGAATCATAAACCAAATAGAAAAGAACATAAAGAAAGCCGAAACAAGTAATTACTGGCGCAACTGGGTGGATGTTTACGTAAACGGGGTTATGGGAAAACTTGATGGAATCGTTTTTGGCAATTGGAAACAGATAGATACAATTCCAGAAGATGCAAGATTGATAGGCATAGGAATTGACTTTGGATATACAAACGATCCGACAAGTATTATTGAAGTATACAAACATAACGAAACACGAATCCTAAACGAACTAACATATCAAACAGGATTATTAAATAGTGACATAGCAAAAATACTTCCAAGCAACGTTCCTTGTTATGCAGATAGTGCCGAGCCAAAAAGTATAGCAGATATCCAAAGGTATGGAATCACAATAAAAGGCGTTACGAAAGGGCGTGATAGCATCAACTACGGAATAGATGTAATGCAACGTGAAAACTATTTAGTTACTTCTAATAGCACAAACTTAATCAAAGAACTACGTTCATATTGCTGGGACACAGACAAGACAGGAAAACGACTAAACAAACCTGTAGATAATTTCAATCACGCAATAGATGCAGTACGTTATCACGAGATGGAAACGTTAGGAATGAATAAGAATTACGGAAGCTATAATATTCTGTAAAGTACAAAAACACGAAAAAAAAGTTATTAATATATGAAGTTAGATATATTGCTGCCAAATTCACTATCTGAAATACCACTATCAAGGTATCAAGAGTTTGTGGCTATGAAAGAAAAGAGTAACGATGAAGAACTAATTGCAAATAAAATGATACAGATATTTTGTGGCTTACAATTAGGAGAAGTTGCAAAGATTAAACTAAAAGATTTAAACGGATTGATCAAGCACTTTACTGAAGTGTTTAGTGAAAAGCCACAACTGATACGAAACTTTAAAATAAAAAACGTTGAATTTGGATTTATTCCTAATCTAGAAAACATCAGCTTTGGAGAATATGTAGATTTAGAACATCACTTAAAAGATTGGAGTACATATCACAAGGCGATGGCAGTAATGTTTAGACCAATTAAAGATAAACACAAAGACAAGTATTCGATAATAGACTACGAGCCAAACGAAGATATGCAGGACTTGATGAAGTTCGCACCATTGGATGTAGCGATAAGTGCAAGTGTTTTTTTTTGGAGTTTAGGAAGCGAATTGTTACAAGCTACTCTAACTTATTTGAAGAAAGAACTGATGAAGACGAAGGATTTAACGAATTTTCGGAAAGAGTTCAGTTTGGCAAACAATGGGGTTGGTATTCAAGTATATATGGACTCGCTGGCAACGACCTTACAAAATTTGACACAGTTACAAAATACGGACTTACTAAATGTCTCACATATTTATCGTTCGTCAAACAAAAAAACGAAATTGAAAGCCGTGAACTAAAACGACAAATGAAATAATTATGAACTACTTCGATATAATAGACAAACTAAAAACACACTTTGATAACGATGAACTAATAAACACCGTTACACAAGGCGATATCTTTGACGTGGATTTAAACAAGCAAACAATATTTCCTTTGGTACATTTGATCGTAAATCAAGCCACGTTTGAAGAAAACGTAATAAGATACAATATAAGTATTCTTGCTATGGATATCACAGACATATCAAAAGACGAAACAACAAATAAATTTGATGGCAACGATAACGAACTTTATGTATTAAATACTATGATGGCAGTATTGAATAGAGTTTATGAGTTGTTAAGAAGAGGCACGCTTTACACAGATGCCTTTCAAGTAGACGGCAATCCAACGGCAGAATTTTTTACAGAAAGGTTTGAGAATAAACTTGCAGGAGCAACATTAACCTGTGATATTTTAATTGGCAATTCAGCGACTATTTGCTAATGGCAGAATTTAATAACATACAAGAACTATTAGATGACTTCAAGGACAACGTAATCCGTGAAGCTAAACGAGGTATTCCAAGAGATACTGGCACACTTGCAAATAGTTTAAAAGGATATGTTAAAGAATCTAAAAATAGTATTCAAATTTCTTTTGAAATGGATGAATACGGATTTTATAAAGATAAAGGTGTAAAAGGGAATAAAAGTTCTAACAAAGGAAACGGACAAAATAAATCGCCTTATAAGTTTGGAACAAATAGCAGCTTAATAGGAAAAGCAAACGGTGGAATGTCTGGCATAATGGCTAAATGGGCCAAGCGTAAAGGCTTTCAATGGAAAGACAAAGAGACAGGCAGATTTATGAGCCATAAGAGTATGGGTTATATTATAGCAAGAAGTATATATTCAAAAGGATTAAAGCCAAGCTTGTTTTTCACTAAACCATTTGAAAAGTATTACAATAAGCTGCCAGATGAACTTATGGAAATGTTCGGCTTTGATATGGAAAAACTATTTAATCAAATTACAGACGAAAACTTTAAACAACTAAAATGAAATTATCAAGAAGTCCATACATAATAGAGGTAGACGATGCTACACAAACAGGAAGTAAAATAGAATTATTTTTGGCGAATACACCAGGCTTTCTAGCAAATCCACAATACACACTTTCAAAATTAATTCCTGCGTCTAACAACACTAAAACATTTTACAATATAAGTCCATACGTAAGAGAATACTACACTTTTAACGTGTGGCAAAGTGCGACAGGTTTAACGTATGGTATAGACACAAGTACAAATTACTTGGTAAACTACAAAGTAAAGTCTTATAACTTGATAGGTGGAACGTATGTATTAGACACAACAGAAACAGGAACATTTGTAGATGGCTATAACTACTATATGGATGGCTACAACGCAACAACTCCAATAGCACTTTTAGATGAGGGTACTTATTTTTATAACTACGATGCTACAATACTAACCACACAAGGAAACGGATTGTGGGGGTCTTTCGATTGTGAGTTAAGTATCGGAGATGTTGTTAAGTATACTGATTTAGTAACAGGTGCAACATTTACAGACACGGCAACTACTGATGGTGTTAAAAGCTATGCAAGAGCATATTTAACTTATGCACCAAACGGTAACAAAGTAGAAATTTTATTAGGTGGTGTAACAGAACGGTGGACTGCATATTTTAAGCCACAATGTGAGCCAAAATACCAGCCAGTAGTTGTAGACTTCATTAATCGTTATGGTAGTTGGTCAAGAATATTCTTTCAAAAAGTAAAGAAAAGAAGTATTAACGTAAAGACGAATGAATACAAATTCAATCCAAGCGCATTACCTTACTATCCTAACTTATCTGGAGATGGACAATTCAAGGAGTTTAACATAAACGCAAAAGAAACTATTAAGCTAAACACAGGATGGGTAAACGATAACTATGGCGATTACATACAACAGATGTTATTAAGTGAAAAGGTGCTTCTATTAGATTACGAGGTAAACACGAACTACACCCCTGTAAAAGCCAAAACTAAATCACTTCAAAAACAAGTAGGAATAAACGATGGAATGATAAACTACGAAATGGAGTTTGAATTTGCTTACGATCTAATTAACAATGTAGTATAATGCGAACTGTACAAGTATACATAGAGGGGCAAAGACTTGATTTATTCAAAGACGAAATAATAAGCGTCACAAGTAAGCAGCAAGATATAAGCGATATAAGTAAAATATTTACGGATTTCTCACAAAGCTTTTCAGTTCCGAGTTCAATTAAAAACGATGCTATATTTGAACACTTCTATCAGAATGATGTAAATAGCACAATAGATCACAACGTAAGAAGAGATGCATACATAGAAATAGACTTAACAACATTTAGACGTGGAAAAATAAGTTTAGAAAAATCGGAAGTAAAAGATAACCAACCTTATAGTTATCAGATTACTTTCTATGGCGATATCTTGGCACTTAAAGATAAATTTCAAGACGATAAATTGGCAGATATGTCTGAACTTGATTTTTATAATTTTGCGTATGATGGCGCAGCAGTTCAAAACAGAATAACGGATGGAAGTTTTAATTATGGCGTAAGGTTTCCATTAATTTTTAATAGAGATATAACATACGGTAATGGTGGAAGCACAGACATAGGTCCAACAGGAACAGGAAGCGTACAATACAATGAATTATTTCCAGCTATTAAACTACTTTCTTTAATTAACGTAATACAAACAAGGTACGGAGTTACGTTTAGTGGAACATTTTTTGGAGATAAAAGATTTAGTAATGCGTATTTATATTGTAAAAATGCAGAAGATTTTACTTTCTTAACAGGAGCAAAAACAATAGACTTTACTTCTGGAAGTACAGACTCAAGCAATGACAATACAACGGCAGTATATCAAGATTATTTTAGTATAGCAGACGATAATTTAATATACACTTATCAAGACCCTGCTACAATGCTTCCAAGCTTATCTGGACAAGCAATAGGTGGAACAGGACATAATGTTTATTTAGATGTAACAAGTGTAAGCGACATTTCTGTAACTTATTATATTGATGTTATTTTAAACGGTCAAGTAGTGCAGACTTTTGAGGGTCAAGGTGGTAACAATTATCAAGTAACCTCAAACGATAACGAATCAACATTAAACAATCAATACCAATTTAGAGTAAAAGCAACAGATGCTATAAGCATTTCATTTGAATGCAGATATAATCAAACAGGTGGATATTTGGATAGTACAACATTTCCTTTTTTATTTTTGTTTAACAACAACTATTATGCAACTTCTACAATGACATTAACAAACGAGTTAAATGTTGTTAACTACGTTCCAGATATGACCGTAAGCGACTTCTTTAAAGGAGTTCTAAAGATGTTTAATTTAACTTGCTACGGAACGGCAGAAAATGTCTTTCAAGTTGAGCCGTTAGACGATTGGTATGCGAAAGGTGCAGTTGTAGATATTACGAAATACACGGATATAAAAAGTATAAATATTGATAGAGTTAAATTATTTAAAACAATAGAATTTAACTACCAAGAAAGTGAAAGTGCTACAAATACAATATTTAAAAATCTTACAGGACGTAGCTACGGAAACACGAAGAACACTTTTGATTATGATGGTGGTGCTTTTAAAGTAGACTTGCCTTTTGAAAATATGATGATGCAAAGATTTCAAGGCACGAATTTACAGATAGGCGAAACAATAAATCAAGATGGTAACAAGTACGTTCCTAAACCTATGATAATTTATGAGTACGAAGAATTAGCACAAGAATTTAGATTTAATGGTGGAACGTTTGGAGGGTTACAATTAACGTATGTTCCTTTCGGACAAGATGTACAAGTACTGACTGAAAACTACACACTAAATTTTAATGCAGATATAAGCACGTTAACAAACATAGCTGAACAGAATACACTTTTTAAAACATATTATTCTGGCTATTTACTGAATCTATTTAATCTAAAGAATAGAAGAACAACCGTAAAAACGAATCTGCCTGTAAGCTTACTTACTGAATTACGTTTGAATGACAGGCTAATTATTAGAGATAAAAGATACATTATAGAATCTATGAAGTCTAATCTTAATACTGGAGATGTAGACTTTGTTTTAATCAATGACTTTAGACCTGTTATGGCTATTGGTGGTGGTGGTCCATCAGAGCCGTTAATCCCAAGTGATGCAGCACAATGTTTAGATGTTAGAATCTTATTTCCTAACGGAGTAGTTCAAGCAGATATAACTTGTAGTAATCCAAGTGTAACGATTACACCAAGCACTTTAACAAGTGAGGGTACGATTGAAGTATGTATACCAGACAATCCAAATACTACAACGGTACTAAAAACTGAAGACGATTTAGACTACATAAACACGGAAGACCTTGCAGATAGAATAAGAACAGAAGAGGGAACTATTGAACTATACACTTTAGTTGTTACTTATACATTTAGTAACGGAACACAAACAAGCAACCAAATATTTATCCAACAACAACCGTAATGATCAAAAACATAGTAGACTTATTGGCAATAGACGATTTTTATGAAGGCAGCTACAATGTACAAGTAGCAAAAGGTTTATATAGTTATGAAACAGGAGTGAAAGGAATTTATAAGCAAAAGAAAAGAATGAACTTGTTAAAAACACGAAATAAAGACACACTCAAATGGCTGAAAAAAGAACTATAAACATAGACATAAATTCTAATGCTTCAGAAGCAGAAAAAGATTTTAAGTCGTTTAATAAAGCAGTAGACGAAACAACAAAAAGCGCAAAAAATTTAGATGCCACTTTTGAAGAAGTTTATGGAGAATTGCAGCCACTTACTACGAGAATGGGTGAAGCTGAAGATCGCCTTTATGAGTTGGCACTTGCAGGAGATACGGCTTCAAAAGAATATCAAGAACTATTAACCAAAGTAGGAGAATATCGTAAGGTACAAATACAAACGGATTTAGCAGTAGATGGTGCGGCCACTACAATAGGACAAAAGTTAGGTAGTGCTTTGACAGGTGCTACAAGTGGATTTGCAGCTACACAAGGTGCAATGGCTTTATTTGGAAGTGAAAACGATGCACTTGAAAAATCACTTTTAAAAGTTCAATCGGCTTTAGCTATTCAGCAAGGAGTAGATGGTTTAAGAACAAGTTACAAGGAATTAGGTGGTAAAACAGGAATTGCAACTAAAGCACAAGCAGCTTTCAATTTTGTAATGAACTTAAATCCAATTATTTTAATCGTTACAGGTATCACACTTGCAATCGCTGCACTTCTTAAATTTACAAGTGTACTTGATCCAGTAATACAAAAATTAAAAAACTTTGGGGATGCAATAGGACTTACAAACTTTGCAGAAGAGAATATGGCTGAAAAACGAGAAGAAAGAGCCGTAGCTAACGAGAAAAGACTTGAAAAAGAAATAGAAAATCTTAAAGAGATTAGAGCTAATTTAGATAAAAATTATCAAGCTTATCAAAAGCAATTAAATGCCGAAATCGTAGCCTTAAAACAAAGTAAAGAAAGTTTAAAAAACAAAGAAGAAATAGCAGCAATAGATGAGCAGATAAGAGCTAAAACTATTGAGGGCATAGAAGAGGAATACAAAACTTTTAAGGAGGGCGAACAACTTAAACTTGATGGCTATGAAAAGGAAATAAAAAGAAATCAAGCAAGAATAGATGCAGCAAAAGCAAGAGGAAGTAGTGCATATAAAACAGAATTATTTTATGTTCAAAAATACACGGCAGAAGCTAATAAGTTAAGAAATGAATTAAACACGAATAACTTTACACAATATCAAGAATACATAAACAAATTAGAAGCCGTTGATATAGAAAAAGCCAAAAAAGAAGAAGCAGATCAGAAAGCAAGTAACGACAGATATAAACAATATTTACAAGACAGGTTAAGCATCGCAAGACAAATAGAAGATATTGAAAATGGACTTCTTGAAGATGGCATAGAAAAAGAACTTGAAATAAATCGTGATAAATTTAGAAAGCTTCGTGAAGATGCCATTTCAAACACGAAACTAACAACTGAAGAAAGAGCAACATTAATAGACTTACGAAATCAAGAAGAAGCACAAGCAGAAGCAAAAATAATTGCAGACAATCAAAAAAGACGTGAAGATGCTTTTGAAACAGAAAGAAGCGAAAGAGTAGAATTATTAAACTTTGTTGACGAATTAAACACGGCAGAAGTAGAATCTGAAAAAGCAAAAAATCTTGCTATTTTAGATAATGCAGTAGAAACAAATGAAAAATTAATTGAATCTGATAAGGCAGTAGCAGAAGCAAAGAAAAATATTCAAGATGCACAGATAGCAAATGTTGAAGCAGGAATTTCTTTATTAAAAGATGTTGCAGGAGAAAACAATAAACTACAAGCTTTGGCAATAGCAGCAGAAAATGCAGTTGGTATTGCTAAAATAATTATAAGCACACAGGCAGCTAATGCAGCAGCTAAATTAAAATATGCAGCTATTCCAGGTGGTTTAGCTTTGGCAGCAGCAGAAATTACGGCAAACAAAGTAAGTGCAGGAATTGGTATTGCAGCATCAGTTGCAGCAGCAGCAAAAGGAATTGCATCTTTAAAAGCAAGTGCCAGTTTAGATAGTGGTGGAAGTTTAGGTGGTGGTGGTGCAGGAACAGAAGCAGCAGCGCCACAATTTAACGTTGTTGGAGATAGTGGAATAAATCAAATAGCACAATTACAACAACAACCTGTTCAAGCCTTTGTAGTAAGTGGAGAAGTAACGACAAGCCAAGCACTTGACAGAAACAGAGTACAAAATGCAACACTATAAACAAATAAAAGTTATTATAATATGAAGATAGTTGAACTTATAATTGATCCAAACGATGAACAAAGTGGAATAGACGCAATTTCTTTAGTAGAAACTCCTGCGATTGAATCCAACTTCATCGCACTTTCTAAACAAAAACACGAACTATACTTAAAAGAGATTAACGCAGAAAAGAAAATCTTAATGGGTGCTGCACTTATTCCAGATAAAAGTATTTACAGAAGAAACGACAAAGGCGATGAGTACTATATTTACTTTTCTAAAAACACAGTACGTCAAGCTTCAGAATTATTCTTTAAAAAATCGAATCATAAAAACGCAACCTTTGAACACGAAAACAAAATTGATGGTGTTACAATTGTTGAAAGTTGGATCGTAGAAGATAGCAAGAAAGACAAAACGGCTTTATACGGCTTGGATGTACCTGTTGGAACTTGGATGGTATCGGCAAAAATAGACGATCAAGAACTATACAACAAAGCAAAATCTGGCGAAATAAAAGGATTTAGTATTGAGGGTTATTTTGCAGACAGATACGATATGAGTAAAGACGATAAAAAAACGGAAACAATAAACAAACTAAAAGACCTATTGAAATGAATTTAAGAGAAAAGATTGAAAAAGAAATTACTGATAAAGTAATGACAAAGTTAGCAAGTCAAAAAGTAGAATTAAATGCAGTGGAAGATACAATGAAAAAAGCTGCTAAAATTGGTGGTAAAATTTTAAGTTTAGAAAGTGATATTTTGTCTGCTGCAAGTGATATTAAAAAACTATCAAGTGATTATACACAATACATTAATCAAATGAAAGATTTTGAAAAAAAGGCAAAAGATTTAGGTATTGATAATGTAGCAAAAGAAGCAAACGAAGCTGCAAAACATTATGAAGATAAAATTAAAAAAGCCGACAAAATGTTAAATAATGTAAAGGCAGCCATTAAACGATAAAAACACGAACTATGTCTAAAAAGAAAGTAGAAAGGCCACAAGCACAAAGCAGTCCTAAAAACTCTCGTAAAGCTTGTTTATGTGAAGACAATACATACTCTACAAAGTGTTGTAAAGGCACTATAAGGAATCAAGGAATCGGCAACATATAAACCAAAAATGCAACAAACAATTTAAAATAAAGTTAATATAGTATGGAACGACTAAATAAGATTTTTGCTGAATGGGCAAAACAAGACAAAAGAACAGAATTAAAATCTGAAAAAGTAGAACTTGGTTTGATTGACGATTTAAACAAGGCGTTAGATTCTTCACAAGATGTTATTAAAAATATGAAAGAACAAAACATACTTATAAAAAGAAGTGAAGGTTTTTTAGAAAAAGA
>CBDICL010000010.1:0-39384 GCA_965277255.1 Flavobacteriaceae bacterium | reverse complement strand
AAAAATAATTGCATTTTTTCCTCCAGAAGCTATAGAAAATGTTTGAAAAAGATGTAATTTTTATTTGAAATAAGTTTTTATTTAAAAAATAAATTACTCTTTTATTTCTTTCTTTATTTATTTTTATAGTTATTTTTTTTTTTTTGTCAATTTTTTTATGTTGAAATTTTTTAATTTAAATTAAATTTTTCTTTTTCCAGTTGTTCTCTATTAAATAAAGAATTAATAAAAAATGATTAAAAAAATTAAAAATACAATTATTTCCTTTCCTTTTTCTTTTTCTTCTTTCATTTTATCCTTTTCAGATTTAATTGATAAATCTAAATGTTTATCTTTATGTTTCTCTTTCAGTTTATTTCTTAAAATATCAGCAGCATTTGCATGATCAAAATCATCATCCTTTTTTAAAAATTATTATAAATTTAAACTCAGAAATTCCAATTACAAAAATTAAATTACATTTTTATTAACTTTTCATTTACTAAATTTGATTTTTTTAAATAAATTTTAGGCATAAAACTATTTAGGAATATTTTTTTGCATTAAATATTATTTTCCATGAGGAAAAAATTGTTATTTTAATTAAAAAAAAAATTTATTTATATTTTTTTTAAAAAACAAAAAATTACCAATTTCTTTTTCTTATTTTCTTTTGTAACATTTTCAGATTCAAGATCAATAACTTTAATATCAGCTTCTCTCTTTCTATTAATTTTTTCTTCTTTTTCTTCATTTTTACTTGTAAAAAATTGATTTTGTAAGGTTTCTTTAGTCTTTTTCAATTTATCTATTTAAATACAAAAAAAAAAGTTTGCATTTTTAATAATTTTTTTTAAAAGGTCAAATAAATTAAATATTACTTTCTCTTTCTTTTGAATCTTTTTTTTTGTCAATTTCATCTTTTTTTTTTTCGTTCTCGTCTTTTTTTTTCTCATCTTTTTTGTTATCAACAGTAGTTTTTTTTTTTTCTACCTCATTATCATTTTTATTTTTATTAGTACTATTCATGCTTCTCTTTAACTCTTTAAAATCAACATCAGGCAAAGTGTTAAATTTTCTTCTTAACATTTTTTCATAACTTTCAGCCATTGATTTTAAATCTTCAAATTCCAAATCTTTGCTCATTTTTTCAAAATAAATTAAAATAGCTTGAGCATGTTTCTTTATGCAAGGAAATACATTTTTTAATCGATCTAATATTATTAATGTATTTCTAATTTGCATATACCCTTTAGAGATAAAAAGCTTCAGAATATATACAACTCTATTAAACATTAGCAAAATTATCAATTTAAATTTTATATAATCAAAAGTGTCATTTGCTGCTGATAATTTTTTTACATCCTTTAATTTTTAGAGGTGTTATAAATTGATTATAATGTTATTTGTAAATTAAATTAAATTTCTTTATAAAAAAAATTTTTGTTCTTTGTTTAAAAAATTAATATTTCGAAATTTATATAAATTTTTAATGCATTTATTATTACTTGTCTAAATTTTGCTTCATCATTCCAATTTGCTAACAATTGAAATAATTCATTGAAAAAAATACTAATATTATAAGCTTCACCTTCAGTACAACATTGTAAACAAGGCATTATTGTATCAACTAACTTTATTAATTTTTTACATAAATATTTACTCAAATATATTAATTATTTTACTGTGTATATACTATCTAAAAAGATTGTATAACTAGTTTTACGTATTCTAAAAAATAAATCTATCATTTTAGCACAGAAAATTGCTTCTGTTGGTTCAAGCATTAATCTTGGAAATAAGCAATACTATGAAAAAAAAAATTAGATTATTAAAAATTTAAAAAAATAAAATTAATTTATTAATTAATTTTAAAAAAAATAAATTAATTTATATCTTATGAATTTAATTAAATTCATGTTTTATATATTTAATTTACTTGCATAAAATGTGTTGATAATTTCTGAGAAGGTTTTTTAGGAATTCCTTCAAGGATCTTTTCTTTATGAAGAATTAAAAAATTTTCAACATTTTCTTTTTTTTTGTTTAATAAATTATTCTCATCTTTCATCTTAAAAATGAGATTTTTCAATCGTTCAATTTCCTTATCTAATTTATTTTTTGTACTTTTAGAAGTAATAGAGGAATTATCTTCTTTTTTACTATCTTCCATTTTCTGAATTTCTTTTTGTAATTTTTCAATTTCATCATTATATCTTTCTTGAGGAACAAAAATACTATCCAAAGTTAAAACCCAGAAATAAGTATAAAGTTCAGGCGAAATTGTATTCCAAATAGATTTTCTTAATTCATTTTGAAAATAAACTGGAGTTAATCCATGTTGATATTCTCTTGATTTTAACATTTCTAAAGGATCATAATCATTAAAAACCTAAAATTAATATTAAGATTAATTTTTTCATCATTTAAAGAAAAAATTATAATTGGATTATGTTTTTTACCTTGACAAATAATTGTATTATATCATTTCTTTCTTTATCATTCATTAAATAAATTGGTTTTATAGAATTTCTAATAATATGCATTGCAATTTCGGTAGGAACTCTTTTTAAAAATATTTTTTTTTTTTAAATTTAAAGAAAACTTTAAACATTGATTTAATTCTAAAAAAAAAATGTAAATTTTTTGAAAAAGAAATTACATAAGTAAATAAAAATATTTTTACTTATTTTCTAAAATTAATTTCTGGAAGCAGTTTTTAGGTAAAAGGATTGCATAGTGTGAATAAGAGTCTGATTGAAATTTAATGAATTGCATAAATTGGATAAAAGCTTCATTAACTCTATCATATAAAATTCCAAGTAATTTTAATTGACTAACATGGGTATTATATAAGACTTTAGTTCTTTGTTGCCCTAACAATAACATTAACAAAAAAGCCAATGAAATTTCTTCTTTTGCTTCACCATTTTTCGTTGGGCAATTTACTAAATTAAGAGTTTGTTTCCAAAAGAAATTCTCTAAGGCATTAGAACTTTTTTTGGCACTAAAATTGTTAAATTTATATATAATTTCGTGTTTTTTAATAATTTAAGTTTGAAGAAGAAATAAATATTTTAAAAAACAAAGTTATTCTTAAAATAAAATATTTTAATCTTATAAACCTTCTAAATTCTGAGGTTAATGAAGAACATTCCATTTGAAGGATTGGCCCACCTCCTAAAGCTTGTAATTGATCATCATTTAAATTTTCAACATAATCACATCCGCTCATTTTCCCAATAATTTCTTTTAAAATAACTAAATCTAAAGTTTGATCATTTTGTAATTTATTACAAATATTTACAAATATTCCAGTAAGATCCAGCTAAAAATAAAATTTATAAATTATAATAAATATTTTTCACTACTTTTAATTTCAATTTTTTCCTTTTAAATGTAATTTTATTACATTTTTGTAATAATTTTTAAATTTATTTTGTGAAATTAAAGGATTAAAAAAAAATTATTGATTAAAAACGTAGCAAATTAAAAAAAATTTTCAAAATATTTTTACATTGTAATTTTTTTTAAGAAATAACCCAGTAAATTCAGCAATATTCAATAACCAACTTTCTAAATTAGCACTAACATTATTTAATTTATCCTTGTTTGGATCAGAAATAGCTCTTAAAATTGTAAAAAGTGTTGTATCTAAACTTAGAACTGAACAATAATTTAATGAAGAAATCATTGAACTAATTTGATTGGAATATGATTTCATTGTTTTTATAAGTTCATTAAAAACAACTATTGGATTATTATGAGATAATTTTCCTAATGATCTGGAATTTTGCTTAACTTTATCTTTTGTAAGCCTTTTCAACCATTTTTTTGTATCTTTTAAACAAATAGCAGTTTTCATTATTAAAACTGGATGAGAAAATTGAACATTGATTATCCATTCATTATAGAAATTATATCTTATTTGGAAACTGAATTCTTGAAAAACTGACCAAAAATTTGCAACTATACCAGGATTACATTTGAGCATGGTTATTCCTGGTAATAATGATTTTCCAAATATTTGATGAAAATTATGCATAATTTCAGAATGTTTATTAGGATCACTAATTGGGTTCTTTAGATAATATTTTGCTAATCTGCAAATTTTTGTGAATAAAATTGCATTATCCCCAATACAATTTCCTTAGTTCAACATTTTAATTTCATTATTTCAATTTTTAATTTATTTAAAATATAAATCCAATAAGTAAATATAAAAAATAATAGAATAAAACCTATTATTCCAATGACTTTAGCTAAAGTTTTGTACATATTTAAATCATGAATTGAATTTCCTTGCTCAAATTGTTCAGAAGGGCTATTTTCTTCAATTTTAAAGGATATAGGAATTTTTGAATTATCTTCAGGAAAATATCTTGAAGGAGAAATTTTGCAATAAATTGGATTGATTATCCATTCAATGAGATCAAATATACATTTCAATAAAGGTTCATGAAATGAAAAATCAATTACAGTTCCTAAAATTGAAAATAATACTTCAAAATGTTCCCAATCATTTACCCTCAACATTGCTTCTAAGATCCACAATTTATGATTATCTTTTTATGTTTTAAATAATTATTAATTTTTTATAAAAAATATTATAAAAATTCAATACAAATTATAATTAAAATATATATTATAAATAAAGAGAAAGAAATATATTTTAATACAAATTAATTGGTTAAAAATTTCTAATTGTTCTTGAGCTTCTAATTCTTTTCCTTTTTTTTTTTGATCAGAATCTTGCTTAAGTTTTACATGAAAAACATTTTTGAATTGCTTTATTGCAATTTGAAGTCTTTTTAAGTAAGTTTGCTCGATATCTTGATCAGATGGTGAAAAATGTGGCCAAATATCATGAATATCTAAAAGTTTATGCTTGATTAAATAAGCTGTAACCAAAACTAAATTTCGAGGAACTAAATTAGGATCATTTTCTAAAACATTTTGCAAATTTACCAAGGGTATTTGCGAAGAGCAATGCTTTGAATAAAAACTAAATTTAAAACCTAAAATGTGAGGAATTGCTGTTCTTTTAAATTGTTTTATTAAAAAAATATAGTTCTTATTTTGAAAATTCATTTGAAATGCTTCTAAAATCATATCTAATACTCTATTTGGATCTAAATCGAAGTGCCCTGTTTTTTATTTTTTTAAAATTGTTTTAAGAGTCAATTAAAATTTAATTTGAATAAAAAATATCTCTTAAATTGTATTTTTAAAAAAAAATACCTATTAAAGATAGAATGTTTTGAATGATAATTTTAAGTGAATCATCATTACCAAAAGGGCTTAATAATTCATTTATTAATTTGGAATATCCTTCGTTTTCTTCTCGAAATAAATTATATTTTTGTTGTTCATAACTTCAAAAATTTCAAAAAAATTAAAATTGTAACAAAAAACTTGCTTTTTGTATTAATTCTGTTTCTTTTCTTATAAAATTGATTTAAATCAATCAGATTACTTTCACTTAATTGAGTTTCTTCTAATCTTTCAATTAAAAAATTTTTATCAACAATTCCATTTGTTTCTAAAGCAGTAATTACTTTTGAAAAAATTTTTTTATATTCTTTCCCATTTTTATCAAACTTTTCTAACTTGTCTATTTCAACTCCTTTAAACATAAATTTATAATAAAAAATTCTTAAATTATATTAAAAACCAATTAACCAGAGGTTTTCTACTAATAATTCATTTGATAATGAAATATTTCCCTTTAATAAAGATTTTTATATGTTATTTTTTAATTATTATACCTTTGCTTGCTTGCAAAATGTAATAAATTTTTCAATATTAATGTAATTTTTTATTGTTGCATTAATTAATTCAAAAAGAAATTGTTGAGATTTAAAATTTTTATCTCCTTCTTTTTTTTGAATATTTGTAAAAGTATTTAACCTTTTTAAGAAAAAAAAGTAAATTTCTTTTATATTTGTTAGAAATTTATAATTACAGCTCATTTTTTTTATCTAAATCTTTTATTTGATTATTTGTAAATAGGCTTATTGACTCATTCTCCATTATTTTTATAATAGATATTAAAATTAAATTATTTTTTTTTAATTAACAATTTTAAAATAAAAAATATTTATTTATTTTCCATAAATTTCTTAAAAATTTTTTCTTAAAAAATTTAATTTTCTGTTTTGAAAAAAATCTTATTGATTAATTTTCTTTATGAATTTATATTATTTTTCATAGAAATCTTAAAAAAATTTATTTATTTTTTTTAAAGAACATTGGCTTTGATATTGCCCTTTATTATTTAAATTAATAATTAAATTTAAGAAAATTTTATTTTTGACCTTGTATAATTATCATTGTCTTCTTCATCACTATCTTTTTTTTCTTTATTTTCATTATTTTCATTTAATTGAGAAAAATAATCTTTAAGTTCAATTTTATTTTGAATCAAGGATTCATCATTTTTCTTTCCATTAATATTAATCTCCTCAATATTTTTTTCTTCATTCAAAAAAAGTTCAAAATCATTTTTTTTAGAACTATTTCTAGAATTTTTTTTTGAATCTTTATTAGCATTATTATTATTTTTCTCATTATTTGATTGGAAACTTAAATCTTTTTCATTAACTAAAATTTCATTAGAATCATAATCTGATGGATAATTTTCATTTCCATTAGTTTTTTCTATTTTTTTTAAACTATTACTTTTCTCTAATGGCTTTTCATTTTTATCTTTAATTAAATTATCATTGTTAACGTTGAGACTTTCTTTAGAAACTTTTCTATGAATACCCCCACTTCTAGGTGGTTTTTTTTTTGCTACTAGTAATTCTTGTTTTTGTTTTAATAATTTCTTTTTTTTCTAAATCGATATCTTCCTGCTCACTTTTTTCAGAATCTTGGTAATTTTATATATTTGATAGATATTTGATAAAAATTTTATGTATTAAAAGAATATTTTACAATTTTATAAAATGAAAATTGATGTTTTAATTTGAAATCATGATTAACAAGTTTTTTTGATTTATTGATTTTTATTTTAATATAAGTTTGAATAATTTAAAAGTAAATATCTTAAAATATGAATTTAAAATTGAAAAATGGCTAAAGGAAAAATAATTACCACATCTTGACTTAGCTCTTTTTTTTATTGGATTGACAGCGTTATGTTTAATCAATTTTGATATTTCTTTGATTTTCATTTTATTCAATTTTACCTCCTTTATTTATTTTTTTTTAAAAAAAAAAAAATTAAATAAAATAATTCAAACCTTATCCTTTTCTTTTAAAATAAGTAATTTTTGTTCACTAACATTATAAAATTCTTTTTTTTCCTTTTCTAACTGTTTAATTAATTCTAATCCTTTTTTATCCATATCATTTTTTTCTTTTTCAAGTATTTTTATTTTCTCTTCCATTTCTTTAATTTTTTCATCATTTAACTGGATTGTATTTAATTATTTTAATATAAAATTTAAATTTAATTAAAAACTTCATTATTTTCTGGGAGAATTTCATTCTTTGATTTCTGTTTTTTTTCTTTAATTTTCATAAAAATTTCTCTAATTTTCTCTTCTCTTATTATATTTTTTTCATGAATTCCTCTTAGGTTCTTTTCTTTTTTTAATAAAGAATCATGAAAATTTCTGAAATTTTCTTTTTCTTTAGCCAATTCTTCATTCAATTTATCTAACTGGTTAGAATTAATTATATTTTTAATTTATATTTACTCTATTAGAAAATTCATCATCATTAAGATCATTTATTGCTCTTTTTTGCTTGTTTTGAATTTTTGATAAAGATTCATATTCTTTATTACAAATTTCTAATTCTCCTTTTAGTAATTTCAATTCGTCCTCCTTTGAAATAATGCTATTTTATTTAAAAATTATTTAGTTTGAATATATTTATCAAATTTAATTTTTTATTTTAAACTTATTTAAATAATAAGTATTTTGTAAACCCCTTTTATAATTATTAATTTTTGATTTAATTTTCATTATACTAATTTCTTGATCTTTCAATTCCGCAGTTTTTTCTAATAAATAATAAAATTATTAAATAAAATTAATAAAACTAACAACCTTTTAAAATTGGATCTTCATCTAAAATTTTAGGCAAATTTTTTTCTTTTTCTTTATTTAATTTTTCTTTATAAATATAATTATCTAATTGTTGAGCTAACTTAATTAATTCATCTCTAATGATTTTATTTTGAGTTTTAATTTTATCATAATCAATTCTAAACATAAAAACAATATAAAAAATATTAATAGTTTTAAAAGAACAAATTTTTGAATTCCTTTGCCGCAATCAGCTTTTCTTTTTCTTTTTCTTTTTCATTTTCAATTTTTTCATTAATTTTAGTTTGAAATTCAGTTTTAGTATTAATTTTGCTTTCACTATTTTCAGTAAGCTTGGTTTTTATAATTTCATTATCATTATCATTTTCATTTATTTTATTATCTTTTATTTCTTTTTGCTGATTAAAATTAACTTCAAATTTTTCTGTTTCATCTACAATTTCAAAATCTTGATATTCATATTCTTCTATTTCCTCATTCATTTATAATAGTTATACAATTTAATAATTTAAATATAATATATAATAGAAATTTAGTTTAATTAGTAAAATTATTATTTTTCAAAAAAAAAAATTTAAATTTAAATTATAATAATAATTAATGATAAAAATATGAAAAAATATTCTTTATTTTCTAAATCCAATTATTTTTTAAGCATTTAAATATAAAAAAGATTTAATTTTTAATAATTAAAAATAAACTAAAAAATAAAATTTATTAATGAATCATATCAAATTTATGATCCTTTTAATGATTGAATCTGTGATAGGTTTGATAAAAACTTCTAGCATTCCAACTTTCAAGCATTTTTCAACTTCATCTTTGCCACTGAAAGCAGTACAGCCTACAATAGGAATATCATTTAAATCATTATTTTCAATAAATTCTTTAATTTTAAAGGTTGCTTCTGCTCCATCCATCACAGGCATTTGAAAATCCATAATAATTAATTTAATTCCTTTACATTTATTATTTTTACAATCTAGACATAAATTCTCACGAAATATTTCGAAAGCTTGCTTTCCATCGAAAGCTTTTATATAATCAAATTCTAATTTCCCAAAAAATAATTCAAGAGCTAAAAGATTAAAAGGTTCATCATCAACAATTAGGATTAATTTACTTTTACATAAAATTTCTTTTGATTTAACACTTATTTTTTTAAAAATCTTAGGAAAATTATGTTCTTCAATATTGTTTTCACATGCAATAATTTCCTTTTTAAAATAAGCGTTCTTTTCATTATTTTCAGAATAAATCTTCTTCTCGAATTTCCAATTTTCAATCGTAAAAGAAACTCTGCAGCCAAAATTTACTCCTTTTGACTCAATATTAATTTCACTCATTTTTTTTGTTCCTGTTTCTTGTTTTAAATACCTTATTAAATTTTCGGTAATTAGTAAACCTAAGCAAGATCCTGTTGAATTTATATCAATATCAATTGAGCAACTGCTTAAAAAATTTTTAAGATTCATCAACCTATCTTTACTAATTCCAATTCCACTATCTTCAACAATAAATTTAATATCGCTTTCATTGATAGATTCTACAATTATCTTAACAAAGCCATCAAAAGTAAATTTTATTGCATTTGATATTAAATTCATTAAAATTTGACTTAAACGATTTTCATCTGAAAAAATATATTGATGATTTAATTTTCTAAAAACAACTTCTATTTCAATTTTCTTCACTTTTGCTTGTAATTTATAAATTTTAACAATTTCAGTGATAAATTTTTTAATATCAAACATTTTAATATCGATAACTAATTGTTTAGTTAATATATGCGAATAATCTACAAAATCATTACAGCAATTTTTTAAAATCTGCATATTGTTGTAAGAAATTTCAATTAATTCGAAATCTTCCTTCATAAAGGATCTTTTTTTTTTACTTAAAGTTTTAAGTAATGATATAGAAGAATTTAATGGAGTTCTCAATTCATGTGAAAAACTTGATAAAATTCTTGTTTTAAATTTATCATTTTCTGATAATTTTTTTACTAGATTTTTTTTTGTAACATCTTCAATTATTAACACAAAAACTTTATCATTATTAAAATTACAATTTGACAGAATTGATAAATCAACTTCTTTTTTATTATTTTTATTTTCACTATTTAAAATTATTTCAAATTTTTTTTTTTTAGTTTGAAAAATTTCTTGAGATATATTTTCTTTTAATGAAAGCAATAAAGTAGAAAGCTTTGTTCTTATTTGATTTCTATTATTTTTTTTTACATTTATAATTTCTCCAAAAACTTTTTCTAAATCATTAATATTTAATGAACAATTTGATATATTATCAGATAAATTTTCATGCTGAATAATTTTATTAAATTCCTTATTCATAAATATTATTTCATTAAATTTTTCTTTAATAATACAAAGACCATGAGGAAGAGAATTAATTAAATATTTCCAATTTTTATCCTGATTTCTTTTTTCTTCATGTGATAAATTTAATTCTTTAATATAAAATTCACTTAAATTATAGATTTCTAAGGAAATAATAAAAATAAAAACTTCACAAAAACTTGTAAAAAAAATATTTTCAATTGCTATATTGAAACTTAGAATGATTCTTAAAAATCGATAAATTTGATGGATTATTAATAAACAAATTTTAATTTTTTTTAATCTTATTAGCATCCAAAAGAATAAATAAATTAGAGAAAAATATTGGCTAAAATAGTAAATAAGGCTTTTATTTTCTTCATTAATTATAAATTGTGTTCCTTTAAAATACAGAAATTCAAAAAATCCTAAATTTACAAAACTCAAAAAAATTGCTATGAAAAATGAAAATTTCCAAGAAAAATTATTAATTTGCTTGTTTTTTTCTAATTCTTTTTGCATTTTATTATTATATAAATTTGAAATAAGAATAAATAGTGGGATAAAAAAAATTTTTAATAAATATTCTTTCAAAATTCTTTTTGAATAATTATTGAGTATACTTAAGCAAAAGTTTACTGATATAATTATTATCAAACAAAAACAAATGAAAATTGAGTACTTTTTAAAAACTTTCAATGAAACTAAAGAACATCTTAATTGAAATTCAATATCATTTTGATCATCATTATTTTTCATTTAAAATGGAAATAATTAAAAAAAATTTTAATAAAATTTATAAAAAGATAATTTCAAATACAAATCATCTAAATACAAAAAAAAATATTTTTAAAAAATAAATATATATTTTAATAAATTATATGCAAAAAACAAATAATCAAGAATCTGATAAAATGTGTAAATTTGGGAAATTGTTTTTTCCAGATAAAATTATATTTTATAGGAAAAATTCTTGTTATGCAATGGTCCCTTTTGTAAAATTATTGCCTGGACGTTTAAAAAAAAAAATTTTAAAAAAAGAAAAATAAAATTTAAAAGAACAGATATATTATTAACATCTAAAAGACATGTCTTTAATTTTAATGAATTAGATGCTGGTGAAGTACATTATTATATAAAAAATTTTAATTTCTTTGTTTTCATTATTAATTAATATTTAAAGGTTTTTGATATTTCTCTAGCAATTAAATTTTTGACTTTTCATATTGAAAATTTTAATCAAAGAACCTCTTCTACAGTTTATATACAAGTAATTATTCATAATTTTTTTAAAGAATAAAATTTATATTTAGAATTATAAAAAAAATCATAATGATTCAATAAATCAGATGTTTATTCATATAATACCGAGAAGGAAAGGTGATTTAAAAAATAATGATGATATTTATGGATTAATTAAGAATTATGATCAAGAGTTCACTAAATATTTTATTAATTTATTTGTTATATTTGAATAAATTAGCTTTGTTAAACAATATAATAATGTGAAAAATTCACAAAATAAGAGTCCTATTGAATTTCTTGAAGAGGATGCCAATATTTATAGGCAATATTTGGAAAATTTCATAAAAACTGAAGAAAAATTAAAATAAATAAATTGAATTTTAAAATTAATTTCTTTATCAAAGAATATTCATTTTGTTTAGATTTACTTAAAATATTTTTTTTTTTTATAATTTTATTTTTTCATAATTAAAATTTATAATTATAAATACCTTTTCTAAGGAAAGTTAAATTATCACAAAAAATAAAAAAAAAATCCAAAATTTTATTTCAATGAAATAATAATGCTTTTTAAAAAATTTAAATTTTATTTTTCATCAAAAAATTTCTATGAATTATTAGAATTAAATAGAAATTCTTCACAGAGAGATATTAAATCAAGTTTTTTAAGATTAGCAAAAATTTATCATCCGGATATCTATAAAGGAAAAGATGTTGATAGATTTAAATTAATAAATGAAGCCTATAAAACTTTAAAATCTCCAGAAAAAAGAAGAGAATATGATAATAAAGAATTTTCATCAAATGATTATAATGATAATAATAAAACATATTATTCTGGAGATAATGATAATATATTTGGCAAAAAAGAGAATGATCTTTATAATAGGAATTTTCCCAATATTGAAAACGAAATAGATTTTGATGCTGAATATCATAAGTTCTTTTCAAAAAAAAGGGTTATTAATCCTGAGGATATTTTAACAGCAGATGATGCTTTTTTAAAGTTATAAATATAGAAAATTATAATTTTCCTTTTTAAATTATTAATTAATTATTTTTTTATTTATTTATCATATTCTTTAATTTATTATTCATTATATTATCAATAATAAAAAAAAGTAATAAATTTGATTTATAAATGAAAATGCATAAAAAATTATAAATGAAGAAAAAAATGAATTTTTTATAAAAATAGGCAATTAACAAATGAAGAAAGAGCCAGATTTGAATTTGTCCAAAAATTTAATAGACCTGAAGTTGAATTTTTTCTTCATGATCATCAGAAAAAATATGAAGAAATTAATTGTGATAATGTAAAAATTTTAAATTCAATAGAACCTTTAAGTGTTCAATTCAAAAATGATGAAAAATTTTCAAAAAATATTGGAAAAATTTTAAAGTATTTATTGGTTTTTTGTATTTTCATTTCTTTTCCTATTTTAATTGGCGCTGGAAAAAAATTTCAAAAGAATAGAAGAAAAATGATTAAGAAAATTATAAAAGAAGATCAAGAAATTAGAAAAATAGAAACAGAAAATTTATATAGTAGAATGAGATTTTATCCAAAGGAAAATAAACAAAATAAAAATATTAAAGAAAAATTGGAATAATAAAATAAATAATTAATTGTGCATTTTTAATTCTTTTTATTTTTTGTTTTCATTTTTTAAGGATATATTAATATTATAAAAAAAAAAATTTCTAATGAATATTTGCTTTTATAAATTGCAATCAATTCTTGCCTTTAATTTCTGAGCACATCTAACAATATTAGGACTAGGGTATATATCTTCTTCAATTCTTTTCGATAAAATATTAAAATATTATTAAAAAACATTAATTATTTACTGCTGATTGCCATCAACTTCAAATGCAATTTGTAGTTTAATTTCATTAGGTTTCTCTTCATTTTTATAAGTTTTATCTATAGATTTAACTGATGCAACTAAAAAATATGAATTTTCTCCTATATAAAAATTAATTTTAATATTTATTAAGCAAAAAAAATTTTTAAGAAGTAAACCTAAAGCTTTTTTTGGCCTATAATCAATTTTATCTCCTTCAGTTGGCATCCATTCTTTTCTTAAAATTGATAAAGCTTCTAATTCTTCCAATCTTTGTTGATTTTTCCTTCTTTCTGCAGATTTTGCTTCCTTAATAATTTATTTTATTTTTTTTTTGTTAAAAACAAAAATTAATTAAAAAAACAATAGAGAAAAAAATAAAATTTAAAAAAATATGAGTTATATTTTATTTATTACCAAAATACAGCCTTTCCAACAGCCATAATTTATGATGTTTTCTAATTTTGGAATGAGCATATCACAACAAATTTCACAATAATTGTTTAATTTTTCACAAGATTTTACACCTTCTTCGTAAGAACCGTAGATTTTTCGGCAGAAACTCATTCTTTTTCCTTTTGTTGTTCCAGCTAAGCAAAAATCCCAAACAATCTTTTTATTATTTTGAGGATCATTTATTCCATTTACCTTTTTTTTTTTTTGTTGTTTTTATAATTTTTATTTTTAATTATTTTTTATCACTTGCTTATAGCTATTTTTAATATTATTTTTCAATTGTTATTTTATTGCTTTTAATTTATTTTTTCTTTTTTGTTAATAAAATAATTTTATAAATATATATTCTTTTTTAAAGTTATTATTTAAAAAAAATACTGGATCATAAGCTTTTGTTTCAAGTCCATCAAAATATACACCATTATTTCCATTTGTTGATACTCCAACTGTTCCTCTTTGTAAACTTTCATCAGTAACATTTAACAACATTTCAACATTTCTTAATTTATCAGTTTGCATCCAAACTTGGAGGTTTATCTCAGAGTAAACAATTTTAAATCTGTACCAAGTTCTTGGCACTTAAATTATATAGATAAATTAAAATTTAAAAAAATATTTATTTGATTAAATTTTTACTTGTAAATTATTTGTTTTTTATATAATCAATAAAAAAATAATGCAAATTTAATATTTTTTAATTTTTCCAATAAATAAGTAATAAAAAAAAATTATTAATATATTTACATAAAGATCTTGGACTTCCGCCGATAGCTTCCCCAATTCCTTCATTCTTTTTAACTAATCTTAATCTTTGAGCCCCTGGTACATTCATTTCTAAAGAATAATAATTATTTTCATCATAATACCTAAAAACTAAAGAGGCTTGTCCCACAGTTTCAAAGTAAACATTAGCTTTGAATAAAGCATCACTACAATCAAAATTCTTATTAATTAAAACTGATCCATAATTAAAATCTGTTCCTTGAACTAATGAATTTTGCCTAACAGCTAAACCATATTTAGTTGGATTTGTATTAAAAGTCCATTGAGAAGGTCCATAATTTACTCCTTTTCCATCAATTGCCTTCCAATTTTTGAAAATACTTGTTGGGATATAATTTTCTTTAAAAAATTTACATGTATTTGCTTTATCTCCAACTACTTTAAATGAACGTAAATAATCCAATCGCTTTTCTGACTGAATTCCATTTCTAAGTTTAGAAATATAAATTTTTCTTCCTTCATCAATAATAAAAGTAACCTATAATGATATTAAAGAATTAAATATAATACTATATATAATAAAGAATATTAACTTCTCCTCCTTTATCTGTTAACAAGTTAGAATGAATTGCAGCCTGGCAAATACTTGAGTCATCAGTGTAAATAGCATCACCAAATAGATTAAAATCAATTTTAGAGCAATCTTTCGGGCATAATACAGTAAATTCTGTTCCTTGAATTCCTTCAAATCTTGGCTCTGAAGAACTACTATTGCAAGAAACCTAGTTTTTATAATAATTTTATTATAATTTTAGTTATAATAAAATGAAATAACTTTGATTATTGGTGGAGCTTCTTTGAAAATCATACTTCTAGTATGTGCTCCTCTCGCAGCTGAATTAATTCCATTTTGATAACTACTTGGATAGAAATCTTCTCCATTTGCTATTATCATAAGTACTTCACCCCCTGTATCATCTTTTATGAATCCTGAATGTATAGCAGTTTTACAAACTGAACTTTCTTCTGCATAAATTTGTGTTCCTATTACATTTCCTAAAGGATGTTTTATACAATTTTTAGGGCAACCAATTCTGAAAGTCCTTCCTGTAGGCCCAGAAAATCTTGAATCTTCTCCTGTTGTATCACAAGAAATAGGATGACTATTCCCACCTTGTTTAATAAAAAATGAAAAAAATGTAAAAAATATATGATAAAATTAATTATTCACCTAAATTTGTCTCCATATTTTTTTCTCCTTCATCATCATCTAATCCCTCTTCAGCATTAGTTCCAGGTTCATAATCTGCTTGTCCTAAATTAGCCTGCATTGGAGGAGTTGGAGAGCCATTTTGTCCTGGAGTTGGATCATCTATACAAGGAGTAATACATAAACGTCTATCTGTAGTATATCTTATTCCTACTAATTGCCCTTTAGGTAATACATCTGGTCCAATTTTTGATAAAATTTCAATTGAATTTTTAGTCAATGCATTTTCATGGATTTGAACAAATGAAATTTCTCCATTAAAAATTTCATCATTTGTATCAGAATAAGAACCAATATCTAAATGTTTATCACACATAAAAACATAACGTTTTTGAGCTTTATAGAATTCAACTCCATCCTATTAAAAAAATATTTAACAAATCATATAAAATACTAAGTGTTTTAAAAATAAAAAAAAAAGTATCTATTGTATATATTTAATTTTACAATGAAAATAGCAGCATTATTGGTATCATAAGAAAAAGTTATTGTAACAAAAGTGTCAAGAGGCATCCTGAAGCCAGACCTAAATTGATTATCACTATTGCATCTTTCTTGAAAGATTATTTCACTTTCTTCATTAATAATCAAAGAATAGCATCCACAACCTGAATGAGCAACAAGTGTTTGAATTTTTCCAGGATTTTTTGTCATTTTAGCCTTAACAACAATACTAAAAGATTTAAGATTATTTGTTTTATCCTCTCCTTGAAGGCCAGCTGTTTTTACTATAGTTTTTTCTCCATCAAAACGAAATCCTGGAGATGCTGTCCATTGAAATAATGCCTTTGGAGGTTTAATTGAGGAACTTATATCAATGAAGCTACTAAAATATTTTGGTTTATTAAATTTAAGCAAGGATTCTTTTCCAGTTAAATAAGACATTTTTAATGATTTTTGTATGAAACTTGATTTTATAGAAGTCTTTGAAGCAAAACTCTGGCTTAATCTTATAGCTAAACTATTTGGCTTTGAAATTAGAAAAGAATGTTCCCAGGCTTCAAAAGCAGTTGAAGTAATTAGCCTATGGTTTTTTTATTATTATTAAAAAATAATAAAAATAAAAAAGAATAAGAAAAGAAATAAAGTTAATTTTATATGAGTTAATTTAAAAAAAAATAATAATTTTTTTTTGATATAATTTTTTATAAATTCAAAATTTTACCTATTAATAGAACTTTCATATTTGTTTAATCCAGGGGCTTTAATAAATTCAACAAGTCCTCCATCATCTTGATTAACTCCTGCATGAATAGCTGCTTTACAAATGGAGCTATCATGAGTATAAATACCACTCCCCCAAATACTTCCTTCAGATTCAAAACAATTTTTTGGACAATTTACAAGAAAGATGCTTCCAATATCACCTCTAAATATATCCAATTTCCCTGTGGTTGTGCAGTCGGCATTAATTATTGGCATTATAGGTAATTTTCCTAAAATTGGAGGACTCATTGTACTTGAGGAATCCCTTTGAGATTTTCCACTTGGATCACCTGATCCTTTATTTTTATATTTTTGTGTGTTATTTTTTTTATTTCAAATTTAATATTAAATGAAAAAAAAAAAATTAAAGGATAAATAAAAAAGGTGGAAAAAGAAAAATTAAATACCTTCACAAGAAATTATTACATCTGCATCATGCGTGCAATCATTTGGTGAGAAAATAGAAGCACATTCACTTAAACTACTTTCAGTTCCATCACAATTAACATCTTTTAAATTTATATTTGAATTTGGTTTTCCACAGTAATTCTTTGAGTTAAAATCTGAACAAGCACCTTGCTGCTCAACGTTTCCAATCAATTTTCCTGAATCAAATCCCATTTGTTTACAAGCCACATAAGCGCTCTTATATATTAAATTGTTTTTTTTTTTTTAATTTATTTTTATAAAATTACAAAATAAAAGTAAATACTAAACTTTAAAAAAATTAAAAGTAAAGTAAATTAAATAATATTATTTTAAATATTTAAAAAATAATTTAAAGATAAAAACCTTGTCTGAAAATTTGCTATTACAAATTGTACCCCATTTTCCTTTGTAAAATTCAACTCTTCCTGAGCCTGATAAAGATGGAATTCCTTCATCATCAACTAATCTGACTGTACCTAAATCTGGATGTTGTGGGGAATCAAAATTTACATTTAAACATTCAATAATCAAATCCTCTCTATGAGAACAACTTTCAGCAATATCTCTTAATATAAAAAAACAATTAAAACCTATAAAAACGCTTATATACTAATTTATATTATATTTAGATGATAATTTTTAAGCCATATAACATCAAAATTAAAATAATATTAATATAAAATTTTGTTTATTAACCTATAACACTGAGTAACATCAGTTTCTCCTCCCTCGCATTTCATGTTCATATAATGAATAGCAGAAGGTTCAGGACCACAAAAATCTTCTCCTCTAAAACTACCACAAAAATTTTCACCACTATTATCTTCTCCTTGTAGGTTTTTTATAATCCCATCTTTATAATTAAGATTTTTACAAATTAATCTTGCAACTGAAGGAGAAACTCCTTTAGAACAAACAGATCCCCAAATTCCATCTAATCGAAATTCAACTCTTCCTTGATGGGAAGGCATCCCTTGATAATTTAATATTCTTAAATCTTTTTCAGCCATGTCAATATTATCAACTTTAAAAGTAAAAAAACTTTTTTTCGATTTTTTAAATGCCTTAATAGCAATTGAAAATTGTGGGCTTTTTGAATCATAGCCATCTAAGCCTTTAGAAATTCCAACACTCATAAGGCCTCCAGTTAAGGGAATTGACCTATCTACTATTCCAGATTTACATATTGAAGATTCTTCAGGATGAATTCCTTGTCCATAAACCTTTTTTCATGCAGAAATTTTATTAAAAGAAATAAATCATTTTATTGTTATATTTTATTTATTTTTTACTTCTGTTTCAGATTTGTAGCAATTGTGAGGACAAGTTACTATTACTGTTTCGAAATTTGGTTTATCATTTGCATAATTTGGACCAAATTTTTCATTATTTTTTAAAATTTCTTCACAAGAAAGTTCGATTATTTTTCCTCTTTCATTTTGAGTTAAACCTCCACCAATAAAATCACTGTCAAAATTTTCATTTTTTTCATTTTCTATGATATCTTTTTTGATAATTTTTGATTTAGGTTTTAAAAAATAATGATAATAAATTATTTTTTATCATATTTTTAATAATTAATAAAAGGGAATACTTATTAAAAAAAATTTATTTCTAAATTTTTGCAAATTTTGGTTTTTTAAATTTATTTTTAACTAAAATAAAAAATCTATTTTTTCTTTTTCATAATTATTCAAAAAAAAACTAATAAACCTTCTTCTTGTTCCTCTCCTAAATCTCCAGGTTTTTTATTCATAATTTTAACACTGCATTTATGAGGACAATCAATAAATTGTCCTTTAGGATTAAATATTGCAGTTTCTTCCCCTCCTCTTTTAACAACTATTTGATCTGGAGTCCATTGATCAGTTCCTTCTGTAGATAACTCAATGCCATAAATAAATCCTACATCTTTTGCTTGTACTTCTATTTCATCAAATCCTCCTTTCTTAAAGCCATTTTCTGAAATATACTTTTTATTATTTTTACATTAATTATTTTAATTAGAATAAAACACTTTTTTGGCTGTTTTTCCTAGAACTCCAACAAAAGAAGCAAAAATTGGAGAAGAACTTCCAGAATATTGTGCATTAGATGTTTTTATTGTTAGTTTATATTTTTGATTTCCTGCTAATGTAAAATCTGCAAAACACTTTTTAGGACAAGCAATTGATTGATCACAATCAAAATCCCAAAATCTTGTTCCTAATTCAACTCTAACTGAATTACATCTATAAGAATCACTCCCTTCAATAAATGTAATTAAAAATATTTAATAATAACTCTTATTGGCATTTTTATTTTTTTTTCATTTAAAAATGAAGATTTTTTTTTTGATAATAAGTATTCAATTATTTGAAATTTTTTTTAGAATATATTGAAAAAAAAAAAATTAACCTCCATTTTTTAATCTAATTTTATTGACATCCCCAATATTATTAGCAATAATTTTAACAATTGTTGTTGAACCCTGAACAAACCCATTTGATGTTAAAAGAATTTCTTCACTTTTGCCCTCTTCGCCATAAAGTGTGATATAGAAATTGCCATTTGCACCAGAGTTTACAATATTTGAAGTTTCTACATAAACTCGATAGGGGATTTTTTCATCTTTTGCTGATCCAGATCCACAAAAACCCCAATTTGGACCGCCGTTACTTGGACTTATTAATTTTTTTTCGCTAGGTTTCATTGGCTTTGTCCAACACCAATTTTGAACTTTTTCTGCTATTGAAAAAGCAGAAATTATTAATGAAAATAATATATAAAACTTCATTTTTTGAAAAAAATAAATAAACAAAACAAATTATTTAATATACTTTTATTATTTTTTTTTTTTTTTTAAAATTTCTTTGTATATTAAAATTTAAAATTTTTTTTTTTTATTTAATTGTTTAAATTTTTTTTTAATTAAAAATTATATATAATGAAAATTTTATCAAATTAAATTTAATAAAATAACAAACTCAACTTATCGCTAATACCAATAATAACAAACTCAACTTATCACTCAACTTATCACTGGTACCAATAATAACAAAACTCATCTATCACCAATACTAATGGCTTACTTTATCACTCATGCCAGTGATGACAAAACTCAATTATCGCCAATTCCAAAAAACGGATGGAAATTTAACACCATTTATATGAACTTGACACAACTGATTGCTTAAAAAACTTCTGATTTGACTAGCCGATACTTTCATTTCTTTGCTCCTGAAGATGATGTTGAACATTGAAACCGGTAGAGCAATTATATCTTTTTCTCCAAACCAACCTGTACCTATCTAAGGCTGAAACTAATAAATTTTTATTTAATATACATGACTATTGTACATGTACGCTCTGCCCCCCCCCCCCCCCCCTTTGATTCCCGCCTGGGGCACACCGCCGGACCCCATGATTTCGTTGGAAGTTGGAACCCCCTTCGAGGTACCCTTGCTACGCCCCTGCAGGCCTGAGTTTCTTCTTCTGACAACCGTTGTTTCGTCCATAGGCATCAGGGAGCCGTAAAAATCGCTGTATTAATTTTTACGGCTCCCTGATACTGTAGGCATTCTACTGTAGTACAATTTATTATACCGTACTACTACTAGTACAGCGATCTTCGCCTTCGGCATGCATGCACTCTACGAGTTGAGTCTTTGCATCCGTTTGCGATGACGATGTAGCGCGTAGCATCAGATGATCTAGCGACGTAGATCACGCGATCGTACAACGACGTCGCATAATGTCCGTCGCCTCACGTGCACAGCGAGTTCTTTGACATGTCGCAAAGACTCGCAACCCTTCATTCAAAGAATGGTCAAAATCATTCTGTTGGCATTGACCCATGCAACATTTGTGTAGGCGTTGTAGTTTATTCCTCTATCAATAAATATTAAGTATGTAGTTTATTCTATAATGGCATGTGTAGTTTTAAATAGTATGAAGCCTATTGTGGGAACATCCTTTACAAACTTTTGACCTTCCAGCACAGTTGCCTGAATATAATCTCACTCGTTTTGAAAAGTAACAGCGAATTGGAATTTCAACTAACGGGCATTTCGTCGGCGCATCGTGAAAAGTCGCTCGGAAGTAAGACTTGATGTCGACCTGCTGTGGACTTATCTGATGCTTTTGAATACATGGGCTAGGGTGAATAATTTCTGGTTTCTTTCCAGGAGTGCACCAGATGTGAGGTTCCTCTGGCTGGACCATAGTGATACGAATAGTCCCATCAGTAGCATGATCAGTGGGACACGACGATAGAAGGTGGACGTTTGTCTTTATTCCTGTGACACAACATTGTTGGCATATGGATGGGATGGAGGAGGCCAAGGCGCCTGTTGGCCGTAGGGACTATGGAGCAATTAACGATACAGAGTCTCCATCAGCTGCGGCAGCCAGCTCCGGGACACCAGTAGTTGACAAGGCCGATGATACGCCAACGTTTACATCCAGACGAGACAAGTTAGTTTTCATCTGCCTGGGGCTGAACAATGTCTTTGTTAGTATTTGCTTTGCGGTCATGTCACCGTTTTTCCCTACAGTAGCCGCACAGAAGAGTCCTGATTATATTGCCCCGATACCACCTACCGCGGGCACAGGAGCACCTGTCACGTCCTCTCCTGATGAGACCACCAGCACGCTAATCGGCTTGGTCTTCACCGTGGCCACGGTCTTTGATTTCATATTCTCGCCTCTTGTTGGCAAGGAGTTGCCCAATGTTGGCCCTAAGCTAGTGTTTATCCTGGGATGTAGTTTAGTCAGCGGCGTGACTATTCTCTTTGGCTTCGTTGAGCAAATCAACCACTGGGAGACGTTTCTAGCGATCTGCTATGCGCTGAGAGCTGTTCAAGGTGTCGGTACTGCATGCATGTTCACAGCTTCTTTCACAATTCTCGCCGGCGCTTTCCCTAAATCTGTTGGAGTGGTAACAGGTGTTCTGGAAGTCTTCAGTGGTGTCGGATTCATGATCGGGCCCGCCATTGGTGGAGGACTCTATGCAAAAGGTGGATTTCGGTTGCCGTTTTGGGTAACAGGACTGGCATTGGCCTTGAGCACACTGCTGGTGGCTGTGGTGTTACCGGCCGCACGTCACAAGAAGGAAGAGCGTGTATCACTGATGACCATTCTCAAGCAGCCTCGCACGTGGCTGATGATTCCAACAGCTCTCTTCAGTGCATCATCTCTGGGCTTTCTGGATCCGAGTTTAGGACCGTTCCTGAATGGACAGTTTCATCTCTCACCGTCGAAAATCGGACTGGTGTTTCTAATCGCGCCTGGTGTTTATGCTGTGCTCGCTCCACTCGTGGGGTACGTTGGTGATACCTTTACTACACTGCCTCTTATTCCGAGTGGCCTTCTGGTGACGGGTATTGCGTATCAGCTGTTTGGCCCGACACCGGTTTTACCTCTTAAGCCAGCGTTATGGCGGACATCGGTGGGTCTGGCTACGATGGGCGCTGGAATAGCTCTGTCACTTGTTCCTACTGGTGCTGATATGCTTGTGACGATGCGTGGCGCAGGCTACCAAGATTCTCTACCTCTGCATAGTGCCATTGGCGGTGTGATGGGAGCATCCTTCTCGCTGGGTGAGGGGCTTGGTCCGTCTCTCGGTGGTCTTCTGAACGGAGCTGTGGGCTTTGGAGAAGCTGCGTCTGTATTTGGTGCGTTTCTGCTATTCCTTAGTGTAATTGTAACTGGTGGGACAGTTTTGGGGCTAGTGAGGAAACGACTCGGGAAGGAGACGGCCTCTGTCAGCGTACAGGATGGCGACATTGCCGACAACGAGGAAGTCTCGCCGTTACTACGACGTCGAAATGATTCTGATGGTGTTTCACCAAAGCTTTCTCGGCCACTTGTACGGCGCTCACTTTCACTATCTCAAGTGCCGGATGCGGTCCCTTTGCTTACGTCCTCTCCGCCAAAAAGTTTCTTTAGAGCGTCATCTATACACGATTGAAGTCTAGCTGCATGAGTAATGCTTACTGGTACGAGTACCTCTCTGACTGCTGCTGGTTGCTTGTGCCTGGCAGTTTTGAAATATTAATAATAAGTATGATGGAAAAGGAGTAAATAATACATGAACTCTCCATTGGGAAAACCGTTCTTTCTAGTTAAAGTACTTCGAGGTACTTCGCGACTTGTGACCATTAATTTGTTATGATAGACTTCTTCTTACATATGAATAATAACTAATAACAAAATGTGGATGTTGAAAAAATCAGCCCCTTTTTTGGACAGCTCGCATCATGAATAATGCTTACTTGTGCGAATACGAATATCTTGCTGGGACTGTAGCTGTGTGCTGGTACTTGCTTGGTAGTTTTTTTAATAGTTTATTTTGATTTTACGTTCATAGTCTGTTTCTTTTGCAGTAGTTTCCACATTCACTTCCTTTTTCCTAGCTTGATTCTTTGAAGCCTGTCTATAGAGCGACATTTTATTAGGTTGCTGCTTCGAAGTAGTTATGGTTAGATACTTGACCATTTTCGAAAGACGAGCCATATAGGTTCTGATGAAGCAGAATCCTTTTTTTTTCTTTCCTTTAGCACTTAACTTTTTCTTTCTGAATTGCCATGGGCCTTTGGTTATCGTGGGCATTTACCAGACTCCAAGATATTGGATAGTCCACATTTGAGCTCATCAATACGATGTTCTGAATGTGTGCACTGGTTCTATAAGGCCCAGCCCAGTCTGGTACGTTCCGGTATTATTAGCCTTTTTGCAAATAGTAATTATTCTGATTTTGCTTGTCCCTGGAAAGTAAGGCCTGGGTGATAAACAGTGTGCGTGAAATGATGGAAGTGGTTGTGTTATGTTGTGGCTGCCCCCTTCACCTATGACGGTGGTGTCGGGATGTATACCAAGCAAGTCCTATGCAAAGTATATGTAGTACCTCGACTACCATAGATAGCAGCGATAGCGGCTATATCCAATATGGTGTTGTATAGACCTGCTTGGTCGCCAAGCCTCACAATGACTATGTTATGTATGCCAAGTTTCTGACTCACAAATTACTCGCATGTAGGAGACCACATGTCATGGCGTGCAGCCGCGCTTCCACTCCAAAGCACTACACTAAACCGGGTGATTACTTTCATATGGCACAACGCAACGAAACGAATTTCTTCTAAAAAAAGACTCTGGTTTAACCACGGCAGTACGTCGGTGACGAGCAGTGCCAACAGCAAATTCTTTTCCCCATCTAACAGTGAATTCACAAGACAAGTTTAAAGCAACACGAGCAACAGAAACTTTCTTTGAGGAATTGAATTATTAAAATTAATGGTGTACAGTTGAGAGCCATCAGAACCAGCCTGACAAAAGAGTGCACATTTCTGTAGTACATGTACAAAACTTTAGGAACACATAGACAGGAAAGCTATAGGCTACAGGGAATAAGACGGCAATTCGGTAGCATCTCAATTTTTGTTCATTTCATAGAGAGAGTGACACATGACCTAGAAGGAATTGACAAAATATTTTAAAAAAAGTCGCCAACAAAATGACGCCACTGGAGGTGAACTCCATAGTCAGCCAAGTTCTAAGCTGCAGGTCACTACACAACGCAAGCAGATCCTATTGTTCACAGGGGCCCAGTATCTATGTGGTCGTTACAGGCCTTCTAGGACGATGGCCGAGGCACCACCACCACCATTGCAGATGCTGGCACAGCCGAGCTGTCCTTTCTTCAGCTGATGGGCAAGATGAACGACTAGCCTAGCTCCAGACATGCTGCAGAACGAGACAGAGACAGAATGGCATGCAAGGCCATGTTCAGCCAACACCCTCACCCAGCACAGAGTTCAAATCGAAGTCCAAAACACACGTGTATCTATGAGCACAATGCAAGCACTCCCGCAACAGGACGCATGCGAGACAGGCCAGCAAACGACCAGAACTAGCAAGAAGACTCCGGCATCATAAAAGTACAAGTAAAATAAGAAAACAACTTACCCAATAGGATGGCCCAGAGAGACAGCTCCACCATTAACGTTGACCTTCTCGAGGGGAACACCGAGAATCTTCATATTGGCCAATACAACGACACTGAAAGCTTCGTTGATTTCCCACATGTCGATGTCTTCTGCCTTGACTCCAGCATTCTACACGGAACACAAACAGATCACATTCAAACACAGCATACCTACTATGGGACTTACCTCATCATATACATGCCTCCAATGTACAACTCTAACATCGAAAGCAGTGCAGTGGCCAATTACAAACCGTTACACCAAAATTAATGCATAAGGGGTCTGGCATTGACTACACAAAAGAAGAAAAATAAAACTGATGTTAAAAGCTAAATGCACGGTATCATACAAAGAAATATGTATGGACTCAAACAGTCCAGATAAAAAGTTAAGAAGGTAAACTAGAGGAACGACCACCATAAAAGTCTTGATCAGTAGAGGCCAGACCACACAGGCACCGGAAACCAGACACGTACATTAAGCGCAACGGGGACAGCAGCAGCAGGTGCTACAGGGAAGTCGATAGGCTCCATAGCAGCGTCGCCAAATCCACGGATCTTAGCCAGCGGCTTGGCACCGGTCCTCTCCACAGCAGCACTGTTCATCAGCAGAACAGCAGCAGCACCATCATTAAGAGTGCTAGCATTGGCTGCAGTCACCGTTCCGTCTGACTGGAAAACAGCGCGCAGTTTAGGAATCTGCAAGAAGACAAGACATGTGCGTACAAAGAAAATTGAATAGACACAGAAAAAAGGAACATCAATGTTCCGCTGAAGCACTTTCCGACACTTGCACAAAACAATTACACTATGACTGGATATTTAATTGTAGACATGAAGATCCATATGACCGCAATAATAATGAGGACGAACAATGCATTGCCACCATGGATGTTAAAGGCAACATCACATTCCTATAATATCAGCTATGCTCAACAATGCACAACTGCCTTACTTGTCAAAATTCACGAAAACTCACGAAATAATAAAAATAGCATTCACATCGTCTGTAGGTGTACCTTGTCAAATTTGACCTTGCGAAATTCTTCATCCTCAGCCACAACAACATCCGGCTTTCCTCGGCTCTGGGACACTGTGACTGGAGTTATCTCGGCCTTGAAGACTGCCTTGTCGGTGGCTGTAGCACTGCGAGTATAGGACTCGATGGCAAAAGCATCCTGCTCCTCTCTCGTGATGCCGTGCACCTTGGCCGTGTTTTCCGCGCAACATCCCTGAGAAAAGACGAAAGCAAACACGACAGGATATTTCCATCGAAGAGCAAAATGCACCGCGGACACCAAGAGGCTATGTGAAGAGGGCAGAGCACATTAACAAAGATTTTGTAACAACAACAATCATGTCAGCAAATTCTGAACAAAACCACTACTACTGTAGAGCAAGAAATTGTCCTATGCGTAACATTTCATAAACTGGCTAAAGGAAACTTTTACTACAGCAAAAAATGTCTGTACTTGAACGAGCAACAAGCATATCAAAGGCACATTTATGGTTTCTAATTTCTATACAAAATTCCATACAGAATTAAATTTCAGACATTGGCTGCTGTGTACAAAATCTTACGAAGATATCCCTCTCACCAGTACATCACATATCAGTGTGCCGTCAATCTTAATCTGACACAGGCTACACCACAGGCCGTCATGCATCCAAATGCCAATATTATGTACAGCAGGGCCGGCAGACCGGGTCGGGCTTGCGGGCCATGGCCTGATTACTAGTAGCCCCTCCTGGTACAGAAATGCCCAAAAACTGATCACATGGCTGGTCTGGCTGCTAAGCCGTTCGCTCGATGACCTTTTTTTGTCTTATCTCTTCAAAAACAGTTTTGTCGCCTGTGGTGTTACTGGCGCACTTGTAGATGACTGTAGCTAGCCTAGTAGAAGCAGCGCCCATTATCTGCTGGAAGGGTGGGGGGGGGGGGGGGGTAATGGCATCATGTGACAGGGCCTGACCACTCTTTGGAAGCTTCTGATGGGCCTGTACAGCCCTGTAATTAAGAACAAGATATTTGTAGTTTTAGGTCACGATAAGACTGAATGACAATCAATGTGTATGTGTGTACAGCAGTGTGCAAAGAACCAGTATGTATCCTACCATAAAGAGGTAGAGACAGCCCAGAATGAAATGATAGGTGGATATCTAAGCGTACTGATGCGATTTTTTTTACAATTCCAAGGCCCGTGCCATACGAAAGTGAAGGCAGTGATGCCTTTTTCAACACATGCGGTGTGCTGTCGGCCAGTTGAATGAGAAGCCATGGAGATATACAAATATAGCTGGTACTATCATGTACCAGAAAGTGACCTATAAACTTCTTAGACAGCTTTCAGGACATACCATGTGGAATTCATTGTACACATCCGTGAGACCGTCGTGGACAATGCCGTCCACAACCTGTTGGTTACCGTATCCAAATCCACCTCTGCCCTTGGGCAAATAATAGGGCACGTTGGACATACTTTCCATACCACCAGCCACCATGATTTCCTGGCTGCCACACTGTACGCCCTGGCTGGCAAGCATGATAGACTTCATGCCTGACGCACATACTTTGTTGACAGTCGTGCAAGGAATTGTTTTAGGCAAATCAGCGAAGATCGTTGCCTGACGGGCGGGCGCCTGGCCAGATCCAGCTTGCAAAACATTTCCCATGTAAACTTCCCCGACCTGGGAACCATCGATTCCGGCTTGTGCGACAACACTGCGAATGACAGAGGCACCAAGTCTTGGAGCTGGAATAGATGACAGGGCCCCTTGAAAGCTACCAATGGGGGTTCTGGTGGCGCTGACGACAAAAACTTCGCTAGCCATGGTTAAGGTCCGTACAGAACGAAAAATGGGGTGCGAGCAAGGTCTCAGTGGCTGAACTGTCTTCGACAAAAGGCCGCTCACCGTTCTTGTAGCCATTTTCAATTTCACAATTATCCTCTCTATTTCTGTCTCTCGGATCACCTCTCACTTCACGTAACGACGTCGCGTTGCACCACTTTTGTTTTGCCAGTTGCACACTCAAAAATATTCGGCGACGCGTCGACTGTGTGTTTGCATGGTCGCGGATTCGACGCAGATCAACAGACTCCGAAAACAAACAAAAATGGGTTGGCCTCGCGTGCAGCTTCAAGCTTTTTGAAGTTCAGCGTCTTCTGTTTCGTGTCAACTCATCACCGTGACCATTAGCTTCGTGGAAAAATAATTCTCTGCGCTGTTGAGGAGTGATACAGGCACCTTGTTACTACTCACACCACTAGCACCATGAAGGTCTGTATGCAGTGTTCACTATTGCACTTTATCTTTCGGATTTCTCATCGCCTTCTCACCATCCTGACGAATTCTAATATTTTTGTATTCTGATATGCAAAGGTCACAATTCAGTCGGCGTCCGGGAAAACCGTCCTGGTCCTTGACCAGGTGAGCTGTAGGAAACTTTCTTGTTGTGTTTTGGAAATTTTGTCCGTCGTATACTACTGAGATGAGCCATCAAAATCCTTCTTGACCTGATATTGCAATTTTCTTCCTCTAAACTAATGATGCTAACGGGGAAGGAAATTAATAACTTGTCCTCAGAGAAAGAAATTTATGTAATTTGACCAATTTGAAAGAACTTGAAAACTTGAAGACCACTACCTTACCAATAAAATTGTTTTGTTACTTGACTTCCCTTCAAAGAATTATTGTACTCGCACTTTACATCAACTGTATATAAACACGATAATCTGCTACGAACATGAAGCTATTATTAAATGTAGCCAACACCACAGTCTTTGGCACAGCAGTATTTTGACTAAAGACCGCAGGTTTTTATTGTGCTAGGTTTATTGTGCTAGATGGTTGACCTAGCCAGTGGTGTGTTACCTGTACTTGCATAATGTATTTGGACTTGGTGCAATTGGGAGCAACATCAATATAGTTTTTAGGTTGTTGTTTTAAAGCAGCATATGACACCACCACATCATCAGGAGCATGGAAGTGAAGTTAATGTTATGATCATTACGCTTGCTGTGATCAGCTGGGATTTGCAGTTACCAGAAATCCTTCAAATCTACGATTTTGTAGGTCTGCATTGTGGTACGCTTTACGATTTCCAGTCTCATACATTTGAATGGAGCACATGATCCTGAGTCGTTTGACATGGATCATGGTGCGTTATCGACTCTACTTCGAAGTAGTAATAAAGTCTGCTGGCATTTTCAAAGACCACTACAGTAGCCAATATGTACCTGTGTTATACTGCTATCATGTGCATGGTTGCCTGTACTTTGCTCGTCATGCCCTGGCTGTGTCAGTCGTTTTCCTCACTATTATGTTTCTTTATTTTTGCCTGTCTCACCTGTAGCTCGAGGAGGGTATGACCATTTCCGAGGTCAAGAATATTGTCCACCAGCACTGTAAGCGTAATAGGCTTGCTTGCATAGTCCGATGCTACATGGTGGGGACTTGAGAGGTTTTACGCTTTTTCTCGTGCAATGTGCCTGCACTACAGCATCGCATTTAACTTCCGTGTGCTGCATACTGTAACATGACTTTATGCCACCTCACAACCGCTTTGCGGACGAGAACACAATCAACAGGAAAGGGGGAAGCGCATGCACCAGAACAGTCTCTTTCTGCATATGACAGTTGTCTTTCTACTAGCAGCATTAATCTTTGATATTAATCTTTGATAGGCAGGATATCACTCAGGGACCGTCCGTAAATGAAACACATTTCCGAAAGAGGGGCATGCCCATTTCGCCCCCTCCCCAAATATATTTTTGTTGCCCTCGGCAGGAGCGTTGGTGATTGGCTGTTACCTGCTCAACAGTCACAAGTCATGTACTTATACATGGTTGTTGTATTTGTCTTCTAACAGTGCCCAAGCTATATCCTTCCCGTCAAATGTTTCGCCTTGAGCCTAGTAAGTAGATCCCTGTTTCTGACTCGGGCCTATAGCTGCCGTTTGTATCCAGTGCTGTACCTGTGTGTCATCTTCCAGCACTATCGCTGTGTCGTTAAAGAAACCTGTCAGTACATAGTTTCTCAGCGTGCTATATCTACCCTCTCTTCTTTCTTGGTATCACGCAGAGGGTGCTGCTTTGAAGGACGATGACTCCCTTGCATACTACAAGATTACCGATGGCTCTAGCATCTACTTCAAAGACTTGGGTAAGAGCATTGAGATGGCGACTATTCTGTAAATGATTATGTCTGTAGAGATGGCTTAGCTCTCACAAAGCTGGTTTTACCGCTGTTCTTGAATATTTTTTATTTCTGTTTTTGTTAGCAGTAGTCCTGTCAGTTAGGTTATTACTGGCATTGTTTCTGGTAATATGCTCATATGCCATTGTTCCTGATGCCCGTCTGTTATGTTATGTACTTGTGTGTACGTGTGTGCGTGTGTCTGCACAGGCCCTCAGATTGGCTGGTCAACGGTAAGCATCAGCTCTCTGTGTTTTTATTTTATTGTTTAGCATCACAATCATTTCTATAGCAATCAGAATGCAATGCACTGTGGCAGTATTGTATGTGAATAGATGCCTGTGTGCTTTAAAAAAAACCGTGTGTTGTAGTCTGTGACCACATACCTACAGTGCTAGAACATGACATAGGATTTGGGCAATCAGTCACTTTAGGCCATGTAACCAAGGCAGATGCCAACCAGTGCCATGTGCTTGTTTTGTGGCTGTGAAGTCTTGGTTTAGCTGATCAACGTAGCAATGCCCAGTGACTATTCTTGTCTGCGATTCTTTTCTCTGACGATATTCTATGCTTTGGTTCTGTGCTATCACCCACTGCTTTTCACTTCATAGGTCTTCCTATCTGAGTACACTGGGCCTCTTGCAGCATACCTTCTTTTCTACCTCCGTCCTCGTTTCATCTACGGCACCACAGGTGACAACTACCACTCTGTTGTACAGTAAGTTACATGTGCTTGTTGTGCTGGTTCCTTGGTTTTTCTGTTTTCCACACAGTCCCTGTCATGTAGTCTACTGGACATGTTCAGGTCTTACAACAAGTGGCGGAAAGAATAAAATTCCAGCACTGTAAAATTTTCTTGGTTTCAGATTTACTTCTCAGCTTGTGTCATGCTCGCATCTTCTGACTGATTCAGATTAAGCCATTTGGTTTTGTACCATTTGGGTTGCATGTGTTCTTCTGCTATCTTGGAGATCTTGGACTGGTTCTCACATGAATCGAGTACTGCAGAGAATATCTGCCATTTCTATGTGTGAGATCATTTTTTGGCTCACAAATGCGCATTCTGTCTTGCTTAGGGAGGCTCGAGACAGTTTCACGCCAAAAAATTTCTTGCTATCTTGAAGTTTTACGTAATATTTTGGTGGCAAAATATGTGTTGAATTGGTTTCCACCAAAAAAATTGGGGGTCACCAGGCATTTTTTCACTCAAAAACGTTTTTTTGATTGTACGTTTTTTTTACGTCCCAACAGCCCTTGGTCCTGTAAAACCACCACAATACCTTTAAATTTCATGGAATGAGCTTCATACTTCACATGTAGCATGTATATACGCACACAGCACTAGTAAGCACACTTGTAGAAGTGCCAGTCATAATATTCAGACATATTGTTTGATCGGAGCAAAACATATAATTTTACGAATAAAAGTAAGTCTCCCAAGTTGCTATAGGAACAACCTCTTCTTATCTTACATTTTCAATGCATTTTCATGGACCGACAACAACACACTACATAAAGACATAAAGAAATAGGGGGTCTCCACGCTCGTTTCCGCTCCGCAGTGGAAAAACACAGAAAAAATGCGATATTACGGACAATATAATGGTAAGTTTGGTGTTGGGATAGCACCTTCATCAAAGCCTGCCCCACCTCAGCTCACTGCTCTGAATTGCTGGAGCAGCACATTGTCAAGTGTCATACGTGCACAGATGAAAGTTACTGAAGCTAGTGACCTGATATTGATATTATTCATTGTACTGTAATAGTTGTGTTGTGCATACATCCAACAGTATCCATATCTCACCTGCATTCTGGAAGTGCCTACTCCTTTGGAACATGCTTCTTGCAAACCTCAATCACAGCTGTTATGATCTTCTTGGAGGCAGTCACACGACGAGTACTACCATGCATCTCCTTCAGCAGCCTGTCGATGCCATGTTCGCTGTCACGGCGATGCGCTAGAAACAGGTGCCTGAAGCGAAGCCCACTTGTGGCAGCCTTGGATGCCATGGCCTTGGATAGGGCTTTCCCTGAAACCAAAGGAGAGAAACTGGCCACTCTCTCAGCATTCTGTGCATCAACTGCTACACAAGCCGTGGCAGATGACAGCGTGACGGACGATGCATGAATGTCAGCATTGGCATTTTGCAGAAGGCAGGCAAGGGCAGCAACATCGGCAGCTGCATCATGAGCCGGGAATGACTCACCAAACCGCTCTGCATACAGGGGTGAGAGAGAGTAACTGGCATGTCCAGGGAATACCTGTTTGAAAATGGGCAAGGAGTCACAGAATCCATCCACCCGCTCCTAGATTTCTGCCAACAAGCCCTCTCTTCGCACAGCATTTACGAAAACCCGCATGTCAAAGGTGTAGCAGTTGTGGGCTACCAAGACAACTGACTTGCCAATGTTCTCAAGCCAAGATACAAACCAACAGAGACCTTCAGCCTGACTGCAGGACTCGACTAACTTGCCATGCATTGCTAACTGCTTTCGGCCCTGGTCAACTACAACGGATAGGCCGGTAACAGACATCGCACCCTGTGATATGGACTCTGTTGGGAGTAAGTACTGCTGAAAGTCTTGAGGTTGCTCGTCGTCATTTGATGTTTTTGTTTCTAAATAGATGAATACAAAGAAAAAACAAACACCAGACCTGCATTGTTACAAGGGACAAAATATCATGGGCCATTAGAACAACGGAAAGTTGGCAGCAAAACATAAACTACGGATGCTGAATATACAGGCACGTACCATACACTCTTGCAGCCATTTGTGTCAATTGTGCCGTCTGTTGCAGAGATGTTGTTTCCAGGTCTAAGATGATGATAGTGCGGGCTTGGTTGCAGGTCAAAGGATGAAGAGTTGGTTTTGTCACTGGAGCAGGGATCTCCTCTGTGTCAATGTCTCCACCAACAAGAGTACATGCCGTCTCGTATGTGACACCCTCTCTCAACTCCGACACATCCTGCAACCTCCCCCTCGTGTTTCTCAGAGCTCTGCGCTGGATCTTGGCTTTGCGAGTGCTCCTACTGGCCTTCTGCTTTGCACGGGCTGCATCTATTTGTTTACCTCCTTGCAAGGCATGGGTGCTGGGTGACCAGCCAGCAGCACGGACTGTACTGGCAACGTACTGGTGCCCAACGTTTTTCTGCAGTACAGCAGCTGCAATCCGGAAGTCTTGCGAGTCACTACCTCCATAGTGGCGGGTTTTCGGTGCTTTGCTGGTGGCAATATTATTGAAAGATTCGTTTGCTTGGCTTGATCCAAGAGGTGCCAACTTTGCAGCTTGAGCAGCCAAGCCACCAAACAGGTCAGTCAAGACGCGTCTCGTCTCGGGACAAGTCAAGTCCTTCCCACGTGGCAGACCACTATGCTTATAGGTGGTGGGTGCCTTCAAATACCCACACCATGTCTCGGAGCATTGACTGTGGTCTCCATAGGCATGGGGGACAGTGGTTAACCGTTTGCAACGCCTGTTTGACTGCTTCGGCATCTCCAGCATTTGTGTGAAGAGCGTACGCAAAGCATTTTTTGCACGTACCTGATGGCACTGTCTGAGAGCTGCTTACATTTTTTGTTTTTGCTCCAAAGAGCTTGCTGCCAAGTCCACGTTTCACATGGCCAATGTCGGAGTGTTTTGCCACGTCACCTACCTCCTCCACAACTCGCTTATACGTCGATGCATCATCGTCACCTACCAAACATGCAAGATAGGCGCCATGGCTTTCAAGGTCCTTTGCAAGTTCAACAGCAACAGCTGGTTCCATGGACTTTGACGAGCCAAAGTGATTACGCAGACAGTCATGGGAGCGTGAAGGGCACTCTGCACGGAGAGCCACGTCACAGGTTACGCACCTCTTACTACGCGTTGCATAATTGACAATTTTCCTGTCTTGGCGCCAATGTTGGCTCCTACGCCGGTCAGGGAATTCATTGCTCTCCCGCGTTTGTGCCAGCCCATGTCGTAAGCCACAGTGATACCAACTCCCCTGTCATCTGTGGTCAGCTCTTCATGGGTCGACTCTGCTATTGTCTTGTTGGAGAGCTGATTAGCTTTCCAAGTAGCATAGCACGGGTCATCGCAGTCGTAACCTTCCTCCAGCCTCTATATTTCTATACAGTTGCAGGTGACAAAGGGGTGGCGGCTGTTGCATTTGTAGTTGAACCTGAAGTGAGCATGCATTCATCTTCCAGGAATTTTTCGCAACTTTCTTTCGCACCCTTCTCGAGGGCCTGACCCACCACTCTCTCACACTTCTTCAATGTCTTGTGGCAGACAGGGGGAATGTTGATCGCTGATAGCACACTGTTGATATGTATCTCACCAATCCCTGAATCTACGACGACTTTCCGACTATGAATCACATCGCAGATTTGGAAGTGATGAAACTGTCGCGAGCCTCCTTAAGCTCTGACCTGTGTGTGTTTGTGTGTGCGTGCGTTTGCGCACGCGTGTGTATATGTGTGTTTGTGTGCTCCTTGTATCTTGTCCATAGCATTGCTGCCCTTTGCTGGACGTTTCACTACCTCAAGCGTGACCTGGAGACTCTCTTTGTACATCGCTTCTCCAAGGGAACCATGCCGCTATTCAATCTCTTCAAGGTTAGTGAACCTGGTGGTAGTGTGCATTGCATGTTTACTGCTGCAGTGCCTGACTGGTGATCTTCAGCGATGAAAATCAGAGAGCTTGTTCAGTTTAGCCTAGCATCCTCTAGCGTGCATCCATGTTCCATTCATGGTCGTAGGAAAGCTGTGCTGTGCTGTGGTGTTGTAGTCAGAGTTTCTGTGTATGCTGCTTTTGGTCGTCTGCTTTGCATGAGCATGTCGTGTTTTGTACTTGAATTATGTGCAATCTCTGTTGTTTCTGTTGTTACTTGCAGAACTGTTCGTACTACTGGTAAGACCTGTGATACCGTACTGTTGGACTAGAAATGCCGTGGCCTGCGCTTATGCAGTACCGTACGACTTAGCTGCATTGTGCTACGTTCGCTCGTATGTGCCGCATTGACTTGCATGACTATGAATCATGTGTGACTTGCATGACTATGAATCATGTGGCATTTTTGTGACTCGTTTTGCTGGCAGTTTTGTGTTCCAATATCAGCTACATACTGCTATTGATCAAACCCTTGAGCTTGTTTTGTACATGACAATGTCAGACTTTGCGTTCATGATGCTGGATACCTAGCCTCTAGCATGTTACATTCAATGGTTTTCTATAATTATAGTATTTTAGTTCTCCGCCGGAACATTTGTACGTATGCCGGTTCCTGTCTCTGTCACACGTGCAGGGGCTTTGCTGCTTTCATCTCCTACTTCGTCAACCATCCTCTTTACACACCACCTAGTAAGTGATTGTGTGTGGCAAGCATTAATCCTCCTTTTGCATTCTCGGAATCTCCCATTCAGCAATCCTTAGCCTTGTTCGTCTTGAGCTGGGAGGGAGGTTGTACGTTTGGGTGGAATTTTCATTTTTTTGTTTCAAGTTTACTTATTTTGTGAAAGCCGTGGGGGTGGTGTTTGTCCTTTTCCATGCCATGACTGTCTGCCTCGTCTAGTTTCTGCTACAGGATCTTTGTGTTTTGGTGGTGACTTGTGGAATAACAAATGGGCAATCCAAAGCATAGATTCTAGTGAATGCTTTTTGCTCCGAGCTGGGTGCCTCGGGTTGCATACGTGCAACTAATTTAATGCAAACCGTCTGGTTTTTCGTTTTGTCTTCGTGCTCTTTGTTCTCTAGTGTATGGCGATGCTCAGATGTATCTCGGTCTGGCTGGCTTTCTGGTGAGGTTTAGTTTGATGCATGTTTACTTGATCTGTAGCCCCATGGCTTAGCAGCCACGGATGGCTGTATTTCATGAATTTTCATTTTGCATGTTGTTTGTGGTCATAGTGAGGCAGCAAGTGATCGTGCATAGGTGTGCAACTGTCCGTGTACCAGTAGGCACCTGCATGCCAATCTTGTTATCCAGTTGATGCTTTGTAACAGATGATGTGTTTGTTCCTGGTAATGATCTGGAATGAGACTATAAGTTAGTTGCAAGATAATAGTCTGTCCAGAGTGGGAACAAATTAGAATATTATCAACTTCGTCTCTACCTTATGTAATTTTCTTGATAGTACCGGTATCTTTCTTGACGAAGTGATGTCCTAATGTAAAGCAAACTTTTCTTGCTGCATATTGCTATGTTGCTGTTCTTGTCTCTGTGCTTGCTCCTCTATCACAGTTTTGCGAGTATGGTAACTTTGTGTGCCATTGCGTCTTCCGAGATCTTCGACCGGCTGGTAAGTGTTCTTGACATAGCGCTTGTGATGCTTTAGTTGCCTTTGATATTGTTTGATATTGTTTGATATTGTTTGATATTGTTTGATATTGTTTGATATTGTTTGATATTGTTTGATATTGTTTGATATTGTTTGATATTGTTTGATATTGTTTGATATTGTTTGATATTGTTTGATATTGTGGCATCGCTCCTCTCATTCCACTGCAACACTGTCTTGCACTTTTATAGTACCCACATCTTATTTACCGAATTACCTAGCTTCCTCAGCCGTTTTGTGTCACACCTTGTACTGCACGGTCATCGGCTGTGACATTTGGGAAAGTGTGTTGGAGTGAGAAGTGCTTTGGCGCTACCCAGAAGTGGTGTGCTAGTGTGCAGAATGCTCTCGTCCTTGTCAACTGTTCGTATTTTTGCACAAGTCAACAGCCAATGTTTTTCACTCCCTTCACGTCAGCTCTGATCCACTGTCGTCGTCCGCTGTTCGGTGCTTTCTTCCATTGTTAGGCTCCAAGGTTCGCCGTATCCCAATGCCGACCTCCAACCCCCTGAGTCTCATGTTCAACTTTGTCTCCTGTCCTAACTACACTTATGAGGTATGTAGTCGCGGGCTGTGTTTGTTGTCTGGTGTTGTGGGCCAGTTCTATAATTATTCTGGCCAATTACTAGTCTCCCGTGACTTAATAACCTGGTACCCCACCCACGCAATCCGAGGTCCTTTCGAAGTAGCTAATGTACATTGAAACGGCAGCGAATATATTTGGCCGCGTTACTGGTGATGTGCGTGGAAAAGAGATTATTGGAGCCAGCCCATGTGAAAAGGGGTCTAACGGAGTTGGAGGTCGAATTTGAGATTTCCATGGACTTCTGTAGAGAGAAACCTCATGAATACGATGCAAAAAAAACAAATTGAAAAATTTTGAAAATTGACGAAGTTATAGGCCATTTCAGTATGCCCATTTCTGAGAAAATACGTTTACAATTGATTGTGCGAGGTGTATGTCAAATAACAATAGTTGAAGTCTCGGTGCGTCGCTCATTATCCAGGTGATGCATTGTATTGTCCTCAGATACCCAGTAGGTCGTTCTCACATCTCCAATGTCTGCTGTACCTACAAAATCCGTAGCTTCATTCTCGTCAGTCACTGCCATAAAATTCTCAACTCGACTTCTCAAATTATATTGACAACTTCGTCCAAGGAGAAGTTCAAGCAGCGTCATGAGAAAATAAATAAACTGACCCACTTCGCTCAAGTTTATTGATGATACCGTAGGCGATACGAGCAGCTTTTACCCAAACACTGACGAAATACTCTCCAAGAAGGCAGAAGAGTTTGAATTTGAGAAATAGAAAAAGGCTAAAAACGGCGGCAGCGCAAACTACCTCCTTGTCTTCAACCTGCCGTAACTTCGCGAGCATCCATCCAATTTCGTTCAAGTAAACTGCATAAGAATGCTAGAAACTTCAGCTTTCTGTTGAACACTTCCACGAAGCATGGGTATGCATGCGCGGCGTCGTACGACTCGAAAACTAAATCGCAGACTTGTGAAATCGAGAAATTCTGCACTACACTCTTTGACTTCGATACTCTCAGGATCACGCTGAACGCCGTTAGACCCCTTTTCTCATGGGCCGGCTCATTGTATGTTCACGTACTTTGAAGTTCAGGCAATGTAGGACTTGAAGCATCTATTACTGCGTTACCAGACCGTCAATTTTCTTTTTCTCGGTATCTTGCGGATTTAACCCCTCGGGAGTGATTTCCTTACTTACTTCCGTTGGTGCTTCTCCTATCTGTTGACTGTTATGAATATTGTTATGTAGGTGGGAAGTTGGTTCTTCTTCAGCATCATGACCCAAAGCTTGCCTGGTAAGGAGTCCTATTTGTTCTAACTTGTCACATTACATGTGATGGGAAATTGCTATGACATTGTGTCAGTGTAGCAGACTGAATGCTTCGAAGTAGGAAACTGTAGATTTTTGAAATGTCAGCCCTTTTTAGTATGTTTTTCCAGGCAGTGGACTGCTCATTTTAGTAATTTAATATAATAAAATAATACCTGTCATATGCCATGCTCCCTGTTGCTCTAGGCCTACTTTTCACTATCGGTGGTGCCATCCAGATGGCTATCTGGGCTGGGGGCAAGCACCGCAATTATCGCCGTGAGTTCAAGGATTATCCACGTGGCCGCAAAGCCATCTTCCCGTTCCTCGTCTAGTGCAAGTAGTATGGCCGTGCTGTATTGGGAGATCTAGTGCTGGAATGGTTGGACGATGAGGTGGAAGCACCAATGTGTTATTTACTCAGTATATTGTTGAAGGTTTTCTGTACCTCCTGTATATAATATACTTAGCTGTGCTTGTTTGTTTGGTCTATTAG
>CBDICL010000009.1:0-1274 GCA_965277255.1 Flavobacteriaceae bacterium | reverse complement strand
ATTAAATGCAAACTTGCAGATCTAGGAAAGGTGGAAGAAGCCGAGGCTGAATCCAATTGAAATGCCTCGTGGCTTGTAGCATTGTTAATACAACTTTTTAGAAACTTCTAAGCACTGATCTATGAACTAGAGACTATTTCCAGTTTTTAGTGGGAAAAAAGTTTTATACTCAGCAAATTTTTATTAAATAAAAAATTGGAGTGAAAATGGGGATTTTATTTAGGTGTTCCAACTTTTTGAAACAGTCATTTTTCATAGAAAACAAATAAATTTTTGGGGATTCTTTTACTCAAACTCATCACAAGAGCATGCAGTTTAACCATCCAAAAGATCAAGTTATTACTTCACCAATTACCTAGTTAAATTTAAAGGAATGTTTCAAAGTTAAAAAAATTAGGGCCCCCTTTTCAACCAAATTTGGACCATCTTTTTAAAACTTGATAGAACTCAACAAAGATGTGAGAAAAACAGATAAAAAATGACTGTAACTGGTAGGAAATATTCAAAATATGTTGATGAAAATTTAAAATATTTGACTTTTTATCCCAGGGCTTCACAGCATAATAACTCTTTTTTGCCATTTATGCTATGTTTGGAACAGGTAAATAAAGTGCACTTTTATACTTGTAAATTTTATGTAATAAAAGTTGCTCAAAATGTAAAATTGTATTAATACTAAAGATAGAAAATAGTCTCCAATTTTTGGAATTGTGCTTAAATATTTCAACAGACCAATATTAAAAGTGCTAGAAAGGCCGAGGCATTTCAATTGGACTCGCAATGCGCGGCTATCTCCTCGCAGCTAAAGGATTGACCGCATAAAGGACAATCCACAGGATCATCCTTGTCAACTTGTTCCTCATCATCTTCTTTCTCTTGATGATCACCGGCCGCTGCCGCTCCGAACACCTTTTGTTCCTGTTGCGGTTCCAATTTGAGCTCGTGGGTCTTCCCCGCTTGAGTCAAGTACACCGCGCCCTCGCTCGTCCTAAAGAACTTGACTTGCACGCCCGAGTGGATGACGACGTCCTTGCCTCCGACGGCCGGGATGCTTTTCTGCTTGGAAAAGGTGAAAGCGCGGACCTGAATTTTGCGCTCGGCCAACTTTTGGGGAGAGAGCGAAAAAAGCTTTTTCGGATCGATTTCGTTACTTTCCGTTTTCCTCCTTTTCGATGCCGAAGGAGAATAATCACTTTTGTTGTTCGCAGTGTCTATCACGGAAAAGGCATTTCTTTGCTTGCCTACCGAGGCTTTGTTATTATAAGGCACGCTGA
>CBDICL010000008.1:0-65353 GCA_965277255.1 Flavobacteriaceae bacterium | reverse complement strand
GTTAAAAAATTAAATCTTGATCAAAAAAAAATCGGTTTTCGTTTTGGGGAATGCTTGCGTATAATGTAGTATTACCCTAAACCTCTATATATCTGAACACACAAATATATTTTCACTATATTTACATCAAATAAAAAAGTTATGTCAAAAGATAATTACGTCGACGGTTTATTCATCAAGGATGGTAGACTAATCAATGATCGTCCTGATGGAATGACTGGAATTCAAAGAGCAGCTAATATGAAAAGAGCTGTTGATAATGATAGAAAAATTAATAGTATCGCTGAAGGTATACAAGTTGCTGAGAATCGCAAAGGAATATTTAATCAGTTGAAATACTAACCGTATAGATTCGTTCTATTTTGATTGTTGATTGGAAAAGGGCTCTTAATTGAGCTCTTTTTTTATGACAACTTTTCATTATTAAAAATCCAAAAATAAAAATATATTATGCGTGCATAGTAAATTATTTTTTTTACATGTAATGTTTACCTTACTTTATGACAATAACTGTCATAAACATGACAACTTTTTTTGAAAACTGTCATAAATTAATTATTTGATTATCAATACTTTAACTACTATATTTATAACAAATGACAGAAATGACAGAAAAAAACCTATTATACTATAGTAAAAAAAGAAAGAGTATAGAATTTTATATATAGTCAATATGCATACTAAAAGCTGTCATTTGCGTCATTATAAAAAAAAGACTACGAACCATCCGAAGAAAGCAAGTAGCCTTAGGTTTACAGATTACGCTAATAATCTGAAGACATAGACATTTGAGTGACTAGGTTGTAAATCTAAGAAAAATTACTCTATTATAAAACTAATTTATTTACTATCTTTGTGTTCAATCAAATTTAATTTTAATGAAACAATCATATATCCCAAAAGACTTAACGTTTGATAACGAAGGTCGCTCAAAACTTATTTCAGGAATAACTAAAATTTCCAAAGCAGTCAAGAGCACCTTAGGCCCTAGAGGCCGTACAGTTCTTATAGAGTCTCCTGATCATATTGCCGGTATAACTGTGACTAAGGATGGGGTAACTGTAGCTAACTCAATCTTTTTAGACGATCCTATTGAGAACTTAGCAATACAGATGATGAAGGATGCAGCCAGTCGTACAGCTCAGTCAGCTGGTGACGGTACAACTACAGCTATCGTTCTGACTGAGGCTATTGTTAATGAAGGAGAAAAACACTTAACCAAAGAACATAATGTCACTGAGGTTATAAAGCATATAAACAATTATACTAAAGATATAATAGAGGTTCTTGAAAAAAACTCTAAGAAGATTACTAAGTCCAGGCTACTAGACGTAGCTACAATATCAGCTAACAATGACAAAGAGATTGGATCAATCATAGCAGACGCTTATAACAAGGTTGGTGTTAATGGGATAGTGACAGTTGAGAAGAGTATGAACCATGAGACGTATGCTGAGGTGACTAACGGGATTAAGATTGACCGTGGTTACACTTCTAACTTATTTTTAAACAACCAACGTAAGGATGAGTGTATACTTGAGGATGTAATGGTACTGGTCTGTGACCAGGAGATAAGTAATATACTTCAAATAGAAAACATATTAAAACCAATCATACATCAAAACAAGAAATTATTAATAATTGCACCATGTGCAGCCAATGTAATAAACACACTAGCCGCTAATGTTGTTAGAAACAACTTGAAGCTGTGTAATATTGTTCCACCACAATTTGGATACAAGAGTCATGAGCTTATGCAAGACATAGCCTTTGCGGTTGGAGCGAAATATTATTCTGAGAAGACTGGTGATGACCTTGGTTTATTGAATTTAGATGACCTAGGGCATGTAGATAAGATAATAGTTGGGAAGAACTCTAGTGTTTTAATAAAAAACCAGGCAACAGTTAGTGAAGAGACTACTAAGCGTATAGACGAGCTTAAGATTCAGCAGGAGGCTACAGCATTTAAAGCTGACAAAGACTTTATCAATGAGCGTATAGCTAGTTTAGCCGGGGCAATAGGCTGTATTTACGTTGGGGCTAACAGTGATGTGGAACAAAAAGAAAAATTTGACCGAGTCGATGACTCGGTATGCGCTGTGCGCAGTGCCTTACAAGAAGGCATAATAACTGGAGGAGGATTAGCTTTATGGATGGCCTATTGTTTATTAAGAAACGATTACAATGAAGATGAAAAAGGTAATAAACAAATAGCATGTGATATTATTTCTAACGCAATTAAAGTTCCATTAGAACAAATCATTATAAATTCAGGGAAAGATCATAAACAGATTATAAAACTTATAAACTTTAATGAAAAAAATGTAGGATACGATGTTAAAAACGAAGTCATAGGTGATATGTACAAGATGGGGATTATAGATCCTTTAAAAGTTACTAAGAACGCTCTGATAAATGCAGTATCAGTAGCAACCACTATATTATCAACTAATGCAATAGTCACACATGCAAGAGCTATTTAAATCAGAAACATTACCTGATAAAGCTCAGGAACAAATAAAAGCTATAAAATTATTAGCGTCACAAGGCTACACTATTATTGATTTGGAAGGACATTTTATAAATAAATGGAATTTAGATCACCGCCAGAAACCTAACATAACGTATAATCGAGTACCTAAACTACAACAATACTAATGAAGCCAATTGGAAAATATATTATCATAAACACGATAGAGGAAGAACATAAAACAAAATCTGGGCTGTTATTATCTGCTACAGATGTAGAAGGATTTAGGTATCGTAAAGGAGAAGTAGTAAAAACTGGTAGCGAAGTTAGTGTTATTAACGAGAACGACTTAATATACTACGATAAAAACGCAGGACACAGCATGCTTATCAATGATATGCCTTATACGATTATTCTTGAGAGAGATGTCGTTGTTGTTTTATAAAATCATTCATATCGACAATACTATTGCGGTAAACCTTGTCCATATACGAAGCATCGTTGCGAAATAACGGGTTAGCGTGCGCAGTTTCTGCAATTTCTTCGCCATTTAATTTTTTATAGACTAATGTTACTATTCTTTTAGCTTTATATGTTAATTCATAGAGTGTTGCTTGGTTACCCTGGCGTTTTCTCCACACATGTATCCAATCGTCTCTTAATAAACGGCTAAATCTTTTAATATCCCAGCTCATTACCTCTTCAAATCTCTTGAATTGAGTTTTATTAAACATTTGTTCGCTATATAAAAACAATAACATCTCTAGATCTGGAGTTGTTAAACCATATTTAGCTTTTACCCAATACCTTATAACTCTCCAATACTTTAAATAGTCATGTGTAGGAGTTCTTCTTGTGGTAGGCTTCCTTTTGTATACGCCCTTAGATTTCATTTTAATAAATTTGTATATTTGTAAAAATACTAAATAAAAATTTATGAGCGAAAGGTGTCGAGTCTCTATAATGGGCAAAAAAGGTTCTTTGAGTAAAGCAACCGCTGAACAAAAAGCTGCAATAAAATCTTGTAAAAGAAAAAAAAGTCAAGAGTTTAAAAAAAAGGTATCTAACGTAGCTACTAAAGGTTATCAACAAACTCTTAATACTTTTTCTAAAGCTTCAAAAGACGCAAAAGATTTAATGACCGGAAAGAAAAAAATAACAATAAAATAAATAAATAATGCCCAAAGTAGGAAACAAAAATTTTAGCTACACTAAAAAAGGAAAAGCAGCAGCTAAAAAACACGCAAAAAAAACAGGTAAGAAAGTCAAGTCTAAATATTAATGGCTAAAATTATTACCTCTAATTACATTTCAAAATCAAGTAAACGTCCTGGAGTTCATTCTAAGAATGCTTCAAGAGGACAGAACGGATATAAAAACAAATACAGAGGCCAAGGCCGAAACAGATAAAAATATGGCAACAAAAATATCAGAAGACACAAATGTGCAGTTAGATTTAAAAACTATTGGGATGATTGTAGCAGGAACTGTATCTCTAGCTGGTATGTGGTTTTCTCTTCAAGAAGACATGCAAGACTTGCATAATAAGATTGATAGTTTCAGTGGTGATGAGTTTGTCCAGAAAATGGAATTCCAACTAAAAGACGAGTTGATTAGAAATAACGTAATTCAAATTGACAACGCAACAAAAAATTTAAAAGAAGACATTGAAGAGAACAAAGAGTCTATTAGAGATTTAGAAAATAAAGTATTTAAAAGATGAAAAATTTAATATGTGTTTTTTTTGTTTTTTTTATGTGTTTTTTAAATGCACAAGACTTAACCTTGATGCATGTTAATGCTAAATGGAATCAAAGTAATAATTATAATTTAAGAGGTGTAAAGAATTGTAAAATTCAATACGCACTTTTAGAAGATCAAGCTCCATCCTTGCGAGCTCAAATAACTTCTGTACCTATAATTTTTTTACTGGATAAAAACGGTAAGCCTAGAGGACAATGGAAAGCTGGGCTTAGTTTTAAGATTGAGGTTCCTGTTGAAGAAATACAAAACAGAGTTAATGTAGTAATGTTAGAATCAAGTCGCCGTAGAGCAACTTCAAATTAATAGATATGGCAAAGAAAAAAATGAAAAATCCATGCTGGAAAGGATTTATTGCTTATGGGATGAAAACTAAAAATGGCAAGAAAGTTCCTAACTGCGTTCCAAAGAAAAAGTAATGGCAACACCTAGAAAAGGAAAGGCTAGAGTAAAAATAACAGCCTCAGGAAAAAAAGTAAGTTATGGACAAGCTGGTAAAGCTAAAGGTGGCGGCCCTAGGGTAAGACCTGGAACTTCAAAAGGAGACAGTTATTGTGCAAGGAGTTTAGGCATCAAAAGACGTTTGTCTAAGAAAAAAAGAAACGATCCAAATAGTCCAAATAATCTATCAAGAAAACGATGGAAATGTGTTGGAGCTAAGTCTAGAAGATAAATAATAAATATTTATTATATTTGTTATAAATAATTACTATTATGAAAAAACAAGGATATAACTCAAGACTAGACGAATCATTAGGAGCAAAGCACGGAAAGAAGTCTCAATCTTTCAAAGATCGTAGAGACGAATCAAAAGCTATGTCAAAAAAAAAGTTTGGTCACGCCTATGGGGGAGACTCAGGAATGTCATACAGACACTCTTCAAGTTGGAAAACTCATAAACATTTAAGTTAATGGCAAAGAAAAAAAAAGTTACGGTAGTTAAGAAACCGAAAAGCGTTCAGCAAGTAGACTATGTTTCTAGAAATTCTGAAATACAAAAAAGAATTGACGAAAGAAACAAGTATATTGAAAGCCTTTTAGAAGATAAAATAGAAGATAATGAAAAATAAAGCAAAACCTTGTCAATGTGGAAACACTCAGGATCCTAATGGAAACTGTGACGGATCGCATAGAAATTAAATCAATAAATTAAAATAATGAGCAAATCAAAAGGTCTTGGAGACACGATCGAAAAAATCACAACGGCAACCGGAATTAAAGCAGTTGTGGAGAAAGTAGCGGCAGTTACTGGAAAACCATGCGGTTGTCAACAACGTAAGGATACTCTAAATAGAGTTTTTCCATACGATAATAAATAGAATACAAGTAAGAGAATTTTTAACCCTCTAAAATAAAAAAATGGCGTACCCTAAAATTACCGTTAATACCGGATTAGTATTAAACCCTATAGCAAGCGACACGCTTCCTATCCCTTCACCCGACTTACCACAATTAACTGGCACAACTACAGCAACAACTGCTGATAAATTAGTTGACGTTGGAGCAGACTTCAGTAATGTTGAGATTAATGATATTGTATACAATACAACCAATAATACATCGGCGTTTGTTACAGCAATAGATAGTAGCACAATATTATCAATGAGCGCTGATATTTTTACATCATCAGAAGATTATATTATATTTTTAGGAGGCCCACACGGATCTCAAAGAATTAATTCTTCAGAAGGATGTTTAATATATGTTGGAAGTGATGAGGGAACAATGGACTTAGCAAAGTCTTATGTAGATATTAAAGTAAAAACAATATCTGGAAACGATGTAACTTTTTCAAACTTTAAAGTAGGAGAATATTTACCTGTACAATGTTTACAAATTTTTTCTACTGGTACCGACGTAACTGTTAGAAATAGTTGTCTTGCAATATGGTAGACAAAACAGTACCATGCCCTGAGTATGTGCAAACAAATTCAGCGCTAACTAACTTAAAAGTAACTTATGAAATCGTTAATAATGGAAGACTGGAAACTATACACAATTAACACTACGGCATTTGCATTGTCGTTAACGGAAATAGAAATAACTTTAAAAATTATATTGTTAGTATTGTCCATTGGATATACGGTTCATAAGTGGAAGAAATTAAAATAAACTACTTATGATCAGTAAACATATATCTGAAAAAGAAGCAACTAAATCTATAACTGCTTTAAGACTTGGTTTGGCTAATACTCCGAACGGAAATGCATTAGCTAACATGAAACAACTTGCTGAAAAGATTTTTGAACCACTCAGAGAGTATGTTGGTGGCCCTATAAAAATAAACAGCATGTATAGATCAGAAGCTCTCAATAAAGCGATTGGGGGAAGTAGCAGATCACAGCATTGCCAAGGAAACGCAATGGATCTGGATGACATCTACGGACATAAAACAAACAAAGAGATGTTTGATTTTATAAAAGAAAAATTAGACTTTGATCAACTTATCTACGAATTCGGAAATGAAGAAAATCCTGATTGGGTTCATGTCAGTTATGTTGATAAAGAAAAAAACAGAAATAGAGTTTTAAAAGCTGTTAGAGATAAAGGTAAAACAGTTTATATAGACATTACAGATAAATGAAAAAACTAATATTTATTTTAGTACTTATTGTAGGATGTGGAGTATATCAAACACCACCACCATCAACAGGTGTGTGGCTAGATGTTCCTGCAACAGTAAAGATAGATACGTTATCTTATACAAGATTCAATTGGAAATTAAGAAATAGTTTTACATTTAGATGGAACTACGCACAGTTTGCGATGAATCAACCTTATTCTTTTTATTCATCAGCTTCTTTTGCTAGATTTTGGAATCCATTTAATTCATTTGACATGTATTGGAACAGAAGCAGGTTCTGGCACGATTGGGCTTTTAGCTTTCCTTATTTCAACTATCATTATCAGATGCCTAGATATTATATGTATGAGCAACCTCATAATGTAGCTATAATGAGAGGAAGACGAGGGAGTATGGTTAGACCAGACAGAATAGATGTCATTGCTAGTAATATAAGAAAAGAAATAAAAGATAAACCGCTACGAAAAATGAGAAATTATACGGATAATAATATAAATAAAATTATACCTAGAGAAAATCCAAGTCAAATAAACTACAACACACAATCTCGTTACGAAACTAAATCTATATCTAGAGTAGATGTCAATAGAACAAAAGTTAAAATGAAAAAATAAGTTATGGGAAAAATATTAGCTAAATTATTTGGAGGTGCAGGAGCAGACATTGCTGGCAAAATATCAGGAATTATAGATAAGCATACTTTTTCAAAAGAAGAAAAAGCAAAGTTAAAGAGCGAAATGGATCAGGTTTTTATAGCGGCTGAGGCTGATATGCAAAAAAACATTACTGAAAGATGGTTGGCAGACGCTAAAAGTGACTCATGGTTGTCGAAGAATGTACGTCCGATGGTTTTAATATTTTTATGTGTTAGCACTATACTTATGGTGTTTATAGATGGTGGGCTTATAGCGTTTGATTTAAAAGACTCACATACTGATTTACTTCAAATGATTTTATTAACCTGCATTGGAGCATATTTCGGTGGAAGGTCGATTGAAAAAGTAAAAAAAGGATAATTTCTTTTGATTATCTTTGTAAATAATAAATTACTACTATGGCAAGAATAAGTACATATCCATTAGACACACATTTAGTTGGATCAGATTATTGGATTGGATCAGACGCTGATAGTAATTACGCAACTAAAAACTTTACAATTGATTCTGTAGTGGAATACATGAATAGAGTTGCTACTCAACAACAAGCGTTAAGATTTAAATATACAAATACGATTCCAAGAACAGACGGATGTTTTTTTGGAGCAGACGGAGCAACAGCAGGGCCAACAGTGTCTTACAATACAATAACAGGATTTACTTTAAGTAAATTTGAATTAACTAATTTAGGTATTGATATATCTTCTTTCTATGCTAATCCTTTAGGAGGTTCTGAGGTATTAATTACACAGTGTGATGATGTGTCTAGATGGGCAGTTTTTTCATGGGTTTCTTCAGTTCAAAACGCAACTAATCCTAATTACTATGACATAGTTGTAGCATACAAGGGAGGTAACAATGGCTTAATTGCAAACAAAGATTATTTCATATCTTTGCTAACGTACGCTGGAGCAAATGATGCGAATTTTTTGTACACTTTAGACGGAAGCGCAAGTGTTTATGTTATAGATCATAATTTGAATAAATATCCGTCAGTTACAATATTTGACACAAACAATGCTAATGCACAAGTAGAAACGCAAATAGCATTCAACAGTTTAAACCAAGCTACATTAACGTTTTCTTTACCATTTACAGGGGAAGCGTCATTTAATTAATAAATAAAAAATTATGGCAATATCGTATTTATCAAGTATAGCACTTAACAACAACCAGCTTAAAACCTTTAAGGTTGATAATCAAGCTAGTGATCCTACAGTGTCAGGAGTAGGTCAAATGATATTTGATACTACGAATGACGTATTAAAATATAACACATCAACTGGATGGAAAACAGTAAGCTCAGGAATGGTGACTTGGATTTTAAAAGGAGACTCTGGATCTGATCAAACAATTGGAGATGGACAATCAGCATCAATATTAGGCGAAACAGGATTTATAACCACAACAGCTGGAGCAACTAGACAGGTTCAAATTACAATGGATGATAATGCACCTAGTGCAGCAGCCGGAAGTGTTGCTTATCCAGCAAGTATTTCGTACAATAAAAAAGGACAAATAACAGCTGTTACAGCAAGTACAGAACCAATAACAGGTTTTGATATAAGTGATGGAACAAATACTCAAACAGTTGCAAACGGAAACACAATTACGTTTGCACACAATACGGGATTAGATGCAGTAATTAGCGCAACGGATACCGTAACTTACAATCTACAATTACAAGATTTACCAGACATGACTCAAACATGGGTTGCGGCTGATGAATTTATTGTATTAGACGGAACTGATCAAAAAAGAAAAGCCGGTAATGAAATTCCTATAAACTTATTAGGAACTCCTAGTGCTGATTTAGCAATGGGTAATAATAAAATTACTGGATTAGCTGCACCAACAGCAAACGCTGATGCAGCAACAAAACAATACGTTGACAATGCGGTTGTAGGATCTCTACAAATAAAAGGAGGGTTTAATGCAACAACAGGTGTTATTGATGGTGGAACTGACAATTTAACAACGGGAGCTGCAAGAGTAGCGATAGCGGTTGGAGATTTTTATGTGTGTACAACAGCAGGTGATTTCTTTGGAAATACAGCAACACCACTTACAGTAGGTGATCAAGTTATATGTAACACGGCGGCAGCGGCAGGAGCTTCAGTTGAAGGAGATTTTGTAATAGTACAATCAGACACTGATTTAGCAACAGCTACAACAGTAGGTCTTGCAAGTTTTCCAACTTCAGGAGGTTTAACAGTTAACGCAAGTGGTGCGGTAGCTTTAGATGCTCGAGCAGGAGTAGTTGGAACTTATGGAGCAGTAACAAAATCATTACAAATAACAGCAGACGGAAAAGGAATAATAACAGGTATTGCAGACGCAAATATAGCTATCCCATCTACTCAAGTAACAGACTTCTGTACGGCAGTTGAAGCTTGTGTTGGAACAGGGTTAAATTATGCAGCTAACATCGGAGACGGTAGTGCAACTTCATACGCTGTAACTCATGCGTTAGGAACTAGAGATGTAATTGTCCAAGTTTATGATAACACAACATTTGATACAGTTATTTGTGACGTAGTACGAACAAGCACAACAGTAGTAACATTATCTACAACAACAGCACTTGCTACTAATGCCGCTAGAGTTCTTATATCTGTAAGTTAGTTTTTAATTTACTTACATGGCGATAAAATTTCTTAGTGGACAAACTATAGACGGAACTTTAACCGTATCTGGAAATGTACAAGGTGCTACGTTTAATAGTTTACCTATAGAAACTTCGCAAACAAATAATAACGTAAATAAAATAGTAAGAACCACTGTTAATGGTTATGTTAATTTTGGCTGGATAAACTCAATATCTGGCAACCACACAGGAGCAATTACAAGAATTACAGCGAGCAACGATCAGTATTTAAGATATGTAACACCTGCTCAATTTAGAACAGGTGTAACTGATGGATATTACGCACCGGTTAGTACGGTTAGTGGAGTAACATCTGTGGCTACAGGAAATGGCTTGACTGGAGGTACAATAATATCGACTGGAACTTTAACAATGTCTGGTTCTTATACCGGTAACTATACAAATATTGGAACTTTTACGATTAGCGATTTACTTACTGTAATTGGCGATGGGCATTTATTTTTAGGTGCAACAGGTGAAACTCCTAAAATAGACATGTTATATACTACTAGTGTTAACGGTTTAGGTTGGGACACAAGAATATTTACAGGTAAAACAGATGATTTGCCAAATGGTCAAGCTTTTCCAACATCAACCTCAGCAGGAGGTTATGGTACTCAATACCAAGCAAACTCTGATGGAGCATTTTTTGGAATTATACCTTATCCTAGCGCAGTAAGTACTAATTACAGGCCAGTAATAAATTGGGGTGATGATGTGACTGATACTCCTTTTGCTTTTCAGTTTAATGGAGTAGACAAAGCAACTGTATCTTCTGCTGGAGTTATAACAGCCCCTACTTTTGTCGGTGCTTTAACTGGTAATGCAACAACAGCTTCAACATTGCAAACAGCTAGAACAATAGCTGGTGTTTCGTTTAATGGAAGTGCTAATATATCTTTAAATAATAATGCTATAACAAACGGAGCTGGATATATAAGCTCGTATACAGAAACAGACACTTTAGCCACTGTCACGGCTAGAGGAGCAAGTACAGGAACTTCTTCAACGTTTGGATCTACCGGAGTTAATACTAAACTAAGAGTTGTTAATACAACTTATTACACATCACCAACATACACTTGGACTAACTCAGCTATTCAAACAACATCTATGGAGATTATAGATGCAACCACTGACAATGCAAACGTATGTGCTACTTTAGTTATGCATAATTATGGAGACGGGGGGGTTAAATTTAGAATGGGTAACACAGGTGATAAAACTTTATATTTTAGCTCTGGTCAATCTCAAGGTGCTGGTAACCCAACAGATGATAATTCAGGTACATATTTTGATGAAATGAGGATAAATAATAATATTGTTTATCATGCAGGTAATTTCACTCCTGGATCTTATTTACCTTTAGCTGGCGGCACTATGACCGGTTCTATCAATATGGGTAGTAATAATATAACTAGTATAGCTTCAGGATTAAGTTTAACTTCTTATGATTTAACCTCTACAGTTGGATTGAATTTAAAAGTTGATAGCGGAAACGTAAGTGCAATAACAATAGACAATGTAGGTTCAACTACATTTAGTGGATATACATATTTCCCTAACTACTTATTTCACTCAGGTGATACAAATACTCGAATGCAATTCGGAACAGGAACAATAACACTTAGAGGAGACTCAGGCATTACTCTTGACGGCCCAACTACAGTAAATGAAAATTTTACAGCAACTGGATTGTCTAGTTTTACTAAATCAAATGGCCCTGTTGTACAAATAACTAAAACAGGCTCTGCGCCTGGTAATAATACTACTTTAATAGTAGAAAACACATACGCAAATCATTCTTGGGGTGTTGTTCAAGAAATAAGAGGTGGTGGTATAACTGGTACTGATAGACCTGCTTTATTATTTTCATCACCACTTACAACTCAATCTTGGACAACTGGTTATTATTATACTACTGATGATTTTGCTATTACATCCAACAGAGGATATAGAAATGGTGGATGGGGAACTTTAAGTTTAAGAGTGACGACTGCGGGAGATACGATTGCAGTGACTTCTATGCAAGCACCAATATTCTACGATTCACTTGCTACAGCTTATTATTTAGATTTAGGAGCAGGAGGTATATCTTTATACGCTAACGGTTCTGTTCAAGGTGAATATTTTGTAGGTAGTAATTATACTTCATCAGGGTATACTGTGTATAAAGGATATGATAACTGGAATCATTTTATATCAATAAGAGGTTATGCTAGACCTAGCCAAGGTAAATCTGATGCTGCTATTTTAGGCGGCCATCAAACATCTTTTGTAGAATATGCAGAAACGGGTTCTGCTACAACTGGGTGGTTCTTTATGGGGTCACAATCCACTAATTATGTTCAAGTAGCAAAAATAACACAAAGCCACTCAGAGTTTGTTGCATCTGTGCGTTCTCCATTATTTTATGATAATAATAACACAGGATATTATTTAGATCCTGCTGGAAGTAGTATTTTGAATGTAATCACAACAAATGGAAATGTATTTAATGGGAATACAACCGTTTCAGGAAACAATTACATGACCTTTGGCCCAAATTCAACTTGGGGTTCATCTTTAAGGGTTGGCGGAAATGGGCGTACTGCTACGGGAACTGAAATGGCTAGTATTGTTACAACTGATGGAAATATACATCTTGACGCTGCAAATTCCTCTAATGCAATATATTTAAATTATTATGCTGGAACTGGCGGAACTTATTTTGGTACTGGTGCGGGTGGATATGTTGCTAGAGTTTATTCTAGTGGAAATGCTCATTTTCCTATCTATTACGATTACACCAACACAACTTTTTATTTAGATCCAGCAAGTACAGGAACTTCATTAAATGTAGCGGGGGATGTTGTAGCTTACGCTAGTTCTGATATTAGATTTAAAAATAATGTAGCACCTATTACAAATGCTTTAGATAAGTTAAGTAAGATAGGTGGATATACATTTGAATGGAATGAAAAATCTCATAAAAAAACTGGTAAAAAAGATATAGGAGTTATAGCTCAGGAAGTAGAAGAGATATTACCAGAGATTGTAGATACAAGAGATAATGGTTATAAGGCTGTAGATTACTCTAAATTAACCGCACTTTTAATTCAATCGGTAAAAGAACAACAAGTTATAATAGATAACTTAAAGTCAAGAATAGAAACATTAGAAAATAATTAATATCTTTGCAATTATGAATATAACTTATGTATGGGCAATTACAGCAATGAAAATGGCACCATCTTTAGATGGTTTAACTGATGTGGTTACAAATGTACAATTTACTTATACTGGAACAGACTCTGATTCAGGGTTTAGTTTTACATTTAATGGAGCTTATCCAGTTCCACCACCAAGCTCTGCAAGTTTTGTTCCTTTAGCTGATTTAACAGAAGATGAGGTTATTGCTTGGATACAGCCTATCTATCCTATAGATCATCCAAATGAAGTTATTGAAGCAGGTATTGAAAATCAAATAACACCTACAAACGAAGATGCTCCAATGCCTTGGGCTCCAGAGCCGCCAGAACCACTTCCGCCAGGCGACGAGTAATTATAAAAGGTAATCCTAAATTAACTATCTTTGCATAAATAGACTTTTATGGCAATTAGATTATTAAGTAGTGAGAGTATAAGTGGATCTTTAACCATAACAGGCAATGCGTCAATTGGAGGCGCTTTAAGCGCTGGAACAACCACCATAACCTCAGATACTGGATTGAGAATATATTCATCAACCAATACTGTTGGAGCTAATATAACTTTTAGTGATATAGGAGGTAGAACTCAAACAGGTTCTATAAGTTATTTTCATGCGGATACAATGTCTTATGGTAGTGGTAACGCTTTTGTTATAACTGGTGATCAAGCTACTATGACAATATTAGCTGATGGTAAGTTAATGTACAAAGAAGGTGTTTATTTAAAACCAGCAACAGGGACAGGTGCAGGAACAAGAAAGGATAATTTATGGGACGCAGCATATAATGATAAAATAACAAGTTTAGCTGTATCTGGAACAACAACTAAAACATTAACCGCTACACAACAAGACGGTGGAACTTTAACTGCATCATGGACAGATAATGATAGTGGTGGAACTGTTACTGGAACTGGAGCTAATACGCAAGTTGCTTTTTGGACAGGAACTAGTGTAATTGATGGAAGTAGTAGTTTAAAATGGGATAATACAAATTTTAGATTAGGAATAGGAATAACTCCAACCTATGCTTTAGATATATATAATTCTTCGGGTACAACTAGTTCAGCTACAGGAACAACGATGCAAAGGTTATGGAATTATGTAGGCGCAGATTTAAGTCAACAAAAAACATTTATAGATTTTGTATTTCAAGATGATAATGACAATGAATATCCACAAGTTAGAATAGGTGCTGAAGTTGGTCAAAATGGAGACGCCGATACTACAATAAAAGAAGGTTCAGGAGCTTTTGTTGTATATACAAATAATGCAACCGGTTCTACACCTGGTACTAATTCATTAACTGAACGCATGAGAGTTGATTACGCCGGAAACGTAGGAATCGGGACGACTTCGCCTGTGCAAAAACTAGAAGTATCAGGTAATACTTATGTAACAGGATATGTACAAGCTAGCTCTGCTTTAATAGGTCTTAAAAGTGGTTATGCAACTTTTGGATCTAACTCTACAGCCACTGGAATTGCTTTGTCTAGAGATTTTTTACCATCAAGCTATCCGGATCTTATAATAAATTCATCAGGCAACGTCGGAATTGGGACGGCTTCGCCTTCTGGTAAGTTAGACATAGAGCAAGAAATGAAAGCAGGTACAACAGCTGCTTTTACAGATCCGCATTTAAGATTATCAGCAAATAATACAGTTGATTCCACTGGTTTTGTAGGAATGACATTTGCAACCAGTTCTGCTAATAATTATGGATTTTCTTGGGGTGCTGTAAGAACTACAAGCGCTTTAGGCGGAATGCATTTAAGGTATCATGGTAATAGCGAACAAGGTTCAGATATATTTAATATTGACTATACAGGTAATGTTACTATTGCAACAGGCAAATATATTAGGTCAAGTAGTAGCGGTGGATTTTTAACTATTCAAGGTGGCGCAACTTATCCAGGAGGTAGAATAGATTTATATGGTGGAAATAACGCTGGCCCTGGTATTGAATTTTTAACTGGAGGGGCAGGAACAGCAACCGTTAGAATGAAAATAAATAGCACCGGTAAAGTTGGAATAGCAACTGCTGGTGGAATTAATTCGCAGTTAACCGTAGAAACACCTTCTGTTGCATCAGGAGGAACTTTAGGTGCTCCAGTTTTTGGATTTACAGGAACTTCAGAAGTTACAAGTGGCGGTGCTGTAACTCCTACAAACCAAATACAATTTAAGCCAGCAATGCCAGCAGGTTATGGGACTGATGGTTATAATACAGTTCTTGAACAACAATCAGGTGGAAATAGAGTGTTTTATTTTAGAACATCTGGAGCTGGTCATTTAAGTATTGATGTAGAGCATAATGGAGTTTTTGGAGGCCAAGTAAGTTCATCAACTATATCTACTACTGGAAATGTAACTGTTGGCGGAGCTATATCTACTACTGGTTCAGTAACTGTTGGTGGAAATGCAGTTGTCAATAATATGCTAACTATTAATATAGATGACATTTCAACTGGAGAAAACAGAGGTTTAAGAATTATAAATACCTCTGGAGTTGATCAACAATGGAATATTACAGCTGGGGTAGTTGGAGAAGAAAACGATTCTTTTTGTATTAGAAATGCTACTGATAATATAAATGCTTTAAAAATCAATAGGGCTGGGGATACGTTAATTCATGATGACATATTTGTTGGATCAAATGGTTTTTTTGGTGATTTAACAGACGCTGCTACTAGAAAAGTTAGAGTACATACTGCGGCAGAACAAGATTCATTAATAGAACTTAGAGAGTCTACCGATAATTATGGTTTTACTATGGGTTATTATGGCTCGCCAAATACTTTTCAAATAAAACGACATGATAATAATGCTGCTGGCGTAACCGTATTAACTATTCCTAGAACTTCTAGTGTTGTAACATTTTCATCAGCGCTTGTTACTCCAGGCGCTACTATTAACGGAACATTAAGTGCAAACGGAACTATAGCTTGTAATAATACTCAAATTACAGGAGTAAATCATATAACAATTAATGATCCAGGCCCTACAGAAGGTATTGAATGGAATGGTGGAAATGGGTGGAGAATTGTAGAGTGCCCTGATAACATGACAACAAATGGGGCTGGTAATTTACAGTTTAGTACAAGTGGAACAAGAAGGGTGACTGTTACAACAGCTGGGGCTTTGTCTGCTACAGGCGATGTTATAGCTTATTCAGATAGAAGAGTTAAAGAAAATATTAAGACTATTGACAATGCTTTAGAAAAAGTTTCTAAACTTAGAGGCGTGAGTTATAATAGAACAGATAGTGAAGACAAGTCAGATAAGATTGGAGTTATTGCACAAGAAGTTATTGATGTAGTACCCGAAGTTGTAACTTACGGAGAAAGTGATGATAGATATTCTGTATCTTACGGAAACATGGCAGGGATGTTTATTGAAGCTATTAAAGAATTAAAACAAGAAATAGAAGAGTTAAAAAAACATAAATGTAATTGTAAAGAATAATGGGATTACCAACGTCAGGAACAATATCGGCAAATATGATAAATGATGAAGTGCCAGGAAGGTCAGCAACTGCTAACGCACCTTTATCTGGAACTAGCTCAACGCCTCAAGCAGGTTCACTAGTAAAACTATATGCAACAGCTAGCCCGCCTGTAAATCAGTCTGCGCCTCATGCGTACTCTGAGTTTTATGGAAGAAGTTTTCCTACAACAACAGCATACTCATCTTCAGTGATGGGAGTGTTTAACCAGGCGTGTCCATTTAATGGATCAAACCCTGGATTGTCACAGACGTATTACCATAATGGTAGTGGCAGTCTACCGGCAGCAGGAGATAAATGTACGTCTGACTCAGCTGGAAATACAGTTTTACTGGCAGGTTATTATAATATAAATTCAGCAACTGGCTTAGGTAATAGATCGTATATAAAAATATCCTCAAATCAAGGAATAGTGGACTCAGGTTACCCAGCATTATGTTAAAATAAATAATTATGGCAATAAGAATATTAAGTAGTGAAAATATAGACGGGGCCTTAACTATTGGGGGTGCACTAACAGGAGCAACTGCTGGTTTTTCGGGCAGTATAACCGCAAGTGGGAATTCTAATAGTTTTGGAAATACCTCTGTAGCTGCTTTATCAGCATCAACAGGAACTTTTTCGGCAAGTATTACAGCAGCAGGAAATACTAACAGTTTTGGAACTACAACTTTTTCAGGAGATATAACAACAAATGGAGATATTATAATTGATAATTCAAGTGGAGACCCATTTTTAAAACTTAAAACTAGCGCTCAAGAGTATGTTATAAGGGTAGATCAGTCAGATAGTGAAAAATTTCAAATTAGAGATGTTACCAATAGCCTTACAAGAATAACATTAGATACCTCCGGCAACGTAGGAATCGGTACGACTAGTCCGAACGCTAAGCTTCACATAGGGCCAGACTCACTAGTTTCAGGATATACGCCTGATAGATCTACTTTAGCAATATCTGACACAACCAATGGTGGTCAATTAATAATTAGAGGTCAATCACCTAGAATATGGTTTGATGGAACAGCGGGGGGTAATGCAGAATTATTTTTAGATGGCTCTAAGCTTAATATACTATCTGGCAGACCAGATGCATTAGGATCTTCTAGATTATATATAAAAGCAGACGGCAATGTCGGGATCGGGACGGATTCGCCAGCTAGTAAATTTGAGGTTTACGGTGGTAGCTCTGGGGTTAATGATGTAGATAGATATATAAGATTTAAAGCTTCTAATGGTGAAAAAAGATTTGACTTTTATGTAGGTGGTACAGGTAACGCATCAAGCTTAGGTATGTATACCTCTGATGGTACTACAAAAAACGTACAAATTTCAGGTGGTGGTACTTCATATTTTAACGGCGGCAACGTCGGGATCGGGGTGACTTCGCCTGATTCACCTCTTGAAATACAAAATGTCCCTAATCTGGGGGCAAATAAAATGATGTTACACCTTGATGCAAATCATACAGGAAATACGGGTAGTGCATTTTTGCGAATAAGCGCAGGTTCAAGTTCAGGCGCTAATACAAAAATAGAAATGGTTACGGCAGGAGGTCAAGGGTTATTTGGGACCTATGTAGATACAAATATTATAAATAGTGCTACATCAAGTAGTGCTCACGGAAACATAAACTTCGTAACAGGCTCAAGTACATCTGCAAGTAGTATAGTTATGACTATTGGTGGTGGTTCACAAAAAGGCAACGTAGTTATGACTATTGGTGGTGGTTCACAAAAAGGCAACGTCGGGATCGGGACGACTACGCCTGATGCTACTTTAGATGTTCACGCACCATCTACAACAGCGCCTTCTTTAACAATGGGAGCTACAGCTGGTCAAATATTTAAAAACGAAGATTCAGAACTTGCTTTTGGCTTAATGAATGCTTCACCTTACAATGTTTGGATGCAAAGTAGATTTAATGGAAATGTATCTAGACCTTTTGTAATAAACCCACTCGGCGGCAATGTCGGGATCGGGACGACTACGCCTACAACTCCTCTTCAAGTTAATGGAATTGTAAGAATAGATACAAGTGGTAACACTGCTTTTTATGAAGGTGATGGAGTTAGATTATTTGGAAGTCAAAATTATAGATTTAGAAATACATCAGGTAATGTAAGAGCTATAATAAATGTAACAAGTGGAAATTTTAGTTTATATAACGCTAGTAACAACATTACTAATTTAATAGCAACCGCTGGCGATTCATACTTTAATGGCGGCAACGTCGGGATCGGGACTACTAATCCTGGCGCTGAACTTCAGGTTGTTGGCCGAGTGAAAACAACTAGAATTGTTTCAAGTAATATCATCCTGGGTAATATTAGAAGTAATGTTGTAGGAACTGCATATCTACTGTTAGTCGATTTGAATGTCACAGCAGGTTTCTCTTTAGCTGGTAAAGTAAATGCTGCGTCATATACAACATGGAACGTATCTGATATATATGTCAGAAAAAATTATAATGCAACAACAGGTTATGCCACAATAACCGGTATATCAAAAAGTGGATCTACTTTATCAGTAGTGGATATATCTCATTCATCAGGCAGATTTATTGCTTTAAAATTAACTGGAGATCCTGAAGTAGACGTAATGTGGGCAGGATATAGATTAGATGATCTTTTTCAAGGATCTGGGGAAGTTACAACATTGACATCCGGTGTAACAGAAAATTCTGTTTACGCATCATATTAATAAACAAATAAATGGCATCATTATCTAATATAAATTTTACTATCTTTGTAAAAATATTAAACAATGGCAATATTATATAAATGGACAGTAAATCAAATGAACGCCCGTATCGAAGAAGATGGGAATCAAAACGTAATATACACGGTGCACTGGACGTATACCGCTCAAGACGACAAAGAGCCGCAATATACCGCTAGTCAAATAGGAACTTACTCTTTAGAGTATGATCCGTCAACATCTTTTGTTCCTTACACAGATGACGAAGGATTTGAGAATGTAGTTATTAGCTGGCTAAAAGCAGGGCTTCCTGTAGCTGACATGGAAGCAAGTTTATCTAAACAAATAGATTTAGAGAAGCATCCTATAGATGAAGATTTATACTTTACATGGGATAACCCAGTTCCTCCGGCACCGGTTGAAGAAGAATAATATATTTACTATATTTACATAAATAAAATTAACATTAAAAATAAATTAAAATGAGTGAAATTAAATTAACTGAAGACGAATTAAAAAAAATTCAAGAACTAAACCAAGACTTTACTAAAGCTAAACTAGAGATTGCTGATAATGTATTAAGACAGCAAATGAATCTAAAAGCTTTAGAAGACTTAAGAGGTGCGTTTGGTATTGAAGAGAAAAAATTAGCGGAGAAATATGGGCAAGATGCTGTTATTGATTTAGCAACAGGTATTGTCACTAAAAAACCGCAAGCAGTAGAAGCGGAACCTATAAAATAAAACAATGGCTAGAATAAGTAATACCACAGCGTACTCAAGTATAATTCCTACACTGCCGGATTACTTTGTGCTAACTGATGCAGAAAACAATTTAAACACTAAAACTTGTACGTTAGAAAACTTACAGACTTTATTTGGTTTAAATACTACGTCTGTTACAATAGCTATTCCAGAAACGTATTTAAAAGTAATTGCAGCACAACCATACACATTGCTAGCTCCTCCTGGAGACGGTTATGTGTATGATGTTAGCCAGATTGTAAGTTTAATCATTCCAGGATCAACTCCTTATAATTTTGTAAACACTTTAAATATAACGCAAGGCGCTATTCAAGAGCCGTTGCCACTACTTTTATTAAATGCTGCAAGTAAAAAAGTATATAAAAATGATCCTTCACCTGCTGAGTTTATTACAGAAAACGCAGGAATAACATTAGGCGGACTTGCTAGTCCAAGCGATGGAAATGGAACTTTATATATAAATATTACATACAGAAAGCTAAAATTAGATTCTACATTTTAATTAAATGGACATTAGAAAGATTTCAATAGGAGCAGACTATAAGTCTGGAGCTATGCATTACATAGTAGGGCAGGATGTTCTTGGAGGATCTTATGTTATTCATTTAATACAGCACGACTCAGGCGCAAGTTCATACAAGATTTGGATAGAAAAAAATAAAGAAATTGTTATATGGAAAGAGTTTAAAACTACACTTCCTATTTCTATTGAATATAATATAAACTTTTAATGCAATCCCCATTCTCATTTATCGTACGTCCTGTAAATGGCAAAAGGTATGATAACGTAAAGAAAATAGGTGACTTAGATTTTTTAATTAGCGTATCAAAAGAAGATCATAAAACGGCTAATAGGTATGCGCAAGTGGTGTCAACTCCAATAAATTATTCAGGAGATGTCAATATAGGTGACATACTTTTAGTACATCATAATGTTTTTAAATATTACAATGACATGTACGGGCGTGAGAAAAGTGGTAAAAGCTTTTTTAAAGACGATTTATTCTTTATTGACTTTGATCAATTTTTTTTGTATTATAATAAAGAAGAGTGGAAAAGCCATTCTAAGTATTGTTTTATAAAACCTATTCCGCCAAAAAAATCTTTTTTAGGAAAGACTGGAAAAGAAGAACCTCTTATGGGTGTTGTTAAATATAACAATCAAGAGTTAAAAAACTTAGGTGTAAAGGTAGGAGACGAAGTGTCTTTTACTCCTGAGTCTGAGTATGAGTTTTATGTAGAAGATGAAAAGCTATATAGAATGTTTACAGATAACATAACTATGATTATGTAAATGGATATTAAAGATATTAAAGAACAAATAATAAAAGCTGGAGAAAAAGCTGTTATACAATTAATAAAGGTAGCTAAAGAAGATATTATAAAATACGATAAGGATGATGAGTTAGCTGCTGACAGATTAAAGAATGCTGCCGCTACTAAAAAGCTTGCTATCTTTGACGCTTTTGAGATCCTTAAAAGAATAGAAGACGAAAAGCAATTATTAGAGGGTGGTGATATAAAGAAAAATAATACCCCTAAAGGATTTGCAGAATCAAGATCTAAATAACTTATACACTACACTAACTAGAGTAGTTCCAAAAAATGTTTTATCTACAAAGAATAAAGCAAGAACTTGGACTTATGGTTATAATGAAAAATATAATTTTGTTGTTATATCTAAATCAGGTCAAATAGGTGATGTTATAGAAATAAATGGCCTGCATATTGCGCTACCAAAACCGCCTACTAAAGTTTACTCAAGGTCTAAAAAGAAAGAAGATCAGTATTGGCATGCTCACGAAATAGCTAAAGACTTAAAAAGAATACAATCAATATTTCAGTGGCACGAAACTCCAATACAATTCAAAAATAAATGGGTAGATTATATTGAGTCAGAGTTTGATAGAAGAGATGAAGGATTCTGGTTTATGAATAACGGCGTTCCTACTTACATTACAGGAACACATTATATGTATTTACAATGGACAAAGATTGACGTTGGCCATCCAGACTTTAGAGAAGCAAATCGTTTGTTTTATATATTCTGGGAGGCATGCAAGGCTGATAAAAGAAGTTTTGGTATGTGTTATTTAAAAATAAGACGTTCAGGATTTTCATTTATGAGCTCGTGTGAAGGTGTTAACACAGCGACAATAACTAAAGATTCTAGAATAGGTATACTGTCAAAAACTGGTGCGGATGCAAAGAAGATGTTTACAGATAAGATAGTACCAATATCAAACAACTATCCTTTCTTTTTTAAACCTATACAAGATGGTATGGATAAGCCTAAAACAGAATTGGCTTATAGAGTACCAGCTTCTAAGATTACTAAAAAGAATATGTATACAGTAAGTGAAGAAGAGTTGGAGGGTTTAGACACTACTATTGACTGGAAGAATACATCTGACAACAGTTATGATGGTGAAAAATTACAATTATTATTACACGATGAAAGTGGTAAATGGGAGAGGCCAGAAAATATATTAAACAACTGGCGTGTAACCAAAACATGTTTAAGATTAGGTAGTAAAGTCATAGGAAAATGTATGATGGGATCTACATCAAATGCGTTAGATAAAGGTGGTAGAAATTTTAAAGATTTATTTGAGTCATCTGATTGCAGAAACAGAAACTCTAACGGACAAACAAAAAGCGGTTTATATAATCTGTTTATTCCTATGGAGTGGAATATGGAAGGGTTTATTGACATGTATGGTATGCCTGTATTCAAAAATCCAGACAAGCCTATTAAAGGAATAGACAAAGAACCTATAATACAGGGGGCTGTAGATTACTGGACTAATGAGGTTGAATCATTAACTTCAGATCCTGACGCTTTAAATGAATTTTACAGACAGTTTCCTAGAACAGAGTCACATGCGTTTAGGGACGAAAGTAAACAATCATTATTTAATTTAACAAAAATATACCAGCAAATAGATTATAATGATTCTATAAATATGGGACACTTTATGACTCAAGGAGGTTTCCACTGGAAAGATGGTATAAAAGATTCTAAGGTAATCTGGAGCCCAAATAAAAGAGGTAGATTTTTTGTAACTTACATCCCTAAAGCTTCTCTTCAAAACAATGTGATTACGAAGGGCGGAAAGATGTATCCAGGCAATGAACATATTGGATCGTTTGGTTGTGACTCTTATGATATTTCAGGAGTTGTAGTAGGTAAAGGTTCTAACGGAGCTTTACATGGGCAGACAAAATTTAATATGGATGATGCGCCTAGTAATGAATTCTTTTTAGAATATATTGCTAGACCTCAAACCGCTGAGATATTTTTTGAAGAAGTTTTAATGGCGTGTATATTTTATGGCATGCCAATATTATGTGAAAATAATAAACCTCGTTTATTGTATCATTTTAAAAATAGAGGATACCGAGGCTTTTGTTTAAACAGACCGGATAAAACTTATAATAAGTTATCTAAGACTGAAAGAGAGTTAGGAGGTATTCCAAATTCATCTGAAGATGTTAAGCAATCTCACGCCTCAGCTATTGAGTCGTATATTGAGAAATATGTAGGATTAGATTTTGAAGGAGATTATAGAGAAAAAGACGATATAGGTAGTATGTATTTTCAAAGAACACTAGAAGATTGGGCTAAATTTGACATAACAAACAGAACAAAGTTTGATGCTGCGATTAGTTCTGGTTTAGCAATTATGGCAAATCAAAAACACTTGTATACACCCGTTCAAAAACAATCAAAAATAAGCATTAACTTTGCGAGATATAATAACAAGAACTCAGTAAGTCAATTACTTAATAAATGAAAGAAGTAACAATAGATATACAGGCTGCTGCATTTCCAGATCAATTTGTTTCTGACGCTACAAAAGACACTGTAGAGTATGGATTACAAATAGGTCAAGCAATACAATACGAATGGTTTAGAAGAGACAGCGGCTCATGTAGATTTTATAGTCAATGGAGCGAGTTCATGCGATTACGTTTGTATGCTAGAGGAGAGCAATCCGTAGCAAAATACAAAAATGAATTAGCAATAGATGGCGATTTAAGTTATCTCAATTTAGATTGGTCACCTGTACCTATAATCCCAAAGTTTGTCGACATCGTAGTAAACGGAATGTCAGACAGACTTTTTAAAGTTAAGGCCTACGCTGAGGATGCGTTGTCTGCTGAGAAAAGAAATGAATTTCAAGAAATGGTAGAAGGTGAAGTTTTAGCAAAACCTTTATTTGAGCAAATTCAAACTGATTTTGGCGTAAATCCATTTACATTAAACCCAGATGAACTACCTGCAAGTGATGATGAAATGGAGCTGTTTATGAATATGAAATATAAGCCGTCTATAGAAATAGCTCAAGAAACGGCTATTGATACATTAATGGCTGAAAACCATTATAATGATATTAGAAGTAGAGTTGATTACGATCTAACAACAATAGGTATAGGAATTACTAAACATGAATTTTTACCTGGCTCTGGTGTGAAACTAGATTATGTAGATCCAGCTAATGTTGTTTATAGTTATACGGAAGATCCGTATTTTAAAGATTGCTTTTATTGGGGTGAAATAAAAACAGTTCCTATGACGGAACTAATTAAAATTGATCCAGATCTAACAAATGACGATTTAAACCAGATTGCTAAGTATAGTCAGTCATGGTATAATTATTTTAACAACGCTCAGTTTTATGAGAACAGTATGTTCTACAGAGATACTGCTACGTTAATGTATTTTAATTATAAAACAACACATTCGTTTGTATATAAAAGAAAAAAATTAGCAGACGGATCATATAAAACAGTTGAAAAAGACGATCAGTTTAATCCTCCTCAAGAAATGATGGATGAAGGAAAGTTTGAAAAAGTAACTAAAAGAATTGACGTATGGTATGATGGTGTTATGGTCATGGGAACTAATATTGTTTTGCAATGGAAATTGGCAGAAAACATGGTAAGACCTAAATCTTCTAACCAGTATGCGATGCCAAATTATGTAGCGGCAGCACCTAGAATGTATAAAGGTTCTTTAGAGTCTTTGGTAAGAAGAATGATTCCTTTTGCAGACTTAATTCAAATGACACATTTAAAAATTCAACAAGTGGTATCAAGAGTTGTGCCAGATGGTGTGTTTATTGATGCAGATGGTTTAAACGAGGTTGATTTAGGAACTGGGAACGCATATAATCCAGAAGATGCATTACGCTTGTATTTCCAAACAGGTAGTGTTGTTGGTAGAAGTTATACTCAAGATGGCGAGTTTAATAATGCTAGAGTTCCAATTACTCAATTAACATCTAATAGTGGTGCAAGTAAAATGCAAATGCTTATTGCTAATTATAATCATTATTTAGATATGATTAGAGCGGTAACTGGACTAAACGAAGCAAGAGATGGCTCAACGCCAGATCCTAATTCTTTAGTAGGTGTGCAAAAATTAGCAGCATTAAATTCTAATACCGCTACAAGACATGTGCTTCAGGGTAGCTTATATATAACCAGAACAATTGCTGAGTGTTTATCAATAAGAACAGCTGACATATTAGAATACGCAGATTTTAGAGATGAGTTTGCTATGCAAATAGGAAAGTACAACTTAAAAATATTAGAGGATGTAAAACATTTATACTTATATGACTTTGGTATTTTTATAGAAATGGCTCCTGATGAAGAACAGAAAGCAATGCTTGAACAAAACATTCAAATGGCATTATCTCAAAAAGATATAAATTTAGAAGATGCTATTGATATACGAGAGCTTAGTAATTTAAAAATGGCTAATCAACTTCTTAAATTAAAACGTAAGAAAAAACAAGAAGCTGAACAACAACAGAGACAACAAGAACAGCAAATGCAAGCACAAATGCAAATGCAAGCACAGCAAGCAAAATCTCAAGGTGAAATGCAAAAGATACAAATGGAATCTCAAGCTAAAATTCAATACAGACAAGCTGACGTTGCTTTTGAAATTGAGAAGCTTAAAAACGAAGCTCAACTTAAAAGAGAGTTGATGCAAACAGAGTTTGAGTTTCAAATGCAATTAAAAGGATTAGAGCAATCTAATTTAAGTCAAAGAGAGCAAGATAGAGAAAAAGCAAAAGACAGAAGGGTAAGTCAACAGTCGACAGAGCAATCTAAATTAATAGAGCAGCGTAAAAACAATTTACCTCCAGTAAGCTTTGAGTCAAACGAAGATAGTTTGGATGGTTTTGATCTGGCGGAGTTTGAGCCGAGATAGGCTAAAAAAATAATATAAATATTGTTTAACTTTGTATAAAATTTAATTAAATGGAAATAAAAGTAAAAGACCTTGGATTGGTTGAAGAAAAATCCCGTGCTGAAGTTGAAGAGCAACTTTTAAAAAAGCATGAAGAAAAGTTTGAAGATACTCCACAACAAGAACAAGTTGCGGAAAAAGTTAACACTAACAAACCTGTTCAGTTAGAAAAAACTGAACCTGTAGAAGATAAAACTCCGTCATTAGAGTTAAATGATGACAACGTTCTTTCTTATATTAAAGATAGATATAACAAAGATATAAATTCAGTTGACGAACTGTTTGCGGAAAAAGAGGCAAACGAACCATTACCTGATGATGTATCTGCGTATTTAAAGTACAAAAAAGAAACCGGTAGAAACATACAGGATTTTTACAATTTGCAAAAAGACTATGATTCTATGGATGACAATTCTGTACTTGCTAACTATTACTCTAACACTGAAGAAGGGTTAGACGCAATAGATATTCAAGATATTATTGAAGATAAGTTTGATTTCGATGAAGAAATTGACGATCCAAAAGATATTAAGAAGATTAAGTTAGCGAAAAAACGAGAACTTGCGAAAGCTAAAAAGTTTTTGAATGAACAAAAAGATAAATATAAAATCCCTCTTGAGTCAAGTGGGGAAGGGTTGTCTGCTGATCAACAAGAAAATTTAAATGCTTATAAGAGTTATATTGATGAGTCTAAAACTACGCAAGAGCAAAACAAAAAGAGGTATGATTATTTCTTAAATAAAACCAACGAGGTTTTTAACAATGAATTCAAAGGTTTTGATTTCAAAGTTGGTGAAAATAATTTTACTTACAAGCCGGGTACAGCTGATGAAGTTAAAAATGTTCAAAAAGACATTGGTAATTTTATTAATAAGTACACGGATGAAAAAGGTTTAATGTCAGACGCTAAAGGTTATCACAAAGCTTTATCTGTTGCCATGAACCCTGATAAGTTTGCTCAGTATTTTTACGAACAAGGTGTTTCAAATGCCGTAGACAATGTTACTAGAAAATCTAAAAACATTAATATGGATATGAGACAGGCTCCACAAGTCGTTTCAAAAGACGGTATGAAAATAAGGCCAGTTGGAAATACAGATAGTGGAAGAGGACTCAGAATTAGAAGTATTAAAAAAAGTTAAACTAAAAAAATTAAAAAACAATGGCAGTAAATTTAACCCCAGGTTTTGACTTACAACCAAGTGCACAACAAGTGCCTGTAAGTACAAACTACATCAATAATTTTGATTTCTTAAATCAGTATCTACCTGATACTTATGAAAAAGAATTCGAAAGATATGGTAACAGAACAATTGCATCTTTCCTTAGAATGGTTGGTGCAGAAATGCCTTCTAACTCTGACCTTATTAAATGGGCAGAACAAGGAAGACTACACATTAAGTACACAGGATGTACTTCAGGTCAAGCAGCAGCGCAACCAGAAGGAACATGGACTATTCCTAATACTAACTTTAACCCAGCACTTGGAACTCAAAATACATCAGCTTTGAGAGTTGGACAAACAGTTATGATTAGTGACAAAACTCCTGGCTCTAACTTATCTAACAAAGGTATTGTAAAAACAGCTTCTACAGCTGGTGGAGCTCAAACAGTAGTTGTAGCTTACTATGAAGCAGGCGGACAAGCAATGGCCGCAGGTGTATCGTGTGATATATTTATATATGGATCAGAATTCAATAAAGGAACAAACGGAATGGTTGGTTCTAACGAATCTGATGACTTAATTTTCGACAACAAGCCAATTATAATCAAAGACAAATATTCTGTTTCTGGTTCTGATATGGCTCAAATCGGATGGATTGAGGTTTCAGGTGAAGACGGAGTAAACGGATACTTATGGTATTTAAAGTCTGAACATGACACTAGATTAAGATTCGAGGACTATTTAGAAACAGCAATGTTAGAAGCAGTTCCTGCTGACGCTGGATCTGGTGCTGGAGACTTCTTACAAAATTCTGGTGCTGGAGCATCTTTAGCAAACCTTAACGGTTCTGACGGTGTATTCTATGTAGTAGGAAACAGAGGAAACGTTTGGGGCGGAGGAAATCCACAAACACTTTCTCAGTTTGATAATATTATCCAAAGACTAGATAAGCAAGGTTCAATTGAAGAAAACGTAATTTTCGTAAACAGAGAATTCTCTTTTGATATTGACGATATGCTTGCTGCTCAAAACTCTTACGGAGCGGGTGGTACATCTTATGGTCTTTTTGACAATGATAAAGACATGGCTTTAAATCTTGGATTTACAGGATTTAGAAGAGGTTATGACTTCTATAAGTCTGACTGGAAATACCTTAACGATCCTACAATGAGAGGTGACGTTGTTGGTGGAGCAATCAATGGTCTATTAGTACCAGCTGGTTCAACTACTGTATACGATCAAATCTTAGGTAAGAACGCTAAGAGACCTTTCTTACATGTTAGATATAGAGCTTCAGAAACTGAAGACAGAAGATATAAAACTTGGATTACTGGTTCAGCTGGTGGAGCAAGAACTTCTGACTTGGATGCAATGGAAGTAAACTTCCTGTCTGAAAGAGCTGTATGTACTTTAGGTGCAAACAACTTCTTCTTATTCCAAGACTAAATTGTTACATAAATTTTACCCTCGTTGTTAAGACGGGGGTAATATTTATTATTATTAAATCAAATTAAATTATATTATAATGAAAAACACTACACCCCTTAAAACTAAAGCGTATAGACTTAAAAGATCTGAAAGACCTTTGTCTTATATGCTATCCTCAAGACATTCAAACAGATCACCTTTATTATACTTTGATGAAGATCAAGGTGTAAACAGGCCTTTAAGATATGCAAGAAACCAAAAAACTCCATTTGAAGACGAGCAAGATGGTAATGCTATTTTAGAGCCTATTGTATTTGAAGATGGTATGTTGGTTGTGCAAAGAGAAAACCAAGTATTACAACAATTCTTACACTATCATCCAGGCAATGGAATGGTATTTGAAGAAATAGATAACGCAAAAGATGCGTCAGAAGAATTAGCTTCAGTTGAGTTAACTATAGATGCACAAGTCTTAGCTAAAAATTTATCAACAGAAAAATTACTTTCTGTAAGTAGAATTTTAATGGGAGCATCTGTCAATACTATGACTATACCAGAATTAAAAAGAGATATTTTAGTTTACGCTAAAAACAACCCTGAAGAGTTAATTGATATTGTAAACGATCCATTGTTAGAACTACAAAACGAAGTTCATTTGTTTGTTGATAACAACTGGTTATCATTTAGAAATAACAGAAGAGATGTTTATTACAATCTTCCTGGTAATAAAAAGAAAATGATGACAATTCCTTTTAATGAAGATCCGTACGATGCTATGAGCGCATATTTACAAAGTAATGAAGGTTTAGAAGCTTATAAGTACCTCAAGAAGCGCTTAAAAAAAGATAAATAGAAAGCTTATCTTTGTGCTTTATTAACCCATTAACATTATTACCTATGGAAAAGTTTATCAAATTATTCGTGTCTGGTGCCGGACAAAACAAAGGCGACATTTTAATTCCTGTAAATGGAATTATGGAAATTAAGCAAGTAAGTGACACTGTAGTAAATATTTTTTACAATAGTATTTCTTCTGCACAAGCAGGTTATGCTATTGCTAACGATGGTTCAGCTACAGTACCAGCTGAAACTAACGTTGTGCAAACGATTAAAATTACGCATGATGCAATTGTAGCAAACTCTTCTTCGTTTAAAGATTTTTTAAATGGAGCTGTAGAAACTGCATTACAGTTATCTTGGCAACAACCAATTTTTTCTCCAGGAGGAAGCTCTTACCCGCCATCTGCGGCTAGTGCGTATATACCAGTTACTGTAACTGCTATTGCTTTAGGAGTTAAAGCTGCTGCTGATCAAGCGTAAGTTTTATTTTCTTATTAAAAAATCAGAGGTTACAAAAAAAGTGACCTCTTTTTTTTTGACTATATTTGTAAAAAGAATTTAACATGATTAACTCGGTTAGAAATACTGTTTTAGCTATTGCTAATAAAAATAATTACGGATATATTTCTCCTCAAGATTTTAATTTATATGCGCAACAAGCGCAAATGGATTTGTTTGAAGATTATTTTTACCAATACAATGCGTGGACTAATAAAGAAAACCAAAGACTTTCAGGAACAGGATATGCTGATATTGTAAAAGGACTGGTTGAAGTAATTGATAGTTTTTCGGTTACTAGAAGTTTAGCTCAACAAGGAGCTAATCTATTTAATTTACCTAGCGATTATTATTTAATAAATAAAGTAAACTACTTTCCGACACAAATAACATCAGGAACAAGCACTGCGGCAGGTTTAAACACATTAACAGATACGACCGCTACGTTTGTGTCTAGCGGAGTGAAGGTAGGGCAACAAGTAGTAAATACTACAGCTTCATCAAGTTACTCAGGATTTAGTGCGTTTGTTATAAGTGTAGATAGTGAAACTCAACTTACATTATCATACTCGCCTTTTGGAGTGGCAGCAACTATAGGGAATAGTTATGGTATATTTAATACAACAGGTATTGTTGAAGTAGAAAGAGTTAATCAGAACAAAATATTTTATTTAAACAATTCACCGCTTACCGCCCCATCCACAGGCTTCCCAGCTTATGTGTTAGGGGGAGCAACTACATCAGTTATTGGTGACGCAAACACTGGCAAGTTAGGTAATACAATTACAGTTTATCCTACAACAATAACAAACAACGGAAGTGTAACGGCTGAATATATTAGATACCCTTTATCGCCCAAATGGACGTACCAAACACTTAGTTCTGGTGAGCCATTATTTGACATTAATCAGGCAGATTATCAAGACTTTGAACTACCTTCTTCAGACGAGCCTGGTATTGTAGCTAAAATATGTCAGTATATAGGTATAGAGATTAGAGAAGGAGATGTTTATCAGTTTGGTAAACAAGAAGAAGTACAAAATAACCAAATACAAACGTAAGATATGGCTTATATAAATGACTACGCATATTACGCAAATTCAGGAGCAATACCTCAAGATAAAAATTGGGGATCATACCAATACGTTTCATTAAATGATATTGTAAATAATTTCATGTTAATGTATCAAGGTAATCATGAGTTAATTAATAATTTAAATAGATACCAAGTTTTATTTCACGCTAAAAGAGGAATTCAGGAATTGAATTATGATGCGATGAAAGAAGTGAAAGTATTACAAATGGATTTAGATGATAACTTAAGATTTATATTACCCTCTGACTATGTAAATTGGGTAAGAATATCACAATATTTAAATGGTGTATTATATCCTTTAACAGAAAACATACAAACAGGATGGGCATCAACATACTTACAAGACAATAATGCTAAGATTATATATGATCAAGACGGTAATGTATTAAAGCCACAGTTTTCACAACTAGATATGTCTTTTACTAGCGGAGCTAAAACTATTTATTTAAATGAAAGTAGTGCGTACAACAATCAATCAGGATGGAATGTAGATGGGTGTTGGTATTTTGACTTTGGAATAGGAGCAAGATTTGGTTTAAACACTGAAACAGCTAACGCAAATCCAACGTTTAGTATAGACAAACAAAGAGGAGTTATTAATTTTAGCTCTATAGGTAACGGAGCTTCAGTTGTTGTAGAGTATGTTTCGGATGGTATGGAGAATGGTGAAGACGGAAGCATCAGCGTTAATAAATTGTTTGAAGAATATTTATATGCTTATGTAAAATATTCTCTTTTAAATGGTAGATTAGGGGTGCAAGAATATATTGTAAATAGAGCAAGGAAAGATAAGTCATCGTTGTTAAGAAATGCAAAAATTAGATTAAGTAATATTCACCCTGGTCGCCTTTTAATGAGTTTGAGAGGCCAGGATAAATGGTTAAAGTAAGATGCCGATAGTAAATACAAATTTTGTTGCGGGTAAAATGAATAAGAGTGTTGATGAACGTCTTGTTCCTCCAGGCCAATATGTTAATGCAATTAACGTAAGATTAGGATCTACAGAAACTACTGAAATAGGTGCTGTAGAAAATTCAAAAGGTAACACACAGTTAACCACTCTAGCTTATGGCGGTCAAAATTTATCTAATTCAGCTGTATGTATTGGAGCTTATCAAGACGGATCAAAAGAAACTATCTATTGGTTTATTCATGACGCAAACAATCCTGTTGTAGGCGGTAAGCTAGACTTAATTGTTTCTTTTAATGTACAATCACAAGCTATAACATATCATGTTATTAGTAAACAAGTTTTAAAGTTTGATCCTAAGTTTTTAATTACTGGAGTAAACAAAATAGAAGATTTACTTTTTTGGACAGACGACAAAAATCCTCCTAGAAAAATAAATGTAACTCAAAACTATCCAGATCCGGCAGGGATAAATGACGGTATTAAAGAAACTGACATTAGTGTTATTTTAAAACCGCCAGGGTTTGATACTTTAGACACATTACCTGCGCCAAGTATAGAGTTTTTAAATGTTCCTGGAGAAGAGAATTATTTAGAAACTAGATTTATAACTTTTGCTTATAGATATAGGTATGTAAATAATGAGTATAGTGCAACGTCGTTGTTTTCTACCGCAGCTTTTCAACCAGGGCCTTTTGATTTTGATGTGAATAATTTCAATAATGCTTCAATGAAAAATATATATAACTCTATTGAGGTACAGTTTGAAACTGGATCAGATAAAGTTATCGAGGTTGATTTGTTATTTAAACCAAGTAATAGTAATTCTATTTATGTTATAGAAAGGTTTAAAAAATCTGACTATGGATGGGCTAATAATTCAAAACAAACATATACTTTTACAAACAGTAAAATATATACTGTATTAGGAAGCGATGAGTTATTAAGATTATATGACAATGTTCCTAAAGTTGCACAAGCTCAAACAATACAGGGTAATAGGTTAATTTATGGTAACTATACTGATGGGTATGATATAATAAATGCAGCTGGACAGGACATACCTATTAACTTTACAACATCGTTATTTACTAACGATATATTATTTGACGATTTGCCTGAGGCAACAATGTCAACAGGAGCTGTATATACTATAAATCCTAACACAAGCACAACTGTACAAAATTCTAAAATTAGTTTTGATTTAAGTGATTTTGCTAATAGATTAGTCAAAGGATCTTCATTAGCTTTTACAGTATTTATACAACATTCTCAATTAAATGGAGATACCGGTGATGCGTGTTATGACTCAGCGTTTGAAAACACTCCGTTTGAATTATCTGTAATATTTCCAGTAAACAGAAATTATACTTCAGTGTATGAAATGGTAAATTCAATAGAATTTGCTGAACGTATTGGTACAGTTTTGAATACTAATTTTCAACCTTTAGCAACATCGACTCAAGGTAATTCGTTAACAGACTTATTTAACACTGTTACAATAGTTCCTACTAATTGTGTGTTTACTAAATCAAACAGTAGTATTGATTCTCAAACACAACAAGGTTTTAGAATAGGATCTACAGTAGGATCAAATGTGTTTTCCTTGCAAGTGTTAGCTATGAAGTATAATTCAGGAACGACTGATGTGTATGAATATTTTTATTTTACAAGAGGTCAAGGAACTTTTACTTCTAGTCAAGACACATCTTCTCTGCATAGTAATAGAGATTATGAAACAGGAATTGTATATATGGACGATTATGGTAGAGCTTCTACAGTATTAGTGTCAGAGTTTAATACAACTTTTGTTCCAGCTTCAGCTTCTGTTGATCAAAATAAAATAAAAGTCAATATAGAGAATTATCCCCCTACATGGGCTACAAAATATAAGTTTGTTTTAAAACCAAGTGAAGGAGGGTATGAGACAATATATTCTAATTTTTATTATCAAAGTCAAACAACAAGAGTTATATACTTTAAGTTAGAAGGTGATAATCAAAACAAAGTACAGAAAGGTGATTTATTAATTGTTAAAACTGACGCAAGTGGGCCGCTGAATAGAGAGGTCACATGTCAAGTGTTAGATGTTAGCGCTGAATCATCAAATTTTTTAGAAGTTGAGGGTGAGGCTCCTACTGATTCTAATCAGTTAGCGGGGCTTTATATGCAAATTAGAGCTCAAAACTTTAGTATTAATTTAGACTCAAATGCCGTTATTGATGCGGGTGAAAAAACTGCTGGAGGTACTAATAGAGCTTATTGCAGTCCTTTTTTACAGTATCCAGCTTTTACTACTGACGCTAATAATGTTACTGATAACTATACAATACCAGCGCAGTCTAGTGTAAAAATAAAATGGAGAATAGGCAGACATGATGCAAGTGGATGCCCTGGTATAGACTATATATGGGAAAACACTTATGTTTCTTCACAAGATTATGATGACTTACATGCTTGGTTTCAAGGAGATTTTATAAATCCAGCAGCAGGAGATGTTATTGATGACGGTGATGGAAGGTTACAAAACCCTGTTTTTATTAATACAATTGCTACTAGTTCTGGAGCTGTACAATGTCCTGCACCTTGGACACCTAGCTTCCAGTTTTGGCAAGCAACACCAGGTGATGCGGCTTCTCCATTATATTTAGCTTGTAGAAGTGGGGTAATTGCGTGTGCTAACGGTGGGAAAACTTGGTTCATGGAAGCTGAGATAGTGGTTACTAGAGCTAATAATTTAATTGTATGGGAAACACAACCTGCGGATGCAGATCCTAATTTGTTTTATGATTCATCTGAAGCTTATGACGTTATAGGTGGTTATCACATAGGTGGTAATGGCGATGGAGACCAAGCTCAAACTGCAACGCAAGATGCTATTGTAACATTACCTTTTTTTAATTGTTACACTTTTGGAAATGGTGTAGAAAGTTATAAAATATTAGATGCATTAGATGGTCAAGCTGTAAACTTAGGTGAAAGAGTTTTGGCGGTGTCAAAAGAAGATTTTAAAGAAGCAGATAGATTTGCTGAATTAACATACAGTGGTATATATAGTAGTAATTCTAATTTAAATAACTTAAATGAATTTAATTTAGGGTTAGTAAATTTCAAAGATTTAGAAACAAGCTTTGGCCCTATAATGAAATTGCATTCAAGAGAAACAGATATTCTTGTATTGCAAGAAGATAAGATTAGTTATGTGTTAACTGGAAAAAATCTTATTAGTGATTCAACAGGTGGTGGTGTTATTGCTTCAGTACCTCAAGTTTTAGGAACACAAATAGCTAGAATAGAAGAGTACGGTATTAGTTATAATCCAGAAAGTTTTAGCTCTTGGGGTTATGACATGTATTTTACCGACACTAAAAGAACTGCTGTAATAAAATTAAAAGGTACGTCAGCTAACAATGATGCGTTAGAAGTTATATCTGACACTGGAATGAGATCATGGTTTAGAGATCAGTTTAATGTTCAGTTAAATACTCAAAAACTAGGAGCTTATGATCCTTACATGGACGAATATGTATTAAGCACAAACGGAGACACGGTACCATTACCTCCGGTAATATTGCCTTGTGGAACACAAAAATCATTAGTAAACTCTACAAGCGCTCAAGAATATACAGTAGAAATAGGGAATGTAATTGGTAACGTAGTGTTTGATTATACTATTGCGTCAGGAACTATGAGTGTAAGTATGGTTTGGGATGGCACTCAAGTAGCTTCAGTAACTGATGCTACAACTAGTGGAAGTTTAAATTTTAATAAAACTAAAAATAGTCCGACAACTGTTTTAGTTACAGTTACACCAAATCCATCAGCCGACTATGATATAACATGTAACTGTCCTACAGAAACTTCTTTAGTAGTGGTTCAGGTAGGTATAAGTTCAAGCGAAGATGTTGGTAAGTTTATTCATAACGAATTTAAATGGGACGACGCAAACATTTCAAGTCCAGTAGCATCAAACATGATGACTTTTGGATCAGACGTTCAAATAGCTTCACAATATTTTATACAATCAGGAACAAGATCAATAGGTGTATACCCATACTCAGGATCTAACGTAACAGTAAGGTCAAATAAAATTAATTTTGATGACTATACATGGGTTGTAAATAATGATAATTTCGCATGGCTGTCGTCAAACACTTTATACAATAATAACAGTACCGATATAAATGCGTTATTGGCGGCTGCAACTACAGTGCCAAACTCAGCTGTAAACAGTCCTTCAAGTGGATTGTATCAAGCAACAATATCTTCAATCAATTTACCTGTTGGAAACCAATACTTATATTTAATATACGATTACAGAACAACAAACTCTGCTTCGTTCTGTTATGATGCTAGTGTAGTTGGTGATGCGTGTTGTGGTTGTGGAGATTTCTGTACACCATATTTATCAAGCACAGTACAAGCTTCTATAGCTATAGCGTGTGTACAGCCTGCAAGTCAAACATATTATCATGATGGTGTGAATGTATTACCTTCAATTGGAGATACTGTTTATTCTTCTTCAACATGTGATGACAGTGCATCAAGCACAAGATTACAATCTGGATACTATGAAGTGGGAAGTAATAATGAGTGGATACAAGTTAATAGTAGCGGAGTGGTTGTGAGTAATGGAAGTTGTGCGATCAAGGCATTTAATTCTAGTGTAAATGATCCGCAAATATCAACTATCTGTACACAATCAATAGATCAGACATACTATCATACTGGAGCAAATGCAGCGCCTCAAGCTGGAGACTTTTGTTATTCAGATCAAGGACAAACTAAGTTGACTAACGGATACTACAGAATATCTTCAACAGAATTTATTAACTTAAACTTAGGTACTGGACAAGTATATGCGGTAGTAACATGCCCTACGGTAACATACTATCCGTTCAACACTAAGCAACAAGCAAACCCTCAAACAGCGTGTATGTATTCTGGAGTTTTAGACGAAGTATATTATACTACATCAGGAACAGGGCCAAGTGACGGTGCTGGAACTACTATATATAGTGATAACACAGGAACGGTTGCTACAGGTATAGTGTTATTATATAGCGTAGGAACTAATGGAGCTGCTAACGTATGGTTTGGAACTGACGGCTCAGGAGATATAGACGGAAATGGATTACAAAATTGTTAAATAGATTATGGCAACAAGAGCAACATATTACTTTGATGGATTAAGTTTTGCAAATGCAATTTCTTTATACACTGATCAAGCGCTAAACACTTTAGCTGCTGACGGTTATTATTCTTTAGGTACTATTGCTCGTAGACAAGTAAATGGTATTCTTCAAGCAGCTGCAAATTGTCCAACCTGTGGAGACGCATTGTCGTTATGTTACGACTCTACTTCAGCATCTGAAGTATGCTGTGTTGGTTGTGGCACAACACTTACTGCTTTTTCTGCAACAATAGGGGGAACTTTTAACGGAATATGTGGAGACACTAATTATACACAAACATATTATCATAACGGATCTGGAACTATACCTGCCGCTGGCGAACTAGTCTACTCTGATGCTAATGGTGTAAACCCTTTAGCTAATGATTATTATCATACTAATGCGTCTGGAACAAGTACATTTTTTAGAATTACAAACAATACAGGGTTTGTAGCGTTACTTGAACCTTGTGTAACTCCTTAATCCACCTTAAGGATATTATATTTTTTTTTTGTAAATTTACAAGAATAAAATTATTACTTTATGCCAACGCAAGGAACCTATTTTTTAAATGATACAGTTTGGGCTTCGGGAAATGCCAATACTGCTACAAATATATATACAGAAGCAACGTTAACAACAGCTGCTCCTAACGGATGGTATAAAGACAATAACAATGTTTATAGAGAGGTAACTGGAGGTACTGGTACGCTAGGCCCTTCAGCTGCATGTACTTCATGTGGAGTTCTTTTGACTTTAGGTTACGGAGCGTCAGCATTCGCAGCATGTTGTTCTGGGACTACTTCATCATTTTATGTAGAAACTTCTTTTACAGCAACAAACAGTATTTATACAAACCCATTATTGAGTAGTTTTGCAGCTAATCAATTTTATTCATATAGTTCTCAAAGTAGAGAAAAAACAAGTAATGCAGAAGATGGAACAGGTTTAAGCACAGCGACAGCGTGTGCTACATGTTTCCCAGCAGTAGGATTGACGTTTGGTAGTACAGCAGCAATAGGATGTTGTACAGGTGTGTCAGGTACATATTACATGAACCAAACAACTTTTGCAGCTTCAACAATACTATATAGCACTGCTGACGGAACTACAGTAGCAAGTAATGGATTCTATTCATTTAACCCTGGTAACGGAGGAGCTATTGTTTATAGAGAAGTAACAGGAGGAACAGGAACTTTAGGAACACAAACTACATGTTCAGATTGTGCAACTTCAATTAGCTTATGTGTAGGAACAAGTGCAGATGATGTATGTTGTACTGGATGTTCAAGTTTAACATCGTTTACAGCTACAATAGGTGGTAACTTCCTTGGAGTATGTGCATTAACGCCAGGAACAACTTACTATCATAATGGAAGCGGAACTTATCCAGCAGCAGGTGACACAATGTTTACAAACTCAGCAGGTACAGCGGTAGCTGATCCAAAACATTATCACTACGAAGATGGTGGAAATGATAAAAAGATTCATATTACTGGAACAGACGGGTATGTAGCGGGAATAAGCGATTGTGCCCCATAAATAAAATAAAATAAATGCCCACGCAAGGAACCTACTTTTTAAATACAACTTCCTTTGCAACCGCTACAGCCATATATACAAATGCGGCATTGACAACAGCGGCTCCAAACGGTTGGTACAAAACGTCTAGCAATACGTTTAGGCAACAAACGGGTGCGCCTAGCACACCTGTTTTAAGTACAACATATACTTGTGAGTGTACAACGTTCAGTTCTTCTACAGTAGAGTCAAGCGAGTCAGCTGCATGTGGAGCAACAATAAATCAAACGTATTTTCATACAGGTTCTGGTAGCACTCCAGTAGCAACTAATACTTGTTATTCAGATGCAGGTCAGACTGTTCTAGGGAATGGATATTATAAGTTAACTTCAACTACGTTTATGCAAATAACAGGTGGTTCAGGTGTTGTTGCTAGTGTAGGAACATTCTCATTAGGGGTGTCATTTAATGCTAGTTCTAGTCAAACAAACGCAACTAATGCATGTGCGGCTTCAATAAATCAAACATTTTATCATAACGGTACAGTTGGACAATTACCAGTGGCTACAAACACGTGTTATACAAATGAATGTAAGACAGTGTTTTTAGGAAATGGCTTCTATAAAATTGGAACTGTTGCTGATAATAAATATATACAAATAACAGGCGGATCTGGTGTTGTTGCATCAGTAACTACCTGTCCAAGTGCATTAGAAGAATATGATTCTTCTCAAACAGCTGTAACGTCACCAAACGCTTGTTTCCAATCATTAGGAACAACTTATTATTATGATGGAACAGCAGGAGGAAATCCAAGTGTTGGCGATACTTGTTACACAACAAGTGCGGGAACAACAACTCTTCCAAGTGGATGGTATAGAGCTAACAATGTGGGTGGTGATATAAAATATAATGTAAACTCTTCAGGCGAGGTAACATCAACACAATTCTGTTAAATAAAAAGATATGGCAATAGAAACATTACAAACATTATCATATAGTGACGGCAGTAAAGGATGGCCATCGTTCTATACTTTCTATCCAGATTTTATGATTGGCATGAATAGTTACTTCTATTCTTTTAAAGGAGGTAATTTATATCAACACAATACAAACTCTCTGCGTAATAACTACTATGGTATACAAGGAACATCATCTATTACTAGTGTGTTTAATCCAAAACCAACATTAGATATAAAATTATTTAAAACATTGTCTCTAGAAAGTGATGACAGCTGGACTGTTACTGATTTAAACACAGATTTAAACAGCGGATCTATGGCAAGCGCATACTTTGAAAAGAAAGAGGGAGAATGGTTTACATATATTAGAAGCAAGGCTGACACTGTAAACTGGAACTTCAGATCTGCAAATGGATTAGGTTCTGCAACAGCAGTTGCTGGCCCTGCAAACGCTACAGTTATAACATTCACAGAACCTTTAGGAAGTATTCTAAGTATAGGTGATGCAATATATGCAAAAACTACTCCAGAGTTAGTAGGGTATGTTACAGCAATGACGTCTACTACGATCACTGTAGACGCCTCGGCACAAGGTGCATATATCCCTGTACAAGGAAATTTTATAATGTCTTATAAAAATAGCGTTGCAGAATCTCATGGTGTACTAGGATATTACATGGAATTTACTTTAACAAACAGTAATACCAGTCCGGTTGAACTATTCTCTGTAGGTAGTGACATCATGAAAAGTTATCCTTAGAATTTAGTATCTTTGTGTATTCTAACTATTAAAAACTATTAATATGCCTAGGTGGAAACAAAATCAAAATAAAGACAGATATAAAAATGCAAATGAAGGAATGAGCACAGAAGAAATCTTTGGTGCAGTTTCTGGAGGTATTGGTGCATTGTCTGGGTTAGCTAGTTTTGGAATGGGGATTGACAGTATGATTACAGCGAGACGTAAACAAGCTGAAGCAGAAAGAAAAAACAAACAATTAATGGACGAAGCCAAAAGAATGGCTGAAAAAGATTTTTATGCTGGAGTTAACGTACCGTTAGATGCTTTTAATAAACAGTTCGAAGAAACTTTACAACAACAACAACAATCACTACAAGCACTACAAGAAGGAGATGCAAGATCTGTTGCAGCTGGTGTGGGTAGAGTTGGAGCTTTAGCAGGGGAACAGGGAGAAAAAACTAGAGTAGCATTAGGTGAGGCATTGTATGCTAATAACAAAATGAAAGCTGACTCTAAACAGGCTATAAATCAACAAGGTATAGATATAAATGTAGGTATGGCTCAAGACGAATCTCTTAGAGCTAAAGATGCAAATAGGCAAGCAAGCCAAGCTATGGCAGGCGCTCAAGAAGGATTAGCTTCTGGTTTACAAGGCGCAGCTGGATTGATACCGGGATACTTACAAGGAAGAGATGATAAGTTAACAAGTGATATAATGACTCAAGTGGGTAGTATGGATATTTTTAAAGAAGCTGGTCTTCCTCAAGATTTTGATATAACTAATCCAGAATCTAGAAAATTATTTACTGATAATCCTTTGTTTAATAAGTTAAGTAATAAAGAAAAGAAAAATATGTTAATAGATCTAAAAGCTGGAAACTCAAGCGTTATACAAGATTTTGCGTCATTACTTTTTGACAAAAATTAAAAAAATTCTATGGCTACATCTAACAAAAGTAAATATTCTACATACGCAGGATTAGATCCAGCAGCTCCAGTAAACTGGGGCAGTGTAGCCAATACAATATCTAAACAAATAGGTTTATTTAATGAAAAAAGAAAAGCTGATCAACAAGCTGTTGAAGATGCTACGCAGTCGGCTATAGAAAAATTAAATGAACTTCCTGACGTAAATAGTCAATCTTTAGACAAAGCTCTATTAGAATCATCAAAGTCTCAACAAGAACAACTTATGATGAATATGAAACTTGTACGTAAAGGTGTGTTTAAGATGCATGATTATAAATTGAGAATGAATGAGATGAAGAATGGAATGACTAATTTTAAAAACATAACTAAAGTTTATGACGGATGGTATACAGCCGCTAAAGAAAGGGTAAAAAATAAAACAGCCACTGAAGCAGACATGGCTTTTATGGAGCGAATAGAGTCTTTTGGAAATTTAAATAATAAAAAATTTATGACTAACCCTGCTAACGGGCAACTTCAGGTTGTTACTATGGGTAAAGACGATAAAGGTCAATATACTGTTATGCCGGATCCTGAAAAAAATCCTAATGCTTTTCAAAATCCAAGTGTTATTTTGGATATGATGAAATATGACGGTGGTGTTAAAGTTGATTTAGATGTAGAAACTAATAAGATTGTAGATGATTTAGGGGTAATGATGACGGGTTATGTAGATCCAGATACGGGTGCAGAGTATACTCTTACGGATTTTAGGCAAATGTTTAACAACAAAGATAGGTTAAAAAAACTAGGTCTACCAGACGATATTACTACATTTGATGAGTGGCTTGACTCTCAAGCTGAGGCTTTGACTGGAGATGATGCTGCTATAGCTCAAATATTGGCAACGCAAGCAGGGTATCAATTTAAAGATAAAGACGCTCCTAAGTATATTGATTTGAAAGGAACAGGTAATTCTGTTGAATTTACTTTTCAAGATGGAGACAAACAAAAAGCTATTGATATTGTTAAAAGAAAGATTGCTAACAAAATGGATTCTAAAGGAACGGCTAAGAAAGGATTTAATCCAGAATCAAAAAACAAGAGAGATGACAAAATTAAGCAAGGAGGAACTATAATTGAGAATTTAGACGCAGTGTACTCGGGCGATCAAGCTCAGGTAGACGGAGCTTTAGATGCATTATATGCATCGTCTGGATTTAGATATGATAGCTTTGAAGACAAAGGTGACTATTTTGATGTTGTATATTTTGATTCTAATGGTGATAGAAAACAACAAAGATTATCTAAAGGTAAGAACAAAGAAGATTTCTTAAACACAGGGTATGCTTTCTTCCAAACTGATGGCAATGGCGCTGACTATAAAGATGCTAGAGGTAAAGCAAATATATCTGGCAGAAGTCAATCTGATTACGCTATGAATGATGCCGGTAAAAGAATGAAATTTAAAACAAATGCAGCTGGAGAGTTTGTAGATAAGGACGGTAATCCTACAACAAGAAGATCGCAGTTTGTAGAAGCCGAAAGAACTGAAGTTCCTGAAGGTAAAGATTGGGATGGTACTTATAAAAATCAAATTGATGGCAATGAGTTTACTTCTAAAGAGTATCAAATTAATAAAAAGAGAAGTACTCCATCTCAACAAAAAAGAGAAGCTAGGGAAGCTATTAACATCAACACGCCTATTGGCGATGGCAAACAAACATTAAATTCAGTTTATAAAGCATCTGTAGACGATATAGTTGATAATGTAATTAACACAACCGAGGGTGAAGTATCTAAATTAGCGAGTGATATGTCTGAAGCTATTAATATAGCTGCAAATGAAAGAAACGATGCTAGTGCTGCGCAAAGAGTAAATATTACATCAAATTCGGACGATAGTATAACTGTAGAGGTAGATGGAAAAGAGATTGCTACTGTTCCTATTACAAAAGACAATAAATTGACACAAGCCGTTAATAAAGCTATAGATAAAGCTTTAAGCCAAATATTACCTGCACAAGCAGAAGGTTATGGTGATGGTGGTGGTGAATTAGATTAATACTATGGAAGAATTACAAAAATTATTTGATGTATTAACAAGGGATGGTTATTATACTAAATCTTTTGAAGAGTTTCAAAATCAGTTTGGGACTACAGAATATCAAGATAAAGTTTTTGATGTTGTATCCCGAGATGGTTTGTTTACACAAGATAAAACAGCTTTTTTAAATAAATATAGCGTAAAAAAAAAAGACTCTTCCGAACCTATTGTTCAAGAAGAGGAATTGGTATCAAGTACAGAAGTGGTTCAACCTCCTGGATCTTCGGCTGGTTCAGAGGTAGTTGAAGAAGAAATAGATTTTGACGAAACTCTTCCTGCAAATCAACAAACCTTGTTAGATAATCAAAGTAACATAGATATTCTAAATTCTGTAGGCTTTTTTGATTCTAACAAACCTCAAATGGAAACACTTGATGCGGTCAAACTTTTGGCTTCACAAGAAAAGGGGGTAGAAAAAAAATATCAAATTAAGGATCCTGAGACAGGTAAGTTTTCTTTAAAAAAAGAATCTGAAATACCTGAAAATGTTTTAAACGCTATTAAGTTATACGAAAAAGCTAATCCTAAAGCTGTTAAAAAAGAAGAGGTGTTGTTAACGGAAGAGGATTATAGTAATCCAGATACAATAAACACTGAAATATTAATTGAAAACAATGTAGATCAGGAGGATTATTTAAAGTGGGAGAAAAAAAACACTAGACAAAAAGGTTCAGTTTATAAATTTTTTAAAAAACTTTTACCAACCGATGAAGGTAATCAATATGAGTTAGAGAAAAGACAATATGAAAAATTACAATCATATAACGCTTCTAAGTTAAACACTATAACAAACAAGCTTTCAGCAAATGAAGCGGCGCAAAGCCTGTCAACTGATTCTGAGGAAATAAAACTATTAAAAAAAGAAGCTTCTTTGTTAAAAAAAGATTTCATGAATACTTACTCTTCTTTAGAGTCAGCCATAGAGTCTTTTCCTACATATAAAGATCAAACTGTTGATGATGAGTTGGAAAGAAGAAAAGAGCTTTACAATAGTTTTAAAAAAGGAGGAGGAGCAGAGTTATCAGCAGGTGGTATTGAATTGTTAAAAACAGCAGGTACAGCGGTTACTTCTTTTACAACAGATTTTTTTGGTGGAATACCGGGTATGATTGATCAACGTTTGGCAACTTTTGGATACGATAAAAAAGGTTTTTTAGCGGGAGTTAGCGAAATGATTACGGATAGTGGAGACTCTTTAGATAGGGAAGTAGGTGAATTAAAAAGACCTGCCATTCTAGAAGGCAAACCTGTTACTTTTGAAGGTGAGGAGTTTGTTGTGGATGGTAACGGTACAGTGTATGATTCTAATTCTAATATTAGAATGGAAGGTATATTATCTGAAGAGAAAATTAATTCTATTATTAAAAGGTCAAAAGACGTACCTAACACAGTAATAAATTGGACAGGAGGATCAGTCGCTACTGGGGCCGTAAATACTATTGTAAACTTAGTTGCTCTTATTAGAACTGCTGGTAAAGTTAAAAACGCCACAGGTTTAGATAAGGTTTTTAAACCAGGGACAGCTGGTAAAGTATCAATGGGGCTTACTTCTTTTACAAGCGGTGTAGTAAAAAATGTAGATGATATTAGAAGTCAATTAATGGCTACAGGGATGAGTGAAAACGAAGCTATGGATATTGCTGTTAATGCAGGTCAAGCTATTTCAACATTAGATGGTATTTTTTCAGGATTAGCTGGTAGTAACGAAGGGTTATTAATAGGTTTCCAAACTATCAAAGACCAAATTAAAAACCTAGCTATTAAAGAAGGTAAAAGCTTTGCAAAAAAACAATTTAAAGATAAGCTTGGTGCTCTTGTAAAAGAAAACATGAAAGAACTTTTTGTAGAAGAATTGCCTGTATATTTTTCTGAAAAAGCTATAAACAATTTAGTAAATCAAAAAATAGGTAACGAAGTTTTAGATCAAAAAATAACAAAAGCTGGTGTCATAGAGACAGCTGTTATGACTATTGGTGCTACCTCTACATTAGGAGGTAGAAAATTACTGACTGGAAACAAAAGAAAAGATTTAGTTAGAACTTTAGCTACTGATGTTAATGACCTTAAAAAAACTTTAGATGTATTAATTAATGAAGGCTCTTTAAGCAAAGAAGAGGCGGCAAATGCATACAGTGAAATTTATAACATGCAAGCCGCTGAGTTAAAAACAAAAGGAACAATAAAAATGTCTCAAAATGTTGAAGAGGCAGCTGACTTACTTGCGCAAAGACAAAGATTAATTGAACAAAAAGAAGGTCTTGAAGGGCCTTTGAAAGAAGAAATAGATAAAAGAATTGAAGATGTAGATACGCAAATAAAAAAACTACAAGAAAGAGATGTTAGTGAAGCTCAGTCTATTATAGATGGAGAAAAAGACGGTCAACGAACTGTTGAGGTTACTAAAAAAGAAGCTGTTGAAGCTTTAAAAGCTGAGAATGAGGTGAGGTTAAAGTCTAAACTCCCAGCTATTTTAGAATCTGAAGCTAATATTATAAAAAAACAAGACGAACTAATTAAAGATAAACAAGATGCCATTCAAGATTCTGCTATAAATGAAAAAATTAGTGTGGCGGAAACAGGTAAGAATGAAAAGGCAGATGGGTTTGATAAAGCTCCCGTTTATAAAACAGGAGGTAAACCTGTGTTATTTCATGGCTCAACCAAGAAGTTTACTGAGTTTGATATAGAAAAAATTGGATCTGGTGCTGATGCAGGGACAGCCAGAGGTATATTTTTTACTAGCGATCCTGAAGTAGCTTCATTTTTTTCTAAAGAAACAGGTAGCTTTAAAGGTAATGTAATACAAAGCATTAAATCGTTAACAGGAAAATCACAATCTACTATATATTCAGGTGCGCTAAATACTGATAACATAAAGACTGTAGATTTTAATGGTCAGCGAACTAGCCCTGGGTTTGATAAAAACAAAACTATTCAAGAAGCTTTTAATCAAGGATTTGATGCGGTAATTTTAAAAAATATAGTAGATGGTAACAATAAAGTTCAAGACGTTACTGTCGTTAAAGATATGAGTGTTATTGATGGATTTAAAGACACTCAATTATCAGGAAATAAATTAATAAAAAAATATAACCAAGATGCCATTCAAGAGTCAAGCACAAAGGGCGTGGATGTACAAAAACAAACCGGAGATGGCCAAAAGGTGGTCAAAGGAGACACCACCGGGGCCGTTACCAACCAGAGCCAAAAAGAAACAGAAGGTCAAACGCAAAACCAAAAGACGGAAGTAGAAAATGCAAAAAAGAATTTACAGCAAATTAAAAAAGCAAAATCGGTTGTTAAAAGAATTAAAAGACTTATTAAGAATTCTAATGCTCCAGCTGAAGTTGTGAATTCTGCAAAAGAATTTATAAAATTAAAACCTGAAAACATTAATGATTTAGATTTGTTTGTAAATAACGCTAATTCCGTAATACAAGGGTTAACACCAATTAAGACTTCAAAAAAAGGAGATATAAAAATTTCTGAAGCACTTAATATAAAAAGTATAGATAAATATACTAAAGCAGAACAGGCTGTGCAAGATAAAATTAAAACTGAAGCAGAACAAAAGGCTTTTGCTGATTTAACAGGTTTAGATCCTAAAGATTTTAGTTTAAATGAATTGCAAAGAATTCTGTATAATTTTGAAACTAACAATCTTAGCGCAGAAGAAAAAACAAAACTAAGACAGACAAAAAAAAGCGTAATAGCTAAAGGTTTAAAGAATGCTTTTGGTAAATATTCAGCTGTAGTTGATCAGATTGTTAAAACAGGAAAAGATCCATTTACCGGTAAAGAAATTAAAATATCTCAAAAAGACAAAAAAATTGTATCTGAATTTTTAAATATAGATATAAGTAATTTACCATCTGAAGATGGGGCTAAAGCTTTACTTGCTATGAACAACTTTGCTACAAATCAAAGTGTAGGGGGTTTAAACGCTATCGTTAATTTTGCTAAAGGAAGGCAAAATGCTGTAGATAATGAAAATAAATTAAATGCAAAACCTTTAAAGTTTTTAATTGGAGGCAAAATGTTAGGTAACGCTTGGAATAAATTTATAGCATCTATACCTCAAAGTATAGAACAAATGTTTAAATCTCAAAGCAAAGCTTTATTGTTTGAAAAGATAAGTGGTTTTACAACTATAAGAAATGGAGTTGCTAAAGCTGATAAACTTGCTCAAAACATAACTGAAGCGTATTATGATAAATTTATAAATCCAGGCGGACTACGAAGTAAAGTAAAATTAGGCAACACCAAAACAATGCCTAATGGGAAAAGATTTAATGATGTAGAGAATGATCTTGAAAGAGGAGTGTTTGCTTTTATAAAAAGAACGGTTGATGGAACGGAAGCCGAACAAGATCAGGAATTTGAAAGAAGAAAAGGCCTTGTAAAATTAAGTATTAAAGAGTTAAAAGATAATGGTCAAACCGAAAAAGCAGAAAATTATCAAAAAGTTTTTGATAAATTATTAAAAGACTCTAACAGTATAAATGAAGTAGATAAAAAAACTGATCCAATAAACAAAAGTGCGGTAGAATGGATGACTAATGAATGGTCAAAAGCTCGCCCTGAATTAGAAGATGTGTCTTTAAATATATATAATAGAACTTTAGGCAAAGATTTAAATTATACACCTGATTCTTTTTCTAAATTAGACGGTGTAGAATCAGAGCCAAGTTTAGATAAACCTATTTTTCAGCCTGACACTAATGAAACGGTGTATGATAAAGAGACGGGAGTTTTAAAAGTTAAAAAACCTTCTTTTGTTTTACCTATGGATAAAGATGGGAATACAAATAGATATGTAAATTTAGGTTTTGATAGTAATAATGTTAACAATTTAAGAGCTGCTCTTACCGATGTTAATACTGCTCCAGGAATTCAACAATTAAAAGGGTTTATGTCTTCACCTTCATTTGAAAAAATTATACCTAACACAGAAGACAGGAAGTTAATAAAAGAAAGATTTAAAGGATATGTAGAAAAAAAACGAGGTTTACAAAAAGGGCAAGAAAAATGGTTGAGAAATTTAAATCGTTTTGCGGGCTTAGGTGTATCAAGAGTTCTTGGAGGCCCAACTCAATATGTAAAACAAATGGTTCCTTTAATTAATACTTTTATAAATACACTTAATAATCCTAGTGCTGTTTTTAAAGGAATTAATTTGATAGCTACAAACACAGACGCAATAAAATGGCTAGATAATTCAGGGGTTGAGATCGCCAATAGAGGAGTGCAGGCAGTGACTAACCTTGAAGGAACAGATTCTAGATTAGAAACAGACTCTACAGGTAAATTAGGAAAAGTAGGGGATGTAATTAATAAAGCACAAAAAACCTGGTTGCAAGGTTTTCTTGTAAATCCTGACAGATTTGCGGCAAGAGCTTCTTTTATGGCTTATTATTTAGAAAGTTTAAAAAAACAAAATATCGATTCTAATAATATAGATTGGAGTACACACAAGAGTAATGATAAGGCGTTAAATTATGCCACTCAACAGGTTGCAAGACAACAAAATACATCGGATGTAGATTTACAAGGAGAGTTGTTTTCAAGTAAAGATCCAGTTAGTCAGGTTTTCCGAAAAGTAGCTTTTCCTTTTGCAAACTTTTTATTAAATCAAAAAACAAGGATGTATAATGATTTAGGTGCAGCGTTTTCTAAGTCAAATACAGTACAAGATAAATTAAAAGCTTTTAAATCTCTTGGAGGATTAGTTGCAGAAACTGCAACATTTAATGCGGTTGGATTATTTATAACACAATCTTTAGCTGGAGCGGCCAGGGCGCTAAGAGGAACAGATGAAGATGAAGAAACTTTGACAAAGCAATTTGAAAATAGAATAAAAGGTAGAAAAGGACAAGCTTATGCAGATATAGTTAGTCCAATTCCTTTGTTGAATCCTGAGGTTTTACAAGCTACTAACGCTTTAATAGCAACATTTGATAGCGATGATCCTTTTCAATTTTTTGTTAATCAGCCTGAAGGGTTATTACAAAGGTTGGGTGTGTTAGGAATTGGTGGAGAAAAAGCCCTGCAAATTAAAGATATGGTATCTTTAGCGACAACAGGTAAATATAAAGATAGGTATGGCAGAGAGGTAGAAATAGATCCAAAATATAAAAATGATCTTTTAGCTCAAGCCCCTCTATATGTTTTATATCTGTTAGGCGCTTTACCTTTAGAAGCGGGCTCAATTATGGATTATAATTTTAGAGCTTATAAAAAAACAAGAAAAGCAAAACAAAATAGTTACATTCCTAAAAAGAAAAAGAAAAAGAAAACTAAAAAAAGCACTAAACCCTCTGGCCCTAAGTCTCCACTTAATAATAGGAGAAGCAGTGGCATGCCTAAATCTCCTTTTTAATTGATGAAACATTTTGATGAACATACTTTTATGCTACAAAGTTATTATGTTATAACTAATCAGGTTGGATATGAACAGTTGTTAAATAGGGATATGAAAGTAACTTTAATATTTGATCCTACTCAAGATATTATAGAAGATCATGAAGAGGTCTTTGATCAGTTAATAGAATATTTTGAAGACTTAGAAGATTATGAAAAGTGTGCAGTGCTTTTAAATTCTAAAAATTTAATGAATGAATTGCAGGAGGTGTAACAAGGTTATGAACTTGCATGGTTCAAACCAGAATGGATTTTATTTTCATTGCAAACATTGCAACAATGTAATTCCTACTTTAGAAAAAGTGAGTTAATCTAGCCACTTGTCCAAGCTCTTTATGGTGTACAAACCCCTCACAGGCCTTAGGAGCTCCTGTAAAGCCCTTTCGTGCGTGCCAGCTGTCAGCTGCCGAAGGAGACCTCATGTACTCTACAGTGACTCCTATGAAGTCCTTAGCGTCTCTCCACTTATGTTTGACTTTATGGTGTATATGGTGTAAGTACCAATATCTAGTCTTTGTATTAGCCCACATCTGTGGTTTTTCCTGTGCCATAAGAAGAGGAAGGTTATCCATTTTAGCTCCATCACCATGCTCAAGACCTATTAAAGATGTTCCATACTTATAATACTTTCTGTGTGCTACTGTGACATCAAAAGTTATGTCTTTTGCTTTCCGGAACCAGGCTTGTAAAGTGTGAGCTAAATGAAACCCTGATTGATAATCGTGATTACTCATGCTGTGAACTACATCTACTGGAGCAATCTTTCTTAACGTTTCTATACACTCTACATATAAAGCTAAAGCAAGCTCGTAGTGTTCCCACCACTTACCATCCGTGTCCTGTGGTGTTCCTTTTGTTGTTGTACTGTAAACATTGTCAATATGCAACACATCATTACCTATACAAAACAAAACTTTTTCTATTTGAAAGCCTTGAGCCTTGTCAATAAGACCATGTATACCATCCATAACCCTTTCAACTGCTATCTGAGAATTGTATTCTTCTCCAGTTTCAAGAGCTTTAGCATACTTTCCAATATGAATATCAGCAGGATTAATAACAAGCAGGTGCGGCTCCGTTTGCTTTTTTCTTTTTATAGGCTTATAGTCCGGAGAATGTTCTTCAACAAATTTATTTACTTTTTCAAATATTAGACTTTCTTTTAATGCTAAATTTTCTTTAGTTACTATTGAAAACCTATATTCACCACTTGCACTTTGCCAATGCTTTACACTGATAACATCATTTTTATCAATACCTCTTTCGTTTAGATGATCAGTTAAAGCAGAGTTGTCATTAACATTTTCTAAATTTTGAGCACGAAGCTCACGAATCATATCTACCTCTTCAATAGACAACCTAAGTCTTGGGCCTTCAGCCTTTCTAGACTTCATCCGATAAAGAGTTAATTAATTCTGTCATGATCTGACAAATGTTCTGAGCTTTGAGTTTAGCTTCATTGTGATCACGCTCCATAAGATCTTCATATAGTTCAGTTACGAGGTCGTGAGAGTTGTTAGTCACATAATTAATGTGCTTAATTGCATTCACATCATCAGCTGAAATCTTATGAGCCATTTACTACGCCTTCTTTTTTATTATAATATAACCTTTTTCTTTTAATAAAACTCTTGCGTCAGTAATTTTTTTTTCTTCAACTCTGAAATGTTCAAAAATCTCGTTTTCTATTACGTTTTGTGCCATTTTTTATTTTAAAGATAGTAAATTTATTTGAAATGTTTATTATTTACATAATTTAATATAGAATTGTTCGGATTTTTTAACAATTTAAGATCATATATAAATATTTCTAGACTAGATATTTCTTTTATTATATCTAAAATTTCACTAGCAGTCAACCTTACCCTGCCTGTTGTCTTTTTTTGGCTTGCATAAGAACAACTGTGTATTACAAATTGTATTAAATTTTTTTTATAATTATTGTAGTATTCTATATTTTCATCTAACTCGCTCATCCTTTATATACTTCTGTTTTAAATCCATAACTTTCTAACTCTTTTAATCTATACTCCTGGAGCTTTGAAACTTTGCCTGTTGGTTTTTTTATTTCCGAAAACAAAACATCACAGTTTTTAGGAAACGCCACAAGATCAGGAATACCATTTTTGTTAGTCTTAATTAGCTTAAGCACATAGTATCCTTCAGCTTCTAATTCTTTTATCCTTTTACTTTGTATCTGTTGTTCTGTCATAATATTTAATCAAATATATTTAGTTGATGTATTTTTTTTTCTAAATCAGAAAAATCATCCCATAAATCATTTTCTGTCAAATAAACAGGATTCATCATTGGAATCCACCAAACCTCTAAGTTTTTATTAACCCACTGAGTATAGGAATTTTCTCCTAATATCTCTTTAGTTTCAGTCATTATCTAAGCGTAAGTAAATCTCTTTTAAAATGATTCAAAGTATAATCTTTTTTACCAATAACTGTTTTATAAATCTGATGCTCAATGCCATTCTCAGCAAACACCCAGTATATTTTATTGTACTTCCTGTCCTTAGTAGTCATCCTATCTCTTGACTGCCAGTAACTTGTTGCACTAAAATCAATGTTATAATATACTAAAGCTTCAGCTTCTTTTAAACTAATACCTTCTCTTCCTGATACAATTTGTAAGGCAATGGATTTATCTGTTTCTTTAAACTCTTTTAAATCTGTAGTTATAGAGTCTTTAAAAATATCAGTAATAGCTTCTAATTCTTTTTTGAACTTATAAAAAATAGCAATTTTTTTGCCCTGGAAATAACCATTTATAAATCTAGCTTTTGCCCAATCTGTTACACCAGAGTTTCCGCTTTCAAACTTAACAGTTCCTGAATACAGCTGATGAATTTTAGACATAAGCTTTACAGCTGTGTCAGCTAATACAACTTCAATTTGTCCTTGCAAGACTCTCTCTTTTTTTAGCTTCTTAACCATGTTGTGAGTGGATTCATGCATAGCAACAGTTAGTATTTCTTCTGTAATTTGAGTTTCAAACCCCGCTTCTTTTTGTGTCCATGAAATCATGTATGGTTTCATCTCATAAAGAATAGATTCTTTACCATCACTATAATCATTAATACTTGTTGGCCCTATCTTTTTTTTAGTAATATTAACATACTGATGAGAAAACTTATAAAAGCTTTTGTATTGTTTAAACGGATTTCTTTCTATAGCATAAACCTGATGATACATTTGTGAATAAGATTCAGGAGTTGGAGTTCCTGATAATAAAATAACATAAGGATCCTTGTTTAATTTTATTAAAGATTTAACAAGTTTTGCTCTAAGGCTAGGTTTTGGATATGCACCCATGCCATGAGCTTCATCACAAATAATAACATCGTAAGGGCAACACTCTATTTTATGAAGCGACTCGTAATTAATAATAGTAATATCAAAGTCTGGATTTAAAAGATTATAGTCATCCTGGATACTTGATATAGCTTTTTTCTTGGTAATAAATAAAACGTTAGAAACAGCAAGAGTCTTACAAATACTCAAACTCGTAAGTGTCTTGCCAGTCCTAACTTCCATGGCAAGATAAACAAATTTGTGTTCTTTTAAAACATTAATACCTAATCTAACAATTTCTTTTTGATAATCTCTTAGTTCCATAATTAAAATTCTATTTCTAAGTTTTCTTCTAGTTCATGTTTATTTCTAAATCTGATCCACCTTGAGGTCATGTCCCGACCTTCTTCAGGATCACAGTCATATCTAAATTGATTATAAGCAACAAGCCATTTATAAAATTTAGTTCTAGATATAGTTAATTTTGCTTTTGGGGCAAAGTCTGGATTATCTTCTATAAAATCTATATATAAATCTTGTTTGTTAGACCTTTTATTTAACGCCAACGACTCATGTTCTGTCATTCCTTTTAACAAACCACACCACTCTATAAACTCATGACAAGTCTCAGCTGACAATCTTCTAATTTTAAGATTCACAAACTCGCTTTTTATAAGACCATGTTGTAAATACATTTGCAAGCATTCTATCATATAATTATCAAAAGCACACCACTCATCTTCATCCCATTCCCCAAACATTAATTTTCCAAACTCTCTTATTGGAGTGTTGTCTCTAGTATAATGTTGTGCTAATTCTAGCTCCCATTTTCTTCTTTCAAACGAACTGCCTTTTCCTTTTATGGCATAGTTTGTAGTGATGCAAACTTTTGGAGATTTTTTAAATGGTATTTTAATTGCATCTTTATTTTTCTTTTCTAAGGTTAATCCTTCTGTAACAACAGAAAATAATCTTTCAAAATTAAAATGCTTACTTACATCATCAAAACAAAGTATTTGTGTGTCAGCACTTACAAGTTGATAAGCAAAACTTTTTTCAAAATTAAAAGACTTACCATCAATCACTACTAATTTTTTCATGTGTCCTAAAGCATTCATGAACAAACCTTTACCTGTACCACCTTCAGGATTATCAGAAATAACCTCATCATTTAATATGGTTGCGGGACAATAGGATAAATTTTTCCACGCATGTAATAAATAACCTATCGTAGATTTCATTGAGTTTATTCTGGTTTTTTCGCCATTACAAATATTCTCTATAAACGACTTATAATCGCAGTCTGTTGATTCGCATTTAATGTATGGTCTATCAATTACATGATCCTTCCAAACGTAACCCCCTAAATCTAAATAATCAATAGAGGTTATATCATTATATGTTATTTTTACTGCTGAGTTATTGTAATATAGATAAGCACTACCTTTTGTGTCTTCAATAAAATACACATCAATAGATGAAAGCAAAGTCAAAAACTCTTCCCTGAAATACCTTGTACATTCAGCAAAGTGATTATAAGCTTGAATTTCATCAAGCTCTATTAAATGGTTTAATATAAAATCTTTAATTTCTTTTTCACTTGTGTGATCAATTAAGTTATTTGTTACTCTAACAAACACATAGTTCTTACTTCCTTCTGGATTAAATTTATAGAATCCATGCTCTTCTAGAAAGTGTTTAAACGATATGTGTATAATTTTTACAACACCTTTTTCTGATATAGACCAAAATTTTTGACTTGATTGTTCATCCTCAAGCCTATGGATTATATTATCTATTGTGCCGACCTCAATACTTTCTTCCTCTAATTGAGATCGGATCTCTTTTTTTGGCACTCCTCTTTTTAACTTAGCTTTAATTAAATTAACCTTGTCTTCATCTTCATAGTATTGGGTGCCAAAGTCTTGTACATTTTGATAAGCTGAATTGATAGTTCTTTTTATTTCTCCTTGTTTGAAATTTTGAGATGAAAAAGTATTCATGACATACTCGGCTAAGGTTTTAGAAACACCGAATCTATTAAATGCTGAAGCTAATACAAACACATTATGATTTCGTTGACCTTCAACCATAGGATATTTTTTTTCCCACCATTTTTTTAAAATATCTACAATTTTATTTTCATCTGTAATTGGGATTGTAGGTATATCTATGTTTTTAGTAACCTCTGTGTACTGCTCCTCTTCAATTTTGTCCCATGTACTTGATTGTTCGTTAATATAGATTAACGGATCGTATGATTCATAACAAACCCTTGAAATATTCTTACAGGTTTTGTCAAAATAAGTAGAGTTTAAATTGTTTTGAATGCTTACAAAATAATTGACATGATTCTCTGGATCAGCAGGTATTCTTACTAACGCTTTTAATCCCTTGCCACTTGGAGAAACAAATACACTATAAATATGTTTGTTTTTAGTAAGTTTTTCTTTATCTGACAACATCTCTTTAGTCGTAGAATAACCATCAAAATCTAAACACAACAACCCACTATGTTCTTGTAAAGATTTATCATTTCTTTTAGTAAACTTACCACTGAAACAAACAGCGGGAAGCTTTTGTTTTAACAAATTCCTTGCCTCTTTGTTTTTTTCTGCTCTTATTTTTTTTACTAAGTCTTTAGATGCTCCCTCTTGTATTCTTTTTAGAATAACATGGACATCTCTATAAAAAGGCTGTGAGGTAACCTTTATGTCCTTGAATATTGTTATTTGCATTTGTTTGTTTGATTAAATTGGCATCAAAAGAGGACTCGAACCTCAATTACTCGTTCATACCCAAGTAAATCGCCACGCTTAATAGAATTACGCAAAACTACTATATAGTGAGACCTGATTTGATGCTTGGTTAGTTAAAATATATCCTCAGATGAATTGCTTTTAGGCGCATCATTTGATTCAGGTTTAACATACTTGTCACTAATTTTGATTGAAAGTTTAACATCTCCACCTTGAGTTGTTCCTTTCCAACCGGCTAGTTCTTTTTCTGATCCATCAGGTAATGTGATTGATCCCTTAAAGTCTGGTTGATTTGGTTTTTCCTTGTAGCTATTCTTAAATAAAGAACCACTGCCATTAGGATGTACATAGTTTTCTGCCATTATTCTATAATTTTAATTTTTTGCTCCAATCTATCTAGTGTGTCATAGAGAATAAAATCTTTCTCTAATCTTGAGGTGCAGGTGTTTGGAACATCCACCCACATTACTCCTTTTCTTGTTGTTTTTACAGGACTAAATTCCTTAAAGAATTTCTTTATGAATATAGTTATGTATGTTATGAGTTTTTTCATTACTAAAAAATTTATTATATACTTCAGTTGCTTTTTCTACTTTGTTTTTACCACCCTCTATAAAATTTGGAGAGCAGTCGTAGATGCCTAGCTGAAACGATTGTTTATCTATTACATAAAACCTTAATGGTTTGTTAAAAAATCTTTGATAAAGATAAGCTTGTGAATCATAATTGTAATTCATACAACTCCAATAAAATTTAGATATATCATTAGTTGTCTTGATGTCAATGACAAATTCATCTGTAACAATATCAGCTTTACCTTTCCAGGTATTTCCCATGACCTCACAAATTTGAGGAACTTCATACTTGTTACCCTCTTTGTATATTTCATCAAACATCTCAAGATTTGATTGCATCTTGTCAATTAAACTATCAAGATGAAGCTTTTCTTTTTGAAGCAATAATATTTCACCTTCCCCACAAGCTTCTTTGTAAGCTTTTGTGGATCTAGAGGCTACATCAATAATTTTGAAGTCTTCGATTTTATTAGGCTCTAATATTGCCGTGTGAAAATAACTTCCCTCTACCATAGCTTTTGTTTTTGCTTGTGGAACTTTAAATTTCTCTGGAAACTTAAGCAGGTTTAGTATGTCAGAGTTTGACAAAAATTGTTGTCCATACTCGCCATAATATTTGTTATCATCAGTTAAATTACTGATAATTTGTTTTGTAGATTCAGCCATATTATATGTTTTTAGCTATTTCTTTTTTTACCTCAGCAGTAATCTTGTACTTGGTAGATAAAGTTTGGATTATTTTCTCTAATCCATCTCCTCGCTTTTTAGATATGTAATTAAGAACTTTTTCCCAATTATCGCCCCCTACCTTTAGAGTGTAAGTAATCTCCTTCTTAGGCTCCTTAGGTACGTTAGCTTTCGGACTTGCAATATTTACCAAATCCTCGCCTTTAAATATAGCTATACCTAATCCGTGCATAGCAATAGCTTTTGCAGTAGACCTTTGTATTGCAGTGTTAACATCCATAGATGTAATTTTAGCTATAGGAATTGAATTGTTTCTGTAATCCATTACAGGTAAATAATCAATGTGTTCTATACCATTGACCATTATACCAACTTTTACCGAAGCAGTTTTGCCGTCTGTAAAATAAGGTAGCTCTGTTTGTGCTGATTCATAAACTTTTCTTTGAGCATCAGGATAAGCCTCTTTAATAAGTGACCAAGCGTTTGCCCATGATAGGTAATTAAAATTTCCTTTTTTTTCTGCCATTCCTTTTACGTTGATGGCTGACAACTTTTTAAAGTAATTTTCCATTTTGATTTGATTTGATTTGATTTAATTTATTTTTATTTATAGTATATTTCTGAAGAATTTTTTCTCTTCTATTTTTTAAATTTTGAATATGCTTATCGTTCTTTCTTGTATTTACTTCAGTTTTAATATTTTCTTCTATTATCTTAAGTTTATGTATGCAGTTGTTAATCTTAACTTTATAACATCCAACTTCCCATCCCTCATCATAGAAAAAATCATACTCCTCAAGTGTGCATTCTTGGAAATAATCGCCACCTTTCCCCATGTTTAGTATTTCTATTCGATCAGAAAACTTTTGAATTTTAACTCCATTAGCTATAACGGAATGAACTTTTTTAGTCTGAGTTTCTATAGCTTTTCTATCTTTTAGAGCTTCTTCAAATATGTAAAATAATTCTTCAATTATCATTTAACGTTACGTTTAAACGTTGTTTAATATCTAAAATCATTTTCTGAAAATCAGGATCGCTTTCAATAAGCTGAACTGCTTTTTTATATCCGTGTTCCATAGTTGAATGAGAGACTTGGTACCCTTGTTCTTGTAAAAAAGTTTTGATGTAACTTTTTTTAATAGGTCTTTCAATACATAGATAGTAAAGAATTTGTCGAGCGTCTACTATATGACTTACCTTTGTTTGAGTAAATAACTGCTCTAAGGTTATGTTAAATTGTTTTGCTACAGAATTTGCGTAGTAGTCAAAAATATCTTTTTTCATTTTATTAAATTATGGTTTCTACCACCAAATCCTCTTAGCTTTTGACTAAGAGGTTGGCGCAATTTAAACAAACAAAGCGTTTAAACAAACAAAAATTGTGTTTGATATAGTTCTTCTAATTCAGGATCAATAATATACATAGCAAGGTAAATTTAATTTATTTTTTTATCATTTCCTAATACTAAAAGTAATTTATTTAAGGGAACTTCTTTAGAAACATACTCCTCTGATCCGCCCCACTCATTGCATTGAGAAAACTTTTTCTTATAAAAATCTCTTTCATTAGCGGATATTACCAGAACTTTTTTTAATTCTTTGATTTGCCCCTCTAATTCTAAAACTTTTCCAATTAACTCTAAGTTATCTTTTCTATAATTCATGACAATATTTTTAATAAGGTTAATAAAACGATGAAACACAAGCTTACTAGCAATGTTGTTTTTAATACATTGAAGATTTGATTTTCTTTTTCTGGACTTCGCCCCTGATTACTTCGGTATTGTCTTTTTTTATTTTTCATCTAAATCTTCTATTAAAAATTGAACATCATCTATTTTACTAAGTATTTCTTCTCTTTCTTCAGAGGAATAGTGTTTATCCATATTTCTTCATAAACATTATCAAGCATTACTATTATATGTCTAGGCATTACTATTTCCTCCTCCCTTTCATTAGCATATTCACAAGCATTCGTTATAAATGTTTCTATGATTGTCTTGTACATGGTCAATAAAATTATTAAACCATTGCATATAAAGGAGTTTGCGAAAATTTCTCTACATCAATTGGTTTACTTTCTTTTTTGTATAGAGAAGACTCATCGTTAAATGATCTAATCAATCTATCTAAGCCATGAACATACGCCTTTGTGTTCATATTCTGAATGACTATCATTAACCCATTCGAGTATCGTTTTTTAAATCGGTCAAACTGCACAATTCTCTTTACAATTCACTACACCTACCATAATCGGTCTTCCTAGATAGGGTGTTGCTCCACAACAAACAGATACTTATATGCTCATGTCTTCCCCAAATTTATCAGATTTTCTCTATTCAATTTGATGGTTGAATTGTTTGATAAATGTCTTCTATGTCTTGATTCTTTAATCGATATCTTCATAGTTGTATGATTTTTTATAACCATAACTTTTATCTTTTGGATTTCTTTTCATAATTTATTTATTTAAGTTAATTTATAATTTCATCAAAACTTATATGCTCGTGTCTTTTATTCTTTCCTTTTGTTAACGAGATTTTCTCTATTATAATTTGATGGAAAAAATTGTTTAATTCCTCCATCATTTCTGTCCATAATTTTTAAATGTATCGTGCAGAATTTTATCATAGTCATCAAAATCTAAATAATTAATATCTAAATTTTTAGCTATGGACTCTATATCTTCTGTTGACCAGATCATTTCACTACCCCTATAATCTGAATATTGGTAAGTGGTTTTTATTTCTTTACTCATGGTTTTCGTATTTATCTTCTGTTGCATATTCATAAACATCATTAAACATATCTTCATTAAGATAATCATAATAAAATCCCGTTATGTTCATTCCGTTTAAACGTACTTCTTTAATATCTAACTTATCCTCAAACGGATCATAATGTGTAGATTCTTTAAAATAGTATTCATAATCTATCTCTAGATCATAACTTCCCATGTTTTCTTTTATTGTATAAGTTCCTTTTACATTCATGATAAATTAAATTTAGCTTTAAACTCTTTTTCTATCTCTGATTTTTGGTCTGGTGTTATTCCCAGAAATTCATCAATCAAAACTTCTATTTGATTCTCATTATATTTTTCGGAATATCTACCGATTAACCGATAATCTTTAGTGTATTCATTCCCACTAAAATAAGTACATCCACCATCGCCATCATTCCAGATGGAAAGACCTTTAATGTTTGTTTTACTTTCATACCCTACTCCTCTTCGAGTATCAAATTCTCTGTAACTTGTTACTTTTAATTTCATATTAATCTTTTTTAAATACTTCATAATGTGCCAACACTTTATTTGATGCATGAATGTCTGATGTAAGTTCAGGATAAAAAGTTATGTATTGTCTTCCTGAAACATCGCAAGTGTGCAAGTTCATCTCTAATGTGTCGCCCGCTTCTGTGACAACTACACCCCAAGTGTCTTCTTCCCAATAAAATTTTTCTTTACTCATAATTTGGGGTTGTTTAAACGATGTCTTATCTCTGTGAATTTTTTTAACTGATCAACAACTATGTCTAGCATTTCGCCGTCACTTAAAAAATCTTCCGACCACTCGTTTTCAGAATGTTTTGGGTTTTCAACGTAGTCTATTAGTCGTTTTAGAAAATCAATATTCTTTTGTCGATCTTTTTGTAACGCCTCGACTTGTGCGTTTTTACAATCCAACAATTGCTTTGTTGTATCGTTACTGAAATTTATATTTGTCATAATTAATAATTTACTTTTTAAAAAAAATAAAATCAGCCTTACTTTTATCCCGTTCCTTAATGTACTGAAAGACTTTAAGTCTCGTTCGGTTAAGTAGCCGTTGCAACGGCATTGGTTCTGGAATAGCTTAGTCTGAGTTCCAGATTTAATCTCAGATACTGATTTTACTTTAGTGGACATGGTAGGAATCGAACCTACTTACGATAAACAAACATTGCTTACAACACGCTTTTCTGTGCTTGTGTTTAACACCAATCCGAATCATGCCCTGCGTTTAAACGCTCTCTCTTTATTATCCGAAAGTGCCGTTGTATTCATGATCTAAATACTTAACGTATAATTCGGCTTTATTTACTGCTTGTTTTAATTCTTTATAATAATCGTAGTCATCATTATTATACCATTCTTCAAACCCGTCAAAATCACAACTCATGTGATCGGGCGTATAGTCTGAGGAACTTGAATTGTCACTATTATAAATGTCATTAATAGCTTTTCTGTATCTCTTTAGCAACTTGAAATAATCGCTTTCTCTCTTCGCTTTGTCAAATCTTTTTACTTCTTTTTTTAACTCCATTTTATATCAGTTAAGTTTTTAATTGATGCGGGTACAGGATTCGAACCTATGACCTTGAGTTTATGAGACTCACGAGCTGACCACTGCTCTAACCCGCAATTATTTTATTTATCCCAATTTTTAAGGGAGTTTATTAATTTATTAAAAGGCTCTATTCTTTCCTTTTTTTCTTTAGCTAATCTAATTTGTTTTAGATATATTTTTTCTTCTAAAGAAATTAACTCTTTATTTCTTTGCCCTGATTTTAACAAGCCAAACATATAATCAATATTTGAGCATTTAATTACTGCGCTTGCTTGCTCAAGTTCTGAGGATTCAATATCCCCGTCGGCAATTTTTGCCACTAGCTGACGAATGGATAAAATACTTAATATTTCTTCGCTTTTGCTTCGGGAGTCCTTAACATTTCTATGTCTAAACTTCCATCAATTTTTAAAATTCCATTAGTTAAAAGTTTCATTCTATTTATTTAAAATTACAGGTGTTTTAATTTGTCTTAGAGTAGGTGCCACCATTTTACACCTTGTTACTATTTATTTGATAGATCAATCGTAATTTTTAAACTCGGAAACTCTGACCTTTACTCGTTGTCCTTTAAGATTATTAATCTTTTGTTGTCAATTACTTTACGAATATATAACTAAATTTTTATTAAATCCTAATTATTTTAATTTATTTCTCTTTACCTCTGTTAACTTTTTTCTTCGGTACGTTTAAACGCTCTTCAATTTTTGCTTTGTCGTACTCGTTCGCCGACTTCCATAAACTTTTACCGATTCTTTCTAAAAATGTTTCTAATCTTTCAACCTGTGTTTCTTCCATTACATTATGGTTAATTAATAAAGATGTAATTTCTTCAATATCTGTTCCCATGTCTTTATGAAGAAAAAAAGTCTCTAAGATTTCGCCGACTCTGTCCCTTAATATTGCGGACTCTATTTTAATGTGATTTAATTTTGATAATTCGATGTGTTTACTACTCATGATTTTATTTATTTTAATTAATATTCATTTATTATTTCAATTTGAATGTCTGTATAACCTTTATTTATCCAGTTTTGTTGTTCTGTTGTGGCTTCGTCTAATGTATTAAAGGCGTTGTGTGTGCCACCTATCCAAACTAAATATTTTCTTTGTTCTGTTTTAGTATAGATAGCGTTTAAACGTTGTCTTTTTGCTTTCTTTACGTTGTGGAAAAATTGCGTTTTGTTGCTCATAATTATATAACTTTTAATTGTTCTTTTCTCATGCTTGCGCCGTGTCCCATGTACGCAATTGTTTTATTTTCTTTCTTCCAACATGCCCGACATTTTAAACATTTCCCGCCGTTCTCGTATGCCCTACAGATTTTAAAACTCGGATTTATTTTTGTTGTTTTACTTATTATAGTGCTTTGAAATTCTGCGCCGTCTATGGTTTCCCCGTTTACGCCGTCCGAACTATAGCGCACTACAACGTTAGGCAATGCGTTTAAACGCTCTAAGATGGGGCGGAACTTTGAAAGTTTATACATTCTGGTTGGTATCCAATGAAAAACGAACGGCGTAGCCGTGCAAACTTCGAGGATTTTTTCAGCAAGTCGAATGCTGTAAATGTCGCCAGAATCGAACCACCTAAAAAAGCGGTCGTTTAAATTCATTTCCTCGATCATGTCTTGCGCCCAATCGTCACGCTTCCAATCTTTGCGGTTTTCTTCTCGCACGCTCTTAACGTTTTTAAATCTATAGTTACCGCCGACGGCATAACAGCCCGCACACGCTGGAACAAGTTCCCCGTTTTTATCACGGGAGGCGGGACAAGTGTCCAACGCTTGGAGGCTCCAAGATCGGCACGGCATTTTCCCCGCTTTACTAAATCTGATCATAATTTTATTTTATTAAATTAATATCAACAAAAGGCGCATTTTCTAAGTCTTCAGTGATAGTATTATATATTTTCATAGATGTTCCCATTAATTGCCCGTCCCAATAAGACGGCGCATAAATTAAGTACTCTGTATTACTTAATTTTTTTATTTTAAAATCTGATAATTTTTGATTAAAATATTTTAATGTTTTTGCGCTGAAATATTCAGGCGCATTTTTTTCTGTTCGTTGTTTCACTTCTTTTATAGTCATAATTTTATTTAATTATAGTTATCTACCACCAAAAACCCGCCGACGGGCGAGTTGTTGGGAGCGTTTAAACGCTTTTATACTATTGTCAAAGCGTCTTCAATTTCACAAGCTAAACAAGTTCTAATATTAATTTTGTCGATGTTTTTTTGTGACGTTCTAAAACTAAAATCACAGCATAAGCAAGAAACTTTTATATTTCTGGTTCCTTGAGTCTTAACCTTTGTGATGATCATTCTATCATGTGGAAACTCGCCGATTTCGTTAACTATTTTTTCACAGATCTCAGCTAATTCAGGCGAAGCCGTCGTTGCTCTCATAGGACTCATTAATCCAATTTTTAACGCCATGTCTCTAAATGGTTTTTTGTGTCCGTTTTTATTGTCGTCTATAGCATGAATTAATTCATGCGCTAGAACGTCTAAAACTCGGGCGCTATTGCTTCGATCAAAATACAAAGGACTCATAAAAATTTCGTGATTTCCTGCGCTACTACATCGAGTATGATAATTTTCGCCAATAGTCAAGTTTTTTTGTTTTCTTAGTCCCGAACTCATAAGAGAAACGGAAACGTTCACGGGTGGAATTTTTAAACCTACAGGTTCAAAAACTTGTTTTTTTAATTGCTCGACCCCCATTAAAAGCCAAGTTTCTCGATTCATTTTAATTGTTGTCATAATTATTTTTTAATGATTAATATTACACCATACCAAACAACAATAAAAAGAACAAGAATAAAGGCGTAGAAAAAACCCATTATTAAACCCTGTAACGGCGTGTTAACGTCCTGTGCTAAATGGCACATGATTTGAATAATACCCGAGCTAATAACAGCTAAAGCAAGTACTAAAATTGTTGACTGAATAAATTTAAAAGTTTTCATATTATTATTATTTAATTATTAATTTATACAAATATATTAATATTTTACTAATATTCTATTAATTTATTATAAAAGTTTGTTTAAACATTACCCAACAGAGGGAAAATATTTATTTAACTACTTGTTACATATATAACAATATGTTTAAATCTCTGTTATTCTGTTAGTTACAAGGGGCATTACTCAGGGCGTTTTGTTTCTATTGGTTCAATGTCGGCGGGGTATTACCTTCCCTTTCGTAGCGTGTGTTAATTGGGGGAATGTTAACGGGGGAAGGTGTACAGAGTCAGCAAACAGAGAAGAGACAGCGTTTAAACGGGGTGCTGTAGGGGGTGCGGGGGTAGGGGGTCAGGTGGCACAGATAAAAAGCTAAAAAATCTGAAAGAAAAAGTTAAAAAATTAAATCTTG
>CBDICL010000007.1:0-62605 GCA_965277255.1 Flavobacteriaceae bacterium | reverse complement strand
AATAGCAAATCCTCAAAGTTCTCATTTAGCTAGTAATGTAGCTAAGGCTGAAAAATTAGAATTTAAATTTAATGCTAAGGCAAATTTAATTGAAGCCAAAAGGTTACAGAACAAAGTAGACTTAAAAGATAGTGGTTTCAATAATTTAGCCGACTTATTAACTGCAAATAAAGTTATTAATGCAATTACAAAAAAACCCGAGTTAATAGAATTGTCAATAAATGCAGTAAGACAAAACAAAGATAATAGTTTTGGCACATTTTATTTTAATCAATTAGCACAAAATGTAGTTAAATTGCTTAAACAAGATTTTAGCATACAAACGGCACTTTTGCATATTGCAAACCTTAAAAAAGCTAAAGCTAAAAAAGCCTAAAAGCTACATTTTAAAGCCTTGTTAAAACGTTTTAGACGTTTGTAAAATTCATATTTTGCAAGGCACAAAACAGACAAAAAAGTCTTTAAAATATAAGTTCTTTTCACTATTAAAAAATGCAATTAGTTTTTTTAGGCTTGACCATTAAAACGTTCGCAAAAGTAGGCTTGACCACTTTACAGAATTGCAAGTGTAGACATATTGATATTACCTATTGTTGTTAGTTAGCAAGTAACCAACAAAGACTGAGTACCTACATTTTAATGTAAGCGTGAAAGGTCGGACGTTGTAAAGGTATATTAAGTTTGTAGCAAAAACCAATACAAGTAGGACAGAACCGTTCTGTTGTAATAGTAGCATTGACTCTATTACTAGTAACACAGAACAAATGCGTAGCAATGACTCGCACTGAAATACAAGATAACTGAGACGCACCAAATATTGTGAGGTGTAGGCTATGTATCGAAGACGACACGATAGGACGAGTTCCGTTGTTTGTTCAGTAGATGAAATAGGGTAAAGTATCAAGACTACCCAAAAGCATAGAGTAAACTATATTATTTCGATATAGTAGAAAGAATTAAATTGACTTTCGTTATTACTAAAACAGATAGACAGAAGCACCTAGCAAGTGTAGAGTCTATGTTGTAAAGAAAAGAGAAACAATATTACAGAGATACAATATTGGGAAGAAAGGAATGTATCAAGGTAATATGTTTGGCATGTAGTTAGGACTGCTGAGGGTTCGAATCCCTCCATGCCATCTAAATTAAATATCATGAGTAAGCAAGAATTAGTAAAGAGTATAAGTAACATTACAGACAATTATAATATGGGAACTATAACACTTAATGATTGTATTGGCCAAATTAGATGGGAGATAGAATTTTATGACTTATGTACCAATAACAAAGAGAGACTAGAAACCTTTAAATAGAAAACAAATAGAAATTATGAGAGAGAGAGCTATAAAAAGAATATTAAACTTAACTAACAAATATTCTAGAAAAGAGTTAGAGAGCATAAAAGATACGTTAGATTTAGTAGCGTTAAGTTACGACGTAAGTAAAACTTACTTAAAAAATAATTAAAATAAACAGATGAATTTAAAAAAGAAAAGAATCCGAGTGCCAAAGGGAGGTTTGGCTTCGCTGATCAGAGACAGGAAGTTTCAAGAAATGTTCAAAGAAGTAGTGTCAGATATAATGGAGGAGAAGGGCTGTGCCCGGACCGAAGCAGAGAAAATTTACAAGTTCAGAAGAGCAGAGAAGAATATAAAAAGAGAGTTTAATTTAATAAAATAGAGACATGGTAAAAGAATTTAAAGATTTAGTTTTTACAAATAAAGATTGGGGTGGATGGAGTTCGCTAACTGTAATTGGTGACCATACATTGAGTGTCCAGTGTGGGGAACATGCATATTGTACACCTAGAAAAAACCTAAGCTCACCGACTGAGTATTCAACTTTTGAAATAGCAGTTTGGAGAAATGACAATAATGTATGGGTGACTAAAGATTTTACCGATATAGTTGGCGATGGCTTTAAAGATATTGCAGAATGGGTAGATAGAGAAAACATAACTGAAGTAATTAAAAAAATAAACCTTTAATAAAATAAAGACATGATAGAAAAAAGCAAACAAGCATATTATGAAGAGCAAAGGCTAATTATAATTAATGAAAATCACAAAATAGTAAACGGACTACATTGTATTGTAGAGGAACACCTCATAGGTGTGTACACTGAGAGAGAGTACAAGACAAAGAAGAGAATAAGCAGGTGGAATAAATTTATAGACACATTAAAGCAGATGGCAAGAGGTGCGTCTTATGCAATAAACAAATAGAAATTATGAAAGTAAAAATTGAACAAAGAACTGTATACCACAAGTTTGTAGAGTTAGAGTTAGAGATACCTGACTCAATTGAAACAGATAAGATTGATGAATATCTACTATCTATTGAAGACGAATGGATAGACAAGATAGAAGACAAGATAAACCAATCAGAGTTTGTCCTTGGGACAGGACTATATGACCACCCTGGTCACGAGGATTCAGAGGCAGAGCATGAGTGGAGATACGATTGCGAAGAGAGAGAAATAGGAGGACATTTAATATAAATCAATAAACAGAACTTATGAAAGAATACATTCATCCAATCACAGGTTTTTCAAAGACAAAAATCCGTGACAAAAGAACAGAAGCTGATATACTTTTAGAAAATAGAATCAGTAGAAGTAGTATTAAAAAGTATGTAGGAAATGCTGCGAATTTGTCGCTACCTATATATCAAACATTAACATTTAATTTTTAACATTATGAGAACATTTGACGAGGAACATTCAGCAAGATTTGAGAAGATTTTAAAAGGAAAGAAGATTGATTCATGTAGATACATGACAAGAGAAGAGGCAGACGAGTTTGGTTGGTACAAGCGACCATTGATTATGATGTTTACCGATCGCACTTACTTATTATTACAATCAGATGATGAGGGTAATGATGGAGGAGCTGCGTATGTTGGAGGAGATACGGACGAGAAAAGAAACCAAACAATTTATACGATATGAGCAAGTTCATGATATTCAATGCAGATGAAGTAACATTCATACTTAAGAGAGATTTAGACGAGGCAAAGCAATGGGCAATAATGTATTGCGACCATTCTTATGAGATAATAGTAAGAGAAGTGAGTGACATTAAATATAAATATTAAAGCGATATTATGGAACACATTTGCATTAATGAACTTATAAAAGAGTACGAATCAGAAAAAGAGAAAGGGAGATTACTAAAAGAGGAAGGGAGATTACTAAAAGAGAAATGGAGATTACTAAAAGAGAAAGGGAAATTACTAAAAGAGGAAGGGAAATTACTAAAAGAGAAAATTTATGAGCAAAAAAGTAGTATTTACAGACAATAAAAACATCTTCGTTGTTAGTAAGAGTAAGACTAGTAACAAGAAGATATCAGACGGCAAGCCATTGGTCCAGACGTACACGTTTAGTAGAGAGCAGTACCACTTAGCCACCACTAGCAAGGGATTCGGCATGAAGAAGTTCTTTGCATTAGACAAATCAAATTGTATGGACTGCAAGTTCAGTGGTAATCAAGGAGATGGAGGATGTTACACACACAAGTTCAATCAGTATGTAGGGTTCTTATCAATGCTTAGGAGTATCAAGCTAGAGCAATTGACACCGATTACAATTAGTAAGGTTACCGAGATAGTAGAGTTAAGTAGAGATACGTATGTTAGGTTCGGCACATATGGAGAGCCATCACTGATGCCATTGTCCATGGTAAAACGCATGTCAGATGTTGCATCTAATTGGACAGGCTACACGCATCAGCATGACAAGGAGTTTGCACAAGGGTACAAAGATTTCTTCATGGCATCTACACATACAGAAGAAGAGTCTACCAATAGAGCTTCGGATGGTTGGCGTTCATTCATTGCATTAGAGAAAGGTTCACACTCATCTGCGATTTCGTGTCCTGCTAGTAAGGAGGCAGGGTTTGTGAGCAACTGCTCCAAGTGCAGTCTGTGCAGTGGTGCTACAGGTAAAGGAAAAAAGAATGTTAAAATATTATTACACTAAAAATAAAACAACAATTAACTATGGAAGGTAGATTTAAATGGGACGAGGAAACAATTAACTACTTCAAATTTATAAGTAGTTACTTAACTAAAGAAAAAACAATAGATAAGATCGAGTTGTTTGTAGAAGTGGATTGTATTCCTGAAGGTGACGAATCAGAAGAAGACTTAGTAGAAGATTTAACTAACATAATATTTAAAGATTAATTTATGAAAGTAAATACAATGAATTCAATAAATATAACATTTGTAACAAAATTAACAGAAGACGAATTTACCTCAGAAATGCAGAGGTCTATCCATCACTTGGAGGGTGTGTCTTGGAAAGTTAATTGGTTACAAGTTATAGATAAGCGTGCGATTGTTTTAAAAGCAATAGTGAATAGATATGAAGGGTTATCTGGTCTTATTCCTCAACTGCAAGAGGATGCAGATGTAGCATATGTAAATATTGCTGATGATATAGATATGCTTTTAAATGAAAATCAAATAGAAGAAATAATTAACGAACTAATAACAACATGGGATACGTAGATAAATTAATTGCATTAGATTTGAAAATAGCAGGAGTGGTTACATGGGAAGAGCAACTACATGAATTGTTCAACACTTATAAAGTGGATAGCTTTGAAGACTTAGCTTACCACATTACGGACGAGGGGGTTATGGAAACTATAACTTTAGGAGAGGCATTATTAATTTTAAATATAAATCAATAAACAATTAGAACTTATGGGAGCAACAACGATTCATTACGAAGCAAGTAAAAAGAATTACAAATCAGCAAGAGAAGCATACCAATCCTTAAGAGAAGAGGCACAGCATGAGTACGGACATGACTCGTACAATGGCACGATATCAACATGTTCATTAGAGGGTAAGATATCCGAACCTAAAGATGAGGAGGCGTATGATGAGGCACTAGACAAGGTAGATAAGAGAGAGTGTGTGTATTATGAGACAGACAAATACTATGTATTCATTGGGTGGGCAGCCTGTTAAACAAAGATATGAAAGACAATAAACTAATAGCAGAATTTATGGGATTAGAAACCATTGATAGATGTTACTTTGAGCATCTAACAAAAGAGGGCAACAGAGAATTAACACATTACATTCTCCTAAAATACCACACCTCTTGGGATTGGCTGATGCCTGTAATGGCAAAGTTAGTAAAGGATTTTGGAAGTGGTTGGATATTTGAGGAAGGATACGACTTAAATACCAGATACCATGCAGTAGTAAAATTTATTAAACAAATGGAATATAAATGGAAATTATGAACATAAATAAAAAAGGTACATGCGTTATAGAAGAAGACCACTATGAAAAAAGTAAGAGTAAGTGGTGTTTGAGTATAAACTACTCATACTACTTCAACACAGGAACATACGAACAGCCACCTGAAGAGGACATGGAGATTGAATCCGTAGAATTAAATGGAATGGATATTACAGATTTCTTTTGGGAGTTTGTAGAAGACAAAGTATACCAACAAGTAATAGAATACGCAAGAGAACAATAAATATTAATCAATAAAACAATTAGAAATTATGCCAAATCATGTTTACGCACACATTACAGTAGAAGAAAAGTACAGCAAGAAGTTAGAGGAGATTGCTAAAGTAGGACTATGCAGATACTATGCACCTATGCCTTTAGATTTAAAGAATACCACTAGCCCAACTAGAGTAGTAACTCAGAAAGAGTACGACAAGCAGATGAAAGAAAACGAAACTGCTCAATACAAAAGCCATCCAATTACTAAGAAAATGCAGAGAGAGTTAATAGACAAGCATGGTATTGACAATTGGTACGATTGGTGTCATAAGAATTGGGGTACTAAGTGGGGATGTTATGACAACGATTTCGAGGATGGACAATATAGATTCACTACGGCCTGGGGTACAGTTAATGATTCAATAATAGAGATGCTTCTTAAAGACATACCTAACCTTTACTATTCTTATGAAGAGGAGCAAGGATGGGGAGCAGAGACTACATATGATGACGGAGAAATTGAGTCTTCATTTGAATGGGATGTTGCGCCTTTTAATTACGATAGTGTCGATGATAATGAGATATATTTTCTAGAGAGTGACTATCAAAACGGAGAAGGTTCGTTTAAGATGGGCTTCTACTTAGATGCAAATCTTAGCGAGTTCTTAGGAGCAACACTAGAGGAAGCTAAAAAAGAATTAAATGCATAAGGCTTTAATAGTATTGTTCACACTCATCTTTTGGGGGTACGCCCCCACAGATGAGGTTAGTGTAACAGCAACTGTATACCATGCAGTTGAAGGACAGACAGATGACACACCACTGATCACAGCGAGTGGAAAACATATAGACCCAAGCAATCCAGCATCACACAGATGGATAGCAGTATCAAGAGACTTAGAAAAGTTAGGATTTGTGTTTGGGACTAAGGTAATAGTAGAGTGTGCAGGAGAAATGAATGGCATATGGACAGTACAAGACCGAATGAATAGACGGTGGACACACAGAATAGACTTCCTTGTTAATGAAGACAAGATGGGGAAGTGGGATAAAGTATCCATAAAAATATATTAGTAGTGGAGTTTATAAATCCTTAGTTGTCGCTAATGTAGGCCGTTGTAATGCGTGAGTCAAAGCTATCTCCACTAGCTATCAACTTTCTGTTTAGGTAGTCATAAGTATAGCAAATTACAATAAGACTGACAGGACGGAAAGACGCCCCTCTTATGAGGTAACATTTAAATATTAAAACAATGAAAACACAAATTTTTAAAGTACACTTGTATTACAGAGGAGAAATAGATGACCAAACAAAATACACTCCTCATATACAAGAGGCAAGAAGATGGGTAGCAGACGCAGCTCATGGAACAATTATTAATCAAAATAATATCGTAATTCAATGAATGTATTAAGTTTATTTGATGGCATGTCCTGTGGACAGATAGCCCTAGACAATTTAGGATTCAAGGTAGACAACTACTTTGCTAGTGAGATAGATAAGTATGCTATGCAGATAGCTAAGAAGAACTACCCTGACATGGTTCATGTTGGGAATGTGTTGGATGTGAATGGAAAAGACCTGCCTAAGATTGATCTTATTATAGGTGGTAGTCCCTGCCAAGGATTTAGTAGAGCAGGTAAGAACCTAAACTTTGATGACCCCAGGAGTAAGTTATTCTTTGAGTTTGTTAGGTTAATAGAGGAATGCAAGCCTAAGTACTTTATGTTAGAGAACGTAAAGATGACTAAGGAACATAGAGATACTATATCGGAACTATTAGGTGTTGAACCTGTCTATATAGATTCAGCCCTAGTTAGTGGACAGACACGCAAGAGATACTATTGGACAAACATACCATACTTATTCAATCCTATTGACCAACAGATTACATTAAAAGATATCATTCAGACAGAGGATGAGCTTCAAGGTTCAGAGGTAGATGAGAGAATGGTAACTAACAAAGGTAAAGCCTATTGTTTAACTGCAAGGTACTCAGGTGCAACATGGTGGAATAGTATAGAGAGGAGCCAACGTACTATGATTCGTATAGAGGACAAGGTATGTTTTCCTGAAGCAACCAAGAAAGGTTATGCTGCTGCAGGTATAGGTGAGGGATTAGATATATCATATCCAAATAGTCAGACACGAAGAGGTAGAGCATTGAAAGACAAGTCTCATTGCTTGACCACAGCACCACCAAACCAAGGCATTATAAATGAGAAGTATAATTGGAGGAAGCTTACGCCAATAGAATGCGAAAGATTACAGACGGTCCCTGAAAACTATACTGAAGGAGTCTCTAACACGCAGAGGTACAAGATGTTAGGCAATGGATGGACGGTAAAAGTAATCGAACATATATTTAAAAACATAGAGATAGAAAGAAAATATAATGCAAAAAAATAGCATATATAAATAAAAAACATTATTTTTGCAAAACATAAAAACTAAATTCTATACTGATGGGAAGATCAAGTGAAGAGTTCATTAAGCAAAGACAACAGGAGACTGACTCGCTCCCAGCCAATTTTAATACCTTAATAGAAGAGCCGTTTACTTGGCGAGGTTTCTTTGAAGATTTAGGAAGTCAATACATTAACAAACATACCGAAAATGAAAAACAGAATATTTAATTTGTATGCTGACTTCGTGTGCGAAGCATGTGGCATACTAAAGACTGATTTATTTAGTAAAAAGAAAAAGAAACTACGGCTATATTCTCAAGCTAGGTTTATGTTATTCTACATATGTAGTGTGGATAACATGAAGACTATAGAGATTAAAAACTTATGTGTTCTTAATGGATATAAGCTACTGAGGCAGAACATAGATTACGGAATAGAAAAGATTACGAACACTATAGATGAACCAGGTAATAAAGAGATGAGGCAAGTAATACAGTCTTGTCTTCGTAAATACAAGGACGAGTAATGTACGAATATACAATTGAGGACATATGGCATCAAGCTGTAAATGACAGTATGAGTGTGAACACTTCATTTGAAGGTCATCACTCTTACCTTTTTAAAGGTATAAAAATTGTAAAGCAGGGGAAACTTATTGTTATCTATAATACTAAGTTAATGGGATTAAATTACAACCCTGTTCTTGAAGACGAGCTTTATTATTTTCTAATGCATGGCTTTAGAGAAGGAGTTATTAATGTTTTAAAATGTACTTACTTAAAAAAAATCAATTTACTTAATGATAAAATAAAAGTAGAGATGAACAACAGGAACAATCTAAAGCATTATCAATCACTTAAGAGTAGAAGGGAAGAATTAATTAACAAATACAGTAAAATTTCAAAACCACTTTAAATTATGGCAAACACAAAAACAACATTCAAAACATTAACATCAATTAGTGTAAAAGACAGAGTAGAGAAGAAAGGACGATTCGACTATTTATCATGGGCTTATGCATGGGCTATGGTTAAGGATCAATATCCTGATGTAAATCGTAAGGTGTATGAGTCAGAAGCAACTGAATTAAATTACTTTACAGATGGTAGAACAGGTTATGTAAAGGTTGGTGTAACAATAGATGGAGTAGAACATATTGATTACCTTCCTATTATGGGTCATAACAATCAATCGTTATCTATTGATAATATAACATCATTTGCAGTAAACAAGACTATACAACGTAGTACAGTAAAAGCTATAGCTATGCATGGATTAGGATTATCTTTATGGGCAGGAGAAGATTTGATTGATATTAGTGAGTCGTCAATAAAGACTGCTGTAGTAGCGAAGGCAAAACCTACCTTAAAGAAGACACATGAGAAATGGAATGATGTAGTAAACTTTGTTAAAGCTAACAAGAACGAACTATTCTCAGCTACTATTTCAAAGGTAGAACAGAAGTATACATTAACTGCTGCTATTAAAAAAGAACTTTCTGACTATGCAAAGTAATATACTACAAGATTTAAAAGAAGACTCTAAATACTACGGTGAGCTTGGCTCTAAGTATTTATCTAACTCAGATATCTATAGCCTACTAAAAAATCCTAGGAACTTTAGAAGGAACGAAAAAGGATTACCTTTATTGAAGGGTGGGTACTTTCATACAGCAATGTTAGAACCACAGAAGATAGATTCATATAGTGTTATGGATGTATCTAGTAGAAATACAAAAGGGTTTAAAGATTATATAAATGACAATGACCTTGACCCATATGATGTATTACTAACTAAAGAAGTAGATGAAATTAAGACTTGGGTTGATGCTATGAAGTCTAACTTTATAATGTATACAGACATATATGCTGAGGGTAATATCTACGAGCAACCTGCAGTAGGTACTATCTTTGGAATGCAATGGAAAGGTAAGGCTGATATAATTACAGACACCAAAGTAATTGACATTAAGACTAGTGCCAATGTAGATAAATTTAAGTGGAGTGCTAATGATTATAATTACGATAGCCAGGCTTACATTTACGGACAATTATTTCAGAAGCCAGTTGAGTTCTATATAATAGATAAGACCACGCTAAAACTAAAGATAGCTAAACCTTCAGAGGAAACTCTTTTAAGAGGGCGTGACAAGGTTTTAAAAGCTATTGAGGTATATAATCAGTTCTTTGCTGAAGATTCAGCAGAAGACATTACACAGCACATAGAGTACGAACAATTTTAAGGAGTCAGAATAGCTTCTCCTACTAAGCTATCAAATTTAATACTATTTATTATGTCACAAGAGAAAATTTTTGCAGACGGATTTATCTTCAAGAGAAGAGAGAGCGCACCAGATTTCGTAATTGGAAACATCAGCGTAAAAGTTGAAGAAGCGATTTCATTTCTTAAGACTCATCACAAAAACGGATGGGTTAATTTAAATGTTTTAACAAGTAAGGGAGGTAAGCCTTACGTTGAATTAGATCAGTTTGTACCAAAGAAATCAGGTAATGATGCACCTGCAGTTTCTGAAACTAAATCACAGACTAATGTCCCTGATTTACCATTCTAATACTATCACTGAAAAGATTAAGGGATATTTTATCCCTTTTCTTTTCTTTTATTAATGATGTAAATGTTAACTTTTTTTCTATTTTACGTGTAAAGAAAAAATAAATATAATATAATGTATAAAAAAGTATATAGTGAATCAAACTAAGCATATGGATAATAAGAGCATAACTATTTTTAGAAACATAAAGGAAACTTCGACTCCTTTTTATTCTGATATAGATACTATACTAAACAGGATAAAGATAGGTGTCTCAAAGGAATTAATTAAACAGATTAGGTCAGAGAAAGACAAGAGCATAAGGCAAGAACTTAAAAAGAATTTACCTTCTATATGTTTTTCAGGAACTTTTAATAAAAGATCAGACGATACACTTATAGAACACAGTGGTTTTATATGTTTAGATTTTGATGGATATAAAGTAAAGAAGGACATGTCTTCTGCTAAATCAAAACTATCAAAAGACAAATATGTTTACTCAGCATTTGTATCACCTAGTGGTAATGGGTTAAAGGCTATTGTTAAAATACCTAAAGAACCTGACAATCATAAAAAGTATTTCTTATCGTTGGCTAAACACTTCAACTCTGAGTACTTTGACAATACAAGTAAGAATATATCAAGGGTTTGCTATGAGTCTTATGACCCTATGATATACATAAATGAAAACTCTCACCTATGGAAAAAGATAGAAGAAATTGAGTATAAAGAAGTAGTAAGGAATGTTTCAAGGGCTACTATACCAGTGACTGATAACAATAAGATAGTAGATATTCTTATGTCTTGGTGGACTAGAAAGTATGGATTAGTTGATGGGGAGAGAAATAATAATGTATACATATTAGCTGCTGCATTCAATGACTATGGTATCGAAAGGTATATGGCCGAGCGTATTATGCGTGACTTTGAGTCTAAAGATTTTAGTATAAATGAAATACAAACCACAATAAATTCTGCTTACTCCCAAGTTCAAAACCATGGGACAAAGTATTATGAGGATGAAGATAAGGTTAATCAGATTAGAGCAAAGTTAAAAAGAGGAGTTTCAAAAAACGAAATAAGAAATCAATTATCTAAGTCTAATGTTGAGGGTGGTATTGAAGATGTAATATTAGACTCTGTTATGACAGAGGTAGAGGATGAAGAAGCTTCATCAAGATTTTGGAGTAAGAATGAGAAAGGGGTTATAAATGTTATACACCATTTGTTCAGGGATTTCTTAGATAAAAATGGATTTAAAAAGTTTACACCTGCTGGTAGTAAGAGTTTTATATTCGTAAAAGTAACAAGCAACTTGATAGACCACACCACTGAAGAGGAGATAAAAGATTTTGTATTGGGTTATCTAGAAAAGCTAGAAGACTTAACTATATATAATTATTTTGCAGACAAGACAAGGTTTTTTAAAGAAGACTTTCTTTCATTACTAAAGTCAGTAGATGTTTACTTTAAAGTAGATAACAAAGATGAAGCATTTTTATACTATAGTAACTGCGCAGTAAAGGTCACTAAGGATAATAAAGAAACAATATCATATCAAGACCTTGGAGGTTTTGTTTGGAAGGACCAGGTTATTGATAGAGACTTTGAGATATGTCAATCATTTGATTGTGACTACAAAACGTTCATAGAAAATGTGTCAGGTAGTGATAAACAAACTATAAAGTGCCTGAGAAGTACTATTGGATTTGTGTTGCATGCTTACAAAAACCTATCGTATTGTCCTGCCATCATACTTGGTGATGAAAATATCTCACAGGATCCTGAGGGAGGGACAGGTAAGGGATTGTTTATGAATGCTTTAAGTCATATGAAAAAATTAGTAACGATTGATGGTAAGTCTTTCAACTTTGAGAAGAGCTTTGCTTATCAATTAGTATCTGCTGATACTCAAGTGCTTTGCTTTGATGATGTAAAAAAGCATTTTGATTTTGAGAGATTATTTTCTGTAGTAACAGAAGGTCTTACTCTCGAAAAGAAAAACAAGGATGCAATCAAGATACCTTTTGCTCTATCACCTAAGGTAGCAATCACAACTAACTACGCTATAAAAGGTAAGGGTAATTCATTCGAGAGAAGAAAATGGGAAATATATTTCTCACACTTCTATACAAAAGAATTTACTCCATTGGTAGAATTTGGAAAACTAATGTTTGGTGAATGGAGTGAAGATGAATGGTGTGCCTTTGATAATTATATGATAGAGAACCTAATGTTTTATTTAAAGAATGGTTTGATTAAAGGAAACTTTAAGAATAAGGAGATTAATAAATTAATTATTCATACAAACTATGACTTTGCACAATGGTGTGGTATAATTTCAAACAAACCTAATCGTGTTCTAAGAGTTAATGAAAAGCTATATACCAATACTTTATATTTTGATTTCCTTGAAGATAACCCAGACTATGGCCCTAATAGAAAAGGACATGTATCTAACATTCAATTTAACAAATGGTTGGTTGAGTACGGAGAATACATTACAGGTATAAAACCTAAAGATGATGACAGAGATATGAATGGTAAGTACATTGTATTTAAAACTAAAAAAGATATTAAAATAGAACGTAACGATGGACAGGGAATGCCTTATTAATTTTAAGTGGTGTATTGAAAATGATTTTCAAGTTTATGTAAAGCCAATTAACTACAGCAAAAACTTTAAAATTGCTGTTAGAAAAGGTGGAATATCTACTAACGGAAAAGATACTATTTACTGTAAGGTAAAAGAAATGAATATCTATAGTAAAGAAACATTAGGAAATGTTATATATAAAAATCAATCATTGGCTATAGATATGTTGCCAAGTGTATACAAATATTTAAAAGAAACTTATGGTTAAATTTAGAGATTATCAGAGCAAGATTATAACAAAAGGAGTTAAAAGATTGTTTGATCATGGATTCGTATACTTATCAATGGAAGTTAGGACAGGTAAAACACTCACTTCTCTAGGAATCTTGGATAAGATGATGAGTGTGAACAGAGTGTTGTTCATCACTAAGAAGAAGGCTATAGGAAGTATAGAGTCTGATTACAACTTACTCAAGCCAGGTTACGAGATTTTAGTTATTAATTACGAGTCTCTGCATAAGATTGATGTAAAAGGATGGGATGCAATTGTATGCGATGAAGCTCATGGGATGGGGGCATTTCCTAAACCAAGTAAAAGAGCTAAACAAGTTAAGGAACTTTTAGTTAAGAATAACCCTTATGTTATTTTATTATCAGGCACACCTACTCCAGAGTCTTTTAGTCAAATGTATCATCAAGTATATGCTATAGCAGGTAATCCATTTAGAGAACACACAAACTTCTATAAGTTTGCTAGGGAATATGTTATTCCTAAAACAAGAAGGATTGGCTCCTTTATGGTGAACGATTATTCAAGTGGTAAGCAAGCTATCTTAGATGCTATGAATCCATATATGATTTCATACACGCAGAAAGAAGCAGGGTTTGAGTCTTCAATAAAAGAGACTATACTTAGAATTGATGCACCTGAATCTATTCATAGCTTGTGTAAAAAACTAACAAAGTTTCTAGTTGTTGAGGGAAAAGACGATGTAATATTAGCTGACACAGGTGTTAAATTAATGCAGAAACTTCATCAAATGTATTCTGGAACTGTAAAGTTTGAAAGTGGCAACTCAATGGTACTAGACACATTCAAAGCTGAATACATATACGATAACTTTTGCTCTAATAAAATAGGAATATTTTATAAGTTCAAAGAAGAGCTTAATGCCCTTAAGCAAATATATGGGGAACTTTTGTGTACAGATTTGGAAACATTTAATACCACAGATAAAACAATAGCATTGCAGATTGTCAGTGGTAGAGAAGGCATTAGTTTAAAAGAAGCTAAATATTTAGTATATTACAATATAGATTTCAGTGCCACTAGTTATTGGCAGAGTCGTGATCGTATGACGACTAAAGATAGGCCAGAGAATGAAATCTTCTGGATATTCACATCAAAAGGTATTGAGGATAAGATATACAAAGCTGTAAGCAAGAAGAAAGATTACACCTTAAAACATTTTAAAAGAGATTTATTAACTTTAAATTAAATAACATGAGTAGAATTGTAAAATTAAAAGTAAAATGCAACATCATAAATGATGACCATTACAATCTAAAACTTTGGATTGATGATGATAAGATTTTAATAGATGTTGACGTAGACAAAGAAAATGTACGATATGTACTTGAAAAATTAGATAACGAATTACAACCTTAATATTATGATAGAAGCAATCGGTTGGCTAGCAGTAGCCGCAATAGTAATGATAGTAGGAAAAGCAATAGCTAAGAAGTTATTTCCTGAGGACTGGAATAATGATCCATTTTAATGACAGAGCAACAAATACAAAAAAAAAGAATCAATCAATTGGAGGCTGATGGGTATTATGTAATCAAGCTTATTAAAACTAATAAGAATGGTATACCTGATATAATAGCTATCCCTCCTAATTGTGAGGTATTATTTTCAGAAGTAAAAACGCCAAAGGGGAGGGTGTCTCCACTACAAGAATATAGATTAAAAGAATTGAAAAAACATGGGTGCAAAACAGAAGTATATAGAGGATGAATTCGAAATAGATGAATTCTTTTTAAAACAAATGTATAGTTTTAATAAAATAATAAGAGACCGGATAGCTTCGCAAATAGATACGCTAGACATTGAGAACACAGATGGTATAATAAATACAATATCTGGTGTTGTGCATGACGATGAAGACAAACCTACATTTTTTACGATTGAGTATTTTAGAAATCCAAACTCCTCAGCTATGTTGGTTGATGTTTATAGCATATCTCTTAATGAGTATCTAGATGTAATTAATAAAGGATTTAAATATATTAAATAACCTATGACAGACCCAATCGAACTACTAGAAGAAAGACTTAAAGAAATAGACGAAGTAAAAGTTATTGCTGAAAAAAATAAATTAGATGGAGAAGAAATGGAAGAGCTTAGGTTGATGTATGATAAATATAACGTGTGTGCTAACATATTAAAACTAGCATTGAGTGAACATTTTGTCTTAAAAGGAGAGGTAATTAAATCATCTATGGGTTTGTTTATGAAGCAAGAAAGAAGGATTTGGGAATTAAAAAATGAGATTAAAAAACTTTAAATAATTTTTCGTAAATTTAAGGCGAAAAAATGTCTACAAACCATACCAACAAAGTTACTGTAAACTTTATTAATGTCACTATGAAAAACATTAATAATATTACTGACGATATTTATGAGAGTTTGATGGATGAAGATTACACTGTGTTGAATTTAAAAATAAAAGAAATAAATTCAATATTTAGGGAACTTCAAAAACTTTCGGAAAATGAAATCTAATTCAGATTCAAGAATATACAGGCCTAGAATAGATTCACAAGAATATAAACTAATCCAAGACCACAGAGCTTTAAAAGATGAATGTGAGAAAGTAGGAATTCCTATGGATCAAGTTGATCATTACTGGCACAAAGGAAAGCACTTCTCAGTTCATGCAAAAAATGTAGGGATAACTCCAGAAGAAGTAAGAGACAGGGTTATTAAGGAAATGAATAATCATTCTCCATCTTATCCTAAAATAGAAAGAACAAAAAGAAATGACTCGTACTTGTTGGTTATTGATCCGGCAGATATTCATATAGGAAAACTAGCTTCCTCATTTGAAAGCGGTGAAGACTACAACTCACAGATAGCAGTAAAAAGAGTAAAGGAAGGAATTAAAGGTATTTTAAAAAAATCTGACGGATTTCACAAGGATAAAATATTATTTATAGGGGGTAATGATATACTACATGTTGACATGCCGTCTAGAAAAACAACAGCAGGAACACCTCAAGATACAGATGGGATGTGGTATGAAAACTTTATGACAGCTAAAAAACTCTATGTAGATATTTTAGAAACATTAATGTCAGTTGCAGATGTTCACTTTGTATATAACCCAAGTAATCACGATTATATGTCAGGATTTATGTTATCTGACTCTATACAGTCTTGGTTTAGAAAATCTAAGAACATAACTTTTGACTGTAGTATAGCTCACAGGAAAGGATTTAAATATGGAAATAATCTAATTGGGTCAACTCATGGGGATGGAGCAAAAGAATCGGACCTACCGTTAATAATGGCTAATGAATTCTCTAAATGGTGGGCTGATACAAAACATAGATATGTTTATACCCACCACGTGCATCACAAAACTAGTAAAGATTATCACGGTATAACTGTAGAGTCTCTTAGGTCTCCTAGCGGCACAGATTCATGGCATCACAAAAAAGGCTATGGTGTTGGAGGAGTTAAAGCAGTAGAAGGTTTTTTACATCATAAAGAACATGGTCAAGTCGCAAGACTTACACATATATTTTAATCTAAATTAAATCAAATGAAATCAATTATCACCGATCAAATCCTTAAAGAAAAATTAAAAGAAAGACCAAACTATAAGCTGATACGAAAGCTTCAGCAAATGCTTGATGAAAAAAAAATTAAAGATTAACTATTCGTTTTTAATTTCTCTTCTTATTCTTTTCATTTCATTTTCTACAGCTTTGTCAGAAGGATTTTGTAATCCTCTTTCTTCAAGTCTATCGTAAGCGTCATCCTCAATGTTATATTTTTCTTCTATTACTTTTGATTTACCTATATCTTTAAAAGCTCTTTCAGAAACATATCCAACTTCACTTGAGTTTAAAACAGGAACACCAATTGCATGCATAGCATAAGCCATAGTTGTTAATCTTAAAGCATTTAATTTTTCAGGGCTAATTTTTTTTGTACTTTCTTTACCCATAAATACAGTAGTTTTCTCTCCTGTAATAATTGTTTTAATCATATCAGCAAGTATAACTGCTTTCTTTGGGCCAATTCCTAAAGTACCTAGTTGGTCGAGCAATTTCTTATCTGTTTTAGCAAAAAATTGGAATGGGTCTTCTTCACCTTGAAATAAGTTTAATAATCCATTTACTTGATTTAGAGTTTCATCATTTAAAATAGGTATAGGTACAAGAATATCTGCTACCATATTTCCTAATCTACCTGTTAATCTTTGTTTAAATTCCTTATCTCTTTTTGCTGACCTTTCTTTTGCATTTTTAAAATCATTTAGATTTGGGTCTTCTTCTTCTCCTGATATTAATCTAGCTGCAGCAGCTAAAGTTTGAGTTATAAGTAAACCAATAGCATTAAACATTACTGTCTCGACACCTAAACCTCCTAACGACCTAAGCGCTCTACTCTTATCACCTGGAAGAGCAGTTGGGTTATTAGTTAAAGTATTTATATCTGAATACATTCTTGTCTTTTGATTTAACAAAAAGTTTGCAAAAGGAAATAATGTTTTACGAACCATTTGAGAACCAAAGTTTTGATTAGTAAACAAGTCTCCTTGAAGGTCTTGGTCAGATGTGTTTTGTTGCCTATCTACTTGTTGCTGTGCATACTGTGCAGCTTTTTTGTCTAATGGTTTAGACCAATCAATATTACTAGTGTCTCCTCCATCTTTTTTTATTTGCTGAATATAGTATGCAATAAAAGAAGCTCTTGCTGTCTGAACATCTGGATAAACTAAAAAAGCTTCAAGAGTCTTTTTATTTATTTGATCAGCAGCATCAATGATTCTACCTGATTTTGTTTGTGCTTTCTTTTTAATTCTACTGTCTGCATTTTCAATATCTGACTGAGATGATATTCCCCTGTTGGCAATAGGTAATCCTGAATTATCTATAGCCTTTTGAACCTCAGCATCAAAAATTAACTTAGCACCTTGTAATGTATTACCAACCCCTGCATTTGCACCTGTGTTAAAAATAGGTACAATTTGTTTTAAAAACTGAGTAGGCCCACCTAGAACCCTAGATACACCCAATGTAGCTACCTTATTTAAACGATTTAAAGCTCTCTTTGTTGAACCATCTACGTATTTTTTGCCTCGTTTAGAATCTACATAACTATTTATTCTTTCATTAATTATTTCCTTAGCTGATTCATTTGTAAAAACTTCGTTAAAAGCTTTTGACTCTCTAGCTCCTTTCACTTGTTGTATAGAAGGGGCTGTATATATATCAGTTAAAGCAGCTTTATAATTACTCATATTCTGAGCATCAAAACTTAAGTTTAATACTTTTCCTTTACCAAGGCTAGAAGGTTTGGTAGCTTCTTTTAAAACACCTGTCTTTTTATCATAAGCATTCTTTCTTGTAATTCCTTCAGGATTAAAAACAGGTTGTGTTATATCTCTATCAGCTTTTGTTTCCTTAATTGATTGAATGTTTCTAGGAGTATAATTAATGTCTTTCCCTAAATTTTTATTATATACATTTAAAGATGTATCCGCTAAATCATTATATTTTTCTGCCCAAATTTCAGTAACGTATTTTACACCATCTAAATTTACAGGGTCTGCTTTTGATTCTACATCAGATATTGAATTAGAGTCTTTTAAAAGATTATCATATTGAGCTTTAATTACCTCACCTTTACTAACCTTTAATTTATCTCCTGAAGATATAAGTCTTTCGTAAGTTTCTTTAATAAGATTTTTACTATCGTCAAATTCTTTTTTCTGTTCAGATTCTGTGCCAGGTGTAACTCTTCTGACATCTGCTAGTATTCCTCTTTCGATATCATTAGATTCGTCAAAGTATATACCATCTTTCATTTTCTTTTTTGCAAAAGTATTCGCATAATCTTTTTCTACTCTAGCGCTTTCGTTTTGAGCTTTTGCGCTACCGTTTATTATTCCATCAAGACCTAAAGCCTCCATAACCATTCTTGCCTTTTGTTGAGACTTAAATGTAAGTTCAAATATGTTAGGCAAAGTTGATATCTGTTTATTCCAAAACTTCCCTAAACCAAATAATGATTTATTGTCAGCACTTTTAACTCCTTTGTTTTTTACACGAGTAAGTTTAACAGCACCAACTTGTTTCTTCACTGCTGCCTCCATTCCTCCTGTGGATTGATTGAGTTCAAAATTAACAATTGAATCTAATGCTTCCATTTTTTGTTTGGTAGTCATTAAACTTAAATCCATGTTTAAGAAATTCTTAATCAATATTTTTTGAGACTTACTAAGCTTTATATCTCCTGCTTCAATAGCTCCTTTTATATTTATCTTAGTATTCTTAAATGCATTTTTTACAGCTTTATCAATTATAACTTCTTTCTTTTTCAAAGTTTCAATATCTTTCTCAGCACTTGTTTCTTTTCCATCTATCTCATACATCATCTCTTTCATTTGGTCAAGAGTTAAGTCCCCTGGCTCTAAACCTGTTAGTTCCTGAAAAGATTCTTTTGCAAGATTATAATTTCTCTCTGCTTCTAATTCAGTTTCTTTTTTAGAGTACTCATCTGTTTTTTTAATATCAAAAGGCTTACTTACTTTAAGGCTTCCCTTAGACGGCTTTTTAGTTGGCTGCAAACCTTTACTTATAGATTCTGCTTTCTCTAGGTACGTGTCAATGTCAGAAACACTACTTGGATTTACTTTGCTAAATCTTTTTGCCGAATCAGACAATCCTGCTTCCTTACCTTTCAATTTCTTTTTAATAGATGATTGAAGTTTCTTAGCCTTATCTAGCTTATTAGAATACTCCGCATCATTCATCGCTCTTGTAGTAAAGTCCAATACGTCCTGAACCTTTTTAGCGTTATAAAGATTTACATTAGAAACTTTTTTAAGTAGTGTGTTTGCTTTTTTAGTAGTAATATTACCTGCTTTCAAAACCAAATCTATAGCCCCTTGTAAACCTTTTCTTCTTTTGTTTACATCGTTCTTAGCATCTCTAGCAACCTTCGCTTCTTTCTGAAGATCTTTTTTCATTGCAGCATAGTCACTTTTTACTGTAATAGTTTTAGGTTTCCCAATTCGTTTTATACCTAAAAGTTTTTTAGCAGTAGGAGCTTTAATTTCTACTCCTAGCTTTTTGCTAACATCTCTAAGTATTGTTTCTCTTTCCGTGTCTGTTGCTTGTTCAAATAATTTAGAGCCTTTCAAATATTCTATTGCATTATCAGCAAGTTTTTGAGGATTTGTTTGCTCTCCTTTTACACTTCTGTCTTTAGTCTTTTGAATAATCCCATCAACAATAGAGTCTACTCTTTCCTTGTTCACACTCATACCTTCCTCTATTGAGGTAGATTCTGTTAACTGTTCAGTATCTGTCTGCGTAGTCGTGTCGCTAGTTTGGTCGGTTTTCGTGTCACCTTCTTCGACTTGCGTGTCGGTAGTGACTTGTTTAGTGTCTCCTTCTCCCACTTGTTGCAATTCCACTTTGGAGTCTCCCCCCTCTTCTTTGCTTCCTGCATCATCTGGTAACACTTGCTTCTCTGTGCTTGGCTTTGAAATGGCATCTTTATCTGTTTTAGTTTCGTTAACAATATCCTCAGCTTCTTGCTGATCTCTTTTGTAAAGCGCATCTAACTGTGCGTCTACATCGGCTATCTTATTATCTATATTCTGTTTACCAGGACCCTCTAATCCTTCCTTGCTATTAATTAAGTTTTGTCTTTGAATTAATAAATCTGAAGCAGTCTCCATATTTTCAGATACAAGTATAGTCCCCTTTGTTAGGTTTTCTGCTGTTTGCATTCTGTATATCTCTGTGTAGGCGTTAGAAGCTTCTTTTTTATTAAGTGACCCTTCTTTTACTAAAGCATCTAAAGTTCCCTGTAAGTCTCCTATATCCGCTGCTATTGTTCTAACTAAATCAGCTCTCCTGTTACCTGATAATAACTTTCTACCACCCAATCCACTTGTTGCTCCAATAGTCATTACAGCAGTCTCTATTATGTTTTCTTTTGTTATTTTATAGTCTAATACATTTTCACCTATACTTCTGTTTACTAGATAGTTTATTCCTTTTTCAGAAAACAACACAGGAAGTTCTTCTACAAACAATTCCTTTGCATTTTCTTTTATCAACTCGTAGCTTTTTGTTTTTAACTCTTTAGCGGTAAAATCTTTTCCTTTGGTAACTGCTAGGTTTTTTATTTGATTTTTAATTCCTGTTAAACCTGTTAAAAGCTTTTCATTGCTACCTGCTAATCCAGAAAATACACCATCTAGAGTAGATATTGCTTGACCTGCATTAACAGCTATATTCATAGCTTCTTTCTCACTCATACCAGTCGCTATTAATTGAGACCTAACATCATCAACATTATCAACAACCCCACTAGTAAAAGAAGTAACACCCATTCCAATAGAACCTGCTCGCTTTCCTTTTAATCCTAGTGCATTTTTTACCTTACCACCTGTTCTTATTAATCCAAATAAATTAACTAATGTGCTTGTAAGTCCTGTAGTAACAGAACCACCTGTCCACATGGTTTCTTCTTCAGGAACATCCTTAGACCTTTTTTGTATTTCTTTTATATCAGACAAAGAAATAATTCCATCCAATAATATATTTGTCTCCTGGTCATAAACCTTTCCGTTTTTATCAACAAAGTATTGTTGACCTCTATACATAACAGGTTTACCAGACATAAACCCTGAACGTTTAACTCCACCGTAAGCCAAGTTAACGTGTTCAGCTGAGTCAGTGAACATATCACTCAACCCTGCAAGAAACCCTTTCTTGTCATATCCAAAAGTTGTTAGTCTTTGGTCTATAAAAGCTGGTATACCACCCAAGAAATTTGTTGTAAAATCAGAAAGAGCTGTTCCTCCTGTTTTTAACAACTCTATAGTTCCTTGACTAGCCTCACTTAAACCTCCTTTTTTTACAGCAGAATAAAGTCTTTTTCTTTTTTCTAATTCTGTATCTACAGTAGCATCTTTAAATTTAGGAAACAAATCTATTGATTTGCTCATTGTTTGGACTTTACTATAAAACTCTTTTTGAAGATTTTTTTCTTCTTTCTTTAATTCCTTAATTTGTTCAGGGTCTAAAGTTAGTTTTTGTAACGCTTGATTTTTTTCCAAGTCATTAGTTATACCATTTAATTGAGTTGCTTGGTATGATTGAAGTTTTTCATACTGTCTTTGTTCTTTTTCAAAATCACTATATTCATCATTAAGTAAAATGTTTTTCATAAACTTAAACACAGAACCTTCTTGTCTTGTGTTTACTTTATCCCACTTTAAATAATCTTCTTGATTAATCCCTAATAAATCTAGTTTACTTGCATCAGGCACATCATCTCTGTCAAAATCTTCGACATCTACCTGAACGTCTGTGTAATTTTTTTTATATGAACCGTCTTTTGAAGTTTCATATATCTTTATAGCTTTTAAAACATCAGGTTTTATTTGAGATTCTTTTTTATACTCAAACTCACCTGTTTCATTATTTTTAAGTCTATATGTTTTTTCTCTACTTTCTAATCGCTCTTTATCAAAATCAGTAAGCCCTTCGGTACTAATCATTGACTTAACTCCTTCGTTTGCTTCAATATATCCTACTGAATTTAAAAGTTCTATATTTTTTTTAGCGTCAAATTTATTTTTCCAAGAACCTTTTCCATACTCTATAGCTGAATTTTCGTCTGAGCCAAAGTTTATAACCTCACCTCTTCTTTGAGCTTCTTCGTAAACAGAATTCCAATCTTGTTCTGCTTGATTAGACATGTCCACAAAAGATCCATCTTCGTTTTGAAATACTGTAGGAAATGAAAACCAATTGCCTTGGCCATCAGTTTCTGTTCTCATTTTATGTGTAGATATAGAACCATCTTTATTATCTAATACACCTTCTCTGTTAGGTGCGTCAGGTATAAAAACTTCTTCTTCTATAATCGGTGCTGATTGGTCTTCAAAGTTTAATTCAGACTCATTAATTACACCCTCTTCAACTACTTTGTTTACTTCTAAAGAATCCGAAGCACCATCTTGCACTTCCGTTTCGGTAGTAGATTCCGTAAGAACCTCTTCCCCATCTGAAGGAGTAACGATTGGATTTTTTTTTTCACCAAAACCTACTAATGTCGAAAACTCTGAAATATCTTTTCCGTATCCTTTAGATTTTACATATTCAAAATTATCATCCAAAACCTCTTGGTCAGAACCTATTAACTTTTCAAACTCTTCTATGGATTTACTATATCCTTGTGATTTAGCTCTATCGTATAAATCTTGTAATACCTCTTTATCCATTATGTTTTATTATTTGTCCTTGTAGTTTACTCCAACACCAGAGGTGTAGTCTTCATCTGAATCTATTTTTTGAAAAAACTTATTAAGAATTGCACCTATCTCAATTTTCATATCTTTTGGGTCCGAATCTTTTTGTATACCTGTAATGGTTATTGTTTTTCCTTTAGAATTCTTACCTGTTATAGTTATATTATCGCTACCATCATGAGTTACACTAAGATTATTAAGCTTTTGATTAGACTTATTTAAAGCTTCATTAAGCGCACTTTCAATTCCCTGTACTAATAAATCGTCATCAACCCCCCAATTAGTATCGTTATCCGCTGTTTCAATAACCTGTTCTATTCTATCGTTTAATGTAACGGCTTTAGAACCCCTACCCTCTACTTTTGTTTCTAAACTTAACTTTACGTCTGTAGCGCCTCCAAAATCAACAAAACCTTCGGTTTTTGATGTAGCACTTGGGTCTTTTAATTTGTTGTATTTTTTATAATCTTCAGGAGATAATCCAAACTCAGCAGCTAACTGCAGAGCAACATCAAGTCCTTTCCCTGTAAAGTCTAAAGGAACACCTATTTTAGTTCCATCATCGCTGAAAATTTGAATCTTATTTTCACCTATCTTTTTGCTCTTATAATTTTTTTGCCTTAAAAGAGCTTGAAAACTAGCAGAGCTTCCTTGTATAACATCATCAATTAAAGTTGAAGTACCAATTTTATCTGAATCTTTTCTTTTATTTTCGGTATTCGCAAGTTCTCTCCTTAAGTTTCTGTCTTTTTCATTTTCATCAGCTTTAAAGTCTCTTTGCTTTTGAGGGGAATCTATACCTCTTTTTACCTCACGACTTAATTGAGAATAAATTGTAAATTGAGCAATTCTTTCCGCAGCTAACTTATCTTCAGGTGTAAGCACAGGCACATTTGTGTTGTTCTTACTAAAAGTCATTTCAATATACTTACTTTTTTCTCCTTGCTTTATTTCTTCTGAATCAAAATCATAATAATCATATGAAATTGTATCTTTCATAGCATCTTTGCCTATCGATTTTGACATCTCATCCCACTGTCTGGCATTAAGAGGTGTTGACTGCTCTTCAACAGGACCATTGTCTGATAAAATACTTAGCGCCTGACCTGCCGTTGTAGACATAAGGTTTGAAGCATTAGTTAATAATGTTTTAAATTCTTCTTTGCTTTTACCCTTAGCGTCATCAACTATGTTTCCTACAAAACCACCTGAATCAACCATTTGCTGGTATTTATTCTTAAATGCACTGCCTTGACCTGTTACTTCTTTAGCTTGGTCTTGTAAATAAACTCTAGGCAATCCAGCACCTTGATTTCTTTGACCTTCATAAGCCAAAACACTTACATTTTCAAGCCCCTTTAAAGGTATTGGATTTCCATCTTTATCTTTTACTATCTCTCTAGTACTAGTAGCTTCGTTTATTTTAGTTTCATAGAATGTAATTCTAGCCATTCCATCTTGTCCAAAAGAAATCTTTGTAAATTCAGGATTACCCATTTGAGAATTTAAATCCTCTAAGGCTGCTCCACCTTTTCCTGTAGTTGGTTTGATAAAGTTTCCTTTTTCATCTGTATACCCACTAACTGATTTCACATAAGCTTCTCTATCTTTTGAATAGTTATTTATTCTTTCAGCAAGAATATTAAATGATTGCTTTCCGTTCTCTTGAAATATTAAATTATCATTAGGATTTATAACTCCTTTTTGAACCATCTTCATATTGTTATACAAACGATTCTTATAACTATCTAAACCTTTTAAAACTTGAGCTTTATATGTTTCATTAGTCGGAAGGTCATCATAAACCTTTTTCTCAGCATCTCTATATTTTTGAGCAGTATCTGTTTTTAACTTAATGTCAGCATCATCTATTCCTTTTTTCCAAGTAGCAACACTCTCCATTCCTTTCGTTATGGAATCTAATATAGCTGTTGGGTCACTTACTCCTGTAAAACCCTGTGACAATGCAATTCTTGTTGCGTCTAATTTATTACCCATTTATTCATTTTTAAATAAAGAACCAAAAAAACTAGGGTCTTTTAAATTATTTAATACAGTGTTAAAATCATAAACAGCCTTATCGTTTTGTTTTGATTGATAATCAAGTATACTATTATATAAGTCATCTGGAACTCCAAAAGAATTGTTCACACTCATACTTGTATTTACAGCAGGTGTAACAGTTTGGGTGTTATATATAGAACTTTCAAAAGCATCTGCTTGTTGACCTGGCACATTACTTCTACCGCTTACGTCAAGAGCAGTACCACCTTCTTTCATGAATCCTCTTCTCTCTTTATTACTGTACTTAGATATTTCTACCTTGGCATCATCAATACTGATACCTTTATCTGTAGCTAATTTCTCAGCTGCCTTTGCATCTTTCCCTGCAGATATTGAATTTGATAATGAAAGTCCTGTTTGAAGTGTACTTACACCTGCATCTATAAAAGCACCTGTTGCCTGTCCTCTTAATTGGTCGGCTTGCGAATCTAAAGCATCTGCTTGTAGTCCTGCTGCTGCCGCTCTATCATCTTGTAAGGCTGCTATTTCAGAAGCTGACATCTCACCTGCTTTAGCCCTAGCCATATCTATGTCTAATTTTTGCTTTGCAAACTTATCGGCTGTTGCTCCTAATGTAGCATCCTGAACCTGCTTAACTTTTCCTGCAGCTGCCGCTACACCTCTTTGATCTCCTTCTTGAACAGCTTCTAATATTTGCGCACCCATTACATTTCCTTGCTGTAGTTGCTTATCATAAACATCTGTAGTTGCTCTAACTTCATCAAAAAAGTTTTGCTCCAATCTAGCTACAGATTCTTGCTCTAGCCTGTCTTGCTCTATTCTTAATCTACCTGCCTCTCTTGCAGCCGTAGTTGCAGCATCTCCTGCTAAAGCTCCTTTTGCTATATTACCTCCTATTGAGACTGTAGCTGCTGCTATTGTTGTGAATGCTGCCATATTATAATACTTTAATCATTTCTTTGTTATAAGTTCCAGACTCTATATATCCGTTTTCTTCATAATGTTTGGTAAGTGATTTTGACTTTAAAAGAGCATATGAATATTTACATCCAGATATTTTTAATGTATTCGTTAAAACACTTATTAAAAAAACTAGAGCCTCTTCTCTTTTTAGCTTGTCCTTATATTCGAAATTAGATATAATCCAATCACACCAACCTACTTTTGAATTTGTTACATACATATATCCTGCACACACAGGAATCGTTTCGTCATATACTATAAAACCACCTGCACCATCTTCTGGTAAAAAATCTTTTGGAGGGGCTGTCCATCTCCAATCTTTCCACCATGGCACTAAAATTGAATTATAATCTTCTGAATTTAATTTCCTTACAGTAAACTTCATATAAACAAAGATACAAAAAACTACGGATTACTTTTAAATACGTCTGAATCTACTGTAAAAAGTTCTACAGCCTCAGTACTTGAGTTTGTAAGTTTAAATTCTAAATAATAACCTAGTGTTCCATATGACTCTGCAACACTGTTTTTTAAATACAATATATATGACGCAGGCAAAGCTCCAACTATAACAGGATTATCTATAGTAATAGATTTATTATCTGCACTTATACCTGTGATTTCTCCTATTTCAACAGGTGTTCCGCTATTATTATAATATGCTACATCACCTACACTAGTAGGGTCAGACGCATCACCAATATTAATCATTGAACCTAATAAAAACCCAAAATCTATCGTTATAGAATTTGGACCTACTCCTGCGCTTCCTTTTATTGTTCCTATACCTTGTGCAGATCTTAAAGATAAATTTTTAGAATTTGCTAATCTTCTAATAAAAGCAAAATACCCACCTTCTTTTAATACAAAATATGAAGCAGGCATAAATCCTGCTCCTAAATCAGAAACTACATCACAGTCCCATGGAGCATCACTTTCAAGCTCAATCGTCTTGAATACTTTATTGGTTGTTGGTTCTTGGTTGAATACACTTGTTATTGTTGAATCATTATCAACTCCATAGTAGTTGTTTCTACGCTCGTTGCTGTTATGGCGGTAAAGCTTACCCTCTTTAAAGGTATACAAGTATTGGTTCATTCCTAAAATATAATCAGGTATGAAGCTATAAAATGAAGGCCATCCATCAACCGATTCGCTATATGTTAAAGTATATTCTTTTTGTTCAGCCATGGTTATTTATTTATGGATTTACGCAATTATTTCCTGCATCACATACAAGAATATCAGCGACAAGATTGTTTTGTATTTCCATTATTCTCCAACTTGAGCTAGTGCCTGTTGAAGTAGCTAGGTCATCATAAGCATACCATCCATCAGCTAAACCTCCTACAATCTCATCACCAAAAGTTAATGTGAAATAGTCGTTACCACTTACAGTACTAACGCCAACACTTATATTATAATTAGTTGTACAAAATGCACTACAAGTAGCAGAAACCCCTGAGATATAAAAATCAGGTGTTGATGGACATGTAGGGCAATTAGTAAGAGGCTGCAAAGACCCAAGAAGTTGCTGCCTGTATTGATTAGAAGTTTTTATCTGATACCATCCATCAGGAACAACAGTAGTTAACCCTGGATCAGCATACATTAGTGTTGTTGATGCATTTGTAAATGAATCCCCTGACGCAAAAAAAGCTGTGTAGTTACTACTAGTTCCACAGCACAATTCAGTAGCGGAAACACCAGTTACTGTCAAAGCCTCCGAAGAGCCTGAACAAGATGGACAAGTTGTAGACCCAGCTAATAAAACTCCTGCTGACTGTTGTCTATATATTCCATTTTGCTGATAATATCCATCCGCTGAAGGAGTAGTTAGAGCTGCATCATCATATACCGCAGTTGCTGTTAAAAAATCTGAACTATCAATGTATTTATTTACTGTTGTTGCCATTTATTTATTTTTTATACTAGTACTACACAATCACAACAAGCTGATGTTGCTGAAGCTGCGTCATAACAAAATTCTAACAATGCTGAACCACAATCACAACATGCGTCTTGCGGAATTGTTACATCATAACAAAATGATTCAAGACCGCTTGTTCTTAAATCCCATACCAAATATAAGTATTTTAAGTCACTTGGATTTGAATAATTAAAATTAACAAAGTAAGTTGGAGTACTAGATGTTGGATTTAGCACCTGTATTGGAACTATGTTGTTTAATAAAGGTATTAGCGTGTTAATATCAGACTCATTATAATTAACATCAGAAATCAAATAAAGTAATTTATCTGAAAACTGATTAAAATTAAAACCTACTTGTGTTTTAATTTCCATTCTTACATTCGCCCCTTCAGCTGGAATAGTACCAAAAGACTCAGAACCTGTTTGTTCTTTAAACAAAGATACCCCATCACTTTCAAGTACTATAAAATTAGAATTGTAAGGACTTGTGTTATTTGATAAAGTCCAATTATATCTAATTTTAGATGTTAAACCTGCGTCCGTAGAGCTATTTAAAAATATCTGCTTTACAGTTAACTCACTTGATTCAGGGCAATTAAACGTCATCTCATATTCCGAAACCTCTTGAGGTACTATAAAAACCTGAGCTAACACTGGGTTGCTTTGATTCTTTAAAAAAGTTAGTGTTCCTGAGCTAGATACAATGGTATCTATTACTTTTACATTATTATAAAAAACAATAACTTGAACTTGACCTACAGATATATCATAATCAATATCTACGTTTCCAATTATAGTCGTAAGATTTAAGTTAAATGAAATATCAGATTCACTAGATTGTTGAATTAATTTATATCCACATTGTCTTTCAACTGGAGGCAATGGAACTAAATCCTTAGTAGAGCTTAATACATATTCATTCATATACGGATCAAATCCACCTAGTTTTTCAGTAAAATATGAATCTAAAAACAAATCTCTAAACCAACTTCTCATACCTACTTTAGATATAACAGATAGTCTGTCAGACTGAGACGAACCTCCTTTTAGATTTATTACAGAACTTCTTTTGGCATCTGTAAAATAAACATCAGATCCATACGAAGCAAAACTTTCAGGGTTATTACTTATTCCATATTCTTCTATTCTAGCTAACTGAGTTCCAAGCACTTCAGGAACAGATGTTATAGCTCCTCCTGCAGCAGCATCAGATAATAAATTCTTACCAACCAATACATACGATATCTTATCTTCTTGTAAAGCAAGAATATCAGTCTGCCTTGAATGCATTTTTCTCAATGGCCCAAACTCCCTCTCTAATGACTTAAAGTTAGCTAATGCTAAATTAAATTGATTTAACTTATTTAACCCACTTTCTTGATTCAATACACCACTGTAAGTAATGTCTGAAAATCTATGTATTTCCTTATACTGCTCTTCAGAAACAGATGTTACTTTGCTTCCTAAAGACAAAACAGGTGAAACCAAAGCATCAAGAACTTTATCAGACTCTACCCCATTCCCAAAGGTATAGCAATTAAAAAAGCTTAAATCAATGACAGCAGGAAGACTAGATGTTTGGTCTTGGTCAGCATCAGCATTTCCTGATAAATGAAGTCCATTTACAATATCAAAAGTTTGTTCGTTTTCATAGTATAATTCATCATTTGCTTGTAATGCCTCTGTTTCAAAAACAGACAAAGTAGTCGCTCTATTTACAATAATTTGAACTGTCTCATAAGACCCTCTTTTATCTGGGGAAGAACAAGCAGGAGTACCTGTTTGTATTACAAGAAAAAGCTCTCCTTGATTTGGAACTTGTTGAAAAGAAATATAAGTTGACCCAGGACCTCCTAAGGATGTGTAATAATTTGAAATTACACTTGATTGACTTACTGTGTTTTCACCGCCATCACTACCAGTTGTGATTCCATTTGTAAAATCAATTTGATCTCCTTCAACAAATTGATACATACTATCATAATCTCTAGAAGCAACAAATGTTTTATCATAGTCATAAAATCTACTACCACACCTAGAGCCTCTTTTGTATCTGTTGGTTCTAAAAACAAAATTAATAACACTACCTTGAGGGATAGTAAAAGGCACAAATTGACCTACATTATTTTCATCTAATATAGAACATGATACTACAGCGTGACTATAGCTACTTCCTGTTTCTGGAAGACCTCCCACACTAGTTCTGTCTATAAAAGAATTTGCAGGTGAGTTTGCTGCAAAATTAGATGGTCTTAATTTCATGTAAGTACCAGCTGGTTGCCCACAAGTACCTGAAACTACCTCATCATCTTGATTTTTTGTACAAAGAAAATCTTCTAATTGACTTGAAAAATCTAAAACTTTTGTGGTAACACATCTAGACGATGGTCCGCTACTATCAGCTTTTACAATTAAATTAGAATTATCTTGCACCTTATCTCTATTGTCCCCATCAAGCTTATACCATACATCTCCAGTATCTTCTTCTCTAAAAAATATATTAGAATATACTGTTCTAGCCCCTGTTTTAGACTCTTTAATAACAAACTTGTATTTTGTTGCCCAATAAGGAGGATAATTATTTAACTGAACTCTTATATTGTTTTTACTTATTGAGTTTCTGCAAGGAACATAAACAGTGTTATCTGTATCAACTAATGCCGTTGTACTTCTTCCGTAATTATCCATGTAAACAATAGCAATCTCATAATCTCTATTACTATGAAGACTTTCTTTAGATGAATCTAAAGCATATAATCCTGTTGCCCCTATAGATGTTAAATATTCATAAGCATAAATTCCTAAAGGAACTTCAGGTTGTTGCGTTACATCATATTTTTGAAATCGTAAACCAGGTACAATTAAAGTAACAATACTACTGCCTAAAGAACTACTTAAAACAAATCCTTGATTTGTAGAAGATACTCCAAAACCATCATATTTCCATTCATTTTTAGCTACTATCCCACAATTAAAAATATCTGTCAAAGATGTGCCATCAAGGCAATCAATTTCAAATTCAGATACAGCATTTATAAATTCTGGACTTGTAAATAAATCATGAATACTACTGTAATTTTCTTGAATATTAAATAAAAACGTATAATCAAATTGATTCAAAGGCTGCGAACCATCATCATATGATGCGTCTCCACTAAACAAAGCGTTAACATAATTAAATTCAATTCCTATTTGTGACCCTGGTATTAGGTCTATGTCTCCAAAATCAATAGTAACTTCAGCATTTGGAACCTCAACAATATTGTCTATAGTATAATTAAAGTTAGCTTCTGTGGCTAGTATTTCTTCATTAAATAAATCTTCTGTTATTAAAGATAAGTCATAATTTAAATAAACTTCTTTTCCGTTTTCATTTACAATATCATATCCATCTATATAATTTCCATACATTAATCTATTGCCCATAATGGTCTGAGCCTGAGCTACTTTAGGAACATTATCGTATAGCCTTAAAAGCTGTTCTTCTGGTAATGCTGTATATATTTTTTTATTATTAAAAGGAATTGTTTGAATAGTATTATCTAACCATCCTTGATCTACTTTATTATATCTCTCAATTACATTTATTGATTGACTAGTCGAAAACTTAAACAGAACATCAACATCCTTTACATTTCTTCCACCTGAGTTAAAAGATATATTAACACTGTTAAATATATTTTTCATCCCATCATTAAGATACGTATCATAATTTAATTGAAATGGCCCAGGTGTAAATGCAACTTTAGAAAATGGCGATATAGCTGAGTACTCTCCGTCTTCATACTGCCACCTATAAGCAAAACTTAAAAATAAGTCTTCCATATAGTTTTCTTCCCCTGCTAATTGAATTAAATCTATTGACGGAGGATTTAATGGAGGAGCTAAAATAACTCCAATATCTTGTTCCGTTACTTGGTCTATTCCTGCTAATGGCTGTGCGTAAGTTCTGTCAATGTTTATTTTTCTTGGAGGATTTAAATTATCTGTAAAAAATAATAAATCTCCAATTAAATTTATTCCATTTATTAAGAAGTTTTTATTAAAATTTAATACAGATGTCGATACTACATGATAAAATAAAATAGAACTTTGAATGTCAAAAGAAACAATTAAATCAACATTCCCTGTTGGGGATAATAAGTTTTCTTGGTCATGAACAAACCAATATATGGTTTCGTTTGAGCCATCCTCATAAGCACCAATACATCTAGCATTTTCAGTTAAAGGAGTTCCTAGGTATTTTAGCTCAACTAAAAGCTCATTTCCTTTTGAATTTTCTACAGCACCTATCTCAGTTCCTTCTGTAGAACCTAACCTAACGTTTAAAGCATCGATGTATTCTCCTTGAGGAACTAAACGCTCATCAACGGACTTATTCATTCGACCTTTTATAAAGTTCTTTTGAATCTTAGCCATATTATTTTATCCACTTGTTTTGACCCCTTAGGTTCATTAATAACCTCCCTGGGTGTATATTGCTTAATCTAATTTTTGCGTTCCTTAAAAGGGCTGTTTTTTCTTTTCTAGTTCTATTTATAATATACTCTTGTATTCCAAACTTACTAGAAAGAATTGAAAATTTAATATATGCATAAATAAATTCTTCAAATAATTTGTTTAAACTTATGTCAGCATTTACCCCATTTTCCATTCCGTCAGAAACATACTCTAAAACAACTAACTCTCCTGCCATATCAGAGCTAAAATTAATTACTCCTGATTTTTTATTTATTTTAAAAGTAGGGTTTTGATTAGCTGTTTCAGTATTTAAACCATAACGCCCACCTATTGCATATTCAAAATACCAAACATTATTATAAAAATAACCTTCTTGACCATCATATGGACTTTCTGCATTTAAATAGATTGTTCTATTGCTTCCTTTTATTCTATCAATATCTACTGTAGAAAACTCAGGTTTTAAAACATTTCCCTCTTCATCAAATAAAATTCTATAATTATTATCTTGAAGATATGCACTACTCCAATTAGTTTGAATATTTTCTGTTAAAGGAAACAATGTTCCATTTTTATACATTGAAATCCTAACCCAATTTACATAATCATCTGGTAAAACAAATCTTAATTCGTCATTAACAGCTAACTCTAATATTTTAATTTCTTTTAAAGAATCATAATTTAACTCTTGTATCGCTCGTTTTGCATGAAATAAAACATTATATCTTTCTGAGTTATTTATTAATTTATCATTACCAACATACATTAACATGAAGTTATTTACTATGTCTTTTAATGAAATGTATTGATACGAACCCCAATTCTTATCTTCAGGATTATTACCATCGTTTTCGTAATACTGATATTGTGTTAAATATGCCATGTCTTATCCTTGTTGTGTGTTTTCTCCCTGTTCCTCTGCTTGAGCAAATTGAACCAAAGGTATTTCTCTAATTGACATCCCTGCGTATTGAAGTATCTTATTAATTAAATTTACTTGATCTGATGCAGGTAATTCAAAGTCTTGATAACCTATTGCAGTTTCATCAAACAAGGGTTCTCCACCAGATAATTCTACATAAGTCCATTTTGGATCTTCAGGATATCTAATATACTGACAGTTTACGACACCTGTTAAAGATGGGTATACTGTAATATTATCTCCCTCAGCAGTATATGCAGGAAACATTATAGATGGTTCTGTTAATTTAGAACTATTAAGTAAAAGTATTTTACTCTGACTAACTCTTTCTATCTCATTATTTCCTTGAAATATCTTATTTACTAAATAATAATCTAATGGAAGCCCATAAACACCAGCGTTTAAGACAAGAGGATTCGTTACAGAAAAACTATCTATAACCTCTACCAAACCTTTTATTATATCTGCATATCCACTTCCTGAAACTCTTGCATTTTGCTTTACAATCCATGAGTTATATTGATAGAAATAATCTTCAAATATATCTAATTGAGCTTGTTTTGCATATAGGTTAAAATCATTAGGAGTTATATATCCATAATTGTTTTTATTCGCAATTGACAGAACAGTAGACCTTACTGTATTTATTATTGATGCCATTTATAAGTCTTTTTACAAATGTACAAAAAAAAGAGGCTTCATATTTATGAGCCTCTTCTATAATTTATTTAAAAATAATGTTAACCTAATTTACCCTCAAGTATTCTTAATACTTCTAACCCTTCATCACTTTGAAGAAATGAAGCTAAAATAAACAATGGGTCTTCTCCGTAAGGTACGGTAAGTAGTTTATTTTTATTTCCTTGAATGTTATAGTAAACATCTTTTTTGTTTTTAAGAACCAATAAGTTTTCGCTAAAAAATTTAGCGCATTTATTTTGAAGTCTTAATAAAGGATCATTTAATGATTCCATGAATTCAGCAGGATATCTTTTTGCAAATATTCTAACATCTCTCTTTAATTCAGACGAAGTTAAATTATCTATTCTTAATCCTATTACAACTCTAGCAACAGTCTCAAGCATTTCAATATCTAACTCTTTTGCTAAAAGTTGAGCATCTAAAGCTAAATCTAAAGATTCAACTAGAGAACTAGCATCTTTTTCTTTATCTACTTCAACATACATATTTCCAAGACCTGGATGATGTGCTAAAAACTTTTGTAATACTTGGTTTTCTTTAGGAACAAATAGTAATCCATCCTCAAACACAATAGGTTCTAGAATAGCATTTCCATCTTGGTCATCTTCAAAAATACTTTTTTGATTTTTAGAATACCTTAAAGCTCTGTTAGTCCCTGTGCTTTCATCAAAAAAAAGTAGTGACTTTCTTTTGTGGTTTCTTGATTGAATGTGATAGCTCAATGGAGCGTTATCTTTGGTAAGTTTGTAGGCTTTATTTACAAAAACCTGTTTCTTTTTTGTTGACATTTGATTTGATTTTTAATTTTAATTTATAATAAAAAAAGAGTCAGCCAAGCCCCCAACTTTTGCCTGGCTTCCCCTTTTAAATTTACTTCTAGTTGTTAAAGATAAAGAAGTTGTTAGCACCTAAAGTACATAAAGCTCTTTCTGATAAGAAGTTTACTTCCATCGCATCTAAATCCGATGTAGCAGCTCCACCAGCTGAACCTGTAATCCAAGTTTTATAACGTCTGTCTTCAGTTTCTGAAGCTCTATATCTAACGTGTAAGAATGGTCTCTTAGCATTTTTACCAAGAACTTGATCGTAAACTGTAGTAGAACCTGCAGGAACTAATACACCGTTTACAGTACCACCTCCAATATCACCCCTCATTGTTGGGTCATTTAAGTATTTCCAGTCTGTCTTGTAGAAATCATAACCTCTACGGAATCCTGTAAATCCTAAGTTAAGCGCCATTTCCTCATCATTGTCAAAAAGACCATAAGATGTTCCACCTGCTCCATAAGAGTTTTGAGCTGCTAACATATCGTCAATGTCAAAACCAAAGTTTCTGTTTAAGAAAATAACATTTTCTTCAATTGAACCTTGCTTATCTAAACGAGAAATGATAGAATCAAAATCTGCTAATGCATTTGGGTTTCCACCTGCCCATACATTTCCTCTGTTTTCAACAACATAGAAAAGACCTTCTGAACCTTTGTTACCTACACCACTTGCAATTCCTTCTACAATTGCTGCTGCACCACCACCTGCTTCAGCAGGTACTGCTTCAACCATAGCCGTTTCTAAATAGTCTTCAAAACGAAGTCTAGTTTCATGCTCTGATTTCATGTACCATAAGAATCCAGTTGCTCCATTTTCAGTTGTTACTTCAATCCATCCAATCTGTGCCATGTCAGAACCAGATACTGCGTAACGGTCTTTAATGATAATTGGTGAATTTTCGAAAATAAAATCATCTGCTTCTAATTGTCCTTGCATTCCAACAGAACCTTTCTGAAATTCAGAACCATAGATAAATAAAGAACATACTACTGCTGCTGCCATTGTCTGACCTCCTGCTTCATAGTAAGCTACATCAATTGTTCCAGCTGTTAAATCTACTGCTGTAACGATTGCTTTATTGCTATTAGTTGAATTAAGAGAACTATCAGACAACATAATTGTTTGACCAACTCTAATCGCTATAGAACCAGATCCTGGTACTAATACATCTCCAATTGTTAAAGTAGCAGTATCTTGACCTGCAGCTGCTGCTGAAGTCACTGATGTGTACTTTGTGTGTAATCTTCCTTGCTCTGCCCATTTGATAAGGTCAGAATTAGAAGGCATTTCAGCGCCTACCATTCTTAAGAATGATGCTACTGTTCTGTTTCCATAACGTTCGAATTCTTTTTCGTAAGTATCTGGAAGATACTGATTTAAGAAATCAAAGTTAGTAATGTAATTTGTTTGTAATAATACTTGTTCCGAACTTGGTTGTAAATCAAATCCTGGTACGTTGTTAACAGCTCCTGCCATAATTTTTGTTTTTTTTAATTATTATTTATTTTTGTTACTTCTTATTCTCAAACCTTTTCCACTGTTGTCACTTACTGCTCTAGCTTTAAACCCTGTATCACCAATTGATTGTGGAGTATTTCTAACATTCATATTAATGTTTTTACTTTTTTTAGAAATATCACCTACACCATCTGATTTTCCTTGCTCATAAAAATACTGAGCAAATCTTTCAGGATCCATTGCAGCACTAAGTGCCTTGTGCCAACCTTTAGCATCAGCAATCAATCCATCGTCCCCTACATATTTTCCTATAAGGTTTTCTAGATTCATTTGCTTAGACTTCATTTCCTTTGCATCTCCATAAGAATAACCGATTTTTTTATCTCCTATTTCGAACTCAAAACCTTTGAATTCAGAGTTAAAAACCTCATCAGTTTTTCTTGAAAAATACTCATTCTTTTTTTGATTAGCTTCTTCAATAGTCTTCGATTCTTGAATATACTTTTTATATGCATCAAGTTCTTTTTGCATTTCTTCAGAAACAGCTTTCCCACTTGACTCAAGAGGAGTACTATATTTTTCTTTGAAATCATTAAGATACTTTTTTGCTTTCGAAAGTTCTCTTTTTTTAGCTATACTTTTCTTTTTAATTTCTGAGGAATCATCTACGTCTTCATCATATGAAAACTTTTCATCCATTAAATAATGAATATCTTCACTATCTAAATCCTCTTCTGTTAAAGAATAATATTCAGCTAACACTTGGTCGTCTTGTAAATCTTCGTAATTTTTATTTGCTTTTGCAAAATCACTAAAACCTCGACCAGTTTCTTTTTTAAATTTTAAATATCTAGAAACATCTTCTGGTAAATCTTCACTTACTTCTCTTTCCGTAAATAATTCATCAATAGATGATATTTCTTTATTATATCTTTTTCCAATATATGAAAGAACGTCTTCTTCTCTTAATTCAGCAGGCTCTTCAGTTTTTAATGATTCTTCAACTTTTATTGACTCTTCAGCTTTAGGTTGATTTTCATTTAAACTTTCTTCATGCTTGTCTAAAAGATCTTTTTCTACCTCTTGAACTGATTTTTGTTCTAAAGGATTTACTTCTTTTACTTTAAATTCCATTTGATTTGATTTTTACAAAGTTATATAATTAATTTAATTTACATTTAAGGTATTATCTAGGCTCAAACTCTGCAAGATCAAAACCATCTAAGCTATCTTCATTGGATTCAAAACTAATTGGAGGTAAGTTATTTTTTCTTTGCTCTATTAATTTTGATTGCTCTGTATTGGTTTGAGATATTCTTTCAGATTTTGCACCTTCTCTTTGAAGCTCTCTTGATTTTAATCCATCTATCTCTACGCCTTTTAACTTCATTTGAAGTTGAAATTCTAAATTCATTAACTCAGCTTTTATAGCAGCTTCACCTTGCATTTTCTTAACAGAGAAAGTAGCTTTTGCTTCTTCAATCTGCATAGCTGCTTGAGTTTCCATTTGAATCTTTTGCATTGCAGTTTCTGCAGCCATTTTTTGAGATTGCATATTTATTTGACCTTGCTGTTCAGCGGCAGCGGCTTTCGCTTGCTGGTCAGCATCTTCTTTAGCTTTTCTTTTAAGTTTTAAAACTTGATTAGCTAATTTTATATTTCTAATTTCTCTAATATCAATTGCGTCTTCTAAATTTATTGAATCACGTTGAAGTGCCATTTGAATGTTTTGTTCTAACATTCTTTGTTCTTCCTCGTCTGGTTGTATTTCAATAAATATTCCAAAATCACTTAAGTATAATTCACTTATTTCTTCTAATATTCCAACATTAAACTTTCCAATTTGATTTATAAATTGTTCTTTAAATTCAGAATACTCTAACATATCTGCTATTCTACTAGATAAAGCAGTACATAGTCTTTGACTCATTTGTAACCCAGCGTCTAATATGTGTCTAGTTGCTGTATTACTACTTAGTGCTGCTAATTTCTGAAGACCTACTAATGCATATGAATCAGGTGTTGCGCCATCTCTTGCCTCATTAAGTCCAGTTACATCCCTAAGCATAGAAAGATAATGATTATAAGAACCTATTAAGCTTTGTATTTTACTTTGACCTGAACTACTGTTTAATTGTTGGATTGGAACTTTTGCTTGATTATAGTCTCCATCTTGAGTATAGCTTCGTCCAATAACACTACCTGTTTGAAAAAACATTCTAAGCGCATCCTCTGGATTATATGCTTGCCCTGTTCCAAGGTCTACTTCGTTTAAACCATCGGCATCAATAAATACACCATCTGGTACAACTCTTGAAATTACTTGCTGTAGTTTAAGATGAGTTATTTGAATTAAATCAGCAAACGTAATCATACGTCTAACTAAAGATTCTAAAGCTCCTTTATACATTCTTGGCGCACAAGCTACATACTCTGGGTATACTTCTTGAGACGCTGATTCTGGTCTAGCCATGTTTTCAGACATTTCCCATTTAAGAATTATGTTAGTTCCCATAACCATAACTCCTTCATACCAAACATCAATTGTTTTTGAAACTTTTTCAAATCTACCCTCTTCCATCATTTCTTCAGTTGGGTCGAACGTATCGTCTTTTTCAATTAATCTTTCAGCACCTGATGCATTTATTTTTTTCTTGTATGTAAAAGTTTGTGTTGTTTTATAGTTAAAAAACAAAAGAGTCACACTGTCTCTACTAAACAAACTATTGTTGTAATACTGAGCAGTGTTATTATAATCATACCAACTTTGACTGTATTTAGAAATTTCTTCCATATCTACCCTTGTCAAACTTGGATCTATTTTTTTTAATTCAGTAATTGGAATTGTTTTAATCTCTCCCCAATAAAAACAATCAGAAAAATGAGGGTCTTCAGTATAGCTATAAACCACATTTGCAGGGTCTACATACTCTACTTTTATTCCAGCTCCAGGTTGAAAAACATTTTTACACATTGAAATACCCAAAACAGTTTGATCATAATAAATTCTCTTTTGAGTTTCATGATATCTATTACTTTCAAGAACAGTATTAATTGCTTGCTCTTCAGCTATTTCAATAGAAGGCTTGTATTTAAGTTGCATATGAAGAGCTAACTCTTCAGATGTATTTGGAACTTCTTCTTCAGATGTTGCAAAAGTATTAATACCAAAGTCATTTTGAACTTGATTCATCATGTCTTTTCCTAACATGTCTTTTTCAAGCTGCACTTGGTATTCACTTCTTTTGTCTAAAGACATTCCATCTTGAGCATAAGCGTTTACTTTAAAAACTCTATCAGCCATTCCGTTAACAACAATATCTACAAACTTTGGTATAATTGGCACAGGTGTCCAGTCTAAGTTTAAGTAACTTAAATCTCCATCAATTGCTAATTCATTTTTATATTTTTGAACAGATTGCTCTCCTCTAGCATAAAGCCTAAGCCTATGAAAATCTGCCCATTGATTATAAAACCTTCCTTGACCTCCGTCTTTTCGAAACCACTCATATTGAATAGCTTGACCTATTTGTAATCCGAAGTCATAAGATTTTTTTTCTGCATCAGAAACAAATTGACTTGGAAAACCTGTTGGATTTATGTTAACCTTTACATCTTTCATTTATCTTATAATTTGGCTACTATTTCCTTTGTTATCATATCTAGCAAAGTTAAGTTTTATTTTTGATTGTTTTTTAATAGGTTGATATAAGCTTTTTTGAGTAGCCATTATAGCTAAACCGGAACTAATAGAAGCATCAAATTTCGTTCTATTATTAATATTAAATCTTGCCCAATCTTCTAATGTCCTAGTAAAATACATTGAACCTACTTGGTCTGAGTCTCTAAATGTTTCAGTTAAATCAAATCCAACATTTTTTTCTATATAAGACTCTATAGCAGCAGCATGAGCTTGTTTAATATCTTCAGAACTATTTGGTATTCCACCAAGTTCTTTTTCTGTTTGTGACAACCTATTGTACGTCCTATCAGGCCTGTTTATGCTGTAACCTCTATATCCTCTATTTTTAAAATGATATAATAATCTAGGCTTGTTGTTTTCTATAAGTATTGGCATTCCATAAAAAACACATGCCATTAATATTTCTTCAAAAAATATTTCTGCAGTTTGTGGCCTAGCTACATATTCTAAAAAAAACTCGTTTGTAGGGCCTTCATCCATATGAAACTTAGTTAGTCCATGACACGCACCATTAGAAGCACCACCACCTACTGTTCCTGATATATCATAACTATCACATCCAAATGCACCCATATGCTCATTACCAGGGTAACGTATTCCATTTTTAGAGTATTGATTATTTTGCAAAAGTTTATTTGGAGTCCATGATATTAAAAACCTTCCCTTGTTGTTTGGGTTAAATATAACTTTAGTATCTTTAATGCCATCTTTCCAAGAAAAAGAACCTCTAGTTATAAATCTATCTTTTATTAAAGAATCATTATAATCAATTTGCTGATATATTTTTGTAAGATTAAATAACGATTGCTTGCTTTCATCTCTAAAAGCATGAGACTCTGTCCTTGGAAATTGTCTATAAAATTCATTTAAAGCATCAGGATCATTTTTTAAACTATCAACTTCAGCTTCCCAATAATCTATAGCTCCTTGTTTTATATAATCTCCATCAATTCCCAAAATGGGTTTGTTAGGTGTTCTAAATACAGGCATCCCATATCTATCAATAAAACCTTCCATATTGTATTCCATCGGAATAAACAAACTGTATAATCCACTTTTTGTTTGACCATTTCTGTTTCTTTTTTCAACCTTAGAATCAAAGTATAATTTTTTACCATTTTCTCCTCCCTTTTCTAATGCATTAGCTGTAGAACCCATCATGCATTTTCCAATAACCTTACTACCTAAACGCAAACACGTTTTGGTAACCCTCCAGTTATTTAAAATATTATTCGGTTTTTCCCATTTTTTAGATTCATCATGTACAAGAAGTTTTAATTTTTCTCCATCATAACTGTTGTCTCCTGTGTTTTTCCAATCAATAGAAGTATCCAATCCTTCAACAAGGTCTTCATCTTCTATGTACATATTTTTTTTTGTAATTTTAGATGCAGGAACTCTAAAAGCTAACTCAGTTTTAGGTTTATCCATACCATCTTGAACAGGTTTAAAAAAGAAAGGATAATTATTTACTATAGGAACAACTTTATCAGTAAACATTTTTTTAGCATCTGCTCCTGTTTTAGAAAGTATTCCAAGTCTAGCATCTTTACTTATTGTACCTATGTTTGCTGATTCCTCACTTGCCATATAAGAAAAACCTGAACGTCTTATTTTTAAATAATCTTGTCCAAAACTTCTTTTATCTGCTTTACAAGCTTCCCAATGTAAATAAAAAATTCTATTAGCATCTCTATAATCTGGAAGACCTACATCTATTTTAGTCCATTGAACATACATATACTGAGACCCTGTAATATAAGTTGGAATTCCGTTATTCATAAACCAAAAACCTTCTTCTCTTCTATCAAACTCTTGTTCAATATACTCAACCCACTCATCTTTAAATGATGATGGTGTAGCATGCCATTGAAATATTGATTTTATTTTTTGTAGTTTTTTATCATACTCGAACGGCTCCCAATATTGTTCTTCTTTTTTATCACTTCTAGAATATATTTTTGCAGGTGGTTTAGGGAGTCCTATCTTTAAACCTTCAATTTCAATTATAGTTTCAATTTGTCCTGTTTTTGAAATTACTATAAAATCATATTTTTCATTATGACCATAATCCCAAGCTTTAGCTTTGTTTTTATTAGTTATAACGGTTTTTGGAATAAAGTCTTTTAACTCTTTTATTAAACTATTTTGATCTTCGTTCTGCAAATCCTTCTACTGATTTTTTACTGTTAACTGAATCGTTACCTTCTATTAAACTCTTTTCTAATTCTATTCTATTTAATATTTCAAAAGCATCAAATATTGCAAGTTTCTTTGTAGCCGCTGCATTTTTTAATTTATCAGCAGCAAGCTCATCATCCTCTCCATATTTTATTATATGCTCTTCAGCTACTTTAATTAATTGCATTACAGCTTTTTCACCTGCTTTTATTATTTGTAATTTAATTTCATTTACATTCATAAAACTAGTGTTATACTTTTATCAAACATTCGATAAAGCTTTTCTCCATCAACATTAAATTCATATTCACTTTCAGGTTTAAAAGAAACCTTATCTCCTTTATTAACTCCTTTACTAATTAAGTACTTATTAGGGTACTTAACCAAACCCATTAAAGGTTCATTTTCTTCGTGTGTTTTTAAGTAATTTTCTTTTTTTGGTATTGGTTTTATCATACAATATCTAGAATGAGCATTCCATTTATTATTTTTATTGTACATAAAAAACTGATCATTATCTATAAAAAACAAATCATCTTTAAAAAAACTTTTACCGCTTCTTTCATTTCCTTTCATGTCATTATAATATTTAAAAACATTATGATGAACTAATAAAGTGTCTCCTATTTCAATAGGACCATTGTAGTTTATTGGCGTTTCTACAACTATAGCGTATCTATTTGATGCTGCATGATCTTCTTTTGAAGTGCTAGTAATAAAGTCTATGTTTCCTATTTTCTTAGTACTATCATATCTTTTATTTCCTTTTGGCTTAACTATAAAATAAAAAGGTGATTTCATTCAAAGTATATATTATACTCAATCGATATAGGCATATTAGAGGTAAATTCTTTCCAGATATAAATTTCTCCTTTTTTGTTCTCTATAAAAATACTTATTGATTGACTGTTATTCATTCTTATTAAATGAATTAAATGGCTACCTCCAAGTATTTCCTGACCTACAACATAGTGCATAGCTCCACCTTTATAATCAGGACCTACTGCTATCTTACGAATATCATTCATTTAATTAAATTTAATTTATAACAAATATAGGTAAAAAAAAATACCCTTGAATAAACAAAGGTATTCTTCATGAAAAAGAAAGCGTAGGTAAGTCACCTACTAAGATATTTTTTAAAAAGTGCTTGGTGTTACACTATAGTATGTTCTTACTTTTATCGTTCCATCACCACCTGTTATTGGGTTAAGATTTTGAGAAACAATATTAACACTTGCTAGTTCGTCTGGGCAAAAAAGAACATTATTACTTTGCGGAGTAATACAATTTCTTGAATTATTACCTGAAGATGAAGATAATGAACCATCAAAAACTGCTGGCGTGCTTGCATCTTTGTTTACATCTACACCATTTACAAAGTACTTAACCTGCATTGCTATAAAGTCACTTCCTCCTGAAGTATAAGGAGTTTGCCCTGGAGTATATTGAACTATTATTTTATTAACAGACCATCGGTCACCGTTTGTTGATTGAGGAATCAAAACAACTGGTGTATTGTGCAGGTCTAGTATTTCATTAGAACTAACCTCTGTGTCTATGTAAAGCATACCTGCCTCTTGTTGAACAAAGTTGGTAAGACTGCTTACTGTAACATTTTTAGTTGCATCAGCAGGACTACCATTAGCCTGACTGATTATAATTGTATCATCTCCTTGTGGAGTTACTGTTTGATATGTACTTATTTTTGGCATAACCTTTATTTTTTATTTTTAAATATTGGAGCTACTTTGTCTGCTATTTTTTCTGCACTTCTTCCTATTACATAACCCCCAATACCTATGTCTAGTAAATTCCAAAACTCAGGCTCTAACTCAGGAGTTACCAAGTGTGATGATAACTGAGATATAAACTTAGTATAAATAATAATAAACCCAAATGATAACATAAGGATTGGTCTCCAACTTCTTTGAAGCCAATTACCTTTTGCTTCTGCTAAAATTATATCCGTCTGCATCTTCTGTAACTCAAGCTCTTTCTCCTGAAGAACTTTAAATATTTCATTCTTAGCTTTTATCCTTTCCTCATCACTAGTAAAAAGATTGTCAATAACATCTCCAACCTGCTTAAATACCTTTGTGCCAAAAAACTCTAATATCTTTTTCATACTAATAAACCCAAAATACATCTTGGTCTTTGTCAAAATCTATATCAACATGAATAAAAGTTTTTGCTACTCCTATTCTTTGAAAACCAACAGATCTTAAAATGTCATACAACTTAAACCTATCCATTGAATTAACGCAAGATATATCTGCAGCTAATCCTTTTAAATGAGACGAATCTTCTTTACCACCTACTTCTTCGTTATGGTCTTTAGTTCTATACCCACTATTTATTACAATAGGCTTTCCAAATATTTCTCTAGCATCGTTAAGCATTTCAACTAGATTATCACTAATTAAATTACCACTTCCAGGTAGGTCAGGTGAATCAAACTCATGTGAAGAAAAATAATTCATTTATTTTTTTTATATTCTTTATAGTTTGCATAAACCCTTTGAAAGGTATATACTATTGAACCAATTAACAAAACTAATTTTAAAATTTCTTGAATCTCACTAAAAGAAACAACCACTGCTACGCTATTTAGCGCATATATTTTTAAATCCTCTGTACTCATTCTACTTGACATTATTTATATTATAATTAATCTGAATATCAATCAACCAAGAATTATCTTGAATATATAAATATGTAATAGCTGATTTCATACAAACAAAGTTAGTGATTTTAATTTACAGTTTCTTCGTCTACAATATCGTCTTCTTCAGGCTCTGGAGGAAAGGGGTTTATTCCGTTATCTAACAACACGTCAATCCATTCTGCTTCATTTTCATAGTAGTCCACCTCTGACCATTTTGTCTCCATACATTGATTAGGTTCAATTGAACCATAACTTAAAATATTTTCTCGTGTATCATCCCAAACTATAAACCAAGTTTCTACCGTAGGGTAACATAATTTTGTATTTTCCATTTTTATTTATTTATTTATATTCCACCACCATCGGTTATCGTCCAACCATAGGTATTAATCAATGTATTTCTAGCTGCTTCTGCTGCTCCACCTAGTGTGTATTGAGCAGTACCAAAATTAAAGTTTGTTGAAGGTCTAACTGCCTGTGCTGACCAACCAATAAGCAATGCATCATAATTAGCAGTTGACAATCCTGAAGTTGTAAAGAAATCATTACCTGATATTGATGATGTAAGTGCTGTTGTATCCCAAGAAGATATGTCTTGGTCAAATGAAGCGCCAGAAGAAAACATACCAAGAAAAACAGTAACATTACTTGTATCCCAATTATTTAAAGGCTGATTAAAAACAGAACCTGCAAACATATAACTCATATTACTAACACTAATTGTGTTCCAACTATTTAATGGTTGATTGAATGCGTTCATGTTTTGAAACATATTACTAAAATTAGTTACACTAGAAACATCCCAAGAACTAATATCTTGATTAAATAAAGTTGCGCTTTGAAACATAGAGTTCATAGCCGTTACACTAGCGACATTCCAGTTATTTAAAGGCTGATTAAAAACAGGATTACTTCGAAACACACGAGACATATTAGTAACACTAGAAGTATTCCAAGCATTTACATCTTGATTGAAAGAAGTAGCACTAGAAAACATCGAATCCATAGTAGTTACACTACTTGTGTTCCAAGAATTCAATGGTTGGTTAAATAAATTTGCACTAAAAAACATATAACTCATATTAGTAACACTACTTGTATCCCAAGCATTTAATGATTGATCAAATAGATCTGCATTATAAAACGTATTACTCATATTAGTAACACTACTTGTGTCCCAAGAGTTTAATGGTTGGTTAAATATATTATTATTATAAAACATATAAGACATACCAGTCAGACTACTTGTGTTCCAAGAATTTAATGGTTGATTAAAATCAGACTCTCTAAGCATACTACTCATAGTAGTTACACTACTCACATCCCAAGAACCTATTGGTTGATTAAATGCAGTTGCTAGACGAAACATCCAAGACATATCAGTAACACTACTTGTATTCCAACTACTTATATCTTTATTAAAAGATGTTGCACCTTTAAACATAAAACTCATAGTAGTTACACTAGAAGTATTCCAAGCACTTATATCTCCATTAAAAGTAGACTTATTAATGAATGCATTTGCCATAGTAGTAACTTGACTTACATCCCAATCCTGTATCTTTCCATAAGGAACTAAATCATAGTCTCCGTTAGGGTCTTGTGCTAGAATATCTGTAATAGCTTGATTAAAAGTTGCATTTGTTAAAGGCGTAAGAGGAGGTGTAATTCCACCACCATCGGTTATCGTCCAACCATAGGTATTAATCAATGTATTTCTAGCAGTTTCTGCTGCACCACCTAACGTATATTGGCTACCACCAAAGTTAGGTGTAAGTCCATTAAATAAAGGCGTTTGTGCTGCCCAACTAGTTAAAATTGCATCGTAGTTAGCGGTATCTATAGTTACATTATTTAAGAAAAAATTTAAACTAGTAGTAGCATTTAATGATGTTATATCCCAAGCTGCTAAACTTTGATTAAAAGAATCAGCATTTTGAAACATATTACCCATATTAGTAACATTACTCGTGTTCCAATTATTTAAAGGTTGGTTAAAAGATTCTGCTTGACTAAACATTTGAAACATAGTAGTTACATTACTTGTATCCCAATTATTTAAAGGTTGATTAAAAGATGGCAACAAAGCAAATGTACTGCTCATACTAGTAACACTACTTGTATCCCAATTACTTAAAGGTTGGTCAAAAGATTCTGTTTGAAAAAACATATAAGACATACCAGTTACACTAGAAGTATTCCAAGAATTTAAAGGTTGATTGAATACTTTATTACTTTGAAACATATTACTCATATTAGTAACACTACTTGTGTTCCAAGAATCTATTGGTTGATTAAATGCACTTGAAGCTAGAAACATTTGAGACATATTAGTTACACTACTTGTGTTCCAAGAACCTATCGGTTGGTCAAATGCACTAGCATTATAAAACGTATTACTCATATTAGTAACACTACTAGTATCCCAAGAATTTAATGGTTGGTTAAAGCTAGTTTCTTGAAACATAGCACCCATATCAGTCACATTACTAACATCCCAAGAACCTATCGGTTGGTCAAATGCACTAGCAATTCTAAACATATTACCCATATTAGCAACACTACTTGTATCCCAAGAACTTACATCTCCATTAAAAGAAGCTGCACCAAGAAACATCTCTCTCATATAAGTAACACTACTAGTATCCCAAGAATTCAATGGTTGGTTAAAGCTAGTTGCATAATTAAATAAGCCCCCCATAGTAGTTACACTACTTGTGTCCCAAGAACCTATTGGTTGGTCAAATGCACTAGCACTTCTAAACATATATTCCATATTAGTCACACTACTGACATCCCAAGAACCTATTGGTTGATTAAATGCAGTTGCATCTTGAAACATAGTTCTCATACTAGTAACACTACTAACATCCCAAGAACCTATTGGTTGGTCAAATGCATCTGCATTATAAAACATACTACTCATACTAGTAACACTACTAGTATCCCAAGAATTTAATGGTTGGTTAAATGCAGTTGCATTAAAAAACATATTAGCCATATCAGTAACATTACTCACATCCCAATCACTTATATCCTGATTAAATTGTGAACTACCACCAAACACCCCATTCATACTAGTAACACTAGAAGTATTCCAAGAGTTTAAAGGTTGATTAAATGCAATATTTCTAAACATAGCTGACATAGTAGTTACACTACTTGTGTTCCAAGAACCTATCGGTTGGTCAAATGCAGTTGCACTAAAAAACATAAAACTCATACTAGTAACATTACTTGTATCCCAAGCACTTATATCCTGATTAAAAGAAGCTGCTTGATTAAACATAAAATACATAGTAGTTACACTACTTGTATCCCAAGAATTTAATGGTTGATTAAAAGAAGTTGCTACATTAAACATAAAACTCATATTAGTCACACTACTAGTGTCCCAAGCACTTATATCTCCATTAAAAGTAGACTTATTTTGAAAAGCATTTGCCATAGTAGTAACTTGACTTACATCCCAATTTGGAAGTTTACCATAGGGTACAAGGTTATAATCCCCACTTACAGGGTCTTGAGCTAGTATATCGTTTACTGCTTGTTGAAAGGTTGCGTCAGTTAAAGGGTCGTTAATTTCAGGCACTCCTTTACCTGAAGCTGAAGATGACCCTATTGCATTTGCGATGGATATAAACATACTACCAAAGTGCTATGATTCCTGTTGCTGAAGTTCCTGTTGCAAAAACTCTTACCACGTTAACTGGTAAAAAAGATCCGTCTGGGAATCCTGCAAAACTAACTTCATCGCCCCCTGCGGTTAGTACCTTTAAGTCACCCCCTGTGGCTACATATAATACACAACCATTGTTGCCTCTACCGTTTTCAGTAGATACACTTGGAATGTTTAAAGTGTCACTTGGTGTAACTGCTGCTGCTCTACTTGTCTGTAATTTTTGATATGCCATTTTTATTATTTTTTATATGGAAAAACTCTGTTTAAAGTATCTTTTCTTTTAGAACATCCACATGGCTTACCTGTTGCTTTTGCAACTGTTTCAACTACTTTTTTAATACCTGTAGCAGTAGTAAATTTTTCGATAGAGTCTCCCAACCCTTTTGATTTATTATTTAATTCCATGTAAATGTCTTTATATTACAAAGATAGGATATTTTTTATAACAGTTTCTGAATCAAAAATTTCAGTTAAATTGTTGTAAGGTATTTCTTTAATATCCTCATATAAAGAAAATGGTTGTAGGTTACTATGAGCATATTCAGGCTCTTTAGTAAATTTATTTGCTACAATATTCTTATGAAGCTCATAGCCATACATTTTAGGCTTTGTTGTTACCCAACAAACAACTGACGGCAGTCTTAAAGCTGCAGCCATATGCTGTGAAAAGCTATCTATAAACAATCTTTTTTTAGATTGAAGAAGTAATATAGCCACACCCCTGTAAGACTCTAAGCATTCCTTTGTGTGGCTGTATGATGGCTGAGATTTTCCTTTAATATGACAAATAGTATACTCGTCCTTAAACCTATTAATAACACCCTGGACTAAAGGAAATGGCATATCCCTTGACCAGTTATATTTTAGTTCTTGATTTTCACCACCGCCATGCGTTTGTAATGCTAGGATTGGTTTATTAGAGTGATAAACATTAGAGTAGTAGTTTTTTTCTGTATTTGTTAAATATATTTCAGGCATCTCTCCATTGTACTCAAGACCAAACATATCACACCAAAGTGTGTATAAATGATTTTGGTCAAGAATAAAGTCACTTGTGCCATAAGGATTGGCTACAAAAACTTTACAGTTCTTGTCCTTAATTTCATTTTTGTAAATCTCAAATGTCTCGTTTAATTTAAGACACTTGTATACATCAGGATTATTTAGAAATACATCCTTGTAGTGAGTTAAAACTATTATGTTTGATTTAGGATATTTTTTCTTAATAACCTTTAGCATGGCAGTACCCATAATAGACTTTCCTAAGCCTCCATCAATCTTAAAAATTATATTCATTTTTTTAATCCGTATTTAAAATATTTATACCAAAGTCTTTCATGTAAAAAATAAAGAATCATTTTAGTAACAACCTCTACACCTCCTATTGTTAATCCTAATTCCCAACTACCTGTTATTACGGAAGAAAGTATCATTGTATCAATAGTTCCAATAACTCTCCAGCTTAATGTTTTAGCAAAGTGTCTTTTATAGCTTACCATCTTTTCTCATTTTATTTCTAATAGACGTAGCTGAAATATCTCCTATCTCTTTTGGAGGAACGTGTTCTATAACGTCATATCCAACACCCCTGCCATAGTTTACAGACTCTATATCTGGAATGATAGAAACAATAATCCTACCATCTAAAATTAATTCTTTAAGCTCACCCTCGTAAATCATTTTTTCTATCTCCTGAGCAGTCCATGGATTTTTTTCATCAGGCTTTACATCCCTGATTGCAAGCCATATATTTTTTCCTTCCTTTAACCTTTCGTTAATTAACCAAAGATGACCCTTATGTAAAGGCTGCCATCTTCCAATAAACATAGAATACTTTTTCTCTGTACTTGAGCTTTCTGTTTCTGCTTGAGCTTTATATTGCATCTTTAATTTTTTTAAATGATTGTTCAGGGGTATCGTAAGTAGTATCTATGTCAACAAAGTTTTTAGAAGGAGCGACATAGGCTATTGCTTTGAAATGATCTCGTTCTCTTGGCTCAGATGTATGAACATAGAACTCAATTATTTCATTATCCATAAGAGCCTTAAAGTCCTCTCTCTGGTCAATATATGGAGCTACTAAAGAAACGATAACATCGTGACCCTGATTGTTTAGGTAGTGAGCTATTTTCTGAGCCGTACCGACATTAACTACCCTTCCATTGATAGAATAGTCCTTATTTGTAAAAAGCTCTCGCATTTCGTCTCCATCGATCCTAAAAGCGTTAGGTAGTTTTTCTTTTAGCATATTAGCTAAAACTGTTTTTCCGTGGGCAGGCTGCCCTGTAAACCAATATATCATAACCTATTTGTATTTAAAGTAATCGTAGAACCACTTGTATGACTTCTTAATGTTATCGGAAACAGTTTTACCTAAAACTTTTTCATAGTCCTTAGGCAGTGCCTTTAACTCACCCCTTAACTGGTGGTCTCCATATATTCCAAATATAGTATCATTCTCATGAGTTAGTTGGGTTATATTTTTGAAGTCATGCTCTGGATAAAAGTCTGCACCAAAAAACTCATACACCCTTTTAATTTCTTTTTCAGGATTCTTAACAAGCTCTTCGTATTTTATAAAAAGAATATTTTCTGCATACCCTGTTTCAATGGCATTCATTAAAAAGTTTATTGGAGGCGCTAATGGAACAACCTTAGACCACTCTTGAACCCTAGACTCTACAGTCAGTCCTTTAAGCTCACCAACATTTGTAATCCAATTTTCTCTTTCAGGATTTTGTCTAACCTTTTTTTCTAAGGAAGCAAAAACCGAACGAAGGTCTCTGACCATGCAAACAACCTTTAGGTTAGGATCAAGTTTTTTTAGTAAGGCATACTGCTGAGTCCAGTCCCTAGACTTGTCTACGATATACTTTTTTTTAGTTAATGAAGAGTAGTAAGTAAAAATACCTCCCTTACAAAAGGAAAGGAAGTGAGGTGACATTTCATTTAAACCTTGAGCTTTCCAAGCATCACCATGATTAAACTGTCGAACACACGCAGATATCAACTGAGAAACTCCGCTAGTGGGTGAACAATAAAATTCAGGATTTTGTGCTAAGATGTTTTGAAGAAGTGTAGATCCACTTCTAGGCAATGAAGAATTATAAAATATTTCTTGCATATTACATTAAATTAAATTTGATTTTACACAAATATAGTAAATAATGTAATATGCAATCTATATTACTAAGATTTTTTAGATTTAGCTGCTTTTTTAGCTTTAGCTGCTAAAGCTTTTCTTTTTTTAACTTTCTCTGCTTTTTCTGCCTCTCTATCTTTTTGTTTTGATAATTGTTTGGCTTTATTTGCTTCAAGTTTTTCTAATTTTTTAGCAAATTTTTCTTCTATTGTTTTTGAATCTTTCATTTTTTTATTTTTATACTATATTTAAAACTCCTGCGTTGTTCCATACTGAACCTGCTGGTAATCCTGTTGCTGCCGTTGGAATACTTTTAATTGATAGGTTGTTTACAAAGGCAGTACAAACCCTGTCTGTAGTAATGTTACTTCCTAGAACATGAGACTCGTAGCTACTGTTAGTATTATTATAACCTCCTAAAATTGTTTGAACAGAAGCATAACCACCATTAATAACATTACACTTACCTGACATAATTCCAGAGTGATAAGCTCCATTAATTGCATTGTATCTACCACCTCCAATTACTGAAGTATTACCATTGTCAATAGTGTTATCTGCACCTCCAACAATTATATTTCTCGGTGCATAATTACCACATATTTGATTAGTGTAACCACCACCAATTAAGGTATGGTAAGATAAATCTCCACTAATAGTATTTTCTTTTCCACCAGCTATCACTGCAGAAGCAGTATAATTTCCATATAATTTATTTTCTGAACCACCTCCAATAACATTCGTATTAGAAGCAGTTCCATAAATACGATTACAATAACCACCACTAATAGTAGAGCTACATGAAGCATCTCCATAAATTTTATTATAATAACCACCGCTTATATTAGCGTTTTTTGATTCATCTCCATAAATATAGTTACAATAACCACCGCTTATAGTAGCGAAAGATGATTCAGCTCCAAAAATATAGTTAAAAACACCACCAGATACAGTAGCGCCACAGGACATATCACCTGGGTCATAAGTGTTAATGCTATTAGAATAACCACCACCTACAGTACCATTATATATATATGAATTATCAGCATCTTGAGATACGAAGACATAGTTACAGTTCCCACCAGATATGGTATTATACGAAGCACAAGAACTACCGTTCCGCATTTGAATAGAATTACAATAACCACCACCTATAGTATTAACATCCATATCCCCACCTTGAGAGGTGCATATGCTATTATACACTCCACCACTTATAGTAGGCCCACATATACTAGAACGATAAACATCTGAAGAGCATGACTTTATATAATTACGGTAACCTGAAAGAATGCTATAACACACAGCTGCATCACAATTATTATCAGGAACTTCTGACCCACCTTTTACACAAATAGCATTACTATAGCCAGAAATAATATTATAACACGAAGCTGCATAGTCACCGCAAACACGTATAAGATTGTCATTACCAAAAATACCATTAGAACCAGCTTCACCACCGTTGCACCTACCAACATCAATACTATTGTCATTACCAGCAATAATATTAGCGTATGTATAACCTATCTCTACGTCTGTTTGGCTATTATAAGCACACACAGAATTGCTAATCCCAGTAATACTATTACCGTAAGCTTCACCTCTTATATAATTATATTTACCACCAACTATAGTGTTTAATACACTATAACTATTTTGAGTAGATATACAATTATATTTACCACCACCTATAGTGTTATTATATAAACAACCATTATCTGCTGTATTTTCGTTTTTAATAGTGTTACAATAACCACCAGACACAACATTACCTCCTGTAGCATACGAACTATTAATTTGATTATTAGAACCTCCAGATATAACATCTGAACCATAACCATAATCAGTTCCTGATTGTACTATACAGTTATCATAACCACCGCTTATAGTTCCGCATTTTGTTTCAACAATATTGTTTCCTGCTACTGGAACAATACTGCACTCTCCTGTAGACCTTTCAAATATTCCAACAGGCGTAGGAATTGACTGCTTAATGTCAGCCATTGTTATTGACTCTCTTTTTGATTGAGCCAACTTTGACCCTCTGTCTACTGTATCGACACTTTCTGATACTACATGAAACTTACATTCATCTGGAATTATTGCCATGATTTTATTTTTTATTGTTATTTAAACCGCACTTACATTCTTTGCACGCACATGATTTTGTGTTAAAGAGGAACTTAGAAATAACTATATTCCAAATACAAATTAATTTATTCATTTCTTTTTTTTCTTTTTTACATTCTGTCCTTCCCATCTGCCCATTTTTTCAAATTCAGTTTCTCCTTGATATTTTTTTTGTTTCTCTGAAGGCTTTAATCCTCTTAACCCCATTTGATAACCTCTTTTATACTGAGTACTATCTATTTTTGTTGCAGGTTTTTTTGTAGAAACTCCTTTTGCATTATTTCTAGCCTGATTTGCCATTGCAAAATTTTTCCATGTTGGAGTTTTTTTCTTACACTCCTTTAACGCATCTCCTGTTAATCCTTTACAACTCATGATATAAATTTATTTAACAAATATACAAATATTTTTATTGTCTATTTTCTGGACTTTACTCCTGAACATTTCCATCTCTTGCGAGATAAATTATTTGGAGTGTTAGGGTCGCTTTGCTTTTTCTTAGATAAACCTCTTTTGATTCCTAAACTCCTAGCGCAGTAACTATCTCCCTTACTTGTCCCTGGTTTTACCCTAGGACCTCCTCCTTTTGCTTTTCCTGCCTGTCCGTAGCTAACCTTTTTTCCTGTTGAGGTTATCTTTACTTTTGCTTTTCCTTTCCTTGGTGTTGCCATATTTTATCTATTAAGGTCTAAATGTTACTACTACTCCTGGGTCAAACGAATCTGCAGCTATAGTAGTACCAGCAGCTACAGAAACAGCCGTTAGGTTATTATCTTTAAATGCTTGTACACCTATAGTTGTAACTCCGTCAGGAATTGTTAATGAGCCACTAAAAGAATTATCCATAAATGTTTGATAGAATATATTTGATTGTCCAACAACGCTTCCAGTTCCATATAAACCTGTTGGTAATGCTGACAAATTATTTCCCTTAAAAACAGAGTTAGATGTTACAGTAGATGTACTAAAAGAACCTGTGCCTGTTACTAAAAATGTAACTGAAGATATGTTGCAATTCAGAAAAACACCATTAGTTATAAAATTACTTGCATGATTAATGTCTACTGCATCAAAACTTAAAGTGGTTAAAGAGGAGTTCTCAGAAAAAGAATAATAATCAAATTTTCTAATCCAATAATTATTAGTTGCGTCTACTGTTAAAGATGTAAAGTCATTACCTTGAAACGTTCTTGGCGATATAATACCTTGTGAAAGGTCAGACATAAAATCTGGAATACTAGAAAAATTATTATTTTGAAACACTAATTGCAAAAATAACAGGACTACCTGGCGCTACATTTGTTAATCCTGTAATACTATTAGTAGCTAAACAATAATCATTGAATCCAAGAATATTTGATGGTAATGTAATATTACCTGAAAAAGCGTTAGATGAAAAAATTCTAGTAGGTAATGAATTTACAAAAGGCGAAGAAAAATACGCAGGAAAAGATGATATATTGTTATCTGCAAAAAATTGACTACCATTAAACTGATGAAGATCAAAAGCAGTAGCAGGAGCAGGCATTATTAAGTTTGTAATTTCATTGTTTATAAATGCACTATCTTCAAAAATATTATTTAATCCAAGTGTTAAATTAGAGTAGCGTGCGCCTGATGAACTTCTTAAGGTGCTATTACTTCCAAAAGTCATGTTTGTAACCTGAGGTGTTTGATTATTAAAAGTACCTATTAAATTATCCCCAACAGTCATGTTGGTAATTGTTCCACTTATACACGATAAATTTGGAACAGTTATACTATCCCCTAAAGTCATTGTATCTACAATAACATTAGTAAACATTTGGTCTACCATAACAAAGTTATTAGGAATATTTACTGTCCCTATACTTGCATTCTCAAAATGTTCGTTTCCTGTAAACACCGTAGAAATAGGTATTGTTAAATCTCCTGTAATGTCTGTACTAAAAAAACAGTTATCAGGTAAAGTAACCCCTGTCCCAAGAACTAAGTCACCATCAATGCTACCTTCAGAAAAAACAGATATAGGAAGCACTTCGTTGTTAGGAACTATAAAGTCTCCAATTATATTCATTACATCTAAAGAGTCTTGAACTAAGGTCCATGTAGGGTCTATTGTAAAGTCCCTGTTAATGTTGCGTATTGAAATACTCCACTATCAAAGGTAAGATTGTTACCCAAAGAAAAAGATGAGTAAGTATAATAAGAAAATGATTCTCTTCCTAAAGTGCTACCGCTTCCTATTGTTAAACTAGTTATAGTGCTAGGTGAACTAGTATCTCTAAAACTATATGCCTGAATATCAGCATTAACTCCAATAGATAAACTTCCTGTTATATTAGCATTATAAAAAGCTCCCTGAGAAGAATTAGTATTAATATTTTCAATAATAGCATCGTCACCAATTGTTAAGTCTCCTGATATATTACTATTTAGAAACGCTTGAGCTGAAATAGTAGCATTGTCTCCAATGTTTAGCGTGCCTCCAATGGTTATTGAAGTTGCAGCTGAATTGGCTATAGTCGAATTAATGCCTATGGTTAAACCATCTCCTGTAATAGTACTCTGAGCATCAAAAGTACCAGTAGCTATTATAGCATCAGTTCCTATTGTCATTGTCCCAATAGTTACGTCATTGACTGAGTTAACGAATGTTACTAAATTATTACCAATATTAAGTGTAGTAATTACTGAGGCAAAAAATGCGCTATTACCGTTGTCACAGTATTACCAATATTCAGTGTAGTAAAGTCAGCATTAAAAAACGCACTTGATGGCAATGTAATTCCATTACCTATTGTACCTAGGGTAATTGTAGAGTTTGTAAAACTACCACCAATTATAGTAGCCGTTCCATCTACTGTTAAAGTTCCAATAGCTAGGTTGTCAAAAGAACCGCTGTTTGTTACCGCATTAGCAGCTATGTCTAAAGATGTAATACCTGTGCTTCCTGTAAATATTCCACTTGCTGCAGTTACCCCTGGACCTATGTTTACTGTTGTAATAGTTGTTGCAATATTATCAAACGCCTGACTTGCATTAACCTGAGTGGTATTTATAGTTACACTAGTTAAATTAGGATTGTTTGAAAATGCATCATTACCCACTGTAGTTACAGTTGCAGGTAAAACAATAGATGTTAAATTGTTATATCTAAAAGCGTCTATTCCAATGAATGTAACTGAAAATGGTATAACTAAACTACTAATGTTGTTATACTTAAACGAATAGCTTCCTATAGTACTTACAACTGAAGTAGCATCAAAAGTTAAGGTATCTAAGCCTCGCCTTACCGCATCTGTCCAATCTAACGCAGGGTCTGTACCTGCAAATGTTGTATACCTTTGTCCATAAAAAGCATATTCATCTATGGTTGTAGTTGTGTTTGGTATGGCTAATGTTTGTATTCCTGCCTGTTGAAAAGATTGTTCCCCAAATGTTTGTACTGCTTCAGGTAGAGTTACGGTTGTTACTGTTCTTGTATTTTCCCAAGAATCTGCAAAGCAATTATTAGGTATGTCTGTTACTGAACTTACACTATCAAAAACTATTGAGCTTAAAGATGTGTCGTTAAAAGAACTAGTGCCTAAGCTTGTTACTGTATTAGGAATTGTAATAGACGTTAATCCTGTTCCTGAAAAAGCAGTATTTCCTATACTTAATAAATTATTACTAAGGGTTACTGTTGATAGTAAAGTACTGTTAGTAAATGCATTTACACCAATTACAGTACTATTAATTATAGCTGAAGTTAAATTTGAGTTGCGGATAAACGCTGAATCTCCCATGCTTGTAACTGTGCTAGGTATAGTTACTGTTGTTATACCTAAGTTTTCAAATGACTGACGACCTATGCTTGTAACACCACTGTTTAATGTCAAGGAAGTTAAAGTCGTTATATTCCTAAAAGCATAGTCTCCTATTGTTCCGTTATTTATAACTGCCGAAGTCAATGGACTTGCTTCAAACGCCAACTGACCTATACTTGTAACGCTATTTGGAACTATAATAGATGTTAAATCAGAATTTTGAAAAGCTTGATTTCCAATGGTAACTAAATTGCTTGGTAAGGTTATAGAAGTAAAACCGCTTGTACTAGCAAATGTTGAGCCTTGAAGGTTTGTAACTTGGTTTGCAGCGTCAAAGGTTACTGAATTAATTTTTGAATTTGAAAAAGCAGAAACGCCAATAGATGTTAAGGTCGAAGGAAACACTAAGTCATATCCACTAGAAAAATAACCAGTTAAACGAAACGCTGAACTTCCTATTGTTTGAGCAGACCTTAGATTTAAAGTATCTAAGTATGCATTATCATAAAAAGAACCAATTCCTATATTTGTTATGTTATTGACATCAACCTCTGTTAAAAGGTTACCTCTAAAAGAGTAATCACTCGTAGACGTTAAAGTGCTTGGAAAACTAACCTCTATTATTTTAGCGGTATTAGCAAAGTTATCTGTTAAAGAAACTGCTCCTTCAGGAATTGTCAATATAACCCCCAACTGAGCTACTCCGCCTGTAACAAAAACATCCTCTAAATAGTTCCCACCTACTGCCGTAGCAGATATAAGAATCTGATTAGAAGCGTTTGTGGTAACATTAATACCTGCATTCCCAGCAACAATATCTAATTGACCTGCTAATGTATTCAAAGACTCAACACCTGAAGCACCTGCGTTTGAAGATATGGTAATTTCATCAACCCCATTTGTGGTTATATCAATATCCGTACCTGCAATTAACTTTAAAGCTCCAACTAAAGTATTCAACGACTGAACAGAAGAACTCCCTCCAGGTGCTAAAGCAATAATATCACCTATAGTAAAGTTTTTTGTAGCATTGTTATTGTCTTTATCAGTTCCAACAAGCTTGTCATCAAGCTTCGGAGATGTTGTATTGTAAGTACTTATCTTTGGCATATTATTGTTTTGCTTGTATTACTATCCAGTTTACTCCATCAGACCATACTGCACATCCATTATACGCCTTGTTTATAACATAAAACGCAACGCCATCGATTGTTTCCCCTGCAGGAGCAACCACATGAACTTTATCGCTTGCAACAACAGTAGAGTCGTTTACAATTCTTAAAAATCTATAAGGAATAGCAGCTGCAGATGGAAGTATTAAATCAAATATTCCTGCTCCACCTGACCATGTCAGGTCGATTATATTTTTTGTAGTAGTAACAACTAAGCTTCCACCAGGAGTTGCAGTAATAAATTCAGGTTCAAGTATTGCCGTGTTACCAAACTCTACCTTAGAGCCTATTTCTTCAATAGTATATGCATCTCTCATTGCGTTTACTTGCTCAGAGCCTTTATTTTCTGTATCAACAAATGGAGCTACTCCATGAAATTTTGTTCCGTCTGGTATTGCCATGACTATGTGTATCTTTTAGTTACTTTTGCTTTTTTTGTGTTTGAAACAAACTGTTTCTTTCCACCTGAAGCTTTCTTTTTTCTAGCCGTTTTAGCTCTTTCGCTTCTGCTTAAACTTTTAGCTTTAGCTAACGGCAAACATCTATCAGGATTTTTTTTATTTTTGCTAGTACCGCACTCTCCTTTAATAGAACCATCTGTGCCTATACGCACCCACTTTTGTTTTCTCCATTTAGCTAACTCACCCATTACTTTTTCTTTTTTCCTTTAGCGTAGTTAGGGTCTTTACAATATTTACTTGCAGCCATATTTGCGTATGCAGATGGGTACTTGTCAAATGTTCTTTTTGCCCATGCAATTCCTGCTGAACAAATTTTATTTCCTTTCGTTCTTCCTTTCTTTGCCATTGTCTTTGGTTTTACATTTACCACATGCCTTGCGTGTAGCTGAGTTTAATGCTCCGCAAGTACAATTCCATGCAGAGTCAACTAGATTATTTTTTTTTGCCGCACTTTGCATAAACACTCTTAGCTATTTGTTTGTTTGATGGAAGTCCAAATTTCTCTGGCTTACCTCCCATGCTCTTGCTTGCCTCCGTAAAATAAGGTTTTAATTTTTTCATCTTCTTTTGGTATCTTTACAACAAAGTTACTAAATTAAATTTTATGAAATCAGACTACCTAAAATACTGGAGAGTCATAAGACAGTTCATTAAAGTAAAACATGGTCTAACACAATCCGATTTAGATATGCTACTTTTTTTAAAGTCAGAAGAATATTTTTCAAAAGATAAGTTTAAAGAATTTGCTTCTTTGATAGGTTGGGATAAAAATAGATTTGAGAAATTAAGGCAGCTTGGTTGGATAGAAGTTTTTAGAAAACGAATGGGAAAAAGAAAAGCCTTATATCAACTTTCTCAAAAAGGGAAAAGGGTCACCACATCAATATACAAATACCTCAATGGGAAGGAAATTCCTACAAGTAATGATGGTAACCCTATGTTTCTTAGAAACGTGTCATACACCGACAAGGTGTATCGAAATTTCATAAAAGAAATGAACTTATTTATAAAACAACAACGACATCAGATTCAGAAATAACTGTGTGCTGAGTTCCATTGATGACCATCTTATACCCTGCTCTTGAGTCATAGTATATTTCGTCAGCAGTGTTTACTACAATAACATCTGTTCCAGGCATAACAACTACACCCTTCTTGTACCTCAAGTCTTTTGTGTCTTCGCTAGTCAACAGTATCCCTGACTCAGTACTTATCTCTTCATTAATCTGGTCGATTACAATATATTTTCCTATTGGCTTCATTCCGTTTCGTATGTTCTAGCCATTGTAATAATAGCATTGGTTGATAAAATAGTTACCGCAACAGACACTGCGTTTTGTAAAGCTGACCTAGTTACCTTGGTAGGGTCGATAACACCCATCTGTATTAGGTCACCATACTGCTTGGTCTTTAGGTTGTACCCATAACCAATCTCACTAAGGAACTCACTCTGATTAAAAATATTATCAGGTTCTAGACCTGCGTTTATAAGTATCTGTTTATAAGGAGCTTGCAGCGCATGGTATAAAATATCCTTGGCGATATTAAGCTCTATCGGGTCATCAGTGTTTTGTTTTTGAAACGAAACTTTAGCTAGTGCCATACCTGCACCTGGAAGTATACCCTCCTCTAAAGCTGAACGTACCGCACACACCGCATCGTCTACCCTGTCATACAACTCCTTCTGCTCAAGGTCTGTGTTTCCTCCAACATGGATAACACCTATCCCTCCTGTCAAGGAGGCTATTCTCTGAAGAATAAAATCCTTGTCGTGCTTCTGCTTGGTTACCTTGTGTGCATCCCATAGCTCAGACACCCTTTGGTCCACATCCTTGTTTTCTTCAGCCTCGCTTAAGATTACAGAAGAGTCTCTCCCAACTATCACCCTGGAAGCAAACCCTAAATCAGTAAACTCAATGAGGCTTAAATCGTCACCCGTCTTTTCCGAAAAGTATGTAGCTCCAACCGACAACGCAATGTCCTGCATCAGCTCATGCTGACGATATCCAAAGTTAGGCGGAGAAACTGTACAAAGGTGCAGTCCCCTTTTCTGAACATTGGCAGCCAAGGTCGCTATCACATTTGTTGTACATGGTGATATAATTAATAATTTTTTCTTATCTTGTATGATTGGTTTCAATACGTTCTCAATCTGAAGTATGTTACTAATCTCTGCATCACATACCAGTATATGAACATCATCCAATATACACTCGTCCTTCTTTTGATGGTTTATAAACATAGGAGATGAATACCCCTTGTCTATCTTAATACCTTTTGTGGTTTCATAAAAAGTATCAGGGGTCGGTGAGTTCTCTACAGTGACTATGCCGTTCTTGCCAACCTCGTTGTAACAGTCTGATATTACCTTACCAATAAACTTGTCGTTATTGGCTGATATGGTTGCAACATCAACCAACCTCTTTTTAGTTACCTTCTTGCTTTGATTCTTTAAAGAATTAACAATCTGCTCTGTCTCACTTACTAGATACCTCAAAACATCTGTCTTGTTTACATCACTAGTAATCCTACCCAAACCTTGTTTGACCAATGCTTCTGTCAACACTATAGCGGTAGTAGTTCCATCTCCTGCTGAGGTAGCAGTTCTGGCTGATGCTTCTTTCATCATCTTTACGGCAAGATTGCCGACAGGGTCTGCCATGTCATAACTCTTAGCAACAGTAACACCATCCTTGGTGACTGTCATTCCATGAGTGTGATGTGGTGATTCAATTATTACAGTCTGACCCATAGGTCCTAATGTACTCTTAACT
>CBDICL010000006.1:0-2892 GCA_965277255.1 Flavobacteriaceae bacterium | reverse complement strand
CTACAAGCTTCATCGGATTTCAACCAAACTTTGTCAGAATCATCAGTGGGTAAAGGGCTACAAAAGCTATCAACAGTTTGACCTCAAAGTTCACGTAGGGGTCACAGGGGTTAAAAATGTTAAATTTTTTTGATTTTACGGAAAATGCTACTCCTCCTACATGTTACATAGCAGGGTTACGTGGCTCAAGTATATCAACAAACTTGAGACCCTCTACAAAACTTATCGATTCAATTTCGATTTGGGGTCATTTGGGGTCACAGGGATCAAAAGTTTATTTTCACAAAAAATGCTTCTCCTCATATAATATACATTGTATGGTCACGTGACTTATGCATATAAACAAGCTTGAGATCCTCTACAGCAGTTACTCTCTGAAATATTGCTATGGGGTCTTGTGGGGTCACTGGGGTCAAAAATACGATTTTCCCTAGTTTTATACCATGTTTTATAATTGCCATAAAATAGTTTGAATCATTGTTTTAAACCTGGAAAATGTTTTTGAAGTACAAAAGCCATGGAACTTTATTGTGCATCAAATTTAAGACAAAAAGTTGCCCAAAATAACTAAGAAAATGAATCTAGAATTTAATATTTATCAGTCGCAATATTCAGTAAAATATACACAGCGTATGATTTACGCTTCTTGCACTTCTCATTACTCACGCTTCATTTCATTAAAACTAGTGTTTCAATCTGTATTTCTCTGGCAATATAGAAACACTTAGCTATGCCTTATTAACTTTCGACGTCATTTAAACGTGACTGAGTTCAAATTTTGTATTAAGTTTGATAGCTGTTCTTATTGTACGTTGAACTGGTTACATTTTATTTAGTTGTTTCTTTTAAAGTTAGCAACCAATTTCCTCTTTTGTTGGCCCAAGTTACCTTGGAAGCAATGCAAAAGTAAGGCATGTGTACTGTACATCTGTATTAATTTAGAGAAGTTGACAAACAAAGGAATGAACCTGGTAGATGGAAGTCGCGTATAGTTGCAATTTTCTTGCTGTTTCTGACTCTTCTACATGTCCTGACATAGAAACAAGCTGATGCCACGCTGGCATCATTGAGCAATTTGAGATAAGGGGCATCAAAATTACCCCATAGGGTTATAAGGGGGTCAAAAATTAAAAGTGCTTGAATGTCACTTTCAAATAAGTCAAATCAGCCAGCTTGACGCAAGGATTCCAAAAATGTAATTATTTTCGAGATGCGACACATACTTTTGAAGTTATGTGGCTTTAAAGGTCAAAGGTAAATATTCAAATTGTACAGGGTTGAAAAAATAAAGTAGCACCGATTTTCGTGAAAATGGCAGCAAATTGTTCGTCTGACTGAGGGTATTCAGAAAAAGAATAGTTTGCACCTTCGGAAATGTCAAGTTACCGAGATATGATGCAATAAAGGTTAATTGCCATATACGGTATAGGCAGAATGTTGACCTGTGACATTTTGATCTAAAGACTAATGACGGAGACATCAGAGGTAGTGCAAACTATTCTTTTTCTGAATTCCCTGAGGTAGACGAACAATTTGCTGCCATTTTCAGGAAAATCGGAGCAACTTTATTTTTTTACCCCTGTACAATCTGAATACTGACCTTTGAACTTTAACGCCACTTAACGTCAGAACCGCGCGTTGCATTTGAAAAATAATTACATTTTTGGACTTCTTGAGCCAAGGCGGTTAATTTGATATACTTTGAAGCAACATTTAAGCACTTTTAATTTTTGACCCCATTATAACCCTATGGGGTCATTTTGAAGCCCCTTATTTCAAAATGCTCAATGATACCAGCGTGGCATCAGCTGGTTCCTATATCAGGACATGTAGAAGAATCAGAAACAGCAAGAAAATTGCAACTATACGCGACTTCCATCAAAACATCTGTGTCAACCCGCGCATGCGTCAACTTTGTCATCCGTCGGTCATCCCGATTCTACGACACGCAAAGGACCTGACAACCGTTGGTCATTAAGGGGTCATAAAGGGGTTCAAAAGTTAAAATTTTCAATATGCTCCAATTGAGCTCAAACTTGACTAAAAGTATATGTGTGACATTCTAACCATGATAAAACATATGCTATGTTATTAAATGTCATTAAGGGGTTATAAAGGGTTCAAAAGTCAAAATTTTCAAAATGCATCAATTGAGCTGAAACTTTACTGAAAGTATACGTGTGACATTCTAACCATGATAAACATATGCTATGTTAAACATGCCATTAAGGGGTCATAAAGGGGTTCGAAAGTCTAAATTTTCAAAATGCTCCAACTGAGCTGAAACTTGACTAAAAGTGTGCGTGTGACATTCTAACCATGATAAAACATTTTGCTATGTTATAGCATGTCATTAAGGTGTCACAAAGAGGTGAAAGGTCAAGTTCATAAAGATCTTCAAGTTGGGCTGAAAATTAATGGGAATGATCCTTACGACCTTCTGGAAATGTGAAACATATTTTTTTAATTGATTTAATGTAATTGAAGGGTCATAAAGAGGTTAGAGGTCAAAGTTTCAAAATGTTTCGATTGAGCTGAAACTTATAAACAATGATCCTTATGACATTCTAAGCATCTAAGTAATATTTTGAAATTCATTCAAAACCATTAAGGGGTCACAAAGGGGTCAAATGTTAAGTTTAAAGATGCTCCAATTGAGCTGAAAATTAATGGGAATGATTCTTACAATCTTGTAGACATGTTAAAAACATTTGGAAATTCATTCAAGGGCATTAAGGGGGTACAATTGTGTGCTTGTTCTCATTTCTCTGGTTATACAACCAACCTTTTTACATGCCGCCTAACTTACCTCGCGCCCTTCGCAAGGGCGCAGTTTCTAGTGGTACTTTTGTTCTTGCACCATTTCTCACAATTTGCTTCTTCTTCTACAAG
>CBDICL010000005.1:0-117301 GCA_965277255.1 Flavobacteriaceae bacterium | reverse complement strand
GAGGACCATCATATATGTTATAGTTGCTGGTTAAGTATGTAGTTTATAATTTGTTTTGGTGTTCCAGTCATTATACATTTTTCGTTGTATAAATCTTTATACACTAACTGATATGTATTAGGTTTGTGTATAGCAAATTGTGTGTTGTGTTTATTTCCTGCCATAATATTTAATATAGTTCTATAAAATCAACGGGTGCCTCAGGTGGGAATTCTTTTAATATGTGTTCAATAGCTTTCATAGATATGTGGTCAGCTACTTTTGTATTGATTAAGTATTCTAGTTGTTCACCTTTATATGTTATAATTAATTTACCCATTGTTGTTTGTTTTGTGACGTTAGCCTGTTATTTAGATTGCTATTGTCGTATTATTTGTTATTGTAAAAGTAGTCATTTAATGTTTCAGTTGGTAACTTTATTCGATATTTATTTTTAGCGATATAAGTTTTTTCATGCATTGTATGCATTTTGTTTTCATTTATTTTATCTAATATGTATACGTCGTGTAGTGTCATTTGCTTATATAATTTCAAGGTTTAATTCTCTTGCAACATAATTAATATGTTTAGTTGTAGTTGGGCTTGAGGTCATACCCCTTACATTCCATTTAAGTTTATATAGTTTACCATCTTTAATTTCTGCAACGTGTGTATTGTACGATATAACGTCATTACCTATTAGTCTTAAGTTTTGTTTGTATCTGTCAAATGTTTTCATAATTGTGTTTGTTTGTTGTTTGTTATTATTATCCGTTATTCTTCGTGTTTAGTCTGTAATTCTTGTTCAAGATAGTTTTCAACTTCATACTCTGGTAGAGTATGTTTCAAAATCAGATTACAAATACTATTGCATCAGAGTTGTTTAATTCTTTAATGCGATCAATAATATCAGCTGAAGTTTGGTTGATAATAGAATACGTCCATATTCAAAATTGCATAGCGTATATGGTCATCTGAGGTCATTATACGTGTACATCATAATTGTCTGCAGTCATATCCATTCTGCTAATTTGTAAGATCATGCGCATTGGCGGTTATAATCATCTGTTATTTTTGCTACATTTAAAGCTTTTGCTAGTTGTGTGTAAATGTTGTTCATTTTGTTACTCTTTTAATTAATGTAAATAATATTTGTTGTTTGATTTTTAATTCTAATTCGCCTGTTAATTCATCACCTTCATCATCATCAAAAGTTAATTGCCAGTGAATTGTGTTATCAATGTGCTCATCGATTTCTTCGATGCAGCTGTCTGCTATTTGTTGTACTAGTTTTTCCATATTACCATAATTTAATTCCGCAGTTTGTGCACAAAGGCATTGCATCTACGTGTGTGTTATAAAATTCTATTTCTTCTTCTTGTAATGGTTCATCGCAGTATGTACATTCTGTTATCATATTATATTATTTTTATATATTGGTGATCTTTGTTCCACGCTTTACTAGTCATATATCCTGTTGTGTAATAAGTATTATTTTTCTAGTAAGTGTATCATTTCTTTGTATTCGCTTGTTGCTTCAGGGCGTTTACATTGTTTAATGTGGTGTATTGTTTTGATTCCGCTATGGTCTTTACCATAAAATATCCATGTGTTAGTCATTGTGTGTATAGCATATTAAGTTATAAGTATATTCTGTTATTTCTGATTCGTATATATTATCCATTGTTGTTCGTATTTAGTTTGTAATTGTATTAATATTCACCGCCTTGCCATTCGCCACAGTTTGCACAATATGAATCCATAATACTTTGGTTGTATGTAAGATCTGTATTGTTGCAAGAGTTACAGTAAATTGGTTCAAATGTTATTTCTTCCATTGTTATTTAGTTTGTGGCTTCTTGTAATACCTGTTCCATATCATACCAAGAGACAGTGTCATCGGACTCATCTAGAGCGTCGTAGATAGCATTATATGCTGCTTGCGACCAGTTTTCTGCACGGCCAAATAAGTCATGCTCTTCAAATATATCATAGTTTAAATCGTCAATATATCTTTTGCAATCGTGTGTGTATATGACTTTGTTGTCAATCCATTGGTGTCTATAATCATATAGATCATCTTGGTCATTTATTTCTGCATTGTGAAATGCATTCCATGCATCCTCAGAAAAATCTTGTGCTAGTTCATCTATTTTGTAATTTGTATAGCTCATGTTGTTTATTTTAGTGTTAATGTTATTAGTTCAAATTCTTCGTTTGTTATTATACCTTCCATTAAGGCTAGGAATTCTCTTGAGACGTCACGTCCTGTGTATTTGTTTATTATTATCATATTAGTAGTATTCTTGTCTTATTAAGTTATTTACAATTCTACAGACCACAATTTGGTTTGGTTTATTTAACTCATTATAGCTTTCGTTTTGTTTGAAATCTTCAAGGTTGTTTTCAAATATTTCGTGTGCAATTTGTTGGTTTAATTTTTTCATAGTATATATTCTTTTTTAATTTGTTTTAGTAATTTGAAACGTTGGTCAAGTACTTGTTGGTGTGTGTATAGCAACTTTTGTTGTTGTTCAAGTGATAAACCTAGACCAGATATTTTAAGATCTTGTAGCATATCCAGTTTACCATTCAGCTCGTGTAGTCTTGTTAGTTGTGACATATTATTTTATTTTTAATAGTTGGTTTATTTTTTCTTGACTGAAACCTAGACTTTGTAAGTATAGTTTTTTATTATGTAGTGGATCAATTTCAATATCTATAGCATCCATCTCATTGAATAACTTGCCGAGGTTTTTATGTTGGTTGAAGTAGTTGTGTAATGCAGTGTTGTATTTCATAGTGTTTGTTTTACATTTATATTATCCATTTAAAGTCGTATTAAGCTTGTAGTTTAGTGTGTGCATAGTAAATCTTAGTTGAGTTGATGTTGTTCCATCTAGGACCTCGTGAGAATGTAACTCTAGTAACTCGTTTCATACCAAGACCATAGAAGGAAAAATCTCTTTCTGTTCTTGCATTTTGCTTTTCTATTTTTAATCTTAATTCATTACTCATAATGGTTGTTGTTTATTTGTTAATATTTTTAGTAGTAGTGTTGTAGTAACGTGTGTATATGTTACTTAAACCCTTGTTTTACTTAGCATTTTTAATCATATTTGTTATTTTACTTTGTAATTCTAAGTGTTTTGGATTCTTATCTCTAGAATAGTAATAATCCATAATTGCATCTTCTAATATATATAGTTCAACTTTAGTTAGTGTGTTCATAGTTTACTAAATTTATTTATTAATTCTAATTCTACTTTAAATTCTTCTTTGTCAACTTCAGTTAATTCATTTAGGTAATCAACATTATTTGATATTTTAATATAATCTTTTAATCTAAAATATATTATATCTATTTCTTTTTGTGTTAAGTCTACTTTCATGTTTGTTATATTTAATTACATTTATATTATCCAGTTGAGGTCGTGTTGAGGTTGTAGAAATTATTTATTTAATTCCTCTTGATACTCCAACTCTTCTAAGTATATTTTATTTAATTTTTTAAGAACAAGTTCTATAGAGTACTCATAGTTTAAAGATTTTTTGTTTGATACTTTAGAGATTAATTTTTTAAGTTGTTTAGTAGTAGACATAGTTATAGTTTTAATTATTATTTGTTACACTTATATTATCCAAAGAGGATCGTGTTAAGGTTGTAAAAAATATACTACCGTTGATTGGTGTGGTTGAGGTCGGAGCCTAACTATATATCCAGATGGTACCGTGTTTAGTATGTAAAAAACATAGATCGGTTCGAAGTAAGTGCTGAGGTTACAAACTGAAACGGTAACAGGGTGTGGGCGAGGTTACAACAGATTAGTACAGCAAATCACTACGTAATTTTCCAAAAGCTACACACAAAAATACAAAAAGCTAAAACATTTTTCCATAACTACCTGAAAACCAGGGGAGTGGGTTGAAATGAAAATGGTTTCCGTAAAGTGCTGGGTATCAGTATATTAGCGTATAACCCCAGAACTCTCTATATCTTACAAAAAATTACAGCGTAATGCGACAATAGCCTGTTAAGGTTATATAATAGGGGGCTAACGTCACACTATTGTAAGAAGTTATTTTTACATGTGAATATAAGTTATATATTAAAGACAACAATATGGCACTTAATTTGGGTGATGAGGTGGTTGCTGCGGTTTATCTAGGAGATGAAGTTGTGACAAACGTATATTTGGGTACTGAAACAGTATTATAGTATGCCTCAGGATTTATCACCACAAGCATTACGTCGTAAAAGAATTAGGGATTTAAAGTATGCTAATTCAAGAGACAGAGAAATTAAGAGGGCTGATAGTCAGAAGCGTCGTCGTGCAGCATTAAAGAATGGTGTAAACTTAGACGGCAAGGACTTTGATCATAACACTGGTAGATTTACAAGTGTATCACACAACAGAGGAGGTACTCAACCTCAACACCGTAAAGACGGAACTAAAGCAGAAAGCTAATGAATATAAAATTATCCCCCTTATCCTTAAAAGATGCATGCTATAGAAAAGCTAAAGCTAAGTATAGAGTATTCCCATCGGCATATGCTTCTGGGTATATTGCTAAATGTCGCAAACGAGGTGGTAATATAAAGTAATGGCAGTAAAGAAGACTGAAAAAGGTGCATCACTTAAACGCTGGTTTAAAGAAGAGTGGATTGATGTCCGCACGGGTAAACCTTGTGGTAGAAGTAAAGGAGAAAAAAGAGGTGTACCTTATTGTAGACCTAAAAAACGTGTATCATCCGCAACGCCTAAGACAGCATCGGAGATGTCTTCGTCTGAAAAGAGTAAGAAAATAGCAGAAAAGAAAAGAATTGGGCAACCGGCTGGTAAACCTAGAAGAGTTAAACCAGTAAAAAGATAAAACAAATAACATGGCAATAATTTATAGCTATCCTACCGAAGCCAACCCGGCATTATCGGATTTATTAATAGGAACTGACGTAGGTACTAAAGGAAATCCTACAAAATCATTCACAATAGGTAGTATTGTAGCACTAGTTGGTTCAAATGTGCCCGGTGGAGGTACATTAACGCAGATAAACACGGTAGGTACTACATTTATTGACTTAGTTGGTGGACCAATCACTACAACTGGTTCAATTACTGCTTCTCTTTCTGCCGGGGGCACACCTTCTGTTACAACTTTCCTTCGCGGAGACAATACTTGGGCTACCCCAGATATTCCTGCAGCAGTGAGCTATGTAATTAGAAGTGTACAAGACGGAAATAATGCAAATATACTATTAACTGGTTCAGATGCATCACAAACTATAGTCGGTTTACTTGCTGGATCAAATATACAGTTTACAGACAACGGTGCTAATGGCATAATGGTAGATGTTGTTAATTTATTAGAAGGTACTGTTGAATCTGTTAACCCAGGTGATGGTTTAAAACTACAAGCAGGTACTGTTGACGTAAATCCTACAATAGGTGTTGAAATTGTTGGCTCTAATAATTATATAACAGTAAACCATGTTGCAGGTACTGTAGATGAAGTTGATTATGTGCCTTTTCACGATGTTGCATCAGGTAATGTTAAAACAACTACGTTTAATACGATACCAGTAGCATCGTTAAAATTGGTTAAAGATTATATTGATGCAGGTGATGATGGAGATGTTAGAAATAATACAGATACATATACAACTACAGGGGTAGTAAATCAAATAGTTAGTTTGGATTCTACAGAATATGCCGCTATTGCTACAAAAGACCCTAATACATTATATGTAGTTATTGCATCAAACCCAGATTTTACAATTACACAAAATTTAATAAACAATATTACGGGTGGAACTGCAGGTGTAGACTATACATTAACAGGACCAGCCAACGGAGCTACAGTAGTTGGTGTAGCCGGAACGCCTTATGCATTTACCGTATCTGCTTCGCCAGTATCAGGTAAATACTTCTCATCTGCATTTAGCGCAACAAATCCTTCTGGATCAATTACAGCGGATTTAACAGTTAATAACACATTGACAGGTACTATAGCTGATATACCAGCAGGAACTTGTACTGCAACACTTGCAATAGCAAACAGTATTCAAGGTAATGCAGCTTGGTATACAATAGGTGGTGATTTAGCAGGTGCTACAGATACAGGTACATGCCCTAACACTTATGCATTTAATACAACTGTTACACCAGTCGCAGGGTACCAATTTGTTTCAGGGCCGAATATTACTAATGCCAATGGAACTATAAGTGGTAGTCAAACTGTTACAACATTCTTAAGCGGCACAGTTGAAGCTATACCAGCAAACGCGGTTACAGCCACATTAAATGTTGACACCAGCGGTATTACAGGTGAAACATCTCAATTTACTTTAAGCGGAGATCAAACTGGTGCAACACAATCCGGCGCATCACCTTTATCATACAGCTTTAATACAGGTATTGCGGCTAAATCAGGCTATGAGTTTACTTCAGGACCAAGTGTATCAAACGCTAATGGTTCTATTTCTGCTAGTCAAACAGTAACAACTACTATAACAGGTAATATTGCTGCTACTGCAGTTGCTCAATGTACTGCCACATTATTTGTAGACAATCAAATAACAGGGCCTGCAGCTGGATATACTATTAGTGGTAATCAAACTGGTGCAACTGATGCGGGAGATTGTCCTAATACATATGCATTTACTACAACAGTTGCATTAAACTCTGGGTATGTATGGACACAAAATCCAGTTGTAACAAACGCACAAGGTACATTAACAGGTGGCCCGGCACAAGTAACGACAACAATTACGGGTATTGTAGCTGCTCAAGTAAATCAAGTTACAGCAACATTGGATGTTACTCCTAATATTACAGGGCCTCAAGAATTTACTATAAACACTCCTGCTCCAGTAACAGGGCCATCACCAGTTGCTTATTCATTTACACCAAGTATATCATTATCAGCTGGCTTTGCTTGGACATCTGGACCAACTTGGTCACCTGCTTTACCAATCACAGGAACTGTATCGGCGAATACTACCATACCCGCAACAGTAACTGGTGCAATAACTGCTTGCTATGCTAATCAATTATACTACAATAGCAATACAACTTGTCCAACTTCTAATTTAGGAACATATTTTACAGACTCTAGTAGTTTCTGTTCAGCTACAGTAATATATAGTGCGGCTGGCAATTGTGGATCAACAAATTATGCACCTTCTGGATATTACAAATCATTTAGTAATCAAGTACGTTTCTGGAATGGCTCTTCGTTTGGACCATGTAGCAACTGTTAAGAATACTTAAAAAAACAAACAATAAAAAATGGCAATAATATATAGTTATCCCCAAGCAATACCCAAAGATTCAGATCTTATTATAGGTACTGTTACATATGATCCTAATGATCCGGCTCCAGTTAGAGGTAACCCAACAAGATCTTTTAGAGTTAGTGATTTAGCCGCTTCTATTACTGGAAATAGTTACACTTTAACTAGTAAAGCTTTAGGTACTAACTCATCTATAGTATTAACAGATAATACTGGATTTATAGCGGGTACTGTTAATTTTAATAGTGGATCAGGAGTTTCTGCTTTAAATTCAGGCAATACTATTACAATAACAAATACCGGAGTGCTATCTAATATTGCTGGTACTGGGATTTCATTAAGCGGTACAACGGGTAATGTAACTATAACAAATAGTGGAGTTACCGGAATAGCTATTACGGATACAACATTTGTTGATTTAAGCTTAAGTTCTGCTACGGGAGATGTCGCCTTAACAGCAGCATTGTCCGCAACTGGTACACCTACAAATTTAAACTTTTTAAGAGGAGATAATGTTTGGGCTACACCAGCGGGCGGGGGTACAGTTACTTCTGTTAATTCTGGTACAGGTATTTCAGTAGATAATACTGATCCTGATAATCCTATTATAAACAATAGTGCTCCAGATCAAACTGTTGTTTTATCGGGTACTGGAGGGGTTGTTATAACAGGCACATATCCAAATTTTACAATAGACACCTCCGCAGTAAGTGGAGATGTAACAGGAAGTGGTACAACTGATAAAATAACAAAATGGATTAGCTCTACAGAAGTAGGTGATTCAATAATGCAAGAATATTTATCAAACGCTGGTCCATATTCTAGTATATTCTCAAGTTCATATATAGGAACATCTAATATTGGCACAGTAGAGTTTCATGTTGATGGAAAATTTTATGATGGTGCTGGTTTTTCCGGTAGTAACGGTCAAGCATTATTTACAAATGGTAATACAACTTATTGGGGCGGCATTCCATCAAGCGGAGTTACAGGCTCCGGTACACCGGGGCATTTGACTATGTGGGATTCTAGCGGTAATGCTATAGAAGATGCTCCTATTGATATAAAAGCCAATGGAGATATAAATATTGGAGCATTGACAAACTCACAGGGTAGTGGCTTTACTTCGCTTATACATACATTAAGAATGTACAACAGGTTGTATGTTGGTTCAACTGGTGGATCTGGATCTAATGGAGATGTATTGATATCAACGGGTGCTACAACAGATGCACAAGATGGTTTAGACTGGAGTCCTGTTGCGGATTATTTAAAAAGACAAACAACAGATATATCTACTTTTAATTCCGTTGATGATGATATTACATTAGGAGGCGTTGGTTCTTCAAATACTGTATTAGCATCGCAGCTTGCTATTAAAACATATATTGATAATAATGCTGCTGGTGGAGTTATTTATCAAGGCGGCTATGATGCTACAACCAACACCCCGGACTTAACTACCTCTCCAAATAGTATATTAAAAGGCTGGATGTATACAGTTACTGTTGACGGCACTTTTTATGGAGAAACATTAAGAGTTGGGGATGTTCTTATTTCTAATATAGATAACCCTACATCCTTAGCGGATTGGACAACAGTACAAAGCAATATTGATTTAGCTACGGCAGGTACAACCGTTACAGCAACTCGTGGTTTAGCAGGATTTAATGAAGAAAACTTTACAGTAACTAATGGTTTTGTAAGCGCTAAATCTACAACATCTAATTCAACAATAACAGGCACCGCAACTGTAACACACACATTAGACACAAGAGATGTTATTGTACAACTATACGATACAGTAACATTTGAAACAATATACGCTGATGTTGTAAGAACATCAATAACAGAAGTAACAGTTAATTTCGGAGTTGTCCCAACTAATCCAGTTAGGGTATTAATAATGAAAGCTAATTAATAAAATATAAAACATGGCCCAAAATTTTTTAAGTAAAATATATGCTAAATATGGCATTAAAATAGATGATGCTTTACAAGACGGCACCGGTTTACCTGGGGTAGCAGGACAGGTTCTTTCTTCTGCGGGCACAAGTGTTGTATGGGTAGACCCAAATACTTTACCTGCTGGCGCTGCCGAAGCTGTTGAAATACAAGTAAAAAATACATCTGGTGGGATATTAACTAAAGGTACTCCCGTATATATAAAGCCAAGTACAAGTGCAATAGATAGAGTTGAAGTTGCTGCTGCAGATGCGGGTGATTCAACGAAAATGCCAGCAGTAGGTTTATTAGCACAAGATTTAAATAATCAAGCAACAGGAGCGGCTATTACAGGTGGTATATTAACTAATTTCACTACAGACCCTATTGATGGCTCTACCCCAACTTCAAATGATACTGTATATGTAAAAGTTGGTGGTGGCTTAACTTTAACAAAACCAACTGGAGCAACCGGATTAATTCAAAATATTGCAAAAGTAGGTAAAGTTTCTGGCGGTAACTCAGGATCTTTGGTAGTTTCTTCTATTCTTAGAACTAATGATGTACCGAATTTACCTACAGGCAAAATATGGGTTGGTGATGGTAACACTATTGTATCTACGGTTGTTTTTATAGATGAAACAAATAGTTATTTTGGCTTAAACAATATAACTCCAACACAAGCATTAGACGTTACTGGAAATATATTAGCTTCTGGCTCTATACAGGGTAACTCAATAATTAAAACCGGTGGTGTTGCAACTGAATTTTTAAAAGCAGACGGTAGTGTTGATACAACTATATATCTTGATGGATTTACAACTGGTAATAGTACATTTATTAATTTATCTGATGTTGGTACAAATAACAACCCTGATATTACAGCTACATTATCCGCAACAGGCACACCTGATGCAACAACTTTCTTAAGAGGTGACAACCAATGGGTGACAGTAGCTGGCACAACGTATGATTATTCAAGTGCTCAGTCAGGCGATGATGTTAATTTAAACTTAATACCCTCAACAGGTGCAACTGATACAGTAACTTTAGTAGCTGGCTCTAATATTACATTAACAGATAATGGCAGCAATAATGTAACAGTAGCAGCCTCTGCAAGTGGTGGTGGTACTATTGAAAAAAATGATTTTACAGGTACAGGATCGCAAACGCAATTTACATTAACAACCGCACCGGCATCAATATTATTTACAGATGTATATATTAATGGTGTTTATCAAGAAAAAGAAACGTATTCTGTAACAGGTACTAGCTTAGATTTTACAACAGCACCACCATTAAACGTGTCTATAGAAGTAATGTCTATTATTGTTTCTAATTTATTACCAGGAGCAAACACATTAACTACTAATGATTTTACGGGTACAGGTTCACAAACAGATTTTACATTATCAACAGCTCCACCTAATATAGATTTTACTAGTGTATATGTAAGCGGTGTATACCAGCAAAAGGGGCAAGCTTATACAGTATCAGGTACAACATTATCTTTTACAGAAGCACCAGACCTTAATGATACAATTGAAGTTGTTATTATATCTTCAGCTTCTTTAGTAAATACAGCGCCTGCAAATTATAATACAAGTGTTATATCTTCTTCAACAAATGCATCTAAAAACACTTTATATGTATTAAAAGCTGATTTAACATTAACATTACCTGGATCACCTGCTACAGGCGATTCAATTAAAATAAGTAACTTGTCTGGGGTTGCTACTTGTATAGTTGCAAGAAATGGCAATAATATTATGGCTACAGCGGCAGACTTAACATTAGATAATGCAGTAGCAAGTTTTGAATTAGTATATACAGATGCAACAAACGGTTGGGTAATTATAGGCCCACAATAAAATAAATTAATAAAAATAAATTATGAGCAATTTTTCAGATTTTTTCCCTGCAGCCGGCGGCGGCGGTGGTGGAGGTGGTTTTACTAAACGATTAAAATGGACTACAGCAAGAGGAGCTGATGATGCTAACTATAACAACGCAGCAAGCTACACGGTAAACCCAGCAACTGATTTAGGCTTAGAAGACGGTGCAAGTATTGGATATTTTATGTGTGGTGGCGGAGGAATGACAAATTTTGCTGCTGGAGGTGGATTTGGAGGAAAAATAATACAAGGAACTGCAATAATAACAACCGCATCAACAAATCTGATACTAACTCCAGGCGTAGGAACTCCTCTTGTTACTGCTAATGGTAATGCTGGTTATGATAATTATGCAACTGCTGCGGCAAACCAATCAACAATTTCTGGAGGATTATCTATTACAACAGCTGACGGAGCTAATACTTCGGGGTCTGGAAGCGGAACAACCAGTACCTGGAATGGTTCAGCTTTACCAGGTATTAATGGTTATGGGGCAGGAGGTTCAGGAAGTGGGTTTTACTCAAATTTTTCTCAATATGGATCTCCTCAGTTTGGAGGAAATCCTTTTACGTCACATGGCTTTGGTGGTGGTGGCGCTGGAGGAAGAACAGCTGCTCTTGGTGGTTATGATGGAAGTGATGGAGCAATTATATTATTTTATTAAAAAAATTAATCATGGCAATAAATTCATACGCAAAAATAGTAAACGGAAAAGTAGTAGGCTTACAAAACATGGAAGAATCCCTTATAGGTGGATTTAAAGGGCATTGGGTTGAAGTTCAAGAAGAATTTGGCATTGGCGATTTATACGATGCCGACAACGGTTGGAGTCACCCTGTCAAAACAACTGAAGAAATAGAAGCCGAAGCAAAAGCTTGGAGAGATAGTGAACTTAGGTCTACAGATAATGTAGCACAAACACCAGATTATCCTAATCACGCTTTGTGGTTAACATATAGACAAGAATTAAGAGATTGGCCGTCAACAGATGCTTTTCCGGAAACTAAACCTGTAAAACCTTAATTATGGCATTAACACAAGTAACAAAGGAAGTGGTAGATGATAGTGTTATAAAAACTATTACACTTACTCAAGCGGCATATGATGCATTGGGATCGTATTCATCAAGTACAATATATATAACAACACCATAAAAAAATAAGCATGGAATTTAGAAGTATTAAAAATTTAACTGCTATAGACAGAGTTTATAATGAAGACAACCCTATTTACTATTTAGTAGGTGATATAATTAAATTTACATTGCACAATGGAGGCACTATTAGCAAAACTATAACAGAAGAAGATGTTATGGTTGCCGACCCCACGGAAGAAGAAATAATCACAGCCACTTTGGCTATTGAAGCTAAAAGATGGAGGAATCAAGAGTTAAAAAGCACTGATACTTTATCTTTATTAGCAGATCATCCTAATAATGCAAATATATTGTTATATAGACAAGAATTAAGGGAGTGGCCCAATACAGGTAATTTTCCGTTAACAAAACCAACATTAAACTAATAACATTATGGCACTTTATTTAGGAGACTTAGAATTAGCAACAGGCGGTGGAGCCACTGGGACAGGTTTACCTGTAAACACATATGAAAGCTTTTTAGTAAACAGCACAGGTAATCCAACAGGTTATAATGCTACAACGGGATTATACACACATCCAAACGGAGATTATTGGTTAAAAACCGGAAATACTATTTCAAACGTAGCGAGTACATATCCAGATGCTACTCTTATTCCAGCAATTGGTCCTACAACTATGACCTACACAGGGGTTAGTTTTGGTTTAAACCCACCAGCTAATCCAATCGAGTCTAAAGGTATAGATTATGATGGTACAAACCATTACTATCAAGGAGACTATGTTAGTCAACCCGCTCGAGTATACCAAAAAGATTTAACAGGTGCCTACACAGGAGTGAATTATGCTGCAATGGGTGGTTCTGGTGTAACTTGGGATGGTACAAATTTTTATACTGTAAATCAAGGCACCACCATTTCCCAATTTGATGCAGCAGGAGTCAGTACAGGATTTAATATCTCTACAGCAGCAGAAATGCCATCTGGTATATGTAGGGGAATAAAAGAGTACAATGGCATACTATATGTAGCTACCCAGTTCGGGACAGCTAACATACCCGGAGTATATGCATATGATAAGGTAACAGGAGCCTATACAGGTTTTAAGTTTAATGTTAACGGTCAAACAACAATCCCTTATGATGTCACTTATGACGGTACTAGCTTTTATATAATTAATGGTACTAGTGTATGGCAATATTCTAATTTAGGAGTTTTCACACTCCTATTTAGTGCCTCTGCAGGTGGTGGAAAAGGTGTATCAGTGTCTTCTGATGGTACTAAATTATTTACCGCAGGTGCTAGTGGCTTTTTTGAATATGCTATGACTAACCCTACACCTGCAGCAGTTGGAGACTCAACAGCAAGAACAGACACTGATTCCGGCCAACCGTTATTTATAAAACTAAAATAATTAAAAAATAAAACATGGCATTAACTAAAATAAAATATGGTGTATTAGGTGATCAATTTACAACATCTACTGCAATAAATCCCGCTGCTGATGTAGATATGGATTTCACAGCTGCTCAGGTGTTTACAATGACATCTAGTATTGCTGTGGATATAAACTTCACAAATGCACAAATTGGTGATACTAAAGATTTAATTGTTACTGATTCCGGGGGTACTTCATCTCTTACATTTGATATAACAACTAACACTATAACCACAATAGCAGGTACATATAGTAACACTGCAGGAGCTGCAAACTTTATACAAATTGTTTGTATTGCACCAAATACATTTTTCTTATCAATATCACAAAGTATATAAAATATGAAAGCAAAAGATTTTAATGGGAGTATTAGTACTTGGAGGAGGTTGCCTAAAACCTATAAAAGTGCAACAAAGTATTATACAGCTTTCGATAAGGCAAGTAAAGATATTATAGAAGCCGAAGGTTTTTATGATGTTGTAACACCAAGTTACGATAGTATAAGTCAAAAATTAGGTTCTATTGAGTTTGATGCAGAAAATGAAGTATTCACTTACCCTGTAATTGATATTGATTTTGATGCGACTTATGAGGTAATGGGAGAGGATATGGAGCCAACAGGCGAAACACTTCCTGTTTACGATATTGATAAACTAAAGTCAGATATTAAAACCCAAATTAAAGCTAAAGCAGGGGAATTGTTAAAACCTACAGATTGGTATGTTACAAGGCTAGCTGAAAGAGCTATGGTAATACCAGATTCTATTAAAACTGAAAGAGCAGATGTGATTACTAAATCAGATTCTTTTGAATTAGAAGTTGCTGCATTGGCTACCGTAGAAGAAGTATTAAGATATACATTTAATTTTAACCCACAACCAGATCCTATAATCTAACAATATGTTTGGAAATAGATTAATTAAATCAAATAATGCGGGAGCAGCTTGTACAACAGATACAGTTCAAATATTAGGAGATACTTCTTGTATAGCTTATTATAAAATGTCAGATGCTACAGACGAAACAGGTAGTTATGATGGTACAGCTTCAAACGTTAATTTTAACGTAGCGGGTAAGTTTGGTAATGCTGGTAGTTTTAATGGTACAAGTTCTAAAATAAATACAGGTTATATACAAACTGGGCAAATATATTCAGCATCTTTCTGGGGAAAAGGTTTTAGCGCAGGAGCTAGTGTTTTAAGAGATACTCCAGCAGCAGGAGGGGCAAATACTTTTATGGATATTGCTACTGGTGCAAATGGTCAGGTTATAATTGGAGGAAATGTTGCTTTAGTCCCATCATACACACCTAGCACGGATTGGACACACTATGCAGTTGTTTTAGACGGTACTAATGCAACAATATATGAAAATGGTTCGCAAATAGCTACAAAAACATACACAGCTAAAACAGGTAATAATGGGACTCCTGTTCATATGATGTCAAATGGAGCATATTTTGCAGGATTTTCGGGTGGTTATTTAGACCAAGTACGTATATTCAACAGAGCAATAACATCAAACGAAGTAACAACACTTTATAACGAAGTACAGTGTATTCCTACTATTGTACCTACAGATTATTTTAATACTGTTTTGTATCAAGGAGATGGGACTTCAAGTAATCCGAGAACAGATGTTGGTTTTCAACCTGATTTTGTTTGGATAAAAAATAGAAGTACAAATCAACAAAACCAAGTTGTTTTTGATTCAGTAAGAGGTGTCCAAAGAGAATTAAGAACTGATTCAACGGTTATTGAACAGAACTTTACCACAACAATTTATTCTTTAAAATCTTTTGACAATAATGGTTTTACTGTTGGCGATAATACAGCAGGAAATTATAATGTAAACGGAGCAGTAGGCGGAACTTATTCTGGTGCTGCTCAATTTGTAGCTTGGAACTGGAAAGCAGGAGGTGATGCAGTAAGTGGAACAGGTACAGGAGCAATATCAAGTGTTTCTGTAAGTGCTAATCAAGAGGCAGGATTTAGCGTTGTGAAGTATTCAAATAGTGGGGCAGTTGGAACTTACACACACGGTCTTAATTCAGCTCCAGAAGTGGTTATACGGAAAAGAACTGATTCAACAAGTGGATGGGTATTTGCAACGACTGTTATTGATGGTTCTTATGATTATTTGCTTTTAAATACAACTGCAGGAAAAACAAATTATGCTACAGCTCCTCCAACTTCAACTGTAGTTACTGAAGGCGATGTAGGTGCATATATTAGCTATAACTTCCATTCAGTAGATGGATATTCTAAAATAGGTTCGTATTTTGGTACAAATGCCCCTGGAAATTCTATTGTAACAGGATTTGAACCTGCATTTTTAATGACTAAAAGGTCAAGCGCAGCTGGCGGTGGATGGAATATATTTGATAACAAAAGAGGAACGGATAAAAGACTTTATCCTAATTTATCCAATGCGGAAGGTGTTGATAATCCAGAAATTGTTACATTTAATTCTAATGGATTTACATTCAATACTGCGGATTCTTGGAATAATGGATCGTACACATACATCTTTATGGCATTTGCTAATCAATTTTAAAACAAAATGCAAAACTTGAAGATAGCCTTTACTAATTTATTAAAAAATAAAAAAAACAAGTAATAATATACTATAAACCAAACACTAAAGAAGGTTTACCTTTAGTGCAAATAAATTAACGTAAACCAAATTAAAACCAAAACCAAATGACTTTTTATTACCGCACTCATTCGTGGAGTAGTGAACCACAAATTACCGAAGAAACCAAAGCTTTATGGAAACATATGGCTGAAAAAGGAAACTGGCGTATTGTCCAATTACCTAATGGTTTTTACCAAACTGAATACCAAGACCTTAAACAAGAAGACACTTGGCATGACGTAACCAGAAGAGAAACAATTAAAGGAGCTGAAATGGCAATTGATTCAACAGTTGAGCATTACGCTAAAAAAATTTCTTTCTTAAATGGTCCTAAAGTTGTAAAGACTTTTAAATAAAAATTACAATCAAATTAAATTCAATTAAATTATGTCAGACTTAATAGTCAAAAATCTTAGCTTTGGAAAAGAAGCGAAAAATAAAGTATTTGAAGGTATCACAAAACTCACAAAAGCCGTTAGCTCTACATTAGGGGCTAGCGGTAAATGTGTGATGCTTGAAGACGGCAATGGAAAACCATTAATTACAAAAGATGGTGTTACAGTAGCGGATAGTATTATATTATTAGACCCGGTTGAAAACATGGGTTCTACGCTGTTAAAAGAAGCTGCTCGTAAAACTGTAAGAGAAGCTGGAGATGGTACAACAACGGCCACCGTATTGGCCCACGCAATACTTACAGAAGCTTACAAGGAATTAGATTTAGAAGACCCTATAAGCACAAGAGAATTAAAAGATGGTATTGAAAAAGCAACTGAAGAAGTTGTAAAGTATTTAGAAAAAAATGCACTACCGGTTACGGGAAACATGATAGATAATATTGCAACAATATCTACAAACAATGATCCTGAATTAGGTGAAATTATTGCTAATGCATTTAGATCTGTTGGAGAAACAGGTGTAGTTATGATGGAAACATCTGAAGATGCAGAAACAAAGTTTGAAGTTGTAGATGGCGTACAATATAATAAAGGATTAACAAACTCCCATTTTGTAACCAGTCAACAACAGCGTGCAGCTGAATTAGATAACCCGCTGGTATTGCTAATAGAATCACCAGTCGATAATGTTAGACAAATACAAGGTGTTTTAGAACACGTTATTAAAAACAATAAGCCTTTATTAATAATTGCAGATGTTGAGCCAGTCGTTATTTCAACATTAGCAATGAACAAAGTAAAAGGTAATATAAAAATAAATATAATCAATGCTCCCACATATGGAGTAGGCAAGAAAGAGATATTAGATGATCTAGCTATGCTTACAGGAGCTACTATAATTAATGAAGATTTAGGAGACGATCTCGATCTAATACAACCAGAGCATTTAGGTACTTGTATAAAAAGTATTACTACCGATGAAGAAACAATTCTTCAGGTTAATAAAATGTCAGAAGAAGTGGAAGAAGTAATTAATAGTATTAAAAAAGATTTATTAAAAACCACTAAGCCTCACGAAATTGTTAAACTTGAAAAAAGATTAGCTAGATTATCAGCTAAAATAGCAATAGTAAAAGTAGGCGCAAACTCTGAAGTTGAATTAAAAGAAAAGAAAGATCGTGTCGAAGATGCAATATGTGCTACAAAAGCTGCTATCAAAGAAGGGGTTGTTTCCGGTGCTGGTATTGCTTTGCATAACGCATCTGATAACATTGATATTAGTTACAAAGGCGGAGGAGTTTTACTCAGCGCTATTAAAGCCCCGTACAAAACAATCCTTACTAATGCGGGAATCGCATATGGTCCATACCACAAAGAAGGATGGGGTATTAACGTAATTACAGGTGAAAGCTGTAACTTAATAAAAGAAGGTATTATTGATCCTTTGCTTGTAACAAAAAGTGCATTAAGAAATGCAGCGTCTGTTGCAACAACTATATTATCTACTGATTGTGTAATTAATAATTTAAGAATTGATGAAAGCAATAGGTAGAAATTTAATAATAGAAAAAGTAAAAGAAGGTACGACTAAAACAAAAGGCGGTTTACTTCTTGCGGAGAATCACAGAGATGATATTAGATACGTTGAAGCTAAAATATTATCGATTGGCACTGAAGTAGAAGGTGTTAAGGAAGGTGATTCTATATTTTATGATCGGCATGCGGGACATAAAATAGAAATTGAAAAAGAAACATACCAAGTTATTAAACTACAAGATGTAGTTGTTGTTCTATGAAAAGGCTAGAAGCAAGTGATATTAAAGAATTAAACTTGTTAAAACATTATCGAATAATAAGGAAGTGGGCTTGCAAGAACAACAACCTTACTGATGCAGATCTTGAATTACTTGTTTATCTTGATTGTATAGACCTATTTAATAGGAACGATTATAAGATGGGTACGTATTCGTATAGTTGGGATAATAAACGTTGGAATAAATTATTAAAAAACGATTGGATTGTGGTGTGGCGTAAAAGAAATCACACAACACAAAAATATCATATATATAAAGTATCATTTAAAGGTAAACAATTAATAAGTAGGATGTATCGCATTATGCTTGGCTTAGATGATATACCAACAAATGAAAGAAGAAATCCAATAATGAAAGGTAAAACATATACAGATACTGTTTTAATTACCGCAATAAATAATGTAAATAAAGATAAAAATAGATAATTATGCCAACATACGAACAAGACATGAAAGCTACAGCTGGAAATGCACCTACTAAAATGATAGACCCTATGACTGGAATGCCAGTTCAAACATCAATGGTACCTCCTCCCCCACCTGCCCCTAGTAATACAATGGGTAACGCTCAGCCTGTATTTAACGATGCAATTTCTCAAACGGCACAAAACATTTATGGTAGCCCAGAGCAACGACAAATGAGTTTAGGTAATAGAGCTCCTTTATATTTTAAAGATCAAAATGGTGATGGAGAAATTACCAGAGCTGATGTTATTAAAGCAAGAATTGAAGGTTACGAAGATTAATAAATATAAATTATGAAAATTAAAAAAACACCAGCAGTACAAAAAATTGAAAACCACGGGATGACCGGAGCTAATGCTCTATGGGACGGTCCTTTAGATACTACAGGTTTCCCTATGGGAAAAGGTTCTAGTAGTGGTAAAAACGGTATGAAGCTAAGTATGGATGAGCCCCCATATTCTGCAGGCCCTATTACGCATAAAACTTATATTAAGGGCAATGGGAGTAATTGATATTAAACTTTATGCAATGAATGCAGGAACGCTTGCATTAAGCATGACAAACATAGAGCCAGCATTGAAAATAATATTGTTATTAGTTACTATTGGCTATACCATACATAGATGGCTAGAGCTAGTAAACAAAAAGAAAAATAAGTAATATGATAAGTAAGCATATATCTTATAATGAAGCAATTAGATCTTCAACAGCCACAAGAAAAGGTATTGCAAATATTCCTGATGAATATGAGCTTGCAAATATGTCTTTAGTTGCTAATAAGGTATTTGAACCACTTAGAGAATGGGTTGGTGGACCAATTAGAGTTAACTCATTTTTTCGATGTGCAAGATTAAACAGTGCAATTGGAGGATCTGAAAGATCACAACACTGTGAGGGTAGAGCTATTGACATTGATGATGTTTTTGGACATAAAACAAACGCTGAAATGTTTCATTACATAAAAGACAATTTAAGTTTTGATAATTTAATTTGGGAATTTGGAGGTAATGATAATCCAGCTTGGGTGCATGTTAGTTTTGTGTCAGATGACCAAAATAGAAAACAAGTTTTAAAAGCTTACAAAGAACAAGGAACAACTATTTATAAATTATTTTAATATGTATGAATCACCATTAGCAAAGCTTAGAAAAACTACTAAAGGAAAAGGTAGACATTTTTTAACAGCGAAAGAAGGTGCAGGAATGACTGCAGCTGGTCGTAAAGCATATAATAAAGAAACTGGTGGCGATTTAAAAGCACCACAACCAGGTGGAGGTAAACGCAGAACATCATATTGTGCCAGATCAAAAGGACAAATGAAAATGCATAGTATAAACTGTTCTAAAACACCAGATAAAAGAATTTGTGCTGCAAGACGCAGATGGAAATGTTAATTAATATATAAAAACACAATTATGAATAAAGCCGAAAAATACGACATGAAAGAAGCTTATAATAAAAATCTTACAGAAAAAGCAAGATTTGATTATTTAAAAAATGAAATGGCTGACAAAAAAGGACCCGCTATGTATGGTTCTAAATCTCCAATGCAAATGAAAGGCTCTTGGATGAGCAAACATTGTTCAAAATAAAATATTATGGAAAGTAAAGGGTTAGGCGATACTGTTGAAAAAATTACTACCGCAACTGGAATTAAAACAATAGTTGATAAAGTGTCAGAAGGTTTAAATATCCCTTGTGGATGTAGTAAAAGAAAAGATACATTAAATCAAATGTTTCCCTATAACAATGCCGTTCAAACTAAATAATAAACCTTACGCTATTGATAACACTCCAATCTATAATGTAGACTTGGAAGATGGCGTATTAGGTAAGGCAGATAGAAATGGCTCTATACTTATAAATAAAAATGTAGATAATCCTAAACAAATACAAGAAGTTATAGATCACGAAAAAGTTCATATAGACCAAATGAAAAGAGGTGATTTAGATTATAATGATTCTGCTGTATTTTGGAAAGGTAAAAGATACCCAAGATCTAAAATGAATGAAGGTGATAAAAACCTTCCTTGGGAAAAAGAAGCGTATAACAAAACTAAAAACAAAAACAATGGCATTTAAATTACCAAAATCACCTTTTAATCTTATAGATCCTAAAGATAAAATAATACAACCTTTTGTGGACCCAGGCGCACCTGAAGGTTTTGAAAAAGGATTATGGAGTAAATCAACTGAAAGTGTTATTAGACCCTATGAAGGCAAAGCATTTGTTGGCACTACAGGCGGCGGAAAAAGACAGCCAGTAGGTAAAACAGTTACAGGAGTAACAGAATCAGGAAGAAGCTCAGAAGATAAATTTGTAAAAGGAACAGTACAACCTAAGTCTTTAATCGGATCATCATCATCGTCTGTTGTTAAAGGAGCAACTATTGAACAGCCTACATACAGGCAACCAAAGCGTGAAGTTAAATCAGGAGCTAAAAGGCGATAATACATGTGGAACTTATTACTAGGCTTATTAAAAGGTGGTGGTGGAAACAAATCTGTTGCTGGTAATTTAGCTTGGGAAATAAGAGAAGCTATTAAGGGTAAAGAATTAGATCCCAATGAATTAATATCTTTACAAACCAAAATAAATGAAATAGAGGCTGGCCATCGCAGTATATTTGTTGCAGGTTGGCGTCCATTTATTGGATGGATCTGTGGGTTTGCTTTAGCATATAATTTTGTTATACGTGATTTATTTATTTGGGTGTTACAGCCTGAAGAAATACCACCTGCACTGCAAATGGAACACCTTATGACCGTACTCTTAGGTATGCTAGGATTAGGCGGTTTAAGAACCTATGAAAAATTAAAAGACAAAACAAAGTAAATAGTAATCAATTAAATTTAATCAAATGAAAAAAGTAGAAGAAAAAGTAGAAAACCAAATCACAAAAGAAGAATTAACTAAAATTCAAGATCAACAAAAAGAATTAAACACTCTTTTAAGAGACATTGGATATGTTGAAACTCAAAAGCATCTTTTGCTACATAAGCAAGCCGAACTTAATAATTCTATTGAAGAGTATAAAGCAGACCTTGAAAAAGAATATGGTGCAATAAGTATTGATATTGAAACTGGTACTTACACAGAGATAGTTAAAGATACTAAATAGTGAGTTCTGTTATAAGAAAAATAAGTATTGGTTCTGACTACAAGAATGAAGCAATGCATTATTCTGTTGGCCAACAAGTATATGGTGGCCATGAAATAGCTTATATTCTTTTTAGTGAACAAGATAATTCTTATAACATTTATATAAAGAAAAACAACGAGGTAATGCCATGGAAGAAATTTAATTCTAATATGGCAATATCCGTTGAATATGATCTTGAATATTAATGAAAAGTATATATGATTTTATCGTTAAACCTATAGGTGAAAGATACGATAATAGCATTAAAGTTGGTAACAAAAGCTTAATAGTAAATACTAAAATAGAAAGCTGGAAATTTGTAAATAATATGGCTAAAGTGGTTGCGATACCATTAGCATATAAAACAGATATAAAAGTTGGTGATACTGTTGTAATACATCACAATGTGTTTAGAAGATTCTATGACATTAGAGGTAAACAAAAAGACAGTAGATCTCTTTTTAAAGATAATTTATATTTTTGTGCTGCAGACCAAATTTATTTATATAAAAATAATAAAGACTGGAAAAGTTTTGGTGATAGATGCTTCGTTGCACCGCTAAAAAATAAAGATAAATTTTCGCTTCAAAAAGAACAAAAGCTTATTGGTATACTAAAGTATGACAATAGCTCCTTAAACAAGCTTAAAATCAATCCTGGAGACCTTGTAGGTTATACTCCAAATAGCGAATATGACTTTGTTATAGATAACGAAAGATTATATTGCATGAAATCAAATGATATTGTAATTAAATATGAATACAAAGGAGACGAAATTAAGTATAATCCAAGCTGGGCAGAAAGCAGTTGAGGAATTAATTAAAGTAGCTGAAGAAAAAATAGTTACTGGTACAGAAGATGATATATCTGCGGATAGATTAAAAAATGCTGCAGCCACAAAAAAGCTTGCAATATTTGATGCTTTTGAAATTTTAAATCGCATTGAAGCTGAAAAAAATCTAATAGAAGATAAACCATTAAAACAAAAAGAAAGTTTTAGCGGTTTTGCTGAAAAAAGATCTAAATAGTGTACGAGCAAACTCTTGTAAAAACAGTTGATCCCATAAAGAAAAAGATTATAAATAAAAATAATCGATATGGTAAATGGGAATATGGTTACAATAAAGAACACGATATTGTAGTTATTAGTAAAACAGGCAAAATAGGCGAGATATTAGAAATACAAAATCTAAGAATAGCTTTGCCCCCTGTGCCTAAAGATGTTATTAATACTGAAAATAAATGGGTGGCAAGTGAATATCCTAAAGATTTAAGCAGAATAAAAACTGTTTTTGATTGGGAAACATACCCTGATAATTTTAAAAATAAATGGTATGGGTATATTGATGATGAGTTTACAAAACGTGATGAAGGGCATTGGTTCTATAATAATAAAGTTCCAACTTATATTACTGGCACTCATTACATGTACTTGCAGTGGACCAAGATTGATGTGGGGAGACCAGATTATAGGGAAGCAAACAGAATTTTCTTCATCTTTTGGGAAGCTTGCAAAGCCGATACAAGAGCATACGGGATGTGTTACCTTAAGAATAGAAGATCGGGATTTAGTTTTATGTCCAGTTCCGAGACAGTCAATCAGGCCACAAGCACTTCTGATGCCCGTTTCGGCATACTCAGTAAAACAGGAGCTGATGCTAAAAAGATGTTTACAGACAAGGTTGTTCCAATATCCGTTAACTATCCATTCTTTTTTAAGCCAATACAGGACGGAATGGACCGTCCCAAGACTGAACTCGCATATCGTGTCCCCGCCTCAAAACTTACCCGTAAGTCCATCACTGCCAAAGAGACCAGAGAAGAACTTGAGGGGCTTGACACAACAATCGACTGGAAGAATACAGGAGACAACTCATATGATGGGGAGAAACTTAGGCTCCTCGTACACGACGAATCAGGGAAATGGGAGAGGCCAGATAATATCCTCAACAACTGGAGGGTTACAAAAACAACATTAAGATTAGGTAGTAAAATTATAGGTAAGTGTATGATGGGTTCAACATCAAATGCTTTAGATAAAGGAGGAAATAACTTTAAAAAACTTTATGACGAATCAAATGTTACCAAAAGAAACCGCAATGGACAGACTAGCTCAGGACTATATAGTTTGTTCATACCTATGGAATGGAACTTCGAAGGATTCATTGATACTCATGGATTACCTGTATTCGAAACTCCAGAAGAACCAATCAAAGGAGTTGATGGACAATGGATTGACATTGGAGTTATTGAGCACTGGGACAACGAAGTTGAAGGATTAAAAAGTGATCAAGACGGTTTAAATGAATTTTATCGTCAATTTCCCAGAACAGAGCAGCATGCTTTTAGGGATGAAACAAAACAATCTTTATTTAATCTAGCAAAAATATATGAGCAAGTAGATTATAACGAAGATTTAAGAAACACATCTGTAGTTACTACAGGAAGTTTTCAATGGGAGAATGGATTAAAAGATACAAGGGTAATATTTGTACCAAATAAAACAGGTAGATTTAAAGTTTCTTGGGTTCCTAATAAAAACCTTCAAAACCGAGTGATAATAAAGAATGGATTGAAACATCCTGGCAATGAAGACCTAGGAGCATTTGGCTGTGATAGTTATGATATATCGGGTACAGTTGATACAAGAGCGTCTAACGGATCTCTACATGGTTTAACTAAATTTTCAATGGAAGATGTTCCGCCAAACCATTTCTTTTTAGAATACATTGCCCGACCACAAACTGCTGAAATATTTTTTGAAGATGTTTTAATGGCTTTGGTATTTTATGGAATGCCAATATTAGCAGAGAATAACAAACCAAGACTATTATATTATTTAAAAAGAAGAGGTTACAGAGGGTTTTCAATGAATAGACCGGATAAAATTTGGAATAAATTATCTGTAACTGAAAAAGAAATAGGTGGAATACCAAACTCTAGTGAAGATATAAAACAAGCTCACGCAGCAGCAATTGAATCGTACATTGAAACTTATGTAGGATTTTTAGGTGAAGGCTATGGAGATATGTATTTTCAAAGAACATTAAACGATTGGGCTAGATTTAATATAAACAAAAGAACTGCTCATGATGCTTCTATTAGCTCCGGTCTTGCTATAATGGCTTGTAATAAAAATAGGTATGCACCTATTAATAAGACAATAAGACCAAGTTTTAATTTAGGTTTTAAAAAATACAATAATGATGGTGGTACCTCAAAAATTATACTTTAAATGAATATACAAACAAATACTAATAGTTCTTTTCCTAGCCAAGTAGTTAGCGATGCTGAAAAATCTAGTTTAGAATATGGTACTCAAGTAGCACACGCTATAGAACAAGAATGGTTTGATCAAGGTAGAACTAGCGGTAATAGATATTTAACTAATTGGAATAATTTTCATTCATTAAGATTATATGCAAGAGGTGAACAATCAATACAAAAATATAAAGATGAATTATCTATTAATGGTGATTTATCTTATCTTAATTTAGATTGGAAACCAGTTCCTGTAATACCAAAATTTGTAGATATTTTAGTAAATGGTATATCAGAAAAAGAAGTTGAAATAAAAGCATATGCTCAAGACCCAGCGTCTATTGAGAAAAAAACAAATTATGCTAAAGCTGTATTACGTGACATGTATACACAAGAACTTCAGCAAATTGGTAATCAAATATTAGGAGAAGATTTTTCTAATTCATCTATACCCGCAGATCAATTGCCAGAAACACCAGAAGAACTAGAAATAATGTTACAAACTAGTTATAAGGAGGCTATTGAAATAGCGGAAGAAGAAGCTATTAATAATGTACTTGATTTTAATAAATACGAATCAATTAAAAGAAGAGTAAATTACGATTTAACTGTTATTGGTATTGGGGCAGCAAAAACAAGCTTTAATAAAAGCAACGGTATTACTGTTGATTATGTAGATCCATCCTATTTAGTTTATTCATATACAGAAGATCCTAATTTTGAAGATATTTATTATGCTGGGGAAATTAAAGCAATAACAATTCCAGAATTAAAAAAAGAATTTCCTAATATATCTGAAGAAGAATTAAAAAATATTCAAAACATGCCTGGCAACAGCCAATATGTTACTGGTTGGGGAAATTATGATAGTAATACTGTTCAAGTACTTTACTTTGAATACAAGACATATAATAATCAAGTATTTAAAATAAAACAAACTGAAAGTGGATTAGAAAAAGTTATTCAAAAAACAGATGAATTTAATCCGCCGGAAAATGACAACTTTAAAAGAGTGTCAAGAAGTATAGAAGTTTTATATTCTGGTGCTAAAGTATTAGGAACTAATACAATGCTGGACTGGAGATTAGCTGAGCATATGACTAGACCTTATGCTGATACTACTAAAGTTAAAATGAATTATACAATTGCTGCACCAAGAATGTATAAAGGTAAAATTGAGTCAATAGTTAGCAGAGTTACAAGTTTTGCTGATATGATTCAATTAACTCATTTAAAATTACAGCAAGTCATGTCAAGAATAGTTCCTGATGGTGTATTCTTAGATATGGATGGATTAGCGGAAGTAGATCTTGGTAATGGAACTAATTATAATCCTGCTGAAGCATTGAATATGTATTTTCAAACGGGTAGTATTGTTGGTAGATCATTAACTCAAGACGGTGATTTAAATAGAGGTAAAATACCTGTACAAGAATTAGCAACTTCATCTGGTCAAGGCAAAATAACTTCTTTAATAAATACATATCAGTATTATTTACAAATGATACGTGACGTAACTGGCCTTAATGAAGCAGTAGATGGAAGTAATCCAGACAAAAATGCTTTAGTTGGTCTGCAAAAAATGGCTGCTAATGCATCTAATGTTGCTACAAGACATATATTACAAGGTGGAATGTATATATATTTAAGAGTATGTGAAAATATTTCTTTAAGAATTGCAGATGCTTTAAGCTTTCCACTTACAGCTAACGCTTTAAAAAATAGTATTTCAACATTTAATGTTAAAACATTAGAAGAAATTTCAAACCTTAATTTACATGATTTTGGTATTTATTTAGAGTTAGAACCTGATGATGAAGAAAAAGCACAGCTTGAACAAAACATACAAGTAGCTTTACAATCTGGTGGTATTGATCTTGAAGATGCAATAGATATTAGAGAGATTAAAAACTTAAAATTAGCTAATCAATTACTTAAGTTTAAAAGAAAGAAAAAACAAGAAGCAGCAGAGGCACAGCAGATTGCTAATATTCAAGCACAAGCACAAGCAAATGCTCAAGCCTCAGAAGCTGCTGCGTTATCAGAAGTACAAAAACAACAAGCTTTAACTCAAGAAAAAGTAAGTATTGAGCAAGCTAAATCACAATTTGAAATTCAAAGATTACAAACTGAAGCTCAAATTAAACGTGAACTAATGGCAGAAGAATTTAATTATCAAATGCAGTTAGCTCAAATTAAAGCTCAAGCTGATACACAAAAAGAAAGACAGATTGAAGACAGAAAAGATAAAAGAGTTCGTATACAAGGAACTCAACAGTCTGAATTAATAGATCAAAGACAAAATGATTTATTACCTAAGAACTTTGAATCATCCGGTAACGACAGCCTGGGTGGATTTGGCCTAGAACAATTTACGCCTAGGTAACATTTATTAACCAATTTTATATTATTATATCATGTCAGAACAAGTAAAACAAGAAGGGGATTTTAAAATACAAAAGAAAAAACCTTCAATAAAAAAATTAGCACAGAATGCTGATCTTATTAAAGTTGATTTAACCCCTAAAAAAGAAGAAGAAGATGCCATTCAAGAGCAAAGCACAGATGAAAGCGTGTTACGCACAGAACAACCCGAAGTGGGATTGCAAGAAGTGGTCGAAGGAAACGAAGAGCCCACAGTCGTTGCCGAAGAGGTTAATGAAGAAGAAGTAACAGTAATTCAGGAAATTACAGAAGAAGAAGTTGTTGAAGAAGCGACTAAGTTAACTGAAGAAGTTAATGAAGCAATTGAAAACAAAGAAACTACTGGAAAACAATTACCTGAAAATATTGAAAAACTTGTTTCATTTATGGAAGAAACAGGTGGAAGCGTAGAAGATTATGTTCGCCTTAATGCTGATTATTCAAACATAGATAACACTGCATTATTAAAAGAATATTATAAAACAACCCGGCCTCATTTAGATGCAGAAGAAGTTTCCTTTTTAATAGAAGATGCTTTTAGCTGGGATGAAGATATTGATGATGAGCGAGACATCAGAAAGAAAAAACTCGCTTTTAAAGAAGAGGTTGCAAAAGCAAAAACGCATTTAGAAGATCTTAAAGGTAAATATTACGAGGAAATCAAGTTGAGACCTGGTACTACCCAAGAACAACAAAAAGCGATGGAGTTTTTTAATCGATATAATGAAGAGCAGAACGTAGCTCAACAACAACATGAAAGTTTTAAAAACAATACTAAAGAACTTTTTAACAATGATTTCAAAGGTTTTGATTTCGCTATTGGAGAAAAGAAATTTAGATACAATGTTCAAAACACTAATCAAGTTGCTGAAAACCAGTCAAATATAAACAATCTAATCAAGAAGTTCTTGAATGATAAAGGAGATGTTGTTGACACTAAAGGTTATCATAAAGCTATGTATGCCGCTGAAAATGTGGACAAAATTGCAAACCATTTTTATGAACAAGGTAAAGCAGACGCTGTTAAGGAAGTTGTAAATAGCTCCAAAAACATTGATGCTACACCTAGACAATCACCAGGTGATGTCTACATACAAGGTTTAAAAGTTAGAGCTATAAGCGGTGCTGATTCTTCGAAACTAAAAGTAAAAACAAAAAAATTTAACAATTAAAATTTACAATTATGGCAGTAGTACCTGTAGCACCCGAGTATGGGTCAATTAAACCCTCACAGAAGCAACAACTTCTTGAGAGTAACTATTTGGATTTCACAAATGGAACCAATGATTTCGCACAACAGTATCTTCCTGAGATTTATGAAGCAGAAGTAGAGCGTTACGGAAACCGTACACTTTCTGGATTCTTACGTATGGTCGGTGCTGAAATGCCAATGACTTCTGATCAAGTAGTATGGTCAGAACAAAATAGATTGCATATTGCATACAACGATGTAACTAAAGCAACTGAAACTACTTTAACTTTTGCATTAAACGCAACAGCTGGACCTAGTTTTGTAGCTAACGTTATTTCTAAAAATCAAACATTAGTAGTAGTTGATCCTGCAACTGGGCAAGATCTTAAAGTTTTTGTAACAGATAGTGTAAACACTTCTGCTACTCTAGCTACTATTACAGTTAAACCTTATACAGCGGCTGATATGACTGCTCTTTCTGCAACAGCAGGAGCACTTAAAATCTTTGTATATGGTTCTGAATACAAAAAAGGAACAACTGATTCTGATATTAAATCGGTAACTCCTTCTTTTACTCAGTATAGTAATTCACCTATCATTATTAAAGAAAAGTATTCTATCTCTGGATCTGATACTGCTCAAATCGGATGGGTTGAAGTTGCTACTGAAGCTGGAGCATCTGGATATTTATGGTATTTAAAAGCTGAATCTGAAACTCGTTTACGTTTTGAAGATTATCTTGAAATGTCTGTAGTTGAAGGAGAATTAGTTTCTGGAACATCTACATTAGGAGCTGATGGCTATAAAGGAACTGAAGGTCTTTTTGCTGCTATTCAAGCAAGAGGTAACGTTATTAATAACTTTACTGCTGTTGGTGGTCTTGGATCTTTTGATAACATTCTTAAAAATTTAGATACTCAAGGAGCTATTGAAGAAAACATGCTTTTCTTAAATCGCCAAACGTCTCTTGATTTTGATGATATGTTAGCTGGTCTTTCTGCTGGAGCAAACGGTGGAACTGCTTATGGATTATTTGAAAACTCTGAAGAAATGGCATTGAATCTTGGATTCACTGGTTTCCGTAGAGGATCTTATGATTTCTATAAGACTGACTGGAAATACTTAAACGATGCTTCTACTCGTGGTGCTACTAATGGCGCTGGTGAAGTAGGATCTGGTATTGATGGTGTACTTGTACCTGCTGGTACTTCAACTGTATACGATCAAATTCTTGGAACTAATATCCGTAGACCATTCTTACACGTACGTTATAGAGCTTCACAAGCTGATGATCGTAGAATGAAATCTTGGTTAACTGGTTCTGTTGGTGGAGCTTATACTTCTGATCTTGATGCAATGGAAGTTCACTTCCTTTCTGAAAGATGTTTAGTTGTACAAGCAGCTAACAACTTTGTATTGTTTACTGCTTCTGCATAATCAATTACTATAAAGGTAATGCCGGGGATTAACTTCTCCGGCTAACCTTTTTTTAAATTATTTAATTATATTATATCATGGCAAAAAAGAAAATCGTGGATGATGTTATTGACATCCCACAACAAGAAGAAACTGTTAACACAACAGTAATAGAAAAAAAAGTTAAAACTCCCGCTAAACCGGAATGGGAAATAAAAGATAGAAGTTATTATTTAACTGGAGCTCATAGCCCATTAACGTATACATTAGCTTCTAAACATACCAGTAGGTTTCCATTATTATGGTTTGATGCTACTTTAGGGGAACAAAAAGAAATAAGATACGCAACAAATCAAAATTCTGTATTTGTTAGCGAACAAAAAGGTGAGGCTACTTTAGGTCACATTATTTTTCAAAACGGTACACTAACAGTACCTAAAGAAAAACAAAATTTACAAAAATTATTATCAATATTTCATCCTAAAAAAGGTAAAGTATTTGAAGAATTTGATGCTGTTTTAGAGGCTGCAGATGAATTAACTGATTTAGAATTACAACTTGATGCATTAAATGCAGCTAAGAATATGGATATAGATCAAGCAGAAGCTATTTTAAGAGTTGAAATTGGTTCTACTGTATCTACAATGGGTTCTAAAGAAATAAAAAGAGATTTATTATTATTCGCAAAACGTAATCCTAGTTTATTTATGGAATTAGCTAGTGATGATAACGTTCAACTTCGTAATGTAGCAATTAGAGCTACTGAAGAAGGAATCATAAAAATATCTCAGGATCAAAGAACATTTATGTGGGGTGCAAATGATCGCAAACTAATGACTGTTCCGTTTGATGAAAATCCATACTCAGCTATGGCAGCTTTCTTTAAAACAGATGAAGGCACAGAAGTTTTTAGATCAATAGAGAAAAAACTAAAATAACATGTAATATATTTTATAGTAGGTAAGCCGCTATTATGGTGGCTTATTTGCTGTAAATAATAAAAAATACAAAATGGCAATAAACGTAAATACTGTATATCAAACAGTGTTGCTAATACTTAATAAAGAACAGAGAGGATATATGACTCCTGCTGAATTTAATAAGATTGGCACACAAGTTCAACTTGAAATATTTGAAAAGTATTTTGAAGACTTGAATCAACAATTGCGTGTTCAGCAAACAGATACAGATTATGCGGACAGAGTTGCTAACTTAGATGAAAAAATATCTATATTTAAAACATTTGGTGATGCGGTATATAATAATACTACACCCACTAATACTTATTTTACACTACCAACAACTGATGGCTATGGAGCCACTGTATCTTTTTATAGGCTTGGTACTGTAACATATGACAATGAAGTAGAACTACAAAGACTTCAAAGAGGTGAATTTACTTACATTGATAAATCACCTATAACAAAACCCTCAATAGATTGGCCCGTATATTTATACGAGAATCAAAAGCTTTTTGTTAAACCCACAACTATAATAAGTAATATTCAGGTTGATTATGTTAGAAAACCTAATAATGTTGTTTGGGGTTTTACAACTGGTAACTTAGGGCAATATATATATAACAAAAATACATATGATGCTACAACACAGCCAAATGGCTCTGTTCAATTTGAATTGCACGAATCAGAGCAAACGGAAGTGATATTAAAAATATTAATATATGCTGGTATTGTAATAAGAGATCCACAAATTGTACAAATTGCTGCACAGCAAGTTCAAGCAGAAGAAATAAATAAAAAAAGTTAATAAGCAATGGCAAAACCTGATGGCGGTTTAATAACCGAAACAAATAGACAATATTATAGCGGAGCTCAAGGGTTTTTAGTTACAGAAGGACAAACAAGTTTTGTTTGCACATTTGATACGGATTTAAAATTTGGAAGTTATAGTCCTACTATTAATGCTTATGCTTTGAACAACTTTGTTCTTTATTTAAGCCAAACAGGTTTACCTGGTAGTTTTGCAGAGTATGTGGCAGAATACACGGTAACTAAAAATACTATAACATTAGCCGCAGCACCTCTTACTAATAGCTTTGTTGTTGTACAATTAAAATCTGAAACAGGTGGTAATTACGGTAATGAAGATGCTTTTGGCACTACTGTACAAGAGAATTATAATAACTATTCATATTTAAGCGTAAATGATGTTATAAATAACTTTATGGTTGCTTATGTAGGCACTGGAAAGCTAATACAAAGCGTTAAAAGAACAGATGTAATATTCCATGTAAAACGTGGATTACAAGAACTTAGTTATGATACTTTAAAAAGTATTAAGTCACAAGAGCTACAAGTTCCTGCAAGTTTATCTGTTCCCATTCCGCAAGACTATGTCAATTATGTTAAATGCTCATGGGTAGACTCTTTAGGCGTTAAGCACATTATATATCCTACAACATTAACATCAAACCCATACTCTTTATTACCACAAGATGATGATGGTTTGCCGTTACAAGATAATTATGACGACAATTTATTGGCTAGTCAATATGCCACAGAAGAAAGATGGGGTACTGCTAATAAAAAATTAATTAATGGAGGTTTTAATGTTGCAGACATTAGTGCTGGATTAGATATTGATTGGTGGGGTGCGTGGGGACCCGGAGGTTTTTATGGTCAAAGATACGGAACTGATCCTGAAACATCACAAGTTAACGGATGGTTTACAATAAACGAAAGAGAAGGTAAGTTTTCTTTTTCAAGTGACTTAGTTAATGCGGTAATTATATTAGAATATATTTCTGATGGATTAGCTTATACTGCTGATATGCGTATCCCAAAATTAGCTGAGGATGCAATATATGCTTATGTGTTGCATGCGATTATGCATGGGCGTATGAATGTACCTGAGTACATTGTAAATCGTTTAAAGAAAGATAAAAGCACAAAAATTAGAAATACTAAAATAAGATTATCGAACATAAAGCTTGAAGAAATAACTCAAGTAATGAGAGGTAAATCTAAATGGATTAAACACTAAAATTAAATGGCAGAAGTTAAAAATGCTTTTATTAAATCCAAAATGAATCAAGACCTAGATGATAGATTAATACCATCTGGGGAATATCGTGAAGGAATTAATATACAAGTTAGTAAATCAGAAGGTGCTGATGTAGGTGCATTACAAAACGTTTTAGGTAATAAAAAAGCAGTAGACTTTAGGGTTATAACTGGAGTAAATGATTTGGTTACAATAGGCCAATTTACAGATGCTACAAATAATGTTATATATGTATTTTTAACTAATTATACTGATCCTAATCCTAGCTTTCAACCAACATATAGTTCTTCTGCAAAAAACTTTATATATTCTTATAATGTATTAAACGGAGATACAGCTAAACTTGTAGAGGGAAGTTTTTTAAATTTTTCAACTACCAATACAGTATATGGAGTTAATATATTAGAAAATTTATTATTTTGGACTGACAATAGAAATCAACCAAGAAAAATAAATATTACCTCTGCTACTCAAGTTCCTGGTTATTATACAACGGAAGATCAAATCTCTGTAGCAAAGTTAAACCCTTATGAGCCTATTGAATTATACAGAGAGGTTAATTCTATATGGGAAACTACAATGCTAGATAAAACTAGTTTATTGCTTCCTGATGGCGTTACTGCTAATCCAAATTATGATGCTCAATACGCAGGGGATCCTGATTTTTTAGAGGATAAATTTGTTAGGTTTAGTTATAGATATATATTTGATGATGGTGAACATTCTATAATTGCTCCTTTTACTCAACCAGCCTTTATACCAAAACAAGACGGTTATTTTTTAGCAGAAGATACTAATGTTAGTGGTAATACTGAAGCAGAAAATGCGGCATATAGAAGTACTATTGTTGAATTTATGGAAAATAAGGTAGATAATATTTTACTTCAAATCCCATTGCCGACAATTGGTAGCAATACATTTAATGACTTTAAAATAACAGAAATAGAAATTCTTTACAAAGAATCAGATCAAATTGCTGTTCAAGTGGTAGATGTTATTACACAAGAAGAAATTAAAGAAACAACAACTTCTGTTTTTGAATACAATTATCAAGCAAGAAAGCCTTTTAGAACATTACCTGATTCCGATATAATAAGAGTATATGATAAAATACCTGTAAGAGCATTAGGCCAAGAAATAATAAGCAATAGAATTGTATATAGTAATTTTCAGGATAAACATACACCTCCAGAATATTTAGATTATAATGTAGGAGCATTTAACAAATCTTCCTTTAATGTTACCAGTGGAAACATTTCAACAAACACCACAAGCATTGTTGAATACCCCACACATACTATAAAACAAAATAGGAACTACCAAGTTGGTGTGGTTTTATCTGATAAATACGGCAGATCTTCATCAACAATATTATCTATAGTAAATGATGGTGATATTGGAGGGGCCTCAGGCTCTTTTGGTGGATCAACATATTATCATCCATATAAAGATTCCACAGATAATGTCCCAGCTACATGGCCTGGAGATGCTTTAAAAGTATTATTTAATAGTATTATACCTAATAATCCAGCAGACCTACAAACCGGTTGGCCAGGATTATATAATGGTAATTCTAATTCATCTAATTATAATCCATTAGGATGGTATTCTTATAAAATTGTTGTAAAACAAACAGAACAAGATTATTACAATGTTTATTTACCAGGTATTTTAAATGAAGATCCTGGTGGTAATTTAGACGATCCAAAAAATACCATTGCTTATATTACTCTTTTAAATGATAATATTAATAAAGTACCAAGAGATTTAAGCGAAGTTGGTCCAAATCAAAAACAGTATAGAAGCTCTGTTCAATTGTTTGGTAGAGTAACCCCAGATAACCTTTTATCCGGAGGGCCTACTTTTAATGAACAGTATTATCCCGGCAGAGAATCCCACACTGTATCTACAATAGGTGAAGAAGATGAGCTGTTAGGTAACACTACTAATTATGTAGATGTTTATCAATCTGCATCAAACCCTTCATTAGCTAGATTAACTCAAGGTGATTTAGCTAATCCAATTGGTGCTAATGTACACAGTGGTGGAAACTATAATATATTATTAGGTGTTTATGAAACAAATCCAGAAGAATCAAGATTAGATATATTTTGGGAAACTTCAACAACTGGATTAATATCTGATTTAAATGAAGCAATTGCAACTGGAACAAACCAAGCTACTGGTTTAGATTTATGGAACTTTTCTCAATCTGAAGCTGATCCTATTGGTACAGCAGTTACGGGAGAATTTGCTCCTTTAGACATTACAGATCAGCCTATAAATTCATCTGTAGTAACATTAAATAGTGTTGTTGATGGTACTGGGACTCCTAGATCTGGTTGGGAATTAGTTGAAGTACCAGGTACCCCTAATAGATGGTATTTAAAAACAACAAGTAATTTTTATTACGGGGTTAATGGTTCTACTAAGGAATCATATACATTTACTTTAGGTGTTGTAGGAGGTGGGATAAATTCCACGCTTACAGCAACAGGTTCATTAACAAATGTTGCGCCTACAATAACGCCGTGCAATGCCTCAACAAGTGTACAACAAGGCGAAACTACTGTTGCGACTTTTACAGGAGTTAATGGGTCTATTGTGGCGGGCAATAAACAAACAGAAAACTTAACATGGGAACTTGTTTCAACAACACCTAGCTTAAATACTTTGTCTATTAACCCCACTACTGGGGTTATGACTGAATCATCTGGGGAAGCTTCCGGCGTTACTTCTGCAGTTATAAAATTATCCGATGCAGGTGGCCTATCTACTACCTGCACTACTAATATTATATTTGGCGAAGAACCTGCTAATTGTGGATTTAACAATAATGTTTTTCCTTATACTCCTTCTTTTATAGGTGTTCAAAACCAAGCTTATGGAATTTATTTTGTTGCTAATAAAACCAACGCATCAGCTAATGAACCAATAAGTAGAAACCAAGGAGAGCTTGATTTAGAATTAGATGCTGATTTAGCAGAAAGCTATAAGCAAAAAAGATTTACGGGACCATCTAATTGTACAAACATTGGCGGGTTTAGTCAAGGGGAAATGAAAAATAGCAATTTTAATTCTAAAGCTAAAGTAAGCTGTGATCAAGAAGATTGTGATTTATCCGCTGGAACTGGTTTTATAAGTGTTGATTTTATTTTAAATCAATATTCTTTTAATTCATCTAACACTAATGATACTTTAAATTTAAAATGGCCTGCATATTTACAATATCGCTCTGCTGCTGATAGTTTAGCAGGAAATGATAATTGGGTACAAGCTGTTGATGTTGAAGGTTTACCTATACAATTTGGAGGGCAACAAAAAAGTGATTATCCTGCAACCTTGCCTAATGATACTAATTCAGTTAGTAATAAAGGGGTTTTATTAAACAAAAATGAAACAAGTTCTCTTAATCTTCAAGGAACTCCAGAGGGTGGTAGTAATACTTTATTTTCAACAGATGTAGCTAATGTTTTTGTACAGGCAAAATCAAGTCAAAACTCATCTAGCTTATCAGCAAAAGCAAATAGAACTTTTGCTATAGGTAAAGATCAGGGTTATGAATCAACACCAGATAAATTTGGTGATTACAGATTAATAATAGGTTTTCCATACGGAATTGCTAACAGTGGTAGCACAAGTGTGCCAATAACAGTAACTGGAACAATACTTAACCAGGGTGTATGTCCACCAAGCGGAAGTATTTATCATAGTACAGAAATGTTTTCTGGTAAATTCCAAACACAAATAACTTTTGGTGATTTTTATTATCCATCTGCTTACGGCACAGCAACTTCTTTTTCTTATTGGATTTCAAGTGGACAAGCTAATAGAACTACTGCACAAAATACACAACCAATAGCAACAGAAGTATATGCAAGGGAATGGCATTTTAAATATATAACACAACTATATAAAGATCCTAATTTAACAATTCCATTAACTACAGCTAATGGATTAAATCAAACAGCGGGAGGTTTTCATTCGTATTGTGCCGCTACAGATGGGTCTATAAACAGTGAACATGGTAATTCAAATTCTCACACAAATGGAATAGGTCAAACTACAACTTCTACTTATACTGATCAAGATAGAAGATGGACTGCTCAATTTGATTCTAATGGTAAGAAAATTAAACAAACTGCTCAGCCTAATAGAAAAAACCAATAAGTAATTTATACTATAAATAAGTAATAATAATATATGCCTGCAATAATAGAAGTAAAGTATTTTAATAGCTTCATTTTAAGAAAGACAGTTAGTAGCTCAGGCGCTCCAGTATGGAACGGATGTAATGGTACACAGTACCCAATTGGTTCATCTCCAACACCTGCAGATCCTGCTAGTACTAAAAACTGGAGTATTGAAGAAGCTAGAATACGTGGTGGTTATAATAATACTACCGCAGGATATGGTGTAAAAGCTTATCTTGTAGAAGAAGAACCTAATTCTTCAAATAGAATTAATTCTATGATTTATTCTGGAATATTTAATTCAAGAACAGGAATTAATAACACTAATGTATTTTCAGTAGGTGAAGATATTGTTAAAAGTGTTGACCCAGCTAACGGCTCAATACAAAAGCTTTATGCTGAAGATACAAACTTAATTGTATTTCAAGAAAATAAAGTAAGTAGAGCATTAATTGATAAAGATGCAATATATTCTGCTGAAGGAAACGCAACTGTTACCACTGGACCAAATGTAATAGGACAAGTTCAAGCATTCGGCGGTGAATATGGTATTAGTAGAAATCCAGAAAGTTTTGCTGTTTATGGTTATAGAAAATACTTTACAGATAAAGATAGAAACGCTGTGTTAAGATTATCTAATGACGGTATAACAGAGATTTCAAATTACGGCATGTCTGATTACTTTAGAGATAATTTAAGTACGTTAGATAATAACCAAGGGCTGACTGGTAAGGCGCAGGGGATGTGGGATATATATAATAAAAATTATACATTATCTTTACAGCCCGCAGGAAGTGGCAGTTACGATACATTGTCTTTTGACGAAGGTCCTAAAGGATGGACAAGTTTTTATAGTTATAAACCTACAATGGGGACCAGCTTAAAAAATAATTTTTATACATTCCATAATGGTGCTATTTATAGACATTATGATGCAAGTGTTAAAAGAAATGAATTTTATGGTGTTGTTAAAGATTCATCAGTAAAATTTGTGTTTAATCCTAATGTAAGCATGTCTAAAGTATTTAAGACTATTAATTACGAAGGAAGTAATGGCTGGGAAGTAAATTCCTTTGAATCTGACTTTACAGGCATTGGAAGTCCTATAACAAGAGCAAGTAATACCCAAGACAGCACGACTTTGGTTTATAGTTATAATCAAGGTTCTTACGATAATTATGGCAATGAATATCCAGCCACACTTATACCACCTATTAATTACGCTGGTTTTGTAAGAAAAGAAAATAAATATGCAGCAAATCTTATTAATAATAGTCCAGCGGCTGCAGGTGAAATATCTTGGGGCGCAGCAATGACTGGTATTAAAGGTTACTTTGCTACAGTAACAGTATCAACAGACAATGTAACAGATTATGGTGGTGCAAAAGAATTATTTGCGGTATCATCTGATTATGTTGAATCATCATATTAAATTAAATGGAATTACAACAAATAAATAATGATAAAGACATTTTGCTACATAATGATGGTAAAATTCTTAATGTACCAGATTTAATACCAATAACTCATGAATTTGCAGATCAAATTTATTTAAGAAAAATGGTTTTAAAAAAAGGAACTGTTGTGGTTGGCGCAAAACATAATCACGAGCATGTATGGTTTTTATTATCCGGTAATGTAAATATTAAAGAAAGTGATGAATTAATAAATCATATAGCACCTTGTTATACAATATCAAAACCTGGTGCACAAAGAATTATTTATGCAAATGAAGATTCAATATTTATTAATGTACATAAGAACCCAAATAATATTAAAAATATTAAAAAACTTGAGGATGAAATAGTTTTGTTAGATGAAGATGAATTTAAAATTAAAAAACAATAAGTTATGGCATTTATAGTAGGAGCCGCAATAATCGGAGGAGTTACATCTTTAGTTGGGACAGCAATTAGTGCTAGAGCAGCAAACAAACAAAGAAAATCTGCAGAGGCAGCGGGTGCAAGAGCAGACGCTAAAATTAAAACACTTGAAGACTCAAGAAAGCCAATTATAAATCCTTATAGCAATGTAAAGGATATTAGTAGTATGGCTGCTGATTTAAGCTCAATGATTTCAAATCCATTTGGAGATTTAGCTGTTGCAACACAAGCAGCAGAAATACAAATGGAACAATCTGATATTGCTTTGGCAAATACATTAGATACATTAAGAGCCTCAGGTGCAAGCGCTGGTGGCGCAACTGCATTAGCTCAAGCTGCTTTACAAAGTAAAAAAGGTGTTGCTGCCTCTATTGAACAACAAGAAGCACAAAATGAAAAACTTAAAGCACAAGGTGAACAGCAAATGCAACAGGCTAAAATGGCTGAGGCTCAAAGATTGCAGGGAATACAATTAAGTGAGGCTGGAAGATTGCAAGAAGCAGACATACAGGGTCAAAAATTTGTATTTGGACAAGAAGAATCAAGGTTAGAAAGAAATTTAGATAGATCTGCTGGATTAGCCACGCAGGCTGCTGTTGATAAAAATCAAGCTTTATCAAATCAAGCTTCTGCTATAGCTGGGGGTGTTTCAGCTGTTGGTAATGTGGCATCTTCATTTATGCAGAATTACTCCCCCTCTACACCTGTACAAAGACAACCTGTTTCTTCTGTAAATATTTCTTCTAAATCAATTTGATATTTCAAGACGTAAATAGCAATACCTCTTTGCCATCTCCATCAACGCAGCGGGTGGGGTGAATACGCAAAATAATCCATTTACAAGTCAATAATAATAAATATTATGAGTTATAGAAATCCACAAATAGTACAACCTAGTAAAGCTGGAGAAATTTATGCCGCTGCTATTGGCAATTTTGGAAAACAAGTTGCAGGTACTATACAAGCTATTGGTGATAAAAAAAGAACTGAAGAAAAAGCCGCAAATGCAGAAGCTGAAGTTAATAGACAAATTTATAATAAAATTGACATAGAGAATGCAGAAATGCAGGCTGATATGACTCAAAAAATTAAAGATTTTCAATTAAGAGATCAGTTAGCTCCTATTTTAACACAAGCTATAGAAGGTTATGGAGATGCTAAAATTGCTTTGTTAACGGAAAAAAATCCAGAAATGCGTGCCTTTTATAAAAAAGAAATGCAAAAAAGCTATGCAACTATGATGGATGCTAAAACTTTTACAGAATCAATACAAGGTGATGTAGGGAGATATAGTACAATTAAAAATGGTGCTGACTTTGGAAGTACTGTTGGTATAGCTGGAAATGAAATTGATACTCAAGCTACTAATCAAATGTTTTTAGCAGCTATTTCGGGAAAATTACCAAATAGTAACATATCAATGCAACTAAATGAAAACGGAGGAATAGATCTTACCGCTTTTGCTGATGGTAAACCAATTAGAACTGTTAATTCAACAAAGTACGGTCAATCAGGTAATGAATTAATTTTTGATGCTCCTGATACTATTACTGAAATGCAAAAAGAATTAGATGCTCAAATAAAAAATGATGCTGGGGGCTTAAGCTCGGATTTTATTTCAGATCCTGAGATTAGAAGGTTTAAAACAGGTAAAGATAACTTTCAACAACAAATTAATAGAATTGATGTTAATGGGATAATTAATAAAGGTACTGATGTTTTTAAAGGGCAAGCGGCCGCTTTTGATGCTATGAGTAATCAAAGAAAAGCATTTGTATGGAGAAATCAATTAAAACAAAACACGGGCTACGAGGGGGCTTTAAATGCAACACCAGAGCAAATTGAACAAGCTTATAAAGATGTTGCTAGAACAGAACTATTAAAAGAAGCTAAAATTGAATCAGCAGAAATAAATGGTGAAATAGTTTACTTCCAAGGCAGCAAACCTCAGCTAGTTACATTTAAAGAACCTACAGTATCAAAACCAACCGAAGCGGAAAAGAAAGAAAACAGAAGATTTGAAAACTTAAGTGAAACCGAAAAAGATATAAATCTTTTATTTCAAAAATTACCCGTTAAAAGAAATTCCGCGGGATTATATATAGGTAAAGTTGATATGAATGATATTGGTATTCAAGATAAAATAATTAATAGTGGATTTAGTGTTTCTTCTGTTACTGCAAAACAAACTCAAGAAGAAAAAGATAATGATGAAGAGCCACAAATTATTGGCTATAAATTAAAGCCTGAGGGTAAAGCAAGCACTGCTGCTTTTGAAGTTTTATTAAATGTAACTCCACAAAAGTTAATGGAAAAAATGCTTCTTAGTAAAGGTGCAACTGCAAAAGAAGCTAAAGAAAAATCTTATACTGCTGGATTTATTCCACCAAATGTAGAAGAGGATAAATATTCACAGTACAAACAAGAGTAATATGCCAAAATTTAATTTAAACGGTACCATATATAACATCCCTGATGATGTTGTAAATGATTTTATATTAGATAACCCTACAGCTGTATTAGTTGAAGAAGAGGGAAAGGAAACCCCCACAGCACCGGGTGCGGTTGTGGAGGAAACTGCAGCACCCGAAAGTCAAGCTACGGAATTAGTATTGGAGGATATTTCTTTGGAGTCACCAAAAACTAGTATTAGAAAAAAAACTAGAGAAGGTGATTTAAAAAGAAAAGAAGAAAAAATATTAAATAATGAAGTAGAAGATATTGCAGAATCATTTGAAGCATTTAATTTAGAAGAATTGTCTAATGAAGATCGCTTATATATTCAAGATTTAGCTCAAGAGCAATTAATAAATAATGCTCCAGACCCTCAAAATTATAATTTTACAGCAGAACAAATTGATACAGGCGCTAGAAATATTTTAAATGAAGCAAATAAATTAGCACAAGAAGAGCAGGAAAAAATTAACAGTGTTATTAATATGGACATGTCTGAATCTTTAAGCAATGCTGCTTTAAATGTTGGACAAGATGTTAAAAAAATAAAAAGTTTTTGGTCAGGTGAATCTCCAGCTTTAGACCTAGCTACTGCAGCTGTATATAAGGCTATTTTTGGGCAAGAGAATGTCGATGAATTTGTAGAAAAATATCGCGGAGTGAGCATACCCGTAATGGGGCTTCCTGTTTCATTAACAAAAGGTCTTGGGACTAAAGAGATACTTAAAAGTATACCTAAATTAAAAGCGGAGCAAGAAAAAAGAAAACAAACATTACCTATTATTGAAAGTTTTAAGCAAGGTGAAATTCTTAAAGGAGGAGCTGCTATACTAAGTTCAATGGTGAGTATGGTTGGTTCCGCTGGTTTTGGTGCTGGTACTGTTGGTTCAGGTTTTTATGCGGATTTTGCTGCAGAAAATTATGTAACTTTTAATGAAGAATTAGCTAAAAGAGAAAATACAACTCTTGAAAATCTTATAATTGAAGGGAAAGATAATGCCAAAGCCCCCGTTGCTTTAGCTGGTATACAAGCCGTGTCTGATGTTGTTGGTTTATCATCCATGCTTTCACCTATAAAAAAGAATGGTATAAAAGTTATTTCAAATAAATTTTTAGATTCACCATTAGGTGTTAAAGTATTAGATATATATAGTTCTGGAAAAACGGAATTTATAACAGAAAATTTTCAATTTGGAATTGATGAATACAATAGAGTTTTAGGAAAAACTGGAGACTCCTCAAAAGCAGCATTAGCTATGGTAGAGGGTATGGCATCACAAGAAGGTCTTGAAAGTGGCTTACAGGGATTAGGTGGCGCGGTTGGAATTAAAGGCAGCAGATATCTTTTAAAAGCAGCAAGCAATTTAAGAGCACCTGCTGACAACGAAGGTATACAAGCAGATATAAACGAATTATCTGAATTGCAAAAACAGTATAATTCTACAGAAAGCAAAGTAGGTAAGGAAGGTATACAACAAAAAATTAATGATGTAAACAGCAGATTATCTTCAAGGATTACTAAAAGTAATGCTATAATACCTAAATTAAATAAAACAGAAATTGATGAGGTTAATTCAATGGGTGATCTTGCTAATTTGCAAGTTCAACGCGTTAAAGAATTAAATAAAGAATTAGATGAGGGTAATATTAAAAGAAGTGATTATTTAATTGCTTTAGAAGGTTATAAGACAACTTATATTAACGCAAAAAACAGGATTAAAGGCATTGCTGATTCTGCAGAAACTAAACCAGAACAAGTTGTATCTGAAGAAATAGATACACAAGAACAAACTGCTCCATTAACAGAAGCAGAACAAGCTGTACAAAAAATTATAACAAAAGAAAAAGTAGCCTCTAGCAAAGTTCAACAAATTTACAATGATAAAGGTGTTGAAGGCATTAACGAAATATTTAAAGAATTTAAACCTATAGTAGATAGAATAGTTGACAAGCGTAGAGATGCTCCCAATTTTGACAGAGAGTTGCTTACTTCTGAAATACAAGTAGGTAAAAGAGGTATTCTTGATTTAGTTAACGCATACCCTAAATATGTAGAAAAACAAGAAGCTGCTAATCAACCTGTAGCACCATTAGCTGGTTTTATAAATAAACAATTACCTAATAGAGCAATTGAGGCTTCTCAAAGAATTTTAGGTAAAGAATTTACACAAGATGTTACTGAGGCTAAAGCTGTTACCGCTACTGAAACCGCGGAAGATATTGTTACACAACAAGAGCAAGTAAAGCAAGAAGTAAAAACAGCATTAGCTAAGGATTTAAACTTAGATGAAACAACTCAAAATGATATTGTAAAAGCTGTTGAAAAAACATTAGGTACTAAATTACCCGCTGTAACAGATAAAAAGTTTAGACAAGCTTTAACTACTGGTTTTAGAAATGAATTAACTAATACATTTAAAACGGTATTTGGTCGTCAAGCATCATACGAGCAATTTTTAAGAGATAATTTTGAAAAAATATATCCTGCAATTCCACAAGAAACTATAAACCGTAATTTTAAAGAATTTAACGAGGCTGTTGTAGACCCTGAAACAGGTAAACAATTAAGAGAAAAAACAGCTGAGGGTAAAAAAGTATTTAAAAAACGTGATATAACTAAAGCTGAGTTTATAAAGTATTTTTTAAATGCACCTGGTAATGTTAAAGGAGCCCGTAAAACATCATTAGCAAAAGTATTAGCTGATGAAATAGGTTTAGATAATGTATTAAATGCATTGTCAAAAGAAGACATAAAAAATAAATTTGTAGCAGTGCAAGAATTGCAAGGACAAGAAGTTCCTGCTAATTTTATTGAAATTATTTCTGAAAAAATTGATAGAGCTATTAATTATCTTGATAATTTACAGAAAAATAACCAAAATTTGTATGTATCATTAGGTATACCTGAATTATCTATTGCCGCTGCAAAAGCGTTCTTAAAAGCAACAAAAGCAACTTTAAAATTAACTAATGACTTTGCTAAAGCACTAAAAGCTGGTATAAAAGCCGCTCAAGATCTTTTTGAAACAAAAGAAGAAAAACTTGTTGTTGAAGAAAAGCTTGAAAATATTTATAAAAAAGTAGAAGATTTAGGGGATATAACTAAAATAGAAACTGCTACTGAAGATATTGATAGTGGAGTTATTAAAATTAGAACTTTTAATGTTTTAAACAACAGCATAAGCAATTTAAAAAATAATGTAAAATTAGCCAAAACTATTGAAGAAAAGGAAACGGCTATTTATAATTTTTTAAAATATGAGTTATCTGGAATAGCTAAACTTAAATTAGGTAAAGAAGGTTATATATTTAATAAAAAGTCAGCGGCGGTAAAACATGCGTGGACATGGTTTAATGAACAAAATGTTTTTGATAAAGAAACTATTAAAAACTTTAAATTAGCTGAATCAGGGAAGTTTGGAGGCCAAGGTATATTTTATAAAAATGTTGCATTAAATGATTTTGAAGGTAAATATCGACCTAGTCAAAACTCTATTGTTTTAGGAAAAAGTGGATGGAAAAGTTTTTATAATACATTAATTAAACAAAAGTCTGCTCAAGACAATATGAATAAAGACTATAGCAATTATTTAGCAAATAAAATAGCTAAATTAATTAGCGAAGGTAATGAAAAAGGAGTAGATGAATATTTACAAATAATGGGTGCTGCTAGTGATAGCGCATTAAGGTTTGCGGGAAAAATTAGATCTGTAGAAAAAGGTAAACCAGGAGAGAAACTTGTTTATGAGCATACTCCACCTATTAAAGAATTAAGAAGTAATATTAAAAAAGCTATAGATAAAAACAAATCTAAAGAAGAAAATTACATTTTAGTAAAGAATGAATTAAATAAAAGTTTTGTTGATTTTATTACAGAAAAAAATACTAAAAAACTTAATAAATCTGAACTAAAAGAGAAAGGTACATTTCCTAAAAGATATAATAATATTTTAAATGTTGAAAAAGATTTAGAATACTTAATTGACCAAAAAAATAGCGCGAAAGAAAACGCAACATTAAGCGAAGACTTTAATAAAATTATTGAAGATAAAACTGGTATTGCTGCTGATAAAGTTTATAAAAAAGCAAAAGCAGAGGTTGAAGGTGCTAGTAAAGGTAAATGGAAATTTTTTATTCCACCAGGGGCTGAAGATTTTGTAGGATTATTATATGCTACATTAGGAAAGGATAAATTAGGAGATCAACAGATGGCATGGTATAAGTACAACTTATTAAATCCATATACAGATGCTCTTAATAATATAACTCGTGATCGCGTACAATTAGCTAAGGACTTTAAAGAGCTTAAAAAGCAATTAAAAATTGTACCTAAAAACTTACGTAAAAAATTACCAGGTACTCAATATTCTCAGCAAGATGCGGTTCGTGTTTATATTTGGAACAAGCAAGGTGTTGACATGCTTACTGAAGAAAACGGTATGGATAAGGCTGATTTAGATCAATTAATTAAGTTTGTTAAAAAAGATCCTAATCTTTTAAAATTTGCAGATCAATTAATGGAAATAACGCAAGGAGAATATGCTTCTCCTGGTGCAAAATGGTGGGATGCAGGATCTATTGATGCAGATTTATTAAAAACATTAAGCACAACAAGAAGAACAAAATATTTAGAAGAGTCTGGATGGACAGAAAATGTAAACGCTATATTTTCAAAAGATAATTTAAATAAACTAGAGGCTGCTTATGGTAAACCTTATAGAATAGCTTTAGAAAACATTCTTGGAAGAATGAAAAGCGGTAGAAATAGAAGCTTTGGTGGAGATGCTTTAACTAGTAGATTTACTGATTGGATTTCTAATTCAATTGGTACTATTATGTTTTTAAATTCAAGATCAGCTGTACTTCAAACAATTTCTGCTGTAAACTTTATAAATTGGAGTGATAATAATGTATTAGCTGCTGCTAAAGCATTTTTAAACCCAAAACAATGGACTAAAGACTTTATGATGCTTATGAACTCACCGTTCTTAGTTGAAAGACGTAATGGTTTAAAGATCGATGTAAACGAATCTGAAATCGCAGATCTAGCCAAAACGTCTACTAATAAAGCTAAAGCAATCATGGGTCAACTATTAAAGGCTGGTTTCTTACCTACACAAATTGCAGATAGTTTTGCAATTGCATCAGGTGGAGCTAGTTTTTATAGAAATAGATTTAATTCTTTAGTTAAAGAAGGATATACAAAAGAAGAGGCTGAAGCAATAGCTATGCGTGACTTTAGAGAAACAGCAACTGAATCTCAACAATCTTCTGATCCTTCACGTATTAGTCAACAGCAAGCGGGACCATTAGGACGCATTGTATTGGCTTTTGCAAACACCCCAGCTCAGTATGCTAGATTAACTAAAAAAGCTGTTCTGGACATTAAGAATGGCCGTGGTGACCTTAAAACAAATGTTTCTAAGATTATATATTATATGGTTGTTCAGAACATTATATTTACCGCTTTACAGCAAGCATTATTTGCTGTTGCATTTGGTGATGATGAAGAAGAAGATGAAATGAATAAAAAATATATTCGCATGGCTAATAGTATGTCGGATAGTATTTTAAGAGGATTAGGATTTGCTGGTGCTGCTGTTTCTGTTGCTAAAAATGTAGCTATTAAAATAGCACAAGAATCTGATAAAAAAGCACCTAAGTTTGAAGAAGCTGCTTGGAAGTTACTTGAAATATCACCACCAATATCATCTAAGATTTCTAAATTTAGATCAGCTGGTAGACAAATTAGTTGGAATAGAAAAGAAATACGAGAAAAAGGTTTAAGTTTAGAAAACCCTGCTGCTATGGCTGGCGCTCAAATTATAGCTGGGGCTACTAACTTACCTGTTGATAGAGCATTAAGAAAAATAGATAACGTACAAAATGCTTTATCTGAAGATGCTGAAATGTGGCAACGAGTTGCTTTATTATCAGGATGGCAAGATTGGGAAATTGGTATGAAAGAAGAAAAGAAAAAAAAGGCTAAAATAGTTAAGCCTTCAAAAATAAGTACAGGAATAAGTAAATCAAACATTAAAACAGGTATTAAATAATTATGAGCACAATTACAATTACATTAAGCATTTTTACTGGACTATCACTTTTATTAAATTTTTATTTAATATCATTATATACTGGTAAAATACAAGACAAAGATAAAGATATGATTGCGGATGCGGCTGAAGAGGCTGTTGCTGAAATTAAATCAAGAGCTGAAAACGTTGTAAAAGAAATTAAAGACGTAGGAGATGCTATTAAAGAAGTTGGTAATCAAATTGGAGATATACCTTCTGCAGCAACTGGTAAACAAAGATCTGGGAGAAAAAAACAATAAATTATTTATGGCAAAAATAGATTTAGATGGTGATGGAAAAGCGGATGTCTCCATAAGCATTCCACAAATAATTACAATATTTGTAATGTTTGCTTCTATTATAGGCTCTTATTATACTTTAAATGCTCGTGTTGGTGCTGTTGAAGTGAAAGCTAATAAATTAAAAGAAAACGAACAAAAATATACTTGGTCAAAGAAAAACAGAAGAAGAAGTAAAAGCTCTTGAGACTGAAATGAGGGCTTTTATGAAAGATATAGAATATTTAAGAAGAGACATTGATCGTAAAAAAAGATAAAATATGAAATTACCTAAAAACGGAGTAGCAAAAGAATTACGTTCTTATAGCGGGGCATTATTAATATTTTTCTTTATAGTAGCTTTAGTTGTAGTATTTATTCAATATCCAGTTTTAGAATCTAATAAAGAAGTTGTAATGATGCTCGTGGGTACACTATCAGCTAGTTTAGCCATGGTCATAAGCACTATTACAGGTTCCAAGCCTGATGATATAAATGCACTTAAAGCAACAATTGAAAAGAAAGAAGATCAAATTGAATTATTAGTGGCAGCTAAAGATAATCTTGAAGATATGATTATTAATTTGCAAAAGCAAATGTTAGAAAATCAAGATAATATGATGGATAAATTCATATTAAAAGCTGCAATGGATTTTGATGACAAAAAAAAAGAGGTAGAACGCTAATTCTACCCCTTTAAACAAACAACTATTTGTAACAACAAATACAAAACATAGCGTGAATATACAACTTATTCGCGCTATAAAAATAATTATTTACTTTTTTTATCCATCACAGGATATACAATCTGGATCCATTGCTTTAGCAGCAATATCACCTCTTAATACAGATTCAGTTCTCATATAATATAAAGTCTTAATACCACGCTTCCATGCCTCTAAATGTACTTTATTAAGCCATTTAGGATCCGCTACAGAAGGAAACGCTAAATTTAAACTTACTGATTGATCTATATAATCTTGACGTATACCAGCTTGATTAACTAATTCTAATTGATTAATCTCTTTAAATGTTTTAAATACATTTTTTACAGACTCACCATCTTCTTCGGTAAGTCTTCCTTGGTGATCATAATTCCATCCATCGAGCTCTTTAATGTCTTGAATGGATCCACCATCTTCCAAAATCTTATCCCAAGTTTCTTTACTATCAATTCCAATTTTTCTTAATACTTTTTTAAGTTCTTTATTTTTTCTAATAAATGTACCTTTAGCAGATTGCTCTGTAAATACGTTTGCAGCCCATGGCTCAATGCCGGGTGAAACATTACCTGAAAGTTTACTGTTAGATACAGTAGGTGCAATAGCTCTTAAATGTGTATTACGCATTCCAGTACCTACACACCATAAAGGTTCACCATAAGTTTCAGCTAAATCTCTTGATGCTCTTTCAGTTTCAATTTTTAATTTTGAAAAAATTTCTCGCGTTTTGAATTGTGCTAATAAACCTTCGAAAGCAATTCCGTTCTTTTGTAACAGACTGTGCCACCCAAGGACACCCAACCCAAGTGCCCGACCTTTTTCCGCACTGCGTACAGAGTTCTCGAATCCCTTCATATTCTTTGCCTTCTGGATAAATTCTTCGAGCACACCGTCTAGGAACCATGTCGCGTCGTATATCAAATTCGTGTTCTTCCATTCGTCGTATTTATCTAAGTTAAGAGAAGATAAGCAACACACAAAAGAGTGTGATTCGTCTGTATGTAATGCAATTTCACTACATATGTTTGTCATATGAACTTTGAGCCCATTTGATTTGTATGCTTTTGGGTTATTTTTGTTTGTATTTCCCTTAAAGAGGATATAAGGCTCTCCAGTTGCTTTACGCTTTTGTAATAGTTTTCCCCACTTGCGTCTAGCTTCTGTATCTCCTTGTTCAAGTCTTCGCATAAACTTGTCACCGACCACAGCGCACTGGTGTAGATTGAGGGACTGCCTATTGACATCTCCTTTAGGTTCTCTGATCTCCACCCATTCTTCAAAGTCGGGGTGATCAATATTGATGTTAACTGACGCAGCTCCTCTGCGGACAGATCCTTGATTAGTGGCAAGTATTGTTGAATCGTATATCTTGCAAAACGGGACCACTCCATCACTTGTTCCATTACCTGTAATTTTAGCACCAGCGGGTCTTATCATATTAATTCCTATGCCAACACCGCCTCCATGCTTGGCTAAGAGCATCATTTCTAAATTTTTTTGTCCAATATCATTTATACTATCAGCAACATCAATCCCAAAACAACTAATAGGTAAACCTCGATCTGTACCTGTATTAGACAACACTGGTGAGGCTAAACACAGCCAACCCTGCCATATGTAATCAAAAAACTTTTCAGCTAATTCTGGCTTGTATAAACGCTTAGCTACTGCGGTTGAAACACGCATATAAGCATCTTTAGGCGATTCTCCTTGAAATAAATAACCACCTGTAATTGTTTTTTTATAAACTTCAGTATCACCCCATGCTGGATAATCCTCACCTTTTACCCATTCATTATTCCACATTTAAATCTAATTTTTTTTCTTGTTGTTTTTTATTTGCTTCTTCTAATTGTTTTGTTAATTCAATTATTGCATCGTCATAACCAGGCATTAATTTAACCGCCTCTAGTGTGCCTACACTTAAATCTTTTAAGTTATATAATTCAGTTATTAATTGTTTAACAATATTTTCTAAACCATTTACCTTATTAACTAATTCTACTAATTTTTGTTCTTTCATTTTATTTTATTTAATTTACCAAATATCTTCAAAATCTTCACCTTCATTTGCTTTTGAATAATCAGTTGGACGTACAGCAAAAAAATCAGTATGGGTATGACCACCAGTAAGATGGTAAAACCAATCGAGATTACTTGATGCTTTTTTGTTAAATTCAAAGTGCTGCCCGAGGTCGAAGTAACCAAGTTCTTGTAATTTTTCGTTAAGTCTTTTTCTAATAAATTGCTTAAGATCGTAGGCTTTAATTCCTTCAACGTCTCCGGCTTCAAACATTCTGTCAATATATTTTTCTTCTGCCTTAAGCATTGCTGTTGCCGCATCAATAATATCTTTTCTACAATCTTCTAATAAACTTTTATCTTCTTCGCACATATGTCTAAAAAGTCTACAACCCATTTTAGAATGTAATGATTCATCCCTTACACTCCATTTCATTTGTTGCCCAATCCCTTTAAGGAGATTACGTAATTGAAAACTATAAAGAACAGCAAAAGCAGAGTAGAGGCTAACTCCTTCTGCAAAAGCACTAAAGATTGCAAGGCTTCTTGCGATTCTGGTTTTATTATTTCCATCATAACTAACTAAATTATCAAATCGTTCCATTGTTGCCTCATCTTGAAGAAATGCTTCAAAATCTTCTAATCCAAGTGTTTCATTTAAATAGCTATAAGCTACAGCGTGAATTGTTTCTTGAGAGCCAAACATCATAGCCATTTGTTGTATTTCGTGTTTTGGAAACCAACCAACTACTTTTTGTGTCCAATAGTCACTAACAGCACATTCTGTTTGTGCAAATCCTAGTAGTATATTACCTACTAAGCTTTTTTCTTCAGGCGTTAATTTCTCATTCCAATCCTTAACGTCACCTGACATTGGTATTTCGGTATGTAACCAGAATGCCTGAGCTTGTTTAAGCCATCCCTCAGTATAGTACTCTGGGTACTCAAATGGTTTGTACGCAATTCTTTCATCAAATAATCCCATTAATTTTCATAATATATAGTTAAACATAATTCTACAAAAGGTATATATAAAACATGGTCTGTTGATCCGTTTTCTACATAGCTTCTAATTCCTAATAAAACACCAGGATATAATCCAACACTAATTTCCCAGCCTGTCATCTTCCTTGTCCTTTATATTGTTTAGTATAATTTTTACTTGTTTTTAAGTTAGAGGTTTTAGATTTAGCATGTACTCCTGGTCTTTTAACTTTTGGATTACCTTTATAATTATTTGATATTACTTTAGCCATAGCATTTTATATTATATTTATCATGTATTTCAACTATTTCTTTGTATTTTACATATCCTCTATTTTGGATAGACCACTTAATCCATTTTTCAATCTGCCTTTCAGCATATCTAAGCCGAGCTACTTTTTTTTCTTGCTCAGGATTATTTCTACTACTCTGTCGCATTCTTTTTGATTTTGTGGTTTATATAAAGTATACTGTGGAAATTGCTCAGTAACTAATTTTTTAAACAGTTTCCACCTAATTGGGAAAGATTCATTAGCTCTACCTTTTGTTTCTATTATAAAATCTTCACCAATAAAATCAGGTGTATACTTAATAGGTAATATTCTTTTACTACCTCTATTAATTAATTCCCCTTTGCCATTAGCTTGTCTTTCATAAGATTCATTTTCAAAATGAAATCCATTAATTAAAACAAACGTTTCACCTTCATATTTATTTTTAATCTTTGCTTTTTTTAAAGCAATATACATATACTTTTCTAAGCCTGAAGCAAAGTCAATCCCGTCAAAGCTAACTTTTTTAGCTCTAACAGGACCCCTTTTTCTTCTTCCTTTTCTATTTCTATTAAGCATCTTCTTCAAAGTCTTTTAATAGCTTCTCTTCTAAAGCTGTAGTAGATTCCATCTTGAGCTTCTGAATATAATTAACTGCATCCATTAATTCTTCTTGCAAATGATTAAGCCATTTATGCAAATTAGGTTCATCATCATGAAGAGTAACACCATATTTTTTATAACCAACATCTGAGCGTTGTTGAAACTTTTCAACTACATCTTGTATTACTTTATCTCTCATAGCGTATTTTTTACAAATGTACCATTAACCATCTTGCCTTTACGATTAGATATTTCGTCATAAGCAGACTGAATACAATCTTCAATATTGTGTCCTCGTAACTTAGCTAAATTAGTTAATACAACAACCATATCTCCTATAGCATCAATAACTTCTGGTTCGTCATTTTTTAATATAGCTTGAGCTAATTCACCTGACTCTTCCATAAGTTTTATATATTGAGTTTTAAAATCTCCCTTATCATATAAACCACGTTCTTGTGCCCACCCTCTAATGAGTCCAAATATGTTTTCTTTGTCATATAGTGGTTCTGCCAAAAAAGCTTCATAAAAAGCTTTATTATAAATGTACGTACGGTTATCATTATACATTGATTTTTTAGCATTAGCTTTTATCCAATTAACAGATTCTTTTGTTAATTCAAATTCACCTAATGATGTTTCCCATTTAAATCCAATATCACTATCTAAATTAGCTTTTAACTCTACGATAGAGTATGGAAAAGTTGACGTTTGTTCTGTAGCATTAATTTTCATTTTCTTAAATAAATTTTTATATAATTTTCTATCTACTCTATAGCCATAAGACTTTTGAAGTTCTATTTCCTTGTGAGATATATAATCTATATCATCAGAAGAATCAAGAACTTCATATTCATTAGGCTTATAGCCCTGCGCAAGCGTAACTCTACTTTTTAAATTACGTGCGACTCCTATTTTTTTACCGAATATGTGATAAATATAATACATATTAATTATAAAGTTTATTGTATCTAGCGACTACGTAAATATAGTCAATATTCTCTGCAATACCAAATCCAATGTACTCACAATCTTCACAAATTATTTGTTTGAATGTTTCTTCCTCATTATATCTTATTGCCCAACCTATAGATGCATCTAATAAGTAATCTTCAATTTTTATATTTTCTCTTTTTTTATAATAATAAATTAATTCTCCTTTATCATCATCGCTAAATTCAAATTTATTTGTTTCAGCTAAATATATTGCCCATACTTTAGCGGATTCTGCTAATGAATTATCGTATTTTAATTTATTTAAATCATGAAAAGACCTAATATCGTTTTGAAATGTTAAGGCTCTTTTATGATCTAATTGCCCAAAGGACATTAAAGGAAATAATAATAATAATGTAAATAATAAATTTTTCATGTTTTTCTGGTTTATTTGGTTAATTATATCTTTGCTTTTTTTACTTAGCCATTCTCCTGGATAATTGGTTTTTTTAAACCAAATGTCATCCGACTGAGAGTGGGGCTTTGATTGCTTTGTGTGATTCATAGTTATTTAATTTAATCATATTATGTGTTGGTATAAAAACAAAATCTCCTGCACCTTTAACTAATTTTAAGCCAAAGTCAACATCTACTGTTGGGAGTTTTTTAGGTTCTCTTGCTAATTGCAAGCTCGCTTGATCTAAATGATTATTATATAAATGACAATCACCTAATTGACCAATTAAAGTTCCAGGCTCGTAGTTAAACCCTTTAGCTAGCATCAATAATAATAATCCATACATAGCTATATCGTAAGGTAAGCCTAAAAATATGTCTACTGATCTTTGTTGCCACATTAAATCTAGTTTACCATCATTTATATAAACTTGAAAGCTGTAATGACAAGGAGGGAGTGCCATATCATTGAGGTCACCAGGGTTCCACGAATTAACCATAAGTCTTCTTGAAGACGGGTTAGATGTGATTTCTTGAAGTAAATTATAAAGCTGATCAACGCCATTACTATTTCTCCACTGATAACCGTAAACTTTACCAAGTGTTCCGTCAGTTCTACCGCTTCTGGTATAGTCTGCATCCCAATAAGTGAGATTGTGATTATGCAAATATTGCATATCTGTGCGACCTTGTAAGATCCATAATAATTCCGTAACTGCATTTTTAAAATATATTTTTTTAGTTGTTAATAATGGAAAACCCGCACGCATATCATGTCTTATAGTTCTACCAAATACTGATCTTGTGCCAGTACCTGTGCGGTCTTCTTTGTCTTTGCCTGCGTGAAATACTCCAGAGAGTAATCCTCTATATTCTTCATCTATATTTATCATAATAAAATTTATACATTAAATAAAATTCATACCATATTTCTTTTGGTCCATAAACATTAGGAGACTTATACCATCTACCATTATTAAAAACCTCTAAATACCATTCTTTAGGGTTTGGGCCCTGAGTCGCTGGCTTAGGTGAAATTCTAATATTATTGTTAACTCCCCAAGCATACCATTCATTTTCATTCTTAGAAGTCATATATTCTGGCATCCAAATTGTTTCTTTTTTTTTAGCCATTTATTCCCAAGGCATTTTTTCCTCAGTTAAATCTAAAGGCTCGTGTGGTATAAAGCAACCTGATTTTGGTTCCCATTTAAAATGAGCTTCAGCACCATTTTCGCCAAGGTTTTGAAATTTGACTTTCAATATTTTAGCTTTAACAGTTCTTTGCTCATAGTCTCTGTGAACTAATATGCCATGGTAGCTGGCATCATACCATTCACCTCCACCTTTAATATTATACATTGTGGGCTCTTCAATCCGCCCATTAGCATCTTTATACATTTTAGTAGGGTGTGCAACCACAATAACTAAAACGTCATATTTTTTTGCGAATATCTCTATTTTAGATAAGTAGTCAAGAGTATATACATTAACATCACCAGAAGCATCATTTGATCTTACTTTATTAAAAGGGTCTATAACTAAACATTTAATTCCTTTGCGCTTTACCAACTCAGCACCTTTACGTAATACAGCCTCTAAACTGTATTTATCCATATCAATAAAAAAAAAATTATCATTAATATGTTCTGCTACTTGATTCCATTTATCTGTACCAATATCCTTTTTAGATGGCATGTCTTGCCACACTTTTCTCATTAATTTATGAGCATGCAAATATGTTGGTGCATTTTCAGGAGAAGCAAAAGCTGTTTTCCATTGATAATTTATGTTATATCCAATAACCATTTGATCAACAAAATCGGACTTCCCACTAGAAGGAATACCAGTAACAGTAATAAACTGACCAGTGTAAGTGCTGAAAATGCTATCGAAATTAGGTAATCCAATTTGGAAACCGGGCTTAAAGCCATTTTCAACAAAGTCAGTAATTTCCGCTTCAATATCTCTAAACGTGGTAACGTTTTCGAGGGGAACGGGCTTTGCTGCGGTAATACGCTGAACCAATTTTTCTTTTCCATACTTTAATAAATATTCATTTGCATCTTTACAATCTTCAAATGTAGATATATAACATACCTCAGCTCCTAATCTTCTAACAAGCTCTTGTTGTAACGCTTGCCCTGCGTCATCATTGTCTACAGCTATAATTATTTTCTCTTTGTCAATTAAATATTCAATACAATTGTCAAGATAATCTAAATTGTTAGATGTTAATGTAGCCCCATTTGGTACTGATATGGCGTTTGATACTCCCGCTTCATGCAGACTTAGCACATCCATCTCACCTTCTACTATAACACAATACTCATATCCAACAACACTATTTATGTTGTAAAATACTTTTTCCGCTCCTTTATATAATTTAAAGTTTTTGCGGCCGTCTCTATATTTGACGTTTATTAATTGGTCTCCTATAAAATAATTAAAGTGAATAGCATTTTCAGATTTTCCGGTTTGTGGCATAAATTCAGATCCTTCAGTAACTTTAAGTTCTTTAAGAGTATCTTTAGATATACCTCTACCTTCAAACCATTTTTCAACGTTAGTGCTTATATCTGGTAATATTATAGGCGTTGTTGGACGAATATATATTTTTTCAGATGAGCCTTTACGCTGATATGAATGTAGTTGAAATGTTTTGTTGCAATTATGACAAGTACCAAGACCACGTTCCCAATCATAAGAAGCACATTTTGCCTTCTTGTGTTCAGGTTTTCTATCAAAAGAACACAGGGGACAAATCCCCTGCGTTTTGCCTTCTGGTAGATCATGTTGATTGAATTTATCAATCAAAAATCCATTGATCTCCGTTGTGTTCATTTAATTTAATTTAAAATGGTAAATCTGGTGTTGATGGTGGTTGTGGTACAGCTGCGTTAATTTGTTGTTGCATACCTTGATCTTGTCTAGGTGCCGCTTCAACTTGACCATTAGTCCAAACAATTTTAATGTTTCCTAAGTAAGTTTTAGGTGCTTTAGCATCTCTTTCTTCTTTAGTTTGTTCAACGATAATAGGGCCTTGATTGCCAAATTGATCTATTTCATCGTTAAAAGTAATTGTTACCGGAAGGTATTGTCCTTTCTTACCTGCGATAATCTTGTCTTTTGGAATTGCACTTAAGTTAATGCTTCCTTTTAATATTCCTGCCATTGTTAAAGGGTTTTAGTTAAAAAATATTGTGAAGGGTCAAATCCTTCGGTTTTATAAAATAATTCATAAGCCTCTGTAGCTCTCACTACTTTATCAGCTCCTGATTCGTAAAATCTGTCTGAACAATCAAAGATACCAATTTGTTGTGTATTTTTATCTACAACTATAAATAAAAAATCATATCCAAACATTTTTCTATAAATGTAAGCCTGACTATCATAATTATATTTAGATGCACTCCATTTAAATTTTGATATATCATTTGTAGTTTTTAAATCTATAATTAACTTTTCATCATGATTAATAATATCAGCTTTACCTTTCCACATATTGCCTTGTAATTCAACAATACCTGGTACTTCATAATCATTATTTGGATTTTGTATAAAGTCTTTACAAATTTGATTATCAAACATTTTATCTCTAAGCATTTCAACCATATCTACTTCATGTTGTAACAAACATAATTCTCCTTCAGATATTTCTTTATATACTTTAGTATTTCTATTTGATGATTGAACAACTTTATATTTTTTTAATTTATCTGGTTCTAATATACAAGTGTGAAAATATCCTCCAATTAAAAAAGCTGAGGATGCTTGTGATGGCTTTTTAAAATCCAAAGGATTATTAAGTAATGCCATTATATCAGAATTACTTAAATATTGCCTACCAAATTCTCCATAGTAATGCTCATCTTCTTGTAATTTTTTTAAAATTTTATTTTTATCCATTTTTTAATATTTTCAACATAGTTGGGCTAATAGTGTATTTTTCATGCAATGTTTCTATAGAACCTCCACTTGCTAAAAATTTCTTAGCTTGTTCAATGTTATCCATATTAATTTCAGGTTTAGCCGTATTTCTAACTAAATTACTTTTAGGTTGGTTGCCTCCAGTATTTGTTGCATCAGAATCAGCCGTATCATCAATAAGTAATAAATTACCTAATGAATATTTTTTAGCATAACTAGACGCAGAACCAAACTGTTGAGGTACTTGCATACCTTTTTGATTTAAATCTACACCAACAATTGCTTCAGCTTGAATAGAATCACCATCTTTAGCATCAACTATTTTAGCCGTACTTTTAATAATAGGCATAGGATCACTTGCAATTAGCTCTTCGCTAATCGTAAAATAAACTCCATGCTTTTTATTCATAGGTTTTAATGCTTCCAGAATGTCCTCGGCAGATCTAAAGTTGTACTTACCGAATGAGTTGTAACGAGATTTTTTTGCTTTAAAATCTTGTTGAATTGAACTTAGTTTTTGTTTAATACTCATAATATATATATTACATGTTAAGGTTAAAATTTACTTGTTTATTACTATGTAACCTACAGGAAATCAAGCACTTGGCCTGCATCTACATTTTCTATTAATTTATTTATTGCTTGCTTTTTTAACTCTGATATTCTTACGTATGCACTAGGGCCATCAATGTTTAATATTTCAGCAATTTCATTAGCTGAATGTTTATCGCAATCTAATCCGTAAGATAATCTTAATACTTCAAACTCTTTTTTATTTAAATGTTTTTTCAGTAAGCCTTCTAAATATTTATTCATTAAATTAATATTATACGGTTCAGCTTGATCTGGTATTTGATAAACCATATTTTCATCATCTAATGAACTAGCTTGTTCTTCAATACTTAAAAAAATAGAATTAAAAAACATTGAAACCATTTTTTCATTCTTACCGTTATCTTTTCTTATTTCATTTAACTTATGTTCCGGTATTCTTATATCTCCTCTATTTATATCTATAGCTCTTCTAATTGCACCTTTAATTCTTTTTGATAAAAATGATTTAATAGTTTTCTCTGGGTCCGTTGATTCTGTAATGGTTTCCCATATTATTTTATCAGCAGCATTTATTAAACCTTTTGAACCTTCTTGAATTAAATCAGTAATATCCATAACGCCTGAAGCTTGTTGTGAAGTAGCAAATTTTCTTGCAATATTCTCAACTAATGGCAAAAATGTTATTATAAGCTCATCTCTAGTATATTCATTCAATTGTTTATTTTCTATTAACCTTATTGAATTTAATACATCTTCCTTATATCTTACATAGTTCTGTATATTATATTTTTTCATAACTCATTTAATAATTCTTTTTCTTTATTCAATTTATCGTTCATGTTTCGATATATTGTTCTAGTAGATACATCTAATATATTTGCGATCTTTTTTATTGTAATCCTTTCATTACCGTCATGAAGGTACAACATTGTTTCGTAAATATCACTATGATCGGCTTTTTTTATTTTTCCAATCAATTTACCTACTATTGACATCTTTTCGGATATAAGTAATCCTGAGTTGTCTTTAAAGATTATTTTTCTGAGTTTATTTTTTGGTGGTTCCTCTAAATCATGCAGCATTACGTGGGTAATAATTTCCCTTATAACTTTTTCAGGAGTAAAAAATGTAACAAATCCATTTTCCTTATCTGTTATAAAATAAATTATATCTTCAAATTCCTCTTTATTTAATTGAGGATTTAAATACCATAATACTAAGACATGCCATTTAAGTGACTTATAAGTTGTTATTTTGGCTTTGCTTCTAAATAACTCATAACATTCATAAGTGCCTTCTTCATAAAAATTACCCCAATCAAAAGATATAGTTGGTATATCTGTTATAGGATTTCTCCTGTACACTATTCTTTTATTGTCAAGATATTTTGTATTTCTATGCGACATTAGCTTATTACTATAATATTATAACGATCTATCGTCATACTCTGGATAAATTACTTCGTATGTTATTTCTAAATCATTTAATTGCTGTTGATTTAATTGCATAAGCAATTCTTTTACTCTTCCCATTTTGTAATTTTTACATTTTCCCATTTACCACCCTTACGTGTTGTATTTACTAGAAAATCAATGCGTTTAGTAAAACGTTTATTCATTCTATCTTCTATGTTCCATATACCATCAAGATCACCTGCTCCTGTTACTTTAACTTTACTACCTAAAGTAAACCCTAAGCTTTCAAGATCTCTTGATACAGCTATTATATTATGCCCTCTAGGGTTGTTTAAATCAATTTTAAACATACTTGCAGTCGTATCTGGTGTTGAATCAGTTTGTCCTTCAACAGCGTGATATATTGTAGCTGTAACTTGCTGTTCAGTATTAATAAATACAACAAGTGTGTATAGCATAATTAAACGAAGCATAATTTTTCTTCTAGTTTAGATATTCTTTCTTCCAATATTTGAAACGTCATTGCGTTTTCTCCAGAACTAACTGTTATAGATGAATTAGTTAATATAGAACTAATCTTATCATATACCATCTCCATATATGGGTCATATATAATTTCTACATCCCATTTTTTTAATCCATTAATAACTGTAGCATGATCTCTTTTAACTTCTCTACCTATAGCTGTTAAGCTTCTAAGTGGGCAGAATTTACGGCTTAATTTAAAATAAACAAATCTTGCTTGAGCTAATTCTCTTGATCTGCATTTATTGCTTAAGTCTTTAATGTTTAATTCTTTTTCAACTAAATGTTTTAAAGCTGCTAAAGATATTGTTGGTGTTATCGTTTGTCCATCCATGTGTTTAATTTTAAATTGTTAGGTATTTCTTGTTCGTATTTTTTTGCTTCATTTATATTTGAGAAGTCTTTATAATTTGCATAAATTCCGTCTTTGTGTTTCCATAACACTCTGTAATTCATAGTGTTATAATTATCTGGTGTGCCTAAAGTTATTAATCTTGTTTTTATTTTTTTAGATTCCATTTTGTTTTTTAATTTTCAATTTGACTTTACGTATTTTATTTTTAATAATATTAGCTTTTTCAAATTCTTCATTTTCTACATATTTTCTTTCTAAATCAATTAGTCTGTCTAATTCATATTCATAAAATTCTTGTTCGCTTACTATTTCAACTTTACCTAATTCATCATATATATGATATACTTGTTCAGTTTCTTCTTCAAAGCTTTTTTGTTTTTCAAGAAGCTTTTCAAATATTAGTTGAGCAATACGCTCAATGTCTCCATCAGTTAATGTCATTCTTTATTAATTTATATATGTATTCGTATACTTCTTGATTTTTAATAGCATCATCTAATAACATTTGTTTAGACGATTCAATTTCATCTGCACTATCATCCCACCAAAAACCTTTAAACTCTTCAGCTTCTCTTACTTTTCTGGTTTGATTAATTAGTTTTGCATGCATTTTGTTTAATGCTTCTTCTTTAATTTTTTGCATGAATAATATATTTGTTTAAAAATTTACCTACTGAATCAGATGCTTTTAAACCTTCAAATATAAATGGTTCAATTTCAGGATAGTAATATATATCGCCGTTGTGAAATTTAACAGAAAGTATTTTTTTTCTGTAATGGTATTTAGCTTTTTTAATAGCTTCTGACTTTACTTTAATTGTTTCTTTTTTTACGTTTCTCATAATGTTTGTTTGTTTAATTAATTATCTGTTAATGTTCGTGTTAAGATTGTAATTGTTTTTTTCTTGATTCTTTTCTTGTTTGTGATCTTTTTTGTGGTATATAATAACCAACAATAGGGTTTACCCAGTAGTTCCAAAAGTCATCAGGGAATTTTGTAGGATCAGTTATTATTAATTCTTTTTTCTTTTTATATTGTTTTGACATAATATTAATTGTTTGAATATGTTATTTCTCCTTGATAGTTTACAAAGAATTTATTATATAATTCTTTAATTTCAACATAAGGTGTATATAATGTTTCATCACTTGAATATCTATATACAAATCTTATATGTGTTGAATTTTCAGGTATATCTGCAATACGTTTAGATTCATCTTTAATTAAGGCCACAATAATATTATTTTGATTTTCAATTTTGTATTGACCATCTAAAGGATAACTCCAAGTAGGCATATTAGGTATGTTTATTTGATTGTTTTCAAAGTTAAATAACATTGTAAAACCCGGTTCTTGAGCCTCTATGTATTGAAGCCATTGATGATCTCTAACAGACCAAGTGTTAAAATAAGCAACCCAATCTAATTTACTTTGTATATTATTATATAATGTATTAGATACAGTTGTAGTTAATGTTGTTGATTGCGTTTGTGTTTGTGTGGCTTCATTTAAATTTATTTGTTCAATCATTTTAAGCTCATCGATATAAAAATTCATATCGTCAAAGTCTACTGTGCAAGATACACTTGCAATTGTAATTAATGTTAAGATAGTTTTTTTCATTTTAATTGTTGTTTTAAAGTTATTATTTAATATGGTACAGAGGAGAAGGAACATTACCCTTACTTCATCTCGAGATTATATTTACCCGTCGGTAATCCTCTGTAGCTTTTAATATTATAATGATGGTGTCCCTTGTGCGGGTTCTTCAGGTAGCTAATCCTTATCCTCGCCGAAGCCAACGGGGTAGAGGACCATCATATATGTTATAGTTGCTGGTTAAGTATGTAGTTTATAATTTGTTTTGGTGTTCCAGTCATTATACATTTTTCGTTGTATAAATCTTTATACACTAACTGATATGTATTAGGTTTGTGTATAGCAAATTGTGTGTTGTGTTTATTTCCTGCCATAATATTTAATATAGTTCTATAAAATCAACGGGTGCCTCAGGTGGGAATTCTTTTAATATGTGTTCAATAGCTTTCATAGATATGTGGTCAGCTACTTTTGTATTGATTAAGTATTCTAGTTGTTCACCTTTATATGTTATAATTAATTTACCCATTGTTGTTTGTTTTGTGACGTTAGCCTGTTATTTAAATTGCTATTGTCGTATTATTTGTTATTGTAAAAGTAGTCATTTAATGTTTCAGTTGGTAACTTTATTCGATATTTATTTTTAGCGATATAAGCTTTCTCATGCATTGTATGCATTTTGTTTTCATTTATTTTATCTAGTATGTATACGTCGTGTAGTGTCATGTGTTTATATAATTGTGTTTGTTATTTGTTAATATTATCCGTTATGCTTCGTGTTTACTTTGTAAAATAATTAATTACTCCATTATCAACTTTGTATTCTTCATCATTGCATTCAATAAAGTTTTCAACTTCATACTCAGGAAAGAATTCATCTACATCTGAGCAGTATACAATAGCATCTTCATCTAATTCTGATATAGTTTCTATTAGAATATCAAAGTCTGGTCTTAATAGAATACATTATTTTCCCAGTTCATTTAATGGATCGTGTAATACTACATAGATTTCATTTGTTTGTGTGTAGATATGCAAATTTATTCTAATAGTCGAATTTTAAATTTTTGTTAGTTGTTCAATGGTTTATGTAAATAATATTTGTTGTTTAATTTTTAATTCTAATTCATAAATCAGGGTTATTAGCATATCATCATTATTATCTGTAAGTTGCCAGTGTATTGTTTTGTCAATACATTAGTGAATTTTTATATATGATCTAAGTTGTAATTTTTACAAGGTTTATTACTTATCCAGTAGTTTCCAAATTTATCAGAGATCTGATATTCGTTAAGCAAGTATTGATTTTTCCGCTACTTGTTTCTACACCTGTAGTAAATTATAATTTGTTCATATTACTTTTATATATTGGTTATTTTTATTCCATGCTTTACTAGTCATATATCCTGTTGTGTAATAAGTATTATTTTCTAGTAAGTGCATCATTTCTTTGTATTCGCTTGTTGCTTCAGGGCGTTTACATTGTTTAATGTGGTGTATTGTTTTAATTCCGCTATGGTCTTTACCATAAAATATCCATGTGTTAGTCATTGTGTGTATAGCATATTAAGTTATAAGTATATTCTGTTATTTCTGATTCGTATATATTATCCATTGTTGTTCGTATTTAGTTTGTAATTGTATTAATATTCACCGCCTTGCCATTCGCCACAGTTTGCACAATATGAATCCATAATACTTTGGTTGTATGTAAGATCTGTATTGTTGCAAGAGTTACAGTAAATTGGTTCAAATGTTATTTCTTCCATTGTTATTTAGTTTGTGGCTTCTTGTAATACCTGTTCCATATCATACCAAGAGACAGTGTCATCGGACTCATCTAGAGCGTCGTAGATAGCATTATATGCTGCTTGCGACCAGTTTTCTGCACGGCCAAATAAATCATGATCTTCAAATATATCATAGTTTAAATCGTCAATATATCTTTTGCAATCGTGTGTGTATATTACTTTGTCGTCAATCCATTGGTGTCTATAATCATATAGATCATCTTGGTCGTTTATTTCTGCATTGTGAAATGCATTCCATGCATCCTCAGAAAAATCTTGTGCTAGTTCATCTATTTTGTAATTTGTATAGCTCATGTTGTTTATTTTAGTGTTAATGTTATTAGTTCAAATTCTTCGTTTGTTATTATACCTTCCATTAAGGCTAGGAATTCTCTTGAGACGTCACGTCCTGTGTATTTGTTTATTATTATCATATTAGTAGTATTCTTGTCTTATTAAGTTGTTTACAATTCTACAGACCACAATTTGGTTTGGTTTATCTAACTCATTATAGCTTTTGTTTTGTTTGAAATCTTCAAGGTTGTCTTCAAATATTTCGTGTGCAATTAGTTGGTTTGGTTTTTTCATAGTATATATTCTTTTTTAATTTGTTTTAGTAATTCGAAACGTTGGTCAAGAACTTGTTGGTGTGTGTATAGCAACTTTTGTTGTTGGTCAAGTGATAAACCTAGACCAGATATTTTAAGATCTTGTAGCATATCTAGTTTACCATTCAGCTCGTGTAGTCTTGTTAGTTGTGACATATTATTTTATTTTTAATAGTTGGTTTATTTTTTCTTGACTGAAACCTAGACTTTGTAAGTATAGTTTTTTATTATGTAGTGGATCAATTTCAATATCTATAGCATCCATCTCATTGAATAACTTGCCGAGGTTTTTATGTTGGTTGAAGTAGTTGTGTAATGCAGTGTTGTATTTCATAGTTGTTTGTTTTACATTTATATTATCCATTTAAAGTCGTATTAAGCTTGTAGTTTAGTGTGTGCATAGTAAATCTTAGTTGAGTTGATGTTGTTCCATCTAGGACCTCGTGAGAATGTAACTCTAGTAACTCGTTTCATACCAAGACCATAGAAGGAAAAATCTCTTTCTGTTCTTGTCATTTTGCTTTTCTATTTTTAATCTTAATTCATTACTCATAATGGTTGTTGTTTATTTGTTAATATTTTTAGTGAGAGTGTTGTAGTGTGTGAATGTGTGTGTTTTAACTTATTTTACTTAATATTATTAATCATATTTGTTATTTTAGCTTTGTAACTCTAAGTGTTTTGGATTCTTATCTCTGGAATAGTAATAATCCATAATTGCATCTTCTAATATGTATAGTTCAACTTTAGTTAGTGTGTTCATGTTTGTTATATTTAGTTACATTTATATTATCCGTTGAGGTTCGTGTTTAGTTTGTAAATTCAATTACTTCTTTTATATTATCTAATCCCCATTTTTGAGCACTGTACTTTGTAGCTTCTTCAATGCTATTTGCTCTTACAAAACTGTAGAAGTTTCTTACTTTACCTTTTGAGTCTGTCCAATTTGATTCTTTAATTACTTTGTACATTGTGTATTTGTTTTATTTGTTACACTTATATTATCCAAAGAGGTTCGTGTTAAGGTTGTAAAAAATATGTTACCGTCGATGGGTGTGGTTGAGGTCGGAGCCTAACTATATTATCCAGATGGTACCGTGTTTAGTATGTAAAAAACACAGATCGGTTCGAAGTAAGTGCTGAGGTTAAATCCCGAAACGGTAACAGGGTGTGGGCGAGGTTACTACGAAATAGTTCAAAATTATAGTGCAATTTGCACATAACAAAAAGGTAAAAACCTAAGTGCTTGGTTACCAATAGCTAGGGGGGTGGGTTAAAATAATGGGTTTTATATAAAGCGCTGGTTGTCAAATAGTTATGTGTAATACAAAACCTCTATATATCTAACATAAAAATCTATACATCTAACAACAGTTTCAGCGTAATGCGACAATAGCCTGTTAAGGTTATATAATAGGGGGCTAACGTCACACTTTTTTAAGTCTTATATATATGGCGTAATAATAAACTTATCAAATACATGCATGTTAATTAATAAAAAACAATATTATGGGATCACCATTTAAAATGAATCCAAAGACGCCTTTAATGAAAGCGTTAACGGGAAAGCAAGGTAACTTACCTCAACAACTACAGGATGCAATCAAAGCTGCACCAACTAAGAAGACAAACAAATTTGTTGATGTAGATGTGGACAAAGCGGAATCTAAAGAAGTTGAGATAAAAGGAGGAGTAGGAAAAGCAAAAGTAACTAAACAGACTGTAAAAAGAGTGGTACCTCGTTCTGCTGGAAAAAAAACTTCTTCAGAAAGAAAAGCTGAAAACACAACAGCTGCTAGACAAGGTGAAGGCAGATTAGGTACTAAAACTACAATAACAGCCGGTAGTAGTAAAAAAGCTAAAACTGGATTAGCTGGTACTGCAAAAGATGCAAGCGGTAGAACTAAGTATAGAACTTTACCTGACGGGACAAAGGTTGTAGTTGAGGCTACTGTTAAGTCTAAACTAAAAAACGCTGGTAAAAAGTCACCTGCTAAAATGTACGGTAAAAAGAAAAAGTAATGCCACAAAAACTTTCAACAGCAGCAAAACGCCGCAAAGCCGCGAGAGATAAAGCCACAGCAATGACGCCCAGACGTACGGCTATGAAAGCGGAGAACCAACGTAAGCGGCGTGCTGCTAAGAAAGAAGGTAAGAATATAGATGGTATGGACTATGATCATACAACATCGTCATTTGTAGCAGCATCGAGAAATAGATCTGGTTTTGGCAAAGGCACAAAAATAAACAACACTAAAAAAGCATAGATGGCTATAACTCAAGTTTCAACATCGGTATTAAAAGACGGGGCGGTAACCTCAGCAAAGCTGGATACTAATATAGCTATTACAGGCGACCTTACAGTTGACACTAACACTTTATTTGTTGATTCTTCTACTAATAGCGTTGGGATAGGGACTGATAGTCCTGCTACTCAACTTCATATATCATCTGTAGGCTCAACTCCAGCAGTAAGAATAGAATCAACACATCCAAGTGGTATTCCGTTTTTGGATTTAAAAGGAGCTGCTTCAAGTCAAATTAGATATATAGATGAAACAGGCACTATTCAAACGAGAATAGATATGTCTGATAATGGTGGTTTTTCATTTGTAGATGTTGCGGGTTCAGCAAGTCCACGTATGGTTATCAATTCTAGCGGCAACGTAGGAATTGGGACTACGAGTCCTAATGCTAAACTTAAAATTGAAGGTGCTGTTTCTAATAATGGGTTATCTATAAAATCTGGCGGGAATGGAGGAACATACCCTTTTATGGTTACTTGGGCATCAGGTACTGAAGGGGATGCTTTTTGTATTGATGATAATTTAAACGTTGGGATAGGGACTACGAGCCCTACTTCTAAGTTGCATATAATTGGCAATGCATCAATAGGCACGACAGGTGCTGCTTCAAGTAGCGGATTATTGGTTGGAGGTAAAGGAGCTTTTGGTAATTACGTTGGAAGTGGAGATTTTGGCGCAGCATACAATATATCACTTGCGGCAGGTATAACTGCTAAAGGGATTAATATGGGTTACAATGCTACAGCGGACGCTGGATTTATTGGCGTTGTACATAACGGCACTGGTTGGAAAAACTTATTATTACAACCGATTGCAGGCAACGTTGGAATAGGCACTACAAATCCTGGATATAAATTACATGTATCTGGAAATAGCTTTATAGATGCAACTTCTGCATCAGCAACTTTAACATTAGGTAGGTATAGCGGACAGCCTACTATTAAGGCAGGAACAGATGATAGTGGGTATCTAATAATAGATTCTAGTGGGGGTATATTAGGATTAAATTGGTACTCTAGCGATAACATTGCTATAGCTGCCGGTGGGGGCAATGTAGGAATAGGGGGTACTAATCCTAGCTCTAAATTAGAGGTAATTTCTTCTGTCGATAGTGTTGCCAAATTTAGATCAACTGCAGCTAATAGTAACGTAAATATAGGGGACGCTTCTTCCACTACATCTTATTCTAGTGTTATTTTTAATACTAACTCCGGGTTGGGACAAATATGGAAAGCTGGTACATCTTATAGCTCATGGGGAGGAGTAAGCGCGTTAAACATATATACCAGTAACGGACCAATAGCTTTTCACCCTAACACTAACGCAAACGCAATGTTTCTATCCACAAGCGGTAATGTAGGGATAGGGACTGTTAGTCCTGCTGATAATCTTCAAGTAAACGGTGGAGTTACTTTTGGTTCAGATACAACCTTAAGCCATCGTTCTCGTATATATGAAAGTTTTGGGTTAAACATAGATTCTGGAGCAGCAGGAGGAGGTAGACCTCTTATTCTTAGAACTAACAACACCGAACGAATGAGCATAACGAGTGGGGGTTCTGTCACTGCTAATGTTGACATGCGTGCTCCTATCTTCTACGACTCTGATAACACTTCGTATTATTTACATCCTGCAAGTACAAGTAGAATAAACGTAATAGATTACTCACAACTTAAAAGCCCTAGTTCTTCTAACAACGGTAGGTTTGTAAACCACGGCGACTGGGGTACTTTACATCAAACAGATAGCGGCTATATACAATTAGGGCCAGCCAATTCCACATGGGCACATATATATACTGATAGACCTGCTTTTTATTTTAATAAAAATCTTTATATAAATAATGTTCAAGTGCAAGTTGTTGATGCAACTGATATAAGATATAGAGGTATCATAAGTACTCAAGATTGGAATACTTATATTGATGGGACTGAAGCAGGCTGGTATAGAGTTAATAATGCGACGGGCTCAAACAGGCCTTCTGCTTATGCTTATGGTACTGAATTAAATTTTTCTATTGGTGCGGCAAATAAATTTCAATTATACGCACCACATAATGCTACAGATGGAAATGGAATTTGGGCTAGAACTGGCTGGAGTAATGACTATGATGCATGGAAAGAATTTGTCATGTTTGGCCAAGCCCCCTACTCAGGAGGTGATTTACGCGCCCCTATCTTCTACGATTCTGATAATACTGGGTATTATTTAGATCCGCAAAGCCTTAGTAACATAGGTTCTATAAGCTTAAATGAGATAATATCAAGTTCCGCAGTCTCTGGGGATGCTAAACTTGGTAGAAATTATGCGTATCATACTTTAGAGCTTAAAGGATTTGGTAGTGAAATGATGATTGGGGCTGGATCAAATACTATGCATGTAAATTATAGATATTGTAATAATACCGCAAGTACTAGTCAAACACCACAAAATTGGTATTGGAGAGCCGGGACTTCAACAAGTTTTTCTAATCATTATTGGGGTATTGGCTATGGTGTTTCTAGTTTAAGAGCCCCTATCTTCTACGATTCTGATAACACTGGGTATTATTTAGAGCCTAAGGCTGCTACCAATTTAAATGCTGTGCATACCACGAGAATAGGTGTCAATAGGAGCTCAAGCAGCACAAGTAGGCATGGTATATCTCTTTATGGTGGATATAGTACAGCTGAACCGACGTACGGATTATTATTTACAGGAACAAGTTTAGGGACGCATGGTTCTGTTACAGGTGATTGGGCTACTTATTTCACTATGAGCGGGTCTACATCTAGGGGTTGGATATTTAAGCACAGCACAAATCTAGTAGCTAGTATTTCTGGAACAGGAAACGCTCATTTTAATGGGGATGTAGTTGCTTATTCTTCTTCAGACGAAAGGCTTAAAGACAATAAGAAAAATATTGAAAATGCTCTTAAAAAAGTTGAATCATTAAATGGTGTTGAGTTTGATTGGAATGATAAGCAAGATGTTTATGAAGGTCATGATATTGGTATAATTGCACAAGAAGTTGAAAAAATTGCACCTGAAATAGTAAATACAAGAGATAACGGATATAAGGCTGTTAAATACGAAAAATTAGTACCTTTGCTTATTGAAGCAATAAAAGAACTTTCAGATAAAGTTAAAGCGTTAGAAAATAAATAATTATTAAAATTTTAAATAAGTATTATGAATATTACATACGATTGGAAAATAACGGCTATGAAAAAAGCGCCAGTGCTTGAGGGGTTGTCAGATGTTATCACACATATTAGATTTGATTATACGGGTACAGATGCAGATTCTGGGGAAACACACGTTTTTCCTGGAGCTTGCCCTATTGGCTTGCCTGATACGGAAAACTTTACAGAGTTAGCTTCTTTAACAGAAGCAGATGTTATTGAGTGGGTAAAAGCAAATCATCCTACAGATCACATGAATGAAGTTATCACAAAAGCAATTACCCAAAAAGTATCTCCGACTAACGTAGAAGCAGATATGCCATGGGCACCCGCAGAACAAATACCTGAATAGTAATGGCTTTACCTAGCAGCGGACCTTTATCTATAGGTGATATAAAAACAGAGTTAGGTAACTCAAGTGGTTCTTTAAGAACTTTATCGGCTGCCGCTGGTAAATCAACTCCTGACGCTATAAGCGAATTTTATGGTTATCAACCCTTATTGGTTGATTATCTCGTTGTTGCTGGTGGTGGTGCAGGCGGGTTTTCTTCTTTTACTAATCAAACATTTCCTGCAGGAGGCGGGGGTGCAGGCGGATTAAGAACTTCCTATGGCACAACTTCAGGTGGGGGTGCTTCATCAGAAACCCAAATCGCTCTTCAAACTGGAACAAATTATTCAATCACCATTGGAGGAGGTGGAACAGGTCATTCTTCAGTTTATTCAGATGGTTCAAATAGTGTATTTCACACAATTACTTCAATTGGTGGTGGGCGCGGTAGAGGATATTTTAACAATACCTTTACAGCTGTACCCTCAACTAACGGAGGTTGTGGGGGTGGTGGTGCAAGAGCAACTTGGGGAAATCTTGGAACTGCAAATCAAGGGTATGAAGGTGGGGATTCTCAAAGAAATATTTATAATGGTTTGGGCCAGATAGTTTATTACAGTACTGATGGGGACACTACATATGCGGGAGTTGCTGGCGCTGGAGGAGGTGGAACAGGTGCAAAGGGCGGTTCTGTTGCTGGGAGTTCAATTGTTGCTGGAGATGGTGGAAATGGAGTAGCTGTTGCAATTACTGGTACTTCTGCTTATTATGGAGGAGGAGGTGGTGGTGCATCATATTCTGGTTATCCCCAATACAGTGGTGATGGAGGTGCAGGTGGCGGTGGTAATGGAGGTTACACTTCTTATCCTTATTATGGCACTGGAAGAGATGGAACGCCTAATCTTGGTGGGGGTGGTGGAGCACATAACGGAAACACTACTTCTTCAATTTATGGAATTGGTCCTGGCGGTGGAAATGGAGGTTCAGGCGTTGTTGTTTTAAGATACCCAAACTCATATACAATAACAATAGGGTCTGGATTAAGTGGAAATACTTCAGCTGATGGTAGTTTTAATGTTACAATAATAACAAGCGGAAGCGGTAACATACAATTTAATTAATATGGCACACTACGCAATACTTGATGAAAATAATGTTGTAATGCAAGTTATAAGTGGAATTGATGAATCTGACAATTCACAAGATTGGGAGCAATTTTATGGTAATCAATTTGGTAAAACTTGTAAAAGAACTTCTTATAATACATTTGGAGGGAAGCACTTTAGTGTAATTACACAAGAGGTAAGTGTAAAAAACGGATTTCGTAAAAATTATGCTGGTATTGGATTTATTTATGATGAAACGCGAGATGCATTTATTCCGCCTAAACTTTTTGATTCTTGGATATTAAATGAAGAAACTTGTCTTTGGGAATCCACTATTGATTATCCAGATGATGGTAAACCTTATACTTGGAATGAAAATTTAATGCAATGGGATTTATATATTCCTAAAAAAATATACAATTCTTGGAGTTGGAATGAAGAAAAATGGGAATGGGTTCCACCAATACCAATACCAAATGATGGTAAGCCATATATTTGGAGTGAAGACGAACAAACTTGGGATTCAATTATTTAATACGATGATATAATTTAAAAATTTTTACAAATAAATAAATAAATAATGACTTACACTTGGGATAACAAAACAGTAGATACTTACCCTACACTAGAGGGTAATAACGACGTAATCTTTAATGTTCATTGGAGACTTACAGGAGAAGACGAAAATGGAAACGTAGGTAGCACTTACGGAACCCAATCTTTAGAAACTTCAGACCTTTCTAATTTTACAGCATTTGTTGATATTACGGAAGAAGATATTAATGGATGGGTTGAAACAGCATTAGGAGAAGAAAGAGTTGCTGAATTAAAAACTAGTATAGATGCTCAAATTGCAGAACAAGTAACACCCACGGTAGTGACTAAAACAATAGGAGCTACAAATGAAATAGTTGAAGACATAAATAATGAATAATATTCGTAATATACTATATAACAATTAATTAATATTTAATAAAATGGAAAAACAAAAATTATCAGAAAAAGAACTTAAAAAAGTTCAAGAAAACTATTCAGCAATTGCAAAAATTAAAAATAGTCTTGGAGATTTAGAAATGCAATACAGTTTTCAAAAAAGCGCTTTACTTTCAGAATACTCTGTCATTCAAAACAAAATGAATGAGATTGTAAAAGAAATTGAAGAAGAGCATGGTAAATCTACATTAGACATAACAACTGGGGAATTAACACCTGTTGAAGATGAGCAAGAAGAACTTGTTGCTACTGAATAGAAAAAAATGCAGCTAAATAATATACTAACCGGGTGGGCAAATCTTGTAAAAGACAAATTTGGCTTATTGGATGAAAATACAAAAAGAATTGCATCAATAAGACTTGTTCACTGTAATGTCTGCCCAGTGCGTAAAAATAATGTTTGTGACCCAAATAGCCAAATTAAAAACCAAATAACAGGAGAGTTTGTTAAGGGATGCGGCTGCAATATAGCAGCTAAAGCTTTATCTCCTGCTTCGCAGTGTCCCGCTGCTAAATGGTGACAAAACTTTTTATTAACCAAAAAACCAAAAAAAATGACTTATTTTTATTACAAAACTAACTCATGGACCAATTCAGAACCACAAGTATCCGAAGAGGCCAAAAACCAGTGGAAAAATTTATCAAAAAAGAAAAACTGGAGAATTACCCAATTACCAAACGGATTCTATCAAACAGAGTTTAATATAGAAGATGGCGGATGGACTAGCGTTACAAGGCGTGAAACTGTAGAAGAAGCTGAAAAAGCAATTGATTCTTCTATTGACCACTACAACAAAAGATTAAAATCTTTAGAAGGACCTGTAGTAGTTAAAACATTCAAATAACTAATTTAAAATATAATTTAATGCAATTTAATCATCCAAGTGAGATTGTAAAAGATCTTACTTTTAGCGCAGACGCGCAAAACAAAATTATGGCTGGTGTTGAAAAACTTACTAATGCTGTATCGTCAACACTAGGTGCCTCTGGTAAATGTGTTATATATGAAGATGCATTAGGAAAGCCTATAGTCACAAAAGATGGAGTTACTGTTGCTAATAGCGTGGTGCTTATGGATTCTGTAGAAAACATAGGTGCAACCCTCATTAAAGAGGCAGCTCAAAAAACAGTTAAAGAAGCAGGTGATGGTACTACGACTAGTACCGTCCTTGCTCACTCTATATTAAAAGAATACTGGAATCAAAAAGATCCTGATTTAAGAAAAATTAAAGAAGATCTAAACATAACAGCTAAAAAAGTAATTAGATACCTAGAAAGTTCTGCTGTAAAAGTTAAGGGTGATATGTTAAACCATGTTGCACAAATTTCTACAAATAACGACAAAGTTTTAGGTAACATTATTGCAGACGCTTATAAGAAAGTTGGCGATAATGGTGTGGTATTGATGGACGACTCTGAAACTAATGAAACGCACGTTGAAATCGTAGATGGAGTGCAATTTGATTCAGGTTTAAAGTCACCACATCTTATAACAGATAAAGAAAAAAATAAAGCTGTATTAGATGATCCTTTAGTATTGTTGGTTGATTCTGAAATTACAACAATAAGAAAAATACAAGCTGTATTAGAATTTGCTATTAAAAGTAAAAGACCCATGCTTATAGTTGGGAATATTGCTGCACAACCTCTTTCAGCTTTAATAATGAATAAAGTTAAAGGACATATAAAAGTAAATGTTATTGATCCTCCCGGGTTTTCTCTTACACGTAGAGATATGCTTGAGGATTTAGCTATAATCACAGGAGCTAAAGTAATTAGCGAAGAGTTAGGTGATGATTTAGATTTAATAGATGAAAGTTTTTTAGGTTCTGCAGCAAGAGCTGTTACAGATGACAATAATACTGTAATAACCGTTGGGGAACAAACAGACCAAATAAAAGAAAGAATATTAGAAATAGATAGTCAGTTTAAGGAAGAGGCAAATCCTTATGTTAAGAAAAAGCTTGAAGAAAGAAAAGCCATGCTATCTGGATCAGTTGGTATTATATATGTAGGAGCTGATTCTGAAATTGAATTAAAAGAAAAGAAAGATCGTGTTGAAGATGCTATTTATGCTGTTAAAGCAGCGTTACGTGAGGGTATTGTTCCCGGTGCTGGTATTGCTTTGCATAATGCAGCTGATAATATTAGCGCCAACGGTAATGGCGGAAAAATACTACAAGAAGCTATCAAAGCTCCATACAAAACAATTCTTATTAATGCAGGTATCGCATATGGTCCATACCATAAAAAAGGGTGGGGCATTAACGTTATAACAGGTGAAAGTTGTAATTTACTTAAAGAAGGAATTATAGATCCCGTGCTTGTAACAAAAACAGCATTAAAAAATGCAATATCTGTTGCTACAACTATAATGTCAGCAAATTGTGTAATATCTAATGTTAGAGAATAATGAAGGCTGTAAATAAATTTATTATAATAAAATCAATTAAAGAAGAGCCAAAGCCAAACAAAGGTGGACTTATTCTTACTGAAAAACATCAAGATGATATACGATATAGAAAAGCTGAAGTTAGGTCTGTTGGTAATTACGTTGAGGGAATTTCTACAGGAGACTATATTTATTATGACCGGCACGCTGGGTATGGTATAGATTTTGATGGGGAATACTTACAAGTAATAAGAGAACAAGATGTTGTAGTGGTTTTATGAGACTAGAGGCAGCGGATATAAAAGAGATAGGATTATTTAAATATTACAGGCTCGTTCGCAAATGGGCCTGTAAAACTTATGGATTAACAGATGGCGAATTAGAATTACTTATTCATTTTGATTGTATAGGTAAATTTACACGTGATGATTACATAAAAGGAACATATATACACACTTGGGATAAACACAGGTGGGAAAAGCTTAGAAAAAATGGATGGATCAAAGTATACACTAAAAGGAACCATACAACGATTAAATATAATGTTTACGAAGTTTCGACGCAGTGTAAGCACCTTGTTTCTAGAATATATAGAATACTTTTAGGGCAAGAAGATTTACCAATCTCACAAAGAAGTGTTTTTAATAAAAACAAATCTTATACAGAAAAAGTATTTAATTCTGCTATAGAACAAATGATTAAAGATCCAAATAGATAATGGGATATAAAATGAAAAATACCGTTGAAAATATTATAATGACAAACGGTAAAGTAGTAAAAACTCCAATGGAAGATGGTGTGCATGGTGTTACTGAAGGTGATGGTACTATTTATATTAATAGTAAGTTATCTCCAGTACAACAAAAAATAGCATTAAGCCATGAAAAAGTACATAGAGATCAAATACTTAGAAAAGACCTAAGCTATGATGAAGATAATGTATATTGGAAAGGAAAAAAATATCCTAGAAAAACAATGAAAGAGGGCTTTCCTAAATTAGAGTGGGAAGCTGAAGCTTATAACAAACAAAAGAAAAAATAATCATGGATTTACCTATTACAAAAAAAGTACACGCACAGAAGAAAGCTCCAAGTAAAGTTTGTGAAACTTGCATGAAGCCCATAGGAAGCTGTGGTTGCGCTAAAAGAGGAAATAAGAAGTAGTATGAGGATTAGCGAACATATCTCCTTAAAAGAGGCTGTACGCTCTAATACAGCTGAAAGATTAAGCATAAGTAATATGCCTGATAATGAAACGCTGATTACAATGCAAATTACATCTGAACATGTATTTGAGCCATTAAGAAATCATTTTAATGAACAAATATATGTTTCTTCATTTTATCGCTCCCCTGAATTGAACCAAGCAATAGGCGGTAGTAAAACATCACAACACTGCTTAGGAGAAGCTATTGATATTGATGACGTGTATATAACCCCGCATGGGTGCATGTTAGTTACCGACTTGGTAACAATAGGATGCGAGTACTAAAAGCTATTAAAGAAAATGGCAGGACTAAATATATAAACATTACAAATGAATAAGCCAATTACATCAAGAGTTCAGCAATCGCCTTTATTTAAGAAAGCTAAACCGCCAGCTCCGTCTAAAAAGAAATCATTAGGATACTATAATGAAGCTAAACCAACTGGAACAGGTGCTGCTGCAGGCGGAGGAATGACAGCTAAAGGTACGGCTAAATATAGACGTGATAATCCTGGAAGTAAACTAAAGACAGCAGTAACAACACCTCCTAGTGAATTAAAGCCTGGAAGTAAAGCTGCTAAAAGAAGAAAAGCATTTTGTGCGAGATCAAAAAGCTGGTCCTCAGAAAGAGGTAAAGCTGCTCGTAGAAGATGGAACTGTTAATTTAAATTTTATATTATGAATACACTAACTATTACACTAATCACAATTTCTATTTTATCAATCTTATTAAACTTTTATTTAGTATATATGTATACTGGTAAAATTAAAGATGATGATAAAGACATGATTGCAGATGTTGCAGAAGAAGCTGCAGCTGAAATTAAAGAAAGAGCTAAAAGAGTAGTTCAAGAGATGCAAGATGTAAAAGACGCTGTAAAAGAAGTTGGAAACCAATTAGGTGATATTCCAGCTGCTGTAGCAGGAAAAACTAGAACAGGTAGAAAGAAAAAATAATGAGTGAAACTAAAAAGCCTTTCAAAGATACAGGATTAGGTAAAATACTTACGGGTGTTTTGCCTGGTGTTGTTAAAGGTGCATCTAAATTCTTGCCAGATAGCGGCATGATGGGTGTATTGAAAAATCTTATTGATGGTGATCCTGATATGACTGAAGATGAAAAAGCTGCAGCACACGATCAATTGGTTGAATTATATCGTTTAGAAGTAGAAGATAGAGATTCAGCTAGAAAGCGTGAGGCTGCAATTATTGCATCAGGAGGTAGGGATTGGATGATGACCCTAACGGGTGTTGTTGGATTATCTGCTTTTGGTTTTTTAGTATATACTGTAGTGACTACACAAGTACCAGAAACAAATAAAGAAATCTTTATTCACATGATTGGTATTGTTGAAGGTGTTGCTCTAAGTATATTTGGTTATTATTTTGGATCTGCCGTTAAAAAAGAAGATAAAAATGGCTAGAATATCCACTTATACAAAAGACACACACTTATCTGGAGAAGATAAAGTAATTGGTACAGATAGCGACAATTTAAACGCAACTGTAAATTTTACCTTAACACGTATAGCTGAATTTGTAGAAGATTTAGTATTTAATTCTACATATACATTTATACAGTCTTCTGCCTCTTCAGTCTGGACTATACAACACGATTTAGAAAGACATCCATCAGTAACAGTTGTAGATTCTTCAGGCAATGTTGTCGTAGGATATATAAACTATAATAACATAAACCAAATAACATTAACATTCACAGCGCCTTTTTCTGGAAAAGCGTATTTAAACTAACAAAACCATGTCTATAAAGTATTTAAACAATATTGATCTTAATAAGAATGAATTACAAAATGCTGTTCTTCAACCTTTAGCTACTGCCCCATCCTCTCCAGCACTGGGGCAAATATATTACAATTCTACGGATGAAAATATATATGTATACGACGGTTCAGATTGGCAACCTGTTGGTGATTTACACACAATAGAGGGTAATTCTATAAATGTAAATGGAATAGTATCTGCATCTACTCCTGGTGCATCAAACAATCCGCCGCTTGTTGAGGTTAATGAATCTGATACGGGAACTAATACAGGAGGTAATGGTAGTCATGATCATGGAATTGTAGACCTTAGGGTTTTAGAAACTGATAGTATATATGAAGATATACCAGCTAATGGTGATAAAGGCGAATTTCTTGTACGTAGTAAGCACATTTTTGAATACTTAAAAGAATTTGTTACTATTTCAGGTACTTCAAATGAAATTGACGTGTTCTCAGATGATACTGATGTTTATGGAACGCCAGCAGAACAATTAAATCCTGGTATTACAGAAGGTGCAGTAATTAAAATAGGTTTGCCTTCAGATGTAATCATTCAAAATGAAGCGGCAATAAACCCTCCGTCGGGAGAAACGGGTATTGCGGGTGATGCTAGTTTAACAGTTAAAGGTACTACTGAATTAGGTAGAGACGGTTTTGCTGGTACAGATACAGTAACTATATATGGTGACACAACGCTTGGTACATCTGGCAACAATGCTGACTTAACTATAAATGGTAACTTTATAACTGGTGTTGCTGGTGCAACTAATACAGTACAGTTAAACGGTAATACAATTATTGGAGATGCTAGTAATGCAAAAAATTTAACTGTATGGGGTGATTTAGTAGTAGAAGGAACTACGACTACAGTAAAATCAGAAACACTTACAATAGCGGATAACATTATATTACTTAATAGTAATGTAACTGACGCTCCAAGTGAAAATGGTGGTATTGAAATTGAAAGAGGCACTTCTACAAATGTGCAATTAAGATGGGAAGAGTCAACAGATAAATGGCAAATTACAGAAGATGGAACTAATTATTATAATATAGTTACCGGAAAAGATCAAGTAGTTGCTAGTGTTGGTGATAATTCATCTACCTCTTTTACTATAACTCATAACTTTGAAACAAGGGATGTAATTGTACAAGTATATGATACTAGCACTTATGAAACTGTTATGTTAGATGTAACAAGACCCACTTTAAATACTGTAGCAGTTACTGTAGCAAATATAGCCGGTAATATACCAGTAGTTGGAGGATTAAGAGTACTTATTCAAAAAATGTATTAAAATATATTAAAATAGCATGGCTGTTAAATTTAAAGATACCATAAACATAAACGGTGAGTATACATTTCCAAACACCGATGGATCTGTTGGCCAGGCAATTATTACTGATGGGGGGGGGAACCTAACATTTGGTAGTGCAGCAGCCGCTTCTGCTGATAATTCAGAATCAGTTCACATACCCGTAAAAAATACATCTGGTGTATCCATTTCAAAAGGAACACCAGTTTATATAACAGGAGAAACAGGTAATTCAGGTAAGATTGAAATTGCTGCTGCTGATGCTGGTAATGTAAATAAAATGCCTGTGTTGGGGCTGTTAGAAAGTACTTTATCTGACAACGGTGAAGGATTTTGTGTACAAGCAGGGCTTTTAGAAAACTTAGCTACCGCAACAATTGATGGACAAACACCTACTGCCAACCAAACTGTTTATGTAAAGTCTGGAGGAGGTTTAACATTAACTAAGCCTACTGGAACTGCGTTAATACAAAACATTGCAAAAGTTGCAAGGGTTCATGGATCAAACGGGTCTTTAGTTGTTTCTGCTATTTTAAGAACAAACGATATACCTAATTTACCAGAAGGTAAAATATGGGTTGGGGATGGTAATACAACTGTTTCTACCATTGTCCATTTAGATGAATTAAATAGCAACGTAGGAATAAACACCATAACCCCTTCTGTTAGCTTAGATATTTCAGGAACAGATGCAATACAAGTACCAAAAGGATTGACAAGTGACAGGCCTACCCCGGCTTCTGGGATGTTTAGGTTTAATACTACAACAAATGAATTTGAAGGGTACAATGGAACTGAATGGGCACCTATTGGTGGTGCTAATGCAGCAAGCATAGATGTTGATTCATTTACTGGAGACGCTGTAGAAACAGCCTTCACCTTAAGTAGTGCTATATCTGAAGAGGTTGCTACACAAATATATATTGATGGTGTTTATCAATCAAAAGATAATTATTCCACTTCGGGTACAACATTGACATTTACAGATGCCCCTGCAGATGGAGCTTCTATTGAAGTAGTACATTTTACAGGAATATCTGAATCAGATTTAAATGGTTCGGGTACTACAAATTATATAAGTAAATGGCTAGATACTGATACCTTAACAAATTCTATTATATATGATAATGGGACTAATGTTGGGATAGGGGCTGGTTCAAGTCCGAGTGCTAAATTAGATGTAGTAGGGACTGCAAAAATAGGTCCAAATAGGCAAGCTATATTTTCCGAAAGTAATGGAAATAATTCTGCTTTTATTTTTTCCTCTTCTGGGAATATGGAATTTAGGGGGACTGAAACTGATTACAATCAATTATTTTTAAAATCTGGTGGCAACGTTGGGATAAACGTAAATGACCCAGAAGCTATATTTCAAGTTGGAGACACTACAGCGTCGGTAGGAACTGTATCAAAAGTTGCTATAGGAATTGGAGATGTAGATACAGGATTTTATAGACCTGCCTTTAATACATTAGGTTTTGTTACTACGGGTGTAGAACGTATGCGTATAGATTCGAGTGGCGACTTACGTATTGGTGGAACTTCTAAAGCTACTACTCCAACTTTAGACAGGGGAGTTTATTTACAAAGTCAAACAGATGGAGATGTTTTAGGATATTCACTTTATTCTAATGAAGGAACTAATAACAGGAGAGCTTCATTTTACCTTGATGATACAAATGGAGAAGTTGGAATTGCATCAACTTTCAGTTCTGGAGGGGTTGATTTTGTTTATAAAAATGCAGGTTCAGAACGTATGCGTATCCTTCAGGGAGGCGACATATCCTTTAGAGATACTTCAGCTAACGAAGCTTTCTACTGGGATGCTAGTACTGCAAGATTGGGAATAGGGACTACGAGTCCTTCAACAAAGTTACACGTTAATGGTCCTGCAGGAAATCAAATTAGATATACTTCTCCAAATGTAACAAATATTTTAGGAGTTACTGGCTCGGATGAAGGTATTATAGGAACAATTACTAATCATTCTCTTGTACTATACACCAACGCCACACCACGAATGCACATAACGAGTGAGGGCAACGTAGGGATAGGTACTACGAGTCCAACGTCTTATGGTGCAACATCTAAAACTTTGGAAGTTAGAGGAGCTACTGGAACAGGAACTGGATTAATTAGAGTTTCAAATGCTAACAATACAGTTGGTACTTCATTATATTCAGGTAGTTCTGCAGGTACCATAAATGTACAGACAAATCACCCTTTAACTTTTGCGACTAACAATACCGAACGAATGCGCATAGACTCGAGCGGTAACGTATCATTTAATCTTCCTTCAATAGGAGGTACAAGAGAATTACAGTTTCCTGCATTTAATGCTACTAATGCGAAGACAATAATTAGAGCCGTAGGAACAAGTGATTATAGACAACACTTAGATATCCTAATGAATACCGCTCAAGCTGATATTGCGCCTACACCTGTGGTTAGAATTGAAAATTCAGGCAACGTTGGGATAGGGACTGATAGTCCTAGTGAGAAACTAGAAGTAGCAGGAAACGTTATTTTAGACGCTAATAATGCTAACATAAAAATTAAATCAGGTGTAACTGGAACAAAAGGGGATATACAATGGTTGTTTAATTCTAATTCTACAGCTTATGCTTCTATTGGAATTGAATATGATAATAGAAGTACAGATGGATTGTTGTTAGATAGCGGATACGCTATTACTTTAGATACTACAACTTACACAAGGTTTTCAAGATTAGGCGCGGAGCATATGCGTATAACAAGTGGCGGCAACGTTGGAATAGGCACTACAGGGCCTTCTTCTAAGTTACATGTTAATGGGGTAACCCAAACAAGCGGTATTATATCACTTTCCAGAGGTTCAGTATCTACACCTGCTGCTGCAGGATGGTATAGGGTTGGCGTTTGGAATACGTCTTCAAACAGAGGAGGAGGAGTTATTAAACTTTCAACAACAGGTGGAAGTTTTTCGCCTGGAACGTATGTGATAAAAGCTTATAAAAATTGGTCGGATGTCTCAACATTAAAACTTGAAGCATATGGAAGTTTTGGCTATATAAACAAAGCAAGAGTACAGTTTGATTCCACTAATAGCACTTACTATTTAGAAGTTTATAAGCCAGTTGCCTATGCTGTTGCTTTTGAGATTTACTTTGATGGTTTGTTAGGCTACAATGCATCACTGTCTGCATATACGACAGGCACTCTTCCAAATGGTACTGTAGGTGGCACTACTTTTAGAGAACTAGATTTTATTTCAACAGGAACTTCATTTCAGAGAATTTATGCTAGTGTCGACGTGGGGATAGGGACTGATAGTCCTTCTTCTATGCTTCATTTAGAAAGTGCAAGTTCCCCTGCTTTAACAATAAAAGATACTACAGCTAACGTAACACTATTAGCTTATGCTCAAAATGATAACTCACACATAGGTACTTATAGTAATCATCCCCTTGTTTTTGATACTAACAGCGCAGAACGTATGCGCATTTCAAGTGGGGGAGATATTACTATTGGCTCGAGTAATGACCCTAAATTATATATGACGTCTACTGGAGGTAACGGTAATAATCAAAGATTTTATATTGATGGATTTGCTGATGGTGGAGGTGCAGGATATGGTGGTGGATTTAGAATCCATACAAGAGATACTGTAAATATATTTCACGAACGTATGCGTATTCAATCTAATGGTAATATAGGGATAGGGACTGTTAGTCCTAGCGCTAAGTTAGATGTTGTTGGTACAATAGAATGTACTTCATTAACAGAAACCTCAGCACTACGATTCAAAGAAAACATTCAAGAAGATGTAGACACTTCTATTATAGATAAATTAAGACCTGTATCTTATGATTGGAAAGAAACTGGTGATAAAGATTATGGGTTTATTGCAGAAGAAGTTGATGAATTAGATTCTATATTAACCACAAAGGAAGAAGATGGTCAGCTTATAGGTATTAAATATACTAAGCTAATCCCATTTTTAGTTAAAAAGATTCAAGAACAAGAGGAAAGAATAAAACAATTAGAGAATGGCAAGTCTTAAAAATACATTGATTAATGACACTGGATATTTGGGGCTACCTTCTGGCACAACAGCTCAGCGTCCTTCTAGCCCAGCTAGTGGATATATGCGATGGAATACAACCGAAAGTTACGCAGAAGTTTATAACGGGACGGATTGGGCACCTATAGGATCTGCTGCTGCTGCTTTAACAGTTGATTACTTAGTAGTTGCTGGCGGTGGTGGCGGTGGAGGAGGTCTTTCTAGCGATTCACCAGGCGGTGGAGGTGCGGGTGCTGTAATTTATGAACAACAAGCATCATCTATAATTGTAGGGAATACTTATGACGTGAATGTAGGTTCTGGAGGATCTGGCGGTGGAAATAATTCTAGGGGATCAAATGGAACTGATTCTTATATACAACAATCAAGCACTTATATAGTAAGAGCTAAAGGTGGTGGTGGTGGCGGATCACAAGCTGGAGCAGGTTTAGATGGAGGGTCTGGTGGTGGTGGCACAAGAGATGGGGATCAAAATAGTTCACAGGCTGGAGGAGCTGCTGTAACCACTAATGTAGCGCCAGCTGGAGCTACTGTTTATGGTAATGATGGTGCTGATGGAGTTACTTTAACCGACAGTGCGGGCGGAGGTGGAGCTGGCGAGGCTGGAAACATTGATGGTTCTGGATTTGGTGGCGATGGTGTGCAAATAGATATTGATGGAAATAACTACTACTGGGGCGGTGGTGGTGGTGCTGGTGGTGGTGATGGAGGTCAAGGAGGCGGCGGCGGCGGCGCTCGGACTGGTGATGGCGGTTTAGATGGTATTAATAATGGTCAAGATGCTCCAGGAAATGATAGAGGTGGAAATGGCGGAGCAAATACTGGAGGCGGTGGTGGCGGAGCTACTAATCCAACAGGACAGGCTGGCGGAAGCGGCGGCTCTGGAATAGTTATTTTAAAATATCCAGATACTTACACTATAGCAATAGGTTCTGGTTTAACAAGTAGTACAGACACCTCGACATATACAGATTATGACGTAACAACAATCACGGCTGGAACGGGAACAATAACATTTAGTTAATTAATATAAACAACAAGAGATGGCTCATTATGCTTTTTTGAATATGCAAAACATTGTTACTGAGGTGATAGTCGGTAAGGATGAAACAGATGGCCCAACAAACTGGGAGATGGCTTATGGCAATTTCAAAAACCAGACTTGTAAAAGAACATCGTACAATACAATAGGAGGAGTTCATTCAGAAGGCGGTACTCCCTTTAGAAAAAATTATGCTGGGATAGGATATACATACGATGCCACCCGTGATGCTTTCATCCCTCCAAAACCTTTTAATAGCTGGATATTAAATGAAACTAGTTGTTTATGGGAAGCTCCTACAGCTTATCCAGATGACGATAATATGTATATCTGGAATGAAGATTTAGGAACTTGGGATTTAATAACAGAATAAAAAATATAATATACATAATTAAATAAAATGAATAAAATTAGAAAAATAAGCATTGGGAGAGACTATAAAAATGACGCGATGCATTATCAAGTAGGGCAGGAAGTTTTTGGAGGTCATAAAATATGTGATATAATACAAGAAGATACTTCTTACAATATATATATTCAAAAAGAAGATGAAGTAATTTTATGGAAACATTTTAATGAAAATATGGCTATAAGCATTGAATACGACTTGAATTATTAATATAAATTAAATTAAATGAAACATTTACACTGTTATATTGTTGAACCAATAAATGGTAGATACAATAACAAAAGTGAAAATCTTATATTAAATACATCGATTGAAGATCATAAATTTGTAAATAGAGAGGGTATTATAAAAGAACTACCTATTAATGTAGAAAATAATTATTTGCAAGTAAATGATAAAGTAATTGTACATCACAATGTGTTTAGAAGATTCTATGATGTCCGTGGGAAAGAAAAGAACAGTGGTAGTTATTTTGAAGAAAATAAATACTTCTGTTATGACGACCAAATATTTCTTTACAAAAGAAATAATAAATGGCACACGCCACCGGGATACTGTTTTGTAAAACCAATACATAGCTTAAATAAATTTACAGAAGACAAAGAAGAGCCGTTAACAGGTGTTTTAAAGCACCTAGGAGACGATCTAAGAAGCTTTGGCTTACAAGATAATGACTTAATAGGTTTTACACCAAATAGCGAATATGAGTTCGTTATAGATAACGAAAAATTATATAGAGTACCACTAAATTCAATCTCAATTAAATATGAACGTAAAGGACCTGAAGTCGAATATAATCCAAGCTGGATATAAAGCAGTACATGAACTTATAAGAGTAGCTGAAGAAGAAATAATAGTTGAAGGTGGCGAAGACGAACTTGCTGCTGATAGATTAAAAAACGCGGCTGCTACTAAAAAATTAGCAATTTTTGATGCTTTTGAAATATTAACCCGTATTGAAGCAGAAAAAAACCTAATGGAAAATAAACCCGCTGAAGATAAACAAAGCTTTAGTGGATTTGCTGAAAGAAGATCTAAGTAATGTACGAGCAATATCTAGTAAAGACAATAACACCTATTAAGCCTAATGTTATAAAGCGAATGAATCGCTATAACAAATGGGATTATGGCTATAATAAGGAATATGATATAATAGTCATAAGCAAGGATGGAAAGATTGGCGAGATAATAGAGATTCAAAATTTGTGTATAGCATTACCAGAGCAGCCTAAAGACATTAGTAAAAAAACTGATAGATGGACTCCGGCAGAATACCCAAAAGAATTAAATCAAATAAAAAGTATATTTGATTGGGAAAGCTATCCAGAAACATTTAAATCCAATTGGTATGAATATATTGATAAAGAGTTTACAAAACGTGAAGAAGGTCATTGGTTCAATAATAAAGGTAATGCTACTTATATTACTGGTACTCACTACATGTACTTGCAGTGGACTAAAATTGACGTTGGGCAACCCGATTTTAGAGAAGCCAACAGATTATTTTTTATCTTCTGGGAAGCTTGCAAAGCTGATAAACGATGCTACGGACTTTGCTACCTCAAAAACAGACGATCAGGCTTTAGTTTTATGGCGTCAGGGGAGACCGTTAACCAAGCAACAATATCATCCGATTCAAGATTTGGAATACTTTCTAAGACTGGAGCAGATGCGAAAAAGATGTTTACTGACAAAGTCGTGCCAATATCGGTTAACTATCCCTTCTTCTTTAAGCCAATACAAGACGGAATGGACAGGCCAAAATCAGAACTCGCCTATAGGGTCCCCGCCTCAAAGCTTACCAAAAAGAGTATTACAAAGACCAGTGAAAAGCAAATACTAGAGGGATTAGATACAACAATAGACTGGAAAAATACAGGTGACAACAGTTATGATGGTGAAAAATTAAGACTGTTAGTTCACGATGAATCAGGAAAATGGGAAAGACCTGATAATATATTAAACAATTGGAGGGTAACAAAAACTACTTTACGATTAGGTAGCAGAATTATTGGAAAGTGTATGATGGGTTCAACGTCAAATGCTTTAGAAAAAGGTGGCGGAAACTTTAAAAAACTGTACAATGACTCAGATGTTACCAGAAGAAATAAAAATGGACAGACTAGCTCGGGACTATATAGTTTGTTCATACCTATGGAATGGAACTACGAAGGATACATTGATTCTTATGGATACCCTGTATTTGATACTCCAGAAGAACCCATCCTTGGCAATGACGGAGATTACATTGAAACAGGTGTAATTAATTTTTGGGAAAACGAAGTAGATGGATTAAAACATGATTCAGATGGCTTAAATGAATATTATAGACAATTCCCAAGAACAGAAGAGCATGCATTTAGAGACGAAGCAAAAAATAGTATATTTAATTTAACAAAAATATATGAGCAAATAGATTATAACGAAGACCTTGTAAGACAAGGAGTTATAACTAAAGGTTCATTTTCTTGGGAAAATGGTATTAAGGATAGTAAGGTTATTTTTAATCCAAATCCATCTGGTAGGTTTTTAGTTTCATGGGTTCCTCCTAAGAACCTGCAAAACAACGTAATAGTAAAGAATGGAGTCAAACAACCAGGTAATGAGCATATGGGTGCTTTTGGTTGTGATTCATATGATATATCAGGTACAACTGATGGAGTAGGATCTAAAGGATCGTTACACGGGCTCACTAAGTTCAGTATGGAAGATGCCCCAACAAACACATTTTTTTTAGAATATGTAGCAAGACCTCAAACCGCTGAAATATTTTTTGAAGATATGTTAATGGCTATTATATTTTATGGTATGCCAATATTATGTGAAAATAATAAGCCCCGTTTATTATATCATATTAGGAGAAGAGGTTATAGAGGGTTTTCAATGAATAGACCGGATAAAGTCTGGAACAAACTATCTGTAACAGAAAAAGAAATTGGGGGAATACCAAATACCTCTGAAGATATTAAACAAGCTCATGCTGCTGCAATTGAAACTTATATAGAAAAACATGTAGGTGTTAATGAAGATGGTGGTGGTAATATATATTTTAATAGAACATTAAACGATTGGGCTAAATTTGATATAAATAAAAGAACAAAGTTTGATGCAACGATAAGCTCAGGATTAGCTATAATGGCCTGTAATAGACATTTATATCATCCTAAGCCAAAATACGAAAAGTCTAATTTAGACTTAAAAATTTCAAGATATAACAATAAAGGTACGCATTCGCAAATAATACAATAATATGGCCGAATCAATTTTAAAAAGTTCATTTCCTAGTCAAATTGCTAGTGATGCTGAAAAAGCAAGCTCAGAATATGGAGCAAAAGTAGCAAGAGCTATTGAACACGAGTGGTTTAAAAGAGATAGTGGTGCAACACGTTTTTATTCAAATAGAGATGAGTTTCACAGATTAAGATTATATGCAAGAGGCGAGCAGTCTGTTAAAAAGTATAAAGATGAATTGTCTATTAATGGTGATTTGTCTTATCTTAATTTAGACTGGAAGCCTGTGCCTATTATACCTAAGTTTGTGGATATTGTGGTGAATGGCATGTCTGACAGACTATATGATATTAAAGCGTACTCACAGGATAGTGCTAGTGTAAAGAAAAGAACAGACTATATTGAATCTATATTGACTGATATGCAAACAAGAGCAATATCAGATCAAATACAGCAGCAGCTTGGAATTAATGTGTATAGCAATGATCCTAATACATTGCCAGAAAATGAAGAGGAGCTATCACTGCATATGCAGCTTGAATATAAGCAGTCTATTGAAATAGCACAGGAACAAGCTATTCAAGTTGTTCTAAACACAAATAAATATGACTTATTAAAAAGAAGAATAAATTATGATTTAACAGTGTTGGGTATAGGGGCAATTAAAAACAATTTTAATAAATCGGAAGGTATTAAATTAGAGTATGTTGATCCCGCAAACCTTGTTTATTCTTATACAGAATCACCATACTTTGACGATATATATTATATAGGAGAAGTTAAAAGCGTTACTTTAAACGAGCTAAAAACTCAATTTCCTGAATTAACTAATGATGAATTAGAAAAATTAACTAAACAGGGAAATCAAACATCTGCTGCGCACAATAGATTTATAAACGAAGACAGTACGCTTGACGCAAACACAATACAAGTTTTATATTTTAATTTTAAAACATATAAAAACGAAGTATTTAAAGTAAAGAAAACAGCTACTGGTGCAGATAAAGTTATTAAGAAAAATGATCAGTTTAATCCACCTAAAGACAAAAGATCTGATTTTGAAAAAGCATCAAGGTCTGTTGAGGTAATATATGACGGTGCATTTATTATTGGTGTAAATAAGCTATTAAAATGGGAATTGTCTAAAAATATGACAAGACCAAAAAGTAATACATCAAAAGCTATGTTTAATTATAGCGTTGTAGCACCGAGAATATACAAAGGAAGAATTGAATCTTTAGTTAGTAGAATTACAAGTTTTGCTGATATGATTCAATTAACGCATTTAAAACTACAGCAAGTATTGTCAAGAATGATTCCTGATGGAGTCTATTTAGACGCTGATGGCTTGGCTGAAATAGATCTAGGTAACGGAACAAATTACAATCCACAAGAAGCATTAAACATGTTCTTCCAAACTGGTAGTGTTATTGGTAGATCAATGACTACAGATGGTGATATGAACTCAGGCAGAATGCCTATACAAGAGCTTACTTCTAATGGTGGTAATAATAAAATAGGTTCTCTTATAAATACTTATAACTATTACTTACAAATGATCCGTGACGTTAGCGGGTTAAATGAAGCAAGAGACGGAAGTTTGCCAGATGCTAATGCTTTAGTTGGTGTCCAAAAAATGGCAGCAGCTAATTCTAATACAGCAACAAGACATATACTACAAAGTAGTTTGTACTTAACAGTAAGAACAGCTGAGGCTATTAGTTTGCGTATATCTGATATATTAGAATATTCTCCAACAAAAGAATCTTTTATATCAAGTATTGGTAGATTTAATGTAGCAACATTAGAAGATGTAAAAAATATGCATCTACACGACTTTGGTATTTTCATTGAGTTAGCACCAGATGAAGAAGAAAAACAATTACTTGAAAACAATATTCAGCAAGCTTTGTCAAGAGACCAAATATATCTTGAAGATGCTATTGATATTAGAGAGGTAAAAAATTTAAAGCTAGCTAATCAATTATTAAAAGTACGTAGACGCAAAAAATTAGAACAAGATCAAGCTGCTTCTCAAGCTAATATTAAAGCGCAAGCTGATGCTAATTCACAAAATACCCAAGTGGCTGCTCAAATGGAGGTTCAAAAGAACGAAGCTCTCACTGCACAAAAATTGCAATTAATACAAGTTGAATCTGAGCTTGAAATGCAAAAAATGCAAACTGAAAAAGAACTTAAGAAAGAACTTATGAAATATGAGTTTGATCTTAATGTTGCTATTAAGCAACAAGACAATGATCTTTTAGATAAAAAAGAAAAATATAAAGAAGATCGGAAAGATGAAAGAACTAGAATACAAGCTAGTCAACAATCTAGACTAATTGAGCAAAGAAAAGATCGAAAAGGAGAGCAAGAGTTTGAATCCGCTGGTAATGATACCATGGGTAGCGGATTTAATTTAGAAATGTTTGAACCAAGATAACAAATACCCAACAATTAATTTTATAATATTTTATCATGTCAGAAGAAACAACAAACCAAGAAGAAACTTTGCAGGAAACTGTAGAAAGTCAAACAGAAGTTCAACAAGAAGTTGCACAAGATGATGTACCGAAAAACGTATCAGTTGATGAGGATGGTACTATTAAGATTGACTTAAGACAACAACCAGAAACACAACAAGAAGATGCCATTCAAGAGCAAGAAACAACAAGCGTGGATGTGGGCGAACGAACCACAAATAGCGAAGAAGTGGACGAAGAAGTACGGGCCGATAACGATGAAAGTCCAGTCGTCGAGCTCGTGCAAGATGAAGAAGTAGAAAATGTTCAAGAAACAATATTAGCGGATAAAATAAAAGATATTCCTAATAAGCTTAAAGAGCAAGAGGAAGACGTAAGTAATACTAGAGAGCTTCCTGAAAATGTAGATAAGCTAATAAGCTTTATGGAAGAAACAGGTGGAACGCTTGAAGATTACATAAGTTTAAATAAAGATTATGGTGCAATGGAAGATATGGAAGTACTTCGCGAGCACTATAGAAAAAGTAAACCGCACTTGGATGAAAGTGAAATTAATTTTTTAATTGAAGATTCTTTTTCATATGATGAAGACATTGATGATGAAAGAGATATTAGACGTAAAAAATTATTATTAAAAGAAAGTATTGCTGAGGCAAAATCAAATCTAACTAGTTTAAAGGGTAAATATTACGATGATCTTAAGTTAAGCTCAAAGTTAACTCCAGAACAAATAGAGGCGGTTGAGTTTTACAATAGTTATAAAGAAGAACAGGATTCTGTTCAGCAGCAGTCGCAAAAACAAAGAACTGTATTTGAAGAAAAAACAAATAATTTGTTTTCTGAAAGTTTCAAAGGTTTTGAATACAAAGTAGGGGATAAAAAATACAGATTCAATGTTAAAGACGTAAACAATGTTAAATCTACTCAGTCAGATATTAATTCGTTAGTTAGCAAGTTTGTTAACAATAATAATGAAATGTCAGACGCAGCAGGTTACCATAAAGCATTATTTACAGCGATGAACGCTGACTCTATTGCTAATCATTTCTATGAACAAGGTCGAGCAGATGCAATTAAAACGCAAATGCAAGAATCTAAAAACATAGATATGGGACCACGGGGAACGCATGAAGCGGTAACCACGGACTCAGGGGTTAAAATTAGAGCTGTTGCAGGAGACGATTCTTCGCGATTAAGAATAAAAATGAAACAATAATTTTAAAACCTAAAATAAAATGGGATTATTTAACACTGGTGGATCGTTTCCTGCGGGATTAACACCATCACCAACTAAAACACTATTTGCAGGTAACTACCTGACATTTGACTCTGCCTCTGGAGGTGGAACTTTTGCACAACAATTCTTACCAGACGTATATGAAAAAGAAGTTGAAAGATACGGAAATCGTTCTGTAGCTTCTTTCTTACGTATGGTTGGAGCTGAAATTCCTTCTGCTTCAGATCAAATTATTTGGTCAGAGCAAGGAAGATTGCATATTGCTTATGATGATGCAACTCTTACTGCTGCAACAAGCGTTGTTGCTAAAGCTGGTCATGCTGTTCGTTTAGGACAGACTGTTGCTATTTCTCAAGGGCTTACAACTGTTAAAGCTGTAGTTACTGTTGTAGCTGCTGGACAATTTACTGTTGCACCCTACACTGCAGAACATCTTGATGATGCAGGCTTAGCTGACGGAACTGCTAAAGTATTTGTTTACGGTTCTGAATTTGCTAAAGGAACTGCTGGAATGCAAGGATCTGTAGATGCTGGTTTCCAACAATTCAGCAATTCACCAATTATTATTAAAGACAAGTATTCAATTTCAGGATCTGATGCTGCTCAAATTGGGTGGGTAGAAGTAACTACTGAAAATGGAGCGTCTGGATATTTATGGTATTTAAAATCTGAGCATGAAACACGCTTACGTTTTGAAGACTATTTAGAAATGTCTATGGTAGAAGGTGAAAAAGCTGCTGCAGGTTCTGGAGCTCTTGGAGCAAGTTACAAAGGTACTGAAGGTCTTTTTGCTGCAATTGAAGGAAGAGGTAATATTTATCAAAACTTTAATTCAGGTGAAGCTACTTTAGCAAACGCTGGAGCAGATCGTACTGCTTTACAAGATTTTGATGAAATTCTTAAGAACCTTGACAAGCAAGGAGCTATTGAAGAAAACATGTTATTTTTAAACCGTGCAACTGCATTGGCTTTTGATGATATGCTAGGAGCTGTAAATGCTCACTATGCTGGAGGATCTTCTTTTGGAGTATTCAACAACAGTGAGGATATGGCACTTAACCTAGGATTTAGTGGTTTCCGCAGAGGATCTTACGACTTCTACAAAACTGACTGGAAGTATTTAAATGATGCTGCTACACGTGGACTTACTGAAGATATTGATGGTGTACTTGTACCCGCTGGTACTTCAACTGTATACGATCAGCAATTAGGTAAGAACATTAAGCGTCCTTTCTTACATGTACGTTACCGTGCTTCAGAAGCTGATGATAGAAAAATGAAATCTTGGATCACTGGATCTGTAGGTGGAGTTTATACTTCTGACGTTGATGAAATGAACGTTAACTTCTTGTCAGAAAGATGTTTATGTGTTCAAGGAGCTAACAACTTTACTTTATTCAAGTCTGTTACTCAATCATAATTACTAATGTAAAGAATGGGGCGTCTCTAGGCGTCCCTGCCTTTACTTTTTATAAATCTTATTATATTATATCATGGCAAAAAAACAATCAATGGACAGCGTTATAGACGCTCCACAACAAGAACAACCTGTTAGTATTAATACGCCAAAAACAGAAGTTAAAAAACCAAAAAATACTTGGGCTATTAAAGATAGAACATATGTATTAACTGGAGATAAAACACCAATATCCTTTACATTAGCTTCAAAGCATCACGCTAGGCATCCTTTAATGTGGTTTGATGAAGAAAAAGGTTATTCAAGAGAATTAAGATATGCTTCAAATCAAAAATCACCGTTTAGAGATGAACAAGATGGTTTTTCAACATTAAAGCATATTGTATTTAAAGATGGTTCATTATTTGTATCAAAAGCAGATCAAGCATTACAAATGTTGCTTTCAAATTACCATCCACAAAAAAATAAAACATATAGAGAATTAGATGCTGTGGCTACAGCTAAAGACGATCTTCACGATATTGAAGTTGAAATTCAAGCTTTAGTACTAGCTAGAGATTTAGATATTGATCATGCCGAAGCAGTATTGAGAGTTGAACAAGGTTCAGCTGTGTCTAAGATGACTACTTCTGAAATAAGAAGAGATTTATTGTTATTTGCAAAGTCTCAGCCAGAATTGTTTATTGACTTAGTAGAAGATGAAAATGTTCAATTAAGAAATATAGCGATAAAGGCTTCTGAGGCAAATATAATTACACTTGCTGATGACAATAAAACGTTTAAATGGGCGTTGAATCAAAAGAAAATTATTACTGTTCCTTTTGACGAAAATCCATTTTCAGCAATGGCTTCTTACTTCAAAACAGATGAAGGGTCAGAAGTATTTAATTCTATACAAAAGAAACTTAAATAGTTACCTTAATAGTGGCGTGGCCATCTTAAGGGTGGCCATACTACTATAAATAATAAAAAATATGATCAGTATAGATACGGTTTATCAAAGAGTTCTTGCTATTTTAAATAAAGAGCAAAGAGGTTATATAACTCCGCAAGAATTTAACTTAAAAGCAAATCAAGCTCAATTAGAAATATTTGAACAATACTTCTACGATTTGCAACAATTTAAAAGAATGCGTGATAATAATACAGAGTATTCTAATATGGTCAAGCTTATTGATGAAAAAATAAGCAAATTTAAAACTTCCGGTAATTTAACATCATCTGGAAGTCATTGGGCATTTCCTGCTAATTTACATAAGCTAGGTACAGTAATATACAACAACATTGAAGTTGAAAGAGTAGACTCTAGAGAAATACTTTATTTAAATAGCTCACCGTTTGCTGCTCCAACCTCAACACGCCCTGTTTATGTTGAAAACATTAATAATACAAATGAAGATTGGGGGGTGCAGGTTTATCCAACTACAATATTAACTGGCGTCTCAGCAACTTATGTAAGAAAACCGGCTGAAGCAATTTGGTCATATGCTAATGTTGACAACGTACCATTATACAATGCTAACAACTCTATAGATTTTGAAATACATGATTCTGAAGAAACAAATCTTGTTATAAAAATATTAGCTTATTCTGGAGTTATAGTAAGAGAGCTTGAAGTAACGCAACTTGCTGAAGCTAAAGAAAACAAAACAGTATCACAAGAAAAATCATAATAAATGGCTCTATTTACAGGAACACAAGAAGGATATTATGAGGGCAGTAACCACGGCACCTACCAATATGTATCATTAGCGAATATGATAAATAATTTTATTATTTCTTATATTGGAGATGATAAAATGATTAATACTGCTAAAAGAACAGAAGTTGCTTATCATGCTCAAAGAGCTTTACAAGAACTTAGTTACGATACGTTCAGGTCACTAAAAGCCCAAGAAATAGAAATTCCGCCAACTTTATCAATGACAATGCCTCACGATTATGTGGGTTATGTTAAGCTATCTTGGGTAGATGATTATGGTATAGAACAACTTATTATACCTAACAGAATATCAAGCATACCTAAAGCTCCATTACAAGATGAAAATTATAACTATTTATATGATGTAAATGGTAATTTATTATATGCAAACAGATCAACAACAGAAACACGCTGGCATGCTGCAACATCTGAAGATATAAGTGGTAGAGATAGTAATACAAATTTTTTAGAAGAGGGTTATGGGTATAATGTTGATTATGGAAAACGTTATGGTTTAAATCCCGAAACAGCAACAAAAAATGGTGTTTTTTACGTAGACGAGCTTAAAGGAGAAATTTCTTTTAGTAGCGACTTAGTTGGTAAGACTGTAGTGTTAAAATACATTTCTGATGGTGTTGCAACTGAAGAAGAAATGAAAGTACATAAGTTTGCCGAAGAAGCAGTGTACAAATATATTGCATATGCAATTGGGTCTATGAAAAATGATATGCCTGAATATAGAGTTAATAGATTGCGCAAAGAAAAGAAAGCTGCTATTAGAACAGCTAAATTAAGGTTAAGTAATTTAAAGCTACAAGAATTATCACAAATTATGCGTGGTAAATCTAAACAAATTAAATACTAAGCTATTATGCCAGAAATTAAAAATGTATTTACTTCGGGTCGAATGAATAAAGACCTAGATGATAGAGTTTTAGCAGAAGGCGAATACAGAGATGCTTTAAATGTTCAAATATCCACTTCGGATGGAAAAGATGTAGGTACTGTTCAAAACATATCTGGTAATGAACAAATATCTTTGCTTGTTGATGCAACAGCAAAATGCATTGGTAGTGTTAAAGATACTGAAAACAATAAAATATATTGGTTTGTTGCATCTGACACTAAAAGTTTGATACTGGAATTTGATGAAGCAACTAAATCTGTTGCTCCTGTTTTAGTAGATATTTATAGCATACTCAAGTTTAGCGCTAATTATTTAATAACTGGTGTTAATGTATTTGATGGCTTGTTATTTTTTACTGATAACCAAACAGAGCCAAAAAAAATAAACATACAAAAATTTAAAGAAGGTTCAAGTAATTTCACTAATCATACGCAGGTGTATGGGCGTAACTTTCAAGAATCTGATATTACCGTAATAAAACAAAAACCAAACAATGCCCCTAGTGTTGCATTATCAAATAAAGTAGGTAGTGATAATGTTGACTCTGCTACTAATTTTAATTTTTCTAAAAACAGTGGGGCTGACCCTGTTAGCGTAGGAGAATCATATACTATTAATTTATTAAATTCAAATAGAGAGTGGGCAATAGGCGATGTACTAGTTTTTGAGTACGAGCAAAATGCCGGCCAATTCAGTACAAACTGGGAACCTATAAAAATAAAAGGTATAATAACCTCATATTCAAAAGGAGCTTCTGTAACTATTGAAATTGTAACTGCTACCAATAATTTTACAAATGAGGTAGCCCAATATAGTGTAATAAAAGAGCAACCAAATCCTTTGTTTGAATTAAAATTTCCAAGATTTGCATATCGCTGGAAATACGAAGATGGTGAATATTCCGTGTTTTCTCCGTTTTCCGAAGTTGCTTTTTTACCTGGTGAATCAAAATATAATGCTAAAGACGGATATAATGAAGGTATGATAAATACTGTCCGTAAAATATTACTATATGGCTTTGACACTCCTCCGGATAATGTAGAAGAAGTAGAAATACTTTATAAAGAATCAAGCAACAACAATGTATACACAGTAGAAGGTTTACCAAAAGATTCATTGAGTTCTTATGATATAACATCGGAGATAATATATAAAATTGTTGAAAACAATCAATTATTAAGATCTTCGGATAATGTTCCTAAAAAAGCTCGTGCTCAAGAGTTTACTTCAAACAGATTAATGTTTGGTAATTATACTCAGGGTTACGACATTAAAACCGATCCTAATTTAAACGTTAGAATACTATCTAAAACAGGAGTAGGAGCTTCTGTAAAAACCGATAGAACATATCAAATTGGTACTGTTTTTGAAGATGCATATGGTAGACAGTCTCCCGTTATTGCAAATCAAACTGGAGTTTTAAAATTAGATAGAGCTGCATCGGACAAAAAAAATAGTATAACTGTTAACGGAACAACAGAACCACCTATTTGGGCATCAAGATATAAATACTATATTAAAGAATCTTCAGCACCATATTACAATGTATTAGTAGATAAATACTACTTAAATAAAGAAGAACCAAACTCAATATGGTTTTCCTTGCCTTCTTCAGAAAGAAATAAAGTTACTGAAGACACTTACTTAATATTAAAGAAAAAACACGGTGCTGATATTGCTGTAGATGACACTACAACTAAATATAAAATATTAGATATTGATAATGAAGCCCCAAACTTTTTAACAGACAAGTTTCAAAGTAAAGGACAAATTAACCTGACTAATGTTACTACAGGTTTAGTTTCAAATTCAAGTTTATTAGAAGCTGAAATACAAGCTAATGATGTTTTAGAAGCAACTTTAGCTGCTGGCTCTAAATTAAAATTTGTAAATGCTAGCGGTGAAAGTGATATATATACTGTTTCAAATGTTGTATTTACTGATACTGATAATGATGAAATTTCTAACACTATACAACTGACTGTCAACGAGGTGTTTAATGAAAATGATGTAAATACATTTGGAACATTAACAGATTATAACATTGTATTTGGCGAAATTGAAACAAAAATATCTCCTGAATTTAAAAATAGATTTTTTATAAAGCTTCGCATTGATCCTTTATTAAAACAAAATATCGTTAATGCTGTTTCAATTAAAACAGACAGCACCAGTGAATACAGAATAATTTCTAGTAAAACAGTACTTGGTAATACTTACACTAATATAAATTCTGGAGGAGGGGCAAATTGTTCTGGTGAAAATGAGGGATATTATTGGCCCGGTCCTGGAACTGCAAGTGAACCCACAGGCTTGCAAACAGCAATAGCAACAGGAAGTGATGTAATAAAAATACGTAGGACAGGACAAGCTTGGAAAGATAAGAATAGTAAGTTTGATGACTTTGCGGAATTTTTAGACGATGTAGGTAGTAAAATAAGGTTTGAATCTGATCCAAATTCTGAAACCTACGAAATAATATCTTCATTAAGGACTGATGGTAATCATGGTTTTGATAATTTTTGGGGAAATAAAATAGATGAAGAAATTTGTAATTATTGGGTACAATGGGAAATTAAGCTTGATAAAAACATAGACTTTACACCTAATACAACGGCATTAGATAAAAGAATATATATTCTTGATAATATAATTAATGAAGAAGAAAACCAATTATCTGTTAATTCACCAATTATATTTGAAACAGAACCAGAAGAAGTAGCTGATCTTGATCTTTATTATGAAACTGAACAATCATTTGAAATAGCTGATTGGTATAATCAAAAAGAATTAAAATGGTTTAATTGTTTTGCTTTTGGTAATGGAGTTGAGTCTGATCGCATTAGAGATGACTTTAATGGCGTTTTGATGGGAAAACAAGTAAGAGTATCATCAGTAATTGCAGAGCAGTTTAAAGAGGAAGAAAAGAAAAATACTATAATATTTTCAGGCATATACAATAGTGTAAATGGTGTTAATCAAACTAATCAATTTAATTCTGCAGAAGCAATAACTAAAGATTTAAATCCTGAATATGGATCGATACAAAAGTTACACGCTAGAGATGGGGAGCTTATTGCATTAACAGAAGATAAAGTATTAAGAATACAGTCAAATAAAGATTTATTGTATAATGCTGATGGTTCTAGCTCACTAATATCATCTAATAGAGTTTTAGGAAATTCTATACCAGCAGCGGGCAATTTTGGAATATCTAAAAATCCTGAGTCCTTTGCTACATATGGTAATTCATTTTACTTTTCTGACAGTGCAAGAAATTCTTTTTTAAGATGGGGAGGAGACGGTTTAACAGTTATTTCAGCATATGGATTAGCTGATTACTTTAAAGACTTATTATCTACAAACACAGGAGCTGTAATTGGTAATTTTGATGAAGATTTAAACACATATAATGTTACTGTAGGTGATCAAACCGTAGGATTTTCAGAATCTCAACGTGGCTGGACATCAAGATATAGTTTTATACCGGAGCATGGAATAAGTTTAAATGCTAATTATTATACATTTAAAAATGGTAATATTTGGCTGCATAATGTAGAGGATAGAAATAAAAATAATTTTTATAATACACAATACAAATCTTCTATAAAATTTTTATTTAACCAAAGCCCATCAGCTGTTAAAAAATACAAAACATTATCGTACGAAGGTGATGAAGGATGGGTTGCATCAAGTATAAAAACTAATTTACAGGATGGTTCTATAGACAGTTTTACAGATAAAGAAGGAAAATTCTTTAATTATATAAAAGGAAATAAAACAATATTAGATATTCCATTGCAAACAAGCAATTGGGATAGTAAACAATTTTCAAGTCAAGGTATTGGTAATGTAGCAACATTAGGTGGGGATTTAGAAATCACTGTTGCTGTTATGGATGCTTATATAGTGAAAACTATAGTAGAATGGGTTGGAGATACATATGAGTGCGTACAAACATAATTAACAAAAATGGCAAATTCAGGTTACAAAAATTATCTTACATTAAAAAAATATGTAAATGGTGTTGCAACAACAGAAACTAAAGCGAACACAATAGGTGCTGCAGATTACATAGCTCCTGTCTTAGACATAGTTAGTTGCCCACAAGCTTCTAACACATGCCCAGAGGTTGCTTCTGCGTTATCAGATATTTCTGTTACTGTTGGTGCTTCAAATCAAACCATATCATTAACTTCTGTATTTAGTGATGCTGATTCAGACCCTTTAACTTATACAGCAACATCTACAAACTCAGGAGCGATTGGCATTAGTATATCTGGAAGTAACTTAATTATTTCCTATTTAAGTGGGACTGCAGCTTCATCTTCTATTTCTGTAACAGCCTCAGACGGAACGTGTTCAGCAACAGATACATTTAATGTAACTTTAAATGAAGAGGCGGCAACCCCCCCAACTTGGAATTGTGTGAATAATTCTTGCGTACAAGTAAATGATGGAACTGGAACTTACAGCACATTATCAGCCTGTCAAGCGGCTTGTGCTACAACTACAGCAGCTCCGTGTCCTCCATTAATAACAATACAGTCTGCAAGTTTTAATATTGTGCAATCTTCTCAATCTTACACTACAATGGGAGGATACTGTGCTAAAGACAATGTGTCCGCTACAGGATCAAAATGGTATATAGACACAAGCTCTTCTACCCCTGATATTTATTCTTATGAATTTACTATTTCAGGACCATATATTCAGTGCCCTACTGGTACTAGTTCTCCTTTAGGTACAAATGTACAAAGTTGGGATTACGGTATAGGTACAATAACCCCTCAAGCTTTGGGACGATTATGGGATACAGGAATAGAATGGACCAACGCTGGTCATACTTATGATGTTATTTTAGAAACATCTAGTTCTGATGTAGAAATGACAAGAGTACACTTAGCACCTAGATGCGGTGCAACAACTACAGCTGCTCCAACAACAACACTAGCACCGGCTTATACAGCTTTAGTTAGATGTGATAATAATACGGATACTTGGTATACTACTCAACAAATAAATTCTGGGTGGACATTTTATAGTGCAACTGGGGTTTGTTATATTAGTGAAGGAACTACACATGATATTACTGGAAAATCATATTTAGATGGTAATGCTTATCCTCCATATAGTGGTGGTCCTTGTGATTGTGATTGCCTTAACCAAAACTGCTAATAAAATAATATGTCTTTAGTAAATTTTAATTCATCGGTATGCAACTATACAACAGAGGTTGTTTCAATCTCTGCAAGCCCTGGTTCTCCCTCAACTAATTCATATCAGTATATTGATTTAGAAATGGTACCAGATTCTGGGTATTATTTAGATGCTGCTAATTTTACATATGTATCAAATGATTATATTGATTACGTTGTTTTTATGGCGGATGGCAATAATTTAAAAGCTAGAGCGTATTTAAAAACTTTTACTTGGCCTACTGAAAGAACAGATCTGGAAGTTCCTGTTTCAGGTTGTGCAACAAAAATAGCACCAATAACTACATCTACTACAACAACAACACTAGCGCCGGCTACAACCACTACAGCTCACCCTTGCCCATATGTTTCGGGATATTTTATTAATAAAAGCATAATAGAACTAAGAGGGGAAAAAAGAACGTTTAAAGTTTATGGTTTGCAAGGTGCTACATTTTCTTATAGCGTAGTAGACAGTAGTAATAGTGCTACATTAACTTCTGGAACAAAAACAATTGGTTTTGCAGGTTCAGTTGACATTGTTTTTGATATTACGCTATCTACTATAGTAAGGGTGTTTGATGTTACATTAACCACAACAGAAGCATGCACCCTACAGTTACAAACACAACCATCTACATTTAAACTTTACCAAGGTGTTGATGAAAAATGGTTAGGAGATACTTTCGAATGCTGTCCAGAAGCAGGAACATTACTTAGTACTAATTGTGTTGGGGAAGATCAATACGGTACATACACTGACGGGCAATGCGGAACTGTAAATAGTTTAATAGAAAATTCGACTGAGTGCTGTCCAGCAGCGGGAACATTATTAAGCACTAATTGCGTTGGTGTAGATCAATATGGAACATATACTGATGGACAATGCGGAACTACAAACAGTTTAATAGAATCAAATTCGGCTGCTTGTGGGTATGTACCTCCCACAACAACAACAACAACCGCAGGGCCAACAACTACCACAACCGCTGCACCTTGCACTAATTGTGCTGGAGGAATAAATCCAATATCTGACTTCTCAGCCGCTGTTGGTGGAACATCAGGAACTATATCAATTACAGGAACAAACATATCTCCATATGCGGTAAGTTCATTGAATCCTAGCTTAGTTACTGCTAGCTTGAGCGGAAGTACATTGACTTGGACAACAAATAGTAGCAACAATTGTGGTGTAGCTCATATAAGAGTGCTTGCTAGCAATACTTCCGGAGGGAATTGTTGTGTTGAAATAGAGAACTTTTATATTACTGTAACCGGCTGTACAGGACCAACAACTACATCAACAACCACAACTACGACAACTACGACAACAACTACAACAACTACTACGTCACCTCCGACAACAACTGCAGCGCCAGTTTACTATAGATTCGAGCAATGTAACGCTGCTGGAACTTTTGTATTCCAAATATTAGGTATCGAACCTGCTAATAATGCTAGATTTACTGATGGAATTAATTACTTTACATACACTGGGGTTTCAACAACATTACCAGGAAATGTGGTGAGTAATTTATCTGGACCTATAGGAAGTGACTGTCCATAATTAAAATTAAAATTAAATTAAATGATATATATATGCGCTCAACCTGCCACGCAGTATTATGCTTGGCAGATAGATACAATGCTTTACAGCTTTAGAACTGTAGGGGTAAATTTAGAAGACGTGCACATAGTTTGTGCGATACATGGTGAAATAGACCCATACTTTGACTCACTGATGCGTAAGTATACAGGGGTTGTGTTTTCTTTCTACGAAGATACTAGGCATGACAAGTCCTACATATCATCAATAAGACCTCACATCCTTAAAAAACATTTTACAGCATATCCAGACCTAAAAGACGAGCCTATATTCTATCACGACTGCGATATTGTATTTACAAAACCACTTAATATAGATCATCTTTTAGAAAACGACATATCTTACCTCTCAGACACGATCTCTTACATAGGGTACAACTATATCCACTCAAAGGGAGAAGATGTCTTAAAACGAATGCTAGATGTCGTAGGAATAGACCAGGATGTTGTTAAAAGAAACGAAAGCAATTCTGGTGGTGCTCAGTACCTTTTGAAAGGTATAGATAAATACTTCTGGTATGATATAGAGAACGACTCTAATAGACTTTTTAAAGACCTCACAACTCTTAATGAAGAAAAGAAAAAACAAGATCCTAATTATCATGAGCTACAAATATGGTGTGCTGATATGTGGGCAGTTTTATGGAACTTATGGAAAAGAAGCAAAGAGACTCAAGTCATTGATGAGATGAACTTTTCATGGTCTGTAAACGATCAGATAGAGTGGCATAAAAGCTCTATTTATCACAACGCAGGAGTAACCAACGACAGAAAGGATTTATTTTTTAAAGGTAACTATATAGATACTCTTCCTGACCTTGGCTTAGATTTAAACAAAAACACTTGTTCTTACAAGTATTACAATATAATTAAAAGTGCTTTGACACAATGAACATAGAGGAAATAATAAGACAAGCCTTTAATAATAACAAGATATCTCAAATGCAGTTAGATCCAAATGGTCACTGTAATGCAGCTTGTTGGTTTTGTCCTGTATCTGTTAAAGGCAATCCAAAGCACGCCAAGAAACCTATGCCCGTATCTTTGCTAAGAAAAATCATAGAGAATATGATAGAAGAGAGAGATAGGGAGGATGGACTAGTATCTAAGAACTTTGGAGGTTTCTATACATCTCATTATAACGAAACCCTTTTGTATCCATATATAGAAGATTTTTTTAAGATCCTTAGAGAGTATAGACTTATGACTATGATTCTCTCAAACGGATCCACACTTACTCCTAATAAAACTAAACTTATAAAGGAATATCAAGATGTCATAAACGGTGTAAACCTAAACGTACCAGCATTAAGTAATGATGAGCTTTGGGCAAAAAGATCTGGAATGAAAGTAGGAATGTATCCTAATCTAATTAGGAATATAAATTACTTTACTTCAGAACTACCCCATTGGTCAGAAAATGGTGTGTTTAGTATTGGTATGAACGGTATAAACAACAACTCTTTGTTTGGTCAAGGAGGTTGGATAGAGACTGGAGACAACTTTCCTAAAGACATTGATATGGACACAAACACTGGAGAGAATGCTAGAGAAGTTGTTATGGCAAAACAAATGTTTCCTAAAATAAAAAACATATACGGAATGCCTCATTTAATAGATAGGGCTGGACTTATGGAAGGGATTATAGACAACAAAAAAGCAATCAACGCACACTTAAAAAACAACAATCCATCTGCAAAAGTTGTAGGATGTGGAAACGGAATAGAGGTTGGAGGAAGACCTATAGGATGGATACACATAAATTCCATAGGTCAAGCATTTCTTTGCTGTAATGATTACGATATGGAGATCGTAGTTGGGGACATGTCAAAACAAACATTGAGAGATTTTTGGGGTAAAGAGGAGCACGTTCAAAAAGTAAAAGAATCTTACGAGGGAATATGCACGGTGTGTGCTTCCGCTAGATTTCAATAGCGGTAACTCCACTACCCAATCTAGCACAAGAGTTTAACATATCTGCTCCAAAATCAGTTGTGCTTTAACAAACTAATAAACATGTAATAATAATACCATGGATTCAATAACACTAACCTTTCCGAAGGAATTAAACGTATCGTTACAAAAAGATACAGAAGATATTGTTTATTTTTTAGATACAGATGGTACTAAAAGACGTATAGGTCCATGCATTAATATAACCGGAAATGTAGTTACTTGTAATATAGAACCTTGGAGAAAGCGTCCTGTAGCGGGTAGTTATATATTCTTTGGTAAAGAAAACATTATAAACTCTTCAGGTTTAGCAGGACACTATGCTGAAGTTGAAATGGAAAACACAAGTACAGTAAAGAAAGAACTCTTTGCTGTAAATTCAGAAATATTTTTAAGTAGTAATTAATTATGGCAAACGGAATAACAAAAACAGGGTTACAGGCTATGAAAACGTCCGGGCCTACCACTTCGGTACTTACAAACCTCCCTTCTACTCCTCAACAGACTCTTTCTGGTTTCGATAAATTTAAAATCAACACTAATTATAATTTTAATCAAATGACGCCTGAAATGCAAGCTCAAACAGCTGGCGGTATTGCAGGCGGTGTTGCGGGTGTACTAGGTGGTATTGTAGGGGGTCGTGCTAGAAGACAAGAACAAAAAGCAGCTAAGGCTGAATTAGCTCAACGCCAACAGGCATATGAAAGTTTTCAATTTGAAAACCCTTATGCTAATATGCAAAACACATTTGAGGATGTAACTGTTAACCAACAACAGGCACAGTTTGAAGCTCAACAACAGCAACAAGCGTTAGCTTCCACAATGTCTGGTATGCAGCAAGCCGCAGGGTCTTCCGGTATTGCGGCATTAGCTCAAGCAATGGCTCAGCAACAATCTACTAATATACAAAGAGCTGGAGCTTCCATAGGCCAACAAGAACAACAAATTCAAATGGCACAGGCTGGTCAAGCTGGCCAAATACAGCAAATGCAAGCTCAGGGAGCTGCTGCTCAACAAGCGCAAGAATTTGGAAGGACAGAAACGTTATTTGGTATGTCTCAACAGCGTAAAGCACAAGCAGATGAAGCTAGAAGACAAGCTACACAAAGTTTAATTGGTGGAATAGGGGAACTAGCAGGGTCAGCTGCAAGTTTAGCAATGCCTGGATTATAAAAAAATAAAATTATGGCGAATTTAGCATTAATAAGAGGAGCGGCAATGGCGGCGCCAAAGTTTACAGACATAAGAGCAGCTGTAGAACCTGGTATTAGAAACTTTAAAACTTTTGCATCTATGATGCAAAAAGAAAAAGAAAAGGATGAATTAGAGAAAAAAAGAGAAGATGAAATAAAATTTAATCTTTATGCTAATTTACCAGGTCTTGAGGACGAATTAGTCCCCGAAATGTTCAAAGGAACAGCAACTCAAAAAGCTCTTGAAGTTAGAAATCAACAAAAGGCTCTTATAAATAATAAAGAAAATATGGATCAATATGAATTTATTGATCAAATGAAATCTTTAAATAAGCAAGTTGCAGGAATGAATAAAGATTTTTCTGCTTATAAAGAATGGAGTGCAAATTGGGTTGATTTAAAAGACTCTGACGACCTTAGCTCTGGAATGAGTGCTAATGATAGAAAACAAATATTAGACGTATTAGAAGGCAACGGAAAACCTGTTTATACAGATGAAGGAATTGGCATACAATTGGAAAATGGAGAAGTTAAAATGCTAAAAAATTTACCTAAAGTAGTTCCTATAGCTCATGATAAACATAGAGATATACAGGATTCAACATTAAAGGTTGCAGAAGCATTAGGAAGTAAAGGCATTGGGTCTGATGATCCAGCTTATATAAATAGAATGAATACTATTATTTCTGATTTTAAAAGAGGCATGTCAAGCCAAGACGCTTTATCTTTAGGTGCTGATTTCTTAAAAACCGGAGGACAACTTGGGGAATATGCTGGAATTATTAAAAAAATTGCAGAAAAGCCTGAGTTAGTTGAAACTATGACTTTCAATGATCGTGATGAATTTGGCAAAGTTATAGGCACAATAAAAGGTATGGAGGGGTATAAAGAATTTATTGCTGATCAATATGCTTTAATTGCAAAAACCACTAATGATAGCTTAAAAGAAGCATACGATAAAAAAACCGCAACTAAGTCACAACAAGGAAGAGGTAGTACAAACAAGTGGGAATTTGACGAAATAAAGCGTCGAAAAGAATTGCAGGTTATAGCAAAAACTTTAACCCCACTAGGTAAAATTTTGAATAATAAACCAATAAATAAAGAACAGTCAAAAAGTATTATTAATTATGCTAACAATAATCTGCCAGGAGTTGAAATATATCAAAGCACCGCAACAGATGATGATGGTAATTTATTAAATCCCAATGCATATGTTATTGATATAGATGGTAAAAGAAAACCATTTGTTATAGGTGAAACGCAGGGGACAGCAGTTTTTAAACTTATTAAAGACTTATATGGTTATAGTGCTACAGAGCGAATAACCATGTTTGATACTAAAAAAGATGATGATGATTTTGACGAAAGTGCATACGAAATTACTCCTAGTATTGATGTTGTGGGCACATTAGAAGATATAAACAAAGCAGATACATTAAGTCAATTAAATGAAAAAAGCGCATTAGAAAGTGCTAAAAATAGAATACAAAAAGAACAAGCTGGAATACGTTAAATAAAGTTTAATATGCCTATATATACATTGCCAAACGGAAAAAAATATAACATACCAAAAGATCAAATAGATCCTTTTTTGAATAAATTTCCCAATGCTGTTATTGAACAAGAAGTAAAGCTGCCTCCCACGGTTCAGGGTGCGATTGTGGGCAGCGATGTAGCACCCAAAAATATGGATTTAGCTTTGGAAACGTCTTCTTTGGATTCACTTACAAATTTAAATAAGCAATTATTAGATTTAACTTCATCTTATAGTAATCCTGAAAAAAAAGATATTACTTTTTCTGAGAGTGTAGCTAATTCGTTAAATAACATGGTTGAGCGAATTAAGCAAATTTCTCCAAAAATTAATCTAACATCAGGAATGATATATAGAAAAATATTTGGTGATGAAAATATAAATAAATTTGTAGAGTACGCTGGAGAAGATTCCTTTTGGACTGAAGGTCTTTCGGAAGAAGATAAGATTAAGGCAATTAATAAAATACGTGAATCTCAGGCAAAATCAAAAGAAACTGGTGAAATAATTGAAGGATTTAAAGAAGGCGATATAAGCGATATTGCTGGAGGTATATTCAATGCAGCAACCTCTTTTGTCCCGTCATTAATTGAAGGTGGTGCAGGATTTTTATTAGGTGGAAAAGTTGGAGCAGGTTTAATGATTGGTACAGACTTTTTTGGTGATTCATATATATCTATAAATGAAGAAAAAGCTAAAAGATTAAATATATCGTTAGATGAATTAGTTAATAGCGGAGAGGATGAAGTGTTAACCCCTTTAGTTTTTTCTTCTGCAATGGCAGCTGCAGAATCAATAGGATTAGGAAAAGTTGCTAGTGCTGCAAGTAAACAACTTACTGGAGCTACAATGCGTAAATTAAGTAATTTTATTTTAGCAGGTGCCGCTGAAAGTGGTACTGAAGTAATTCAAACCGCATTAGAAAAAGCACAACAAACATACGGTAAAACAGATGATGTTGGACAAACTGCAGCCAGATTTGCAGAAGCTTTTACAGAACAAGATACTTGGGAAGCTGGTGTGCAAGGGTTTATAGGCGGAGCTGGATTTAGCGGTTTAGGCAATAAAGATGTTAGAAACGCTATTTCTTTAGGAAGAGCTCCTGAAGATATTAAAGGAATTGAAAGTGACATAGATGAACTTTCTAATCTTAATACTAAGTTAAGAGGTGTTTCTGATAAAACTGCAAAAAGGGGTATTGAAAATAAAATAGCAGAAGTTGAAGATCGACTTAAAAATAGAATAATTAAAGGAAATGCTATTTTTGATTTTGCTTCAGAAAAAGATATTAATGATATTAATAATCTTGATGATTTGGCTAAGCTACAAGTTAAAAGATTTAATGATCTTAAGAAAAAGAGAAATAAAAACAAAATTACTGAAGACGAGTATGCTTTAGCCACAGAGGGATATAAAGCTGAGTATATAAAAGCTAAAAATAGAATACAAGGTGTTAAAGAAAACATACAAGACAAAGGCAATAAACAAGCTCAAGAAGTAAATAAACTATACGAAGAAAAAGGTAAAGAGGGTATTGCGCAAATATTAGAGCTTTATCGTCCTATGGCTAAACGTATAGCTTCTAAGTATAGAAATGTACCAGGATTTGAAATGGATCTTATGGTCGATGAAATACTTACTGGGCAACGTGGTATTCTTGATTTAATTAATTCTTACAAGCCTGATACAAAAGTTCCTTTATCTGCTTATGTAAATAAATATGCGGCTACAAGAGGAATTGAAGCGGCTCAAAGAAATCTTAAAACAGATTTTGAATTAGATGTTACCGAAGCTAGAGCAGTAACAGCTGATGAAACATCTGAAGATACTGTTACACAGCAAGAACAAGTAAAACAAGAAGTTAAAACAGCACTAGCCAAAGATTTAAATTTAGATGAAACTACTCAAAATGATATTGTAAAAGCTGTTGAAAAAACATTAGGTACTAAATTACCCGCTGTAACAGATAAAAAGTTTAGACAAGCTTTAACCAATGGTTTTAGAAATGAATTAACTAATACATTTAAAACGGTATTTGGTCGTCAAGCATCATACGAGCAATTTTTAAGAGATAATTTTGAAAAAATATATCCTGCTATTCCACAAGAAACTATAAATCGTAATTTTAAAGAATTTAATGAAGCTGTTGTAGATCCTGAAACAGGCAAACAATTAAGAGAAAAAACGGCTGAGGGTAAAAAAGTATTTAAAAAACGTGATATAACTAAAGCTGAGTTTATAAAGTATTTTTTAAATGCACCTGGTAATGTTAAAGGAGCCCGTAAAACATCATTAGCAAAAGTATTAGCTGATGAAATAGGTTTAGATAATGTATTAGAAGCGCTATCAAAAGAAGATATAAAAAATAAATTTGTAGCAGTACAAGAACTACAAGGACAAGAAGTGCCTGCTAATTTTATTGAAATTATATCTGAAAAAATTGATAGAGCTATTGATTATATTGATAAATGGCAAAAATCAAGTGAATTAAGAGCAGATGTAGGTTTAGCTTTAGCTGCAGAATTTTTAAAGAAAGTTTTACAATCTATTAGATTATCTATAAAAGCTGGATTAAGTATAACTAAAGCAATTAAAAGGGCTGTTGATGAAGCCTCTAAAATCTTTAAAGATGCACCTACTGAAAAAGAAAAAGCTGAATACGCGAAAGAAATATCTTTAAGTATATCTAAGTATGAAGATATTGATACATTAAACATTGACGATTTAATGGATCAATTATCAAGAATATATTATAAAAATAAAGGAATTCAAGAAGAACAAAATGTAATTCTTTCTTTATTAGACGCTTCAAAAAAATCTAAATTAATTAAAGTGCTTTCTAAAAAACCCGCTGGTTCTAATAGCAAAGGGTTTGATGTTGAATTTGAAGTTGGAGGGCAAAAGATAAATGTTGAAGTAAAAGCTTCAGATGCCCAATATAGCAGTATGACTGCCAATTTTGATTTAAATTCACAAGAATTTACATTAAGTCAACAAACTAAATTTAATGATTTAATAAATAAAGAATTAGAATCAGTTAAAAAAAGCATATCAGAATATGCGAAAGAAGCTGACTCTAAAGTTTGGCCTGCAAAAATATCTAAAGAAAAATATAATGAATTAGGGTCTAGTGGTAAAAACATTCAAAAAAATATATCTAAAACGTTTGAAGTTCCTTATGAGCTTATAAATGAATTGTATAATAAAAAAGGTATTAATTACATAAATATAGCAGGCAAAGGACTATACTATTTAGGGAAAGATATATATAATTTAGGCGTTCCTAAATTTAATCCAAATGCGTCAGCTACAATTAGAGTAGCTAGAACAGCTACTAAAAAAGGGGATGTAACCACAACTACAAGAATTTTTCCTAAAATTGATTATAAAAGTTTAGAAAAATCCCCTTATAATTTAAATGACACACAAAGTGTTATTAATCTTTTTGAAAATACTAAAAAAACAAGCCCTCAAACTTTAAACGAAGACTTTAATAAAATTATTGAAAACAAGACTGGTATTGCTGCTGATCAAGTTTATAAAAAAGCAAAAGCAGAAGTTGTAGGTGCTAGTAAAGGTAAGTGGAAGTTTTTTATTCCACCAGGTGCTGAAGATTTTGTAGGTTTATTATATGCAACATTAGGCAAAGGTAAATTAGGCGATCAACAGATGGCATGGTACAAGTACAACTTATTAAATCCATATACAGATGCTCTTAATAATATAACTCGTGATCGTGTACAATTAGCTAAGAACTTCAAAGAGCTTAAAAAGCAATTAAAAATTGTACCTAAAAACTTACGTAAAAAAATACCAGGCACTCAATATTCTCAGCAAGATGCAGTGCGTGTTTATATTTGGAATAAGCAGGGTGTTGACATGCTTACCGAAGAAAACGGTATGGACAAAGCTGATTTAGACCAATTAGTTGAGTTTGTTGAAAAAGATTCTAATCTTTTAAAGTTTGCAGATCAATTAATGGAAATAACGCAACAAGAATATGCTGAGCCTGGTGCAAAATGGTGGGACTCTGGCACTATTGATGCAGATTTATTAAAAACATTGAGCACAACAAGAAGAGCCAAATATTTAGAACAATCAGGTTGGACAGAAAATGTAAACGCTATATTTTCAAAAGAAAATTTAAACAAGCTTGAAGCTGCTTATGGTAAACCTTATAGAATAGCCTTAGAAAACATTCTTAAAAGAATGAAAAGTGGTAGAAATAGAAGCTTTGGCGGAGATGCTTTAACTAGTAGATTTACTGATTGGATTTCCAATTCAATTGGTACTATTATGTTTTTAAATTCAAGATCTGCGGTACTTCAAACAATTTCTGCTGTAAATTTTATAAATTGGAGTGATAATAATATATTAGCCGTTGCTAAAACGTTTGCAAATCCAAAACAATGGGCTAAAGATTTTATGATGCTCATGAACTCACCATTCTTAATTGAAAGACGTAATGGTTTAAAAATTGATGTAAACGAATCTGAAATTGCAGATCTGGCTAAGACGTCTACTAACAAAGCTAAAGCAATTATGGGCCAACTATTAAAAGCTGGTTTCTTGCCTACACAAATTGCAGATAGTTTTGCAATCGCATCAGGAGGGGCTAGTTTTTATAGAAATAGATTTAATTCTTTAGTTAAAGAAGGGTATACAAAAGAAGAAGCTGAAGTGATAGCTATGCGTGACTTTAGAGAAACAGCAACTGAATCTCAACAATCTTCTGATCCTTCGCGTATTAGTCAACAGCAAGCGGGACCATTAGGACGCATTGTATTGGCTTTTGCAAACACTCCGGCTCAATATGCTAGATTAACTAAAAAAGCTGTTCTGGATATTAAGAATGGCCGTGGTGACCTTAAAACAAATGTTTCTAAGATCATATATTATATGGTTGTTCAGAACATTATATTTACCGCTTTGCAGCAAGCATTATTTGCTGTTGCTTTTGGTGATGAAGAAGAAGAAGAAGATGAAATGAATAAAAAATATATTCGCATGGCTAATAGCATGTCGGATAGTATTTTAAGAGGATTAGGATTTGCTGGTGCTGCTGTTTCTGTCGCTAAAAACGTAGCTATTAAAATAGCGCAAGAATCTGATAAAAAATCACCTAAATTTGAAGAAGCTGCTTGGAAGCTACTTGAAATATCACCACCAATATCATCTAAGATTTCTAAATTTAGATCAGCTGGTAGACAAATTAGTTGGAATAGAAAAGAAATACGAGAAAAAGGTTTAAGTTTAGAAAATCCTGCTGCTATGGCTGGTGCTCAAATTATAGCTGGAGCTACTAATTTACCTGTTGATAGAGCGTTAAGAAAAATAGATAATGTACAAAATGCTTTATCCGAAGATGCTGAAATGTGGCAACGAGTTGCTTTACTATCAGGATGGCAAGATTGGGAGATTGGAATGAATGACAAAAAGAAAACTAAAAAACCTAAAAAATTCAATCCTAGAGACACTGGTAGAAACATAGATAGAAAATTAAAAAGAAAATTTTAAATATGAAATACAACATCGTAACATCACCTTTAAAAAAGAAAGATGCATGCTACCGTAAAGCAAAAGCAAAATATAGAGTATTTCCATCTGCATATGCTTCGGGATATATTGCTAAATGTCGTAAACGTGGTGGAAATTTAGGGTAATGGCTGTAAGTAAAACTAAAAAAGGAGCAAATCTTAGACGTTGGTTTAAAGAAGAATGGACAGATGTACGTACGGGTAAAGCTTGTGGAAGGAGTGAAGGCGAAAAAAGAGGTGTGCCATATTGCAGACCTAAAAAAAGAATATCATCTGAAACACCTAAAACAGCTAGCGAAATGTCTAGTTCTGAAAAGAAAAGAAAAATTAGTGAAAAAATAAGCTTAGGGCAACCTCCTGGTAAACCGAAAAGGGTTGGTCCGCTGACTATGAAAACATCTTGTAAATATTAAAATGGAGGATTTGAAAATATACTTTGTAAATGCAGGAGCTATAATTTTTAGCTTAACAAATATAGACCCAGGATTACAAACAACAGTCCTAATATTGTCAATTATATATACTTCAATCGGAATTTATAAACGATTAAAAAAATAAATATGGCAAAAATAGATTTAGATGGTGATGGAAAAGCTGATGTTTCAATTAGCTTACCACAAATAATAACTATAGCGGCAATGTTTGCTTCTATAGTAGGTTCTTATTATACTTTAAACGCTCGTGTTGAAGCTGTTGAAGTAAAGGCTGATAAATTAAAAGAAAACGAGCAAAAATACACGTGGCCTAATCAAAGAAAAACAGAAGAAGAAGTTAAAGCTCTTGAAGCTGAAATGAGAGCTTTTATGAAAGATATAGAATATCTAAGAAGAGATATTGACCGTAAGAAAAGATAAAAAAAAGGGGATAGACTAAGAATCATATCCCCCTTTTAAACAAACAACTATTTGTAACAATACAAATACAAAACACACTGTAAATATATACATTATTCGCATTATAAAAAAAAGAATTGCAAAATTTTTTTCTTTTAATCATTTATATATATAAAAAAGTCATAACTTTTAGCTTTTAGCCATCACAACTTATACAGTCTGGATCCATTGCTTTTGCAGCAATATCACCTCTTAATACAGATTCAGTTCTCATATAATATAAAGTCTTAATACCACGCTTCCATGCCTCTAAATGTACTTTATTAAGCCATTTAGGATCCGCTACAGAAGGAAACGCTAAATTTAAACTTACTGATTGATCTATATAATCTTGACGTATACCAGCTTGATTAACTAATTCTAATTGATTAATCTCTTTGAATGTTTTAAATACATTTTTTACAGACTCACCATCTTCTTCGGTAAGTCTTCCTTGGTGATCATAATTCCATCCATCGAGCTCTTTAATGTCTTGAATGGATCCACCATCTTCCAAAATCTTATCCCAAGTTTCTTTACTATCAATTCCAATTTTTCTTAATACTTTTTTAAGTTCTTTATTTTTTCTAATAAACGTGCCTTTAGCAGATTGCTCTGTAAATACGTTTGCAGCCCAAGGCTCAATACCAGGTGAAACATTACCTGAAAGTTTACTATTAGATACGGTAGGTGCAATAGCTCTTAAATGTGTATTACGCATTCCAGTACCTACACACCATAAAGGTTCACCATAAGTTTCAGCTAAATCTCTTGATGCTCTTTCAGTTTCAATTTTTAATTTTGAAAAAATTTCTCGCGTTTTGAATTGTGCTAATAAACCTTCGAAAGCAATTCCGTTCTTTTGTAACAGACTGTGCCATCCAAGGACACCCAACCCAAGTGCCCGACCTTTTTCCGCACTGCGTACAGAGTTCTCGAATCCCTTCATATTCTTTGCCTTCTGGATAAATTCTTCGAGCACACCGTCTAGGAACCATGTTGCGTCGTATATCAAATTTGTGTTCTTCCATTCATCATATTTATCTAAGTTAAGAGAAGACAGGCAACACACAAAAGAGTGTGATTCATCTGTATGTAATGTAATTTCACTACATATATTTGTCATATGAACTTTGAGCCCATTTGATTTGTATGCTTTTGGGTTATTCTTGTTTGTATTTCCCTTAAAGAGAATATAAGGCTCTCCAGTTGCTTTACGCTTTTGTAATAGTTTTCCCCATTTACGTCTAGCGTCTGTATCTCCTTGTTCAAGTCTTCGCATAAACTTGTCACCGACCACAGCGCACTGGTGTAGATTGAGGGACTGTCTATTGACATCTCCTTTAGGTTCTCTGATCTCCAACCATTCTTCAAAGTCGGCGTGATCAATATTGATATTAACTGACGCAGCTCCTCTGCGGACAGATCCTTGATTAGTGGCAAGTATTGTTGAATCGTATATCTTGCAAAACGGGACCACTCCATCACTTGTTCCATTACCTGTAATTTTAGCACCAGCGGGTCTTATCATATTAACTCCTAAGCCAACACCGCCTCCATGCTTGGCTAAAAGCATCATTTCTAAATTCTTTTGTCCAATATCATTTATGCTATCAGCAACGTCAATACCAAAACAACTAATTGGTAAACCCCGATCTGTACCTGTATTAGAAAGTACTGGTGAAGCTAAACATAGCCAACCATCCCATATATACTGAAAAAACTTTTCAGCTAGTTCCGGCTTATATAAACGCTTAGCGACTGCATTAGCTACTCGCTCATACGCTTGTTTAGGCGTTTCACCTTGAAACAAATAGCCACCTGAAATTGTTTTTTTATAAACTTCAGTATCCCCCCAGGTTGGATAGTCTTCTCCTTTAATCCATTCATTATTCCACATTTGTTTCCTCCTTTTCTTCTTTTTTAAGATCTTCAGCTAAAGCTTTTATTGCTTCATCATAACATGGTAGTTTTTTTATTAAACTCATAGTTCCTATTGATAGGTCCCTTAGATTGTTCATTTCTTGTGTCATTTGTTGGACAATAGAGCCTAAAGTTTCTACTCTATTCCACATTTCAACTAATTTTTGTTCTTTCATTTTATTTTATTTAATTTACCAAATATCTTCAAAATCTTCTCCTTCATTTGCTTTTGAATAATCAGTTGGACGTACAGCAAAAAAAATCAGTATGAGTATGACCACCTGTAAGATGGTAAAACCAATCGAGTTTTGATGCACCCTCTTCGTTAAATTCAAAGTAGAGCCCGAGGTCAAAGTAACCAAGTTCTTGTAATTTTTCGTTAAGTCTTTTTCTAATAAATTGCTTAAGATCGTAGGCTTTAATTCCTTCAACGTCTCCGGCTTCAAACATTTTATCAATATAATTTTCTTCTGCTTTAAGCATTGCTGTTGCTGCACTAATAATATCTTTTCTACAATCCTCTAATAAACTTTTATCTTCTTCACACATATGTCTAAAGAGTTTACAACCCATTTTAGAATGTAAAGATTCATCCCTTACACTCCATTTCATTTGTTGCCCTATCCCTTTGAGGAGATTACGGAGTTGGAAGCTATAAAGAACAGCAAAAGCAGAGTAGAGGCTAACTCCTTCTGCGAATGCACTAAATATAGCAAGGCTTCTAGCAATTCCTTTTGTATTATTTCCATCATAACTAACTAAATTATCAAATCTTTCCATTGTTGCTTCATCTTGAAGAAAAGCTTCAAAATTTTCTAAACCAAGTGTTTCATTCAAATAACTATAAGCTACAGCGTGAATTGTTTCCTGAGAACCAAACATCATAGCCATTTGTTGTATTTCGTGTTTTGGAAACCAACCTACCACTTTTTGTGTCCAATAATCAGATACAGCACATTCTGTTTGTGCAAATCCTAGTAGTATATTACCTACTAAGCTTTTTTCTTCAGGTGTTAATTTCTCATTCCAATCCTTAACATCACCTGACATTGGTATTTCGGTATGCAACCAAAACGCCTGAGCTTGTTTAAGCCATCCCTCAGTATAGTACTCTGGGTACTCAAATGGTTTGTACGCAATTCTTTCGTTAAATAATCCCATTAATTTTCATAATATATAGTTAAACATAATTCTACAAAAGGTATATATAAAACATGATCTGTTGATCCGTTTTCTACATAGCTTCTAATTCCTAATAAAACACCAGGATATAATCCTACACTAATTTCCCAACCCGTCATCTTCCTTGCCCCTTGTA
>CBDICL010000004.1:0-9132 GCA_965277255.1 Flavobacteriaceae bacterium | reverse complement strand
TATACCTCTGAAAGCTGTAGTTACATACCCTAATCCTTTAGCTCCTGTCTTACCAGCTTTACCTAGGTTAGCAACTTGAACGGAAGCACCAGCAACACTTTTATTTGCTTCATCTCCTACTTTATTTAGTTCTTTTGAAGATCCTCTACTTGTTTCAGATATTTCTTTATTTAAGCTCTGAATAGATTTTTTCAAATCTTCAATATCACTTGTAGCTTTGTCTGTTTTAGTTTCTAAATCTATTATTATTTTCTTTGCCATTCTCTTCTAATTAATTCTTTAAAACTATCTGGAAACTTATTTTTTCCTTTTGCTAATTGCACTATCTCAGATTTGCAATCTGTATCTTTTAACAATTCTAATATTTCTTTTATCATAATTTTAAGGTGGAGGTGAGTTTGTTGTTGTTACTATTAATGCACCAGATGGTATTGATTCATTTAATAAAATATCAAATGCTACTACTGTTATTGAATATGATGTTAATGCACTTAATCCAGTAATATTATCTGAATAAGTTGTTTGTAAAGGTTGCGCCATAGAACCGCCAACAGCTACACCATTTGCATAAACAACGTAATAAGACATTACAATACCAACAGGAGAGGTACTTGGATTCCAAGTAATAGTAAATGATGTGCTGTAAATATTTGATGAAACTAATCCAGTAACTTGTGTTGGAGTATTACTAGGTGCTATTAATGTAACGTCATTTAATAACTCAAAGTCTGTTTTACCAGTTTTTAAATTAGTTTTTAATGAGTTTATTTTATAAGAATTATCTCCAAATTTTACTAAATCATTGAGCTTTAAATTATAATAAAGACCAAATGGCAAATACGCACTTACTTCTGTAAGCCTTCTTTTATTATTAAATACGTCTGTAATATATTTTTTATAATCAGTATAAAATAAAGTGTCTTCAAATCTTGACGATAAATTGCCACTTTCATTGGCTAGGTATTCGCTTAATTCACTATTAAAATGCAAACTATTTGAATTTGCTGTAGGCAATAAATCCAAAGTATTTGAAGGTATGTGATAATCGTCAATGTTACTAATATTTATTGTTCCGTCTGATTCAGTCCATTTGATTGCTATTTCTGTTCCGTTTGTCTGTCTTATAGGATAAAATAATAAAGGCGAACCAAAATAAGATTGTTCGTTATCATCAACAAAATATCCGTATTGAACAGTAGTGGAATTACCACCTTGCACATCATAAAGCCTTTCATATTGCATATGCTCAAAAGGCAACTCTAATTGATAGGGTTTTGTTAAAGCGTCAAAATATTCATTATCTAGGGCATAATTTAATCCTCCCCACTTTACATTATTAATCTGCTCGAATTGTTTTGCTAAAAATGTTCCTAATCCCTTATATTGAAACTCTACACTTTTAAAAGGTAACGCTACATTTACTGTTGATTTTGTTGTATCTATATAATTATCAATATTTATAGGAACTTGACTTCCTGAATCATAATAACTATCTAAAGTCTTTACAACAATAACTCCATCATTATCTACATAAGCAGTTAAATTGAACATTTTAAAAAGACCTGATAAAAATTCCATCACAGTCATTTTAGGTATCTGCTCTTGTATATTAAACTCATCAAAAGTAGTGGTAGAAAACGATGTAGAATTTGAATAAATCATCGATCCACTATTACCAAAACCTATTACGTTTGGCGGTTTCCACCAAGTAGCTGAAAAGACAATACTTCCCGCAGCAAAAGTCATGTTTGTAGATGAGGCAATTTGTACTACAAATGTACTATTGTTCCAAGCGCCTATTAATACATTTAAAACGCCTGTACCTGTATTTTCTGAAATGACAGATCCATTTCTAATAACTCTAACTGTATAAGCGTCTGTATTGTTTGGTGGTGTAACTTCACAAAAAGAATAAAACATTGCATAAGGACTAGGAACAGACGTTGTAACAACCCCATTTGATTGGCTTATCCAATTCGGTTGGCAATTATTTGTAGGCTGGCAAACAGTAGTGTTAAGCTCTGTTACTTGTGTAAAGTTCTGTAATACTTGCGATGGTGCATCTACATCTCCTTTTTTTCTGTGCAGCCAAAAGAATAAGTTGTGAAATTTTTCATTATTAGAGTCATTAAAAAAGTCATCTGAAAAAGTTAATGTTTGCCCATTGCTTAGAGTTTGTGATTGTATTGCGTCTATTATGGCTTGTACCCTTATAGCATATTTAAACTGAGTGAATTCTACACCCTGATGACTACTTGGATGCGGGTGTAAATTTTTTATATTTTCGGCTAATGTTGGTGGTGGGGTTGTTGCCGAGTCATAAATTAATCTATTTGTATGTGTAATTAAAGGAACTATTATATTTCCATTACTTACATTGTTGGTCGACATAGCCTCAACAACATTTGTAAACGCATATGTTTGATTGTAGTTATTTAAGCCTGATAAAGCAGACAATAGAGTATTGCCTAGTAAGTCTTTTAGGTTTACAGTATTTCCAAAAAAAGTAATATTATAAGTGTGCGCAACGTTATTTTTTAACTTAACACCATTTAGTTTTATTAATCCTTTTTTAAAGGAAAGATTGTTTAATTCTAAAATTGCGGGTTTTTTATTTCTAGCATCAAAACTATTATCAATATCAAAATTATAATAGTGCTTTATTATTTTGTTATTAACACTAGATGCTGGTATTGCAAACGTTCTTGTAAATTCAGTAAATATTTTACTGATGTCTTTTACATTCTGAATAGATTGCGTTAATACAACACTCTCATCTTCAAATAAATCTACTCTCTGACCTTCTATGTATAGTTGTATTTTTTGCATTTATCTTATGTCATTTAAAACATTGTAAGAATTTTCAAACTCAATTGTGTACTCTACTAGTCTATCGTTTAAGCTAGTCTTGTATGTTATATCACTTGTCTTTATATTGATTGGTAATACTTGTTCTTCTGTATCTGTCAAGTTTGTTATCCATACTTTTTCTGACAACATTAATTGCTTAAATACTTCATTATAAGACTCACTTAAAAAGCCACTACTTAACGTCATTGATTCGCTTGCAGTAATGTTAAAATCTCTTTTTGTATGAACGCTAGTATCGTATTGATTAACATAAGTTAAAGTATTTGCTTTATAGCTTTCTCTTTTACTGGTCATTCTTTCAACCATCTTTTTAAAGAAATACATATCTTGCAATACACCAAACTTATTTATAAAGGTTATTTTCTTTGGCTCGTATTTACACTCATCAATAGTTTTTACATTTATAATGTCAAGTGTGCCATCTGAATTACCAATGTGTATAGTGTCTACTTTTCCAATGCTTAAACTATTTGTAAATTGTGATATACAGGCATTATCTTCAAACACACCTTTAGAGTTTCTAGCAACTCTTGCTCTAAAAGAATCGTAAGCACTTGTTCCGTTTATACTAATATGCGCTACTTGGCCTGTGGTATCTAAAGAGTTATAAGTATTAATATAAGAGCCAACAATTTCTCCATCTCTTAAAAAAGCAATACTTATATCTTCTCCTATATAAACTGGTATTCTATAAATATTATCATCTAACGCAAACACTTCTCTGTTTGTCATTAAAACATTTTTACCAGTATAAGAATAATTGCTACCTTCTTCAAAATAAGAATAACCATCTAAAGCTAAATCAGTTGATATTGATTGTTGTAATTGAGAATTATTACTATCAAAAGATGTTAAAATTTTTCGCACCCATCTACAAGTGTAGTATTCATCAGCAGCAAAATAAAAACCGCCAAATTGTATATCTAAATAATCTCTAATCAATTCAGATATTTCAAAATTTATTCCAACATTGTTTATTATTAATTGTTTTGTTAAAGAATATTGAGGTGTGCCACTATAACCAGTATTTTTATTACCAGAATATATCTCAATGTCCAATGTAGCGTAAGCCACATTTGTAGCTGATGTCCTTACAAAGTAGGGACTTCTTGTATTAATTATTGCCATTTGTTGTAAATTTTAGTAGTTCTTCAACATCTAATTCGTAAGCTTCTATTATGTCTTTATCTAAATTCTTAAATGCTTTCTCAAATGGTTTGGTAAAAAAGAAACTTGCTTTTACACCTTTTTCAAATACACTTCTAGCTATCATAAATTGTAAGGATTTTCTAGATATAAATTTTCCATCTTTTCCTCTTATTCCTTTTAGGTTGTTTCTCACAATCCACTTATCCATCTTAGCTGGAGGTGGCATTCCTTTTAAACCATTTTTACCTCCTTTAGATTTATAACTAAAAGGAGATTTTTTATTCTCTACGTAATTAGACTTTGTACCCTTTACACCTTGATCTTGAAACACCCCATAATCTTCCATCAAGAAACTTAAAGAGAAACTATTAGCACTGACATTTAATTTCTTATCTAAACTATTTAAAAGTTTATTAGAGCTTTTTGATTTCTTATTTCTTAAATTGTTTTTAGATTCTTCAATTACATACTTTGCAAATCTGTTCAACTCCTCTTGTACATTCTTTAACATATCGTGATATCGTTGTTTATGATCACATCAAATGTTAATGCCCATCCAGCCATATCGTTCTCAAACCTATCATAGAAAGGCTCAAAACTTGGAGAGCCATCTAACTGGTATTTGTTCTGGTGCAAGTCTCCTCCTCTTAATACTTGTACTAACTTATTTAATACTGCTAACTGAGTATTTAGTATATCTTGCTCGTTGTTGTTTCCTCTGAAAATATCTACTACTGCTTCTTTCGAAATATCAACAATATCCATAGCAAGAACAGATAAGCTGAAACGCAAAACATTGTCTTCATTGGTTACATTATTTACTATTAAATGTGCTAAAGGAAATATCGTCTGCTTAGATAAATCTATCTTTGTAATGTCTCCAGTAGTTACTGTATTAACATTTACATCTGCTAACAGTTGGTTCTTAATTGTGTCCGTTACTTGATAAAATCCTTTCATTTAAAACTTTCTTTTTATTTGCTGTGCTTCAATCTCTGCTTTCTCTTTTGTGAATGATAAGAAAGTAAAGCATTGATGTATTTTTAGTTTAGTGATATCTTCAAACTTTCCAACATCTCCTCCAGCGAGACTAAAAATTGATGAGTACCATCCCCATTTTTCTCCGAAGTTAGCTGCTCTTGAATAATCTCCATCTCTGCTTGATTGCTGGAAGAGAGAATCGTATGCTTCGATAACTCCAGTCCTAAATTGTAGAAAAAAAAAAGGCTTCCTAAAGCTACACCCAAAGGCATATCTTTCATTTTCTCTGGATCGTCTGCTGTATATTCTTTTATATTGTACTTTCCTTTTTTACTTGTTATAACTGGTCTGTATAATACATTCATTGCAACGTGCATCTTTTGCCAGTCTGAAGCATTACCATCTAAATCTACATACTCTCCTAAAGACATCTCATCTAGGTCTGGTATAAAACCATACTGAACACCATCTAAAGAAAACTTGTCTATGTGTGCTGGCTTCTCATTTAACATATCAGTTAAGATATCTACTATAGCTTGTACGCTAGACATCTTTAACTTGTAGCTATCAGACAAAGGAATACCACAGAAAATTTCTATCATCTTAGCATCTAAAAAAGAACCTTCTGGAGTCTCTTCAGATGCTTTCAAGAACTTTTGATACTGCTCTAAAGTAATTTCGTTTAAGGATGTTGGTACGTTTATTTCTATTTGCATATAAAAACCTTTTATATATAATGAAGAAATGATGTTATTTTATAAAAAAACCCTTACAATTTTCATAGGCTTTTGTAAGTAGTAGGTAATGGCTAGGTTTAGTAGGCTTTGCAATTCGTATTTGTTTGCCTGTTCTATGGTGTATAAAGCATTCTATAAATGCAATCATCTCTTCATTTCCCATTATCTAATAAAGTATTTACCAGCATTAGGATTCTTTAACTGAGAAGATATTGCATAACGTGCTGCATCGATGCAATGGTTAAAAGCATCAATAGGTTTATTAATAGTATTTCCTTCTCTATCTTTCATCCAAGTATAAGACTGCAACTCTTTCATCATATTCTTGCTTCTACTTGTTACAAAGATTTTGTTCTGATTGATTAGATTAATACCATATACAATAGAGTCTTTACCTTTAGTACAAGGCAATACTTTATGTCTGTATGTTCTTAGCTCTGCAATTGATTTGGGCTCTGCTGAGTCTGCATAGATTACTCCTTCAATCTTGTTTGAGATTATTAGATTAGAGATGTCTATGTTTAGTAGTTTCTTTTCATAGATTACTTCATCGAAGATATATGCATCATTGTATTTGTATAATCCTATTAATGTAGTTGGATCATTACTATAACCAAAATCCATTCCGTAACATAATAACCTTGCTTCTGTTGGTAGTTCTTTTATCTCTTTCCAATCTGTAATACATACACCATCTAAAGAACCGATTTGACCAAGACCATATACTTGCCACCAGTTCGCCCAGTAGGTAGAGTCTTTTGCTTTCTCTCTTGCTAATTCTATTTCTTTTACTATTGTATCTGGTAGAGCTTCATTATCTAAATAGGTAAGTGTTATAAAGTCTGCATCATCATTTCCAGCTACTTCTTTATGTGCCCAAAAATTTGCTGTTGGATTAAAGTCAATCCATATATCTCCAGATGTTCTTATTGCTAATTGGTTGTATGCTTCAAAAGGTACATTGTTTGCTTCATTGACATACAATACATTCCTTCTTGCTCCTCTTAATTTGTCTGGTTGTTCTACTGAGAAGAACTCAATATAAGAGCCATTGGTAAAATTATATGTTAGAGATGATCTATTCCATTGGCTGTCTTTGAACCTATTGGTTGCTATCATGATCTTTAGAAAATCACGCATTGCTCCTCTTCTTAAATGTGGTATAGACTCAGATACTACACTAGTTTCTAGCATAGGAGTTCTAATACATCTATCTATAAGAATAGGAAGTATTCCAAAAGTTTTACCAGCAGAGGTTCCTCCCTGTATTACTTTCTTTCTACTCTTTAAAGCATGGAGTTTCCTTATAGCTGTAGTAGTTTGGAACATCTACAGATCAAACAAAGGTTGCTCACTATTAATTGTTATATCTTTTGTTTCTTTTGGTTTACCATACATATAAGCCATATATAATTGTATAGCTTTAAAGTCTCCAGAATCCATCAACTCTTTTAACTTTAGTATAGCTTCATCTTTATCTATATGCTTAGAAAGTCTTTCTATTAAAAGCATCTCTTCTGCTTTAGACTTTCTACCAGCTCCTTCTCTTTTACCTCCAGCTTTAGACATTTGATATAATTTGATTATTCATCTACTTATATAATAGAATAGATAGAGGTTTTTATTTTATATCATCACTTTTTTTTTCACTTTGTTCTTTAGTCATATTAATTGCTTGTACAATAGCTTGTACTTCAAGAGCTAATTTGTAGACCATTTTTTCTACTAAACTTATTCTTTCATTTACTGTAAACTTTTTACTCTTCATAATTCTTTTTTTAATTTCTCTAAATACAATGTGGCATCCATCAACTCTTCTTGAAGATGTTGTAGCCATTCTAAGGGACTTAAATCATTCCTATCCATTGTCTTATTATATTTCTTTATACCTACCTTAGAGCGTTGCTTATAAGACTTAACAACTGCTTCAACAATACTATCTTTTGCCATTTAGTAGCTTATTATTATAAGTATAATTATCAAAACTATTATTTGTGTAATCATTATTTTTTTCCAAGTCATATCTTATGTTAGTTTTTCATTTAGTTGAAATATCCATTGTCTTAATATTCTTTTATTACAAGTACATGGTTCTGAATACTTATGGTTAAAGTGTTTTGCATGGAGCTTACACATTATTTTAAAGTCTTGGTTTGACATTGTAGATGTTATTCTTTCTTTTACACCATTCCATATTATTCTATCTTCTACCATAGCTCTATATCATTTAAATCTTCTTGTCTTTTGTCACAATTACAATTAGGATGGATTTTTTTCCATAGCCATTTGATGCCTGTGTATCTTGTAATCAATTCTATTAAGTTTCCTAGTTTCATTTTACTTTTTGTTTTAGTCTATCCTTTACTTTTCTAAATGTATTATAGAGAGAATGGTATGTGATATTAGTTTTTCTTGAAAGCTCAGTTATACTATACTCATCTTGTATCATGTTATAAACTTTCCTATCGTACCAATGGAGGTTATTTAGCTCAGCTTCAACAGTTTCATTTGCTTCGTTAAAGTCTATGTATTCTCCAGACTCTAAGTCCAATACTAAATCAATAGATATTTTGTTTTCTTTTTTCTTTTTTAAGCACATTTGTAAATAAGATGTTTTTAAAGTTTTATAGATATAGAAATAGTTTACCTCATCTCCATAAGAAATATTTAATCCTTTGTTTAGCATTTGCCCTAAAATTAGATACATACTACCAACAACATCTTCTGCTTCGTATTGGGAAGCTCCCATCTTTAAAACAGTATTAATCCATTTGTTATGTGACTCGTAAACCTTTTCTAACATTATGTGATTGCTTTGTAAATTTTAGTATAGCTTTCTTTCTGAGCATCTATACAAGTATCGTATATGATAGCTCCAGACTTTAGCAGTTTGTTTTCTTTGTAGACATCACAAGTAACACCTTTAACAGATCGTTTAAGCTCTACTTTAAATCCTTTCTCTTCACAGTAATTTGTCATAGCAACAAAGTCTGGTAGGTTAATATTCTGATCGTTTAATTTCTGCATCGAATCCTAATTTTTTAAGTTCTTTTATTCTATACTCTTGTAATTTTGATACAGGAGTCTTTACTCCTTTTACTTCGATGAATTTAACATCGTCTGGCTTTAGTGCCAATAGGTCTGGTATTCCAGCTTTGTTGGTACTGATGAGCTTTAAGACATAATATCCTTCTGCTTCGTATTGCTTGATGAGTTTACTTTGATATTGTGCTTCGCTCATAATGCTTCGTTGTAAATGATTTCTTGTCTTGTACTTGTTTGTAAATCTTATCTTCTAATCCACCCTTAGAGAATATCCAATACACATCGTTTGTCTGTCTCTCTTTGGTTGTTAGTCTGTCTCTGCTTTGCCAATAGCTTGTAGCACTAAAGT
>CBDICL010000003.1:0-9406 GCA_965277255.1 Flavobacteriaceae bacterium | reverse complement strand
TTCTTTATTGTTGCCTTTGTTTGTTTTATTGTGTTTGCAATTTCTGTTTTACTAAGTTTTTCAGATTGAGATTTTAAGTCATTTATTTTTATAATACTTGTTTCCAAAATATTATTAGCCATTGACAGCCTTCCAACACTTGTTTTTGTTTGTTCCGTTAATTCAATTGAAGGTTCAAGTGCTGCGTTTAAAGCTATCAATGCCCCTACAATTGCAATAATTGACAATGTAATGGGATTTGCTGCAATTACAGACATTGCAATTGAAAGCCCACCAAGTGCAAAAATTAAAGGCCCAATTCCAGCCGCCAATGCTGCAACAATTAAGATTGTTTTTTTTGTACTTTTATCAAGGTTTGCAAACTTCATTGCCATATCTGAAACAAAATTTGCAATTTTACCAATGGCTGGTGCTAATATTTCACCAAAAGAAATTCCCAAACCTTCAGTTGCAGATTTTAGCTTCATCATAGACCCTTCTAGGGTATTATCCATAATTTCAGCCATTCCCTTGGCTGCACCCTCAGAATCTAAAAGTGTATCATTTAACCCTTGTACTTGAGTAATATTCTCAGCTAAAACTAAAGCGGTTGCAGTTGCTCTAGTATCAAAGTATTTTAATGATGTGCTCGCTTTATCAGTAGAACTTGCAATGTCACTTAATGCTTCTTCCATACTAAAGCCATCTTTTGTGGCTTTCAGCATCATGTTTCGTAAGCATAGTGCCAGCCGTTGACGCTTCTATTCCATTGTTTACAAGAACACCAAGTTGTGCGGTTGTTTGTTGTAAACTTTGGCCAAGCCCCTTTGCTACTGGTGCAATTGATGACATCGAAACTTGAAACTTATTTAGATCAAGTGCTGAACTTGAAAAGGATTTGGCCATCACATCGGTAACCATCCCCATTTGTGAAGCATCAAGCCCAAATGCCCGAAGCGTACCACCCGCAACCATTGCAGACGTTGCCAAATCTTCACCCGTTGCAAGTGCAAGGTCAAGTGTTGACGCTGTTATTTTCTGGATTTCATCTGATGAAAAACCTAGCTTGGAATAGTTCAGCATCAAATCAGAAACTTCACTAGCTGCAAACCTGGTTGAAATACCAAGATCTTTTGCGGTTTGTGTTAACGCTTCAAAGTCTTTGCCCGTTGCACCACTTATAGCCTTAACCTTGGCCATTGATTGCTCAAAGTCTGCGAAGGTTTTAACAGCTAAACCGCCAAGTGCAACAATTGGAGCGGTCAATGACATTGACATTGACTTGCCCACCGATTGCATTTTCTTACCGGTGCTTTTTAAACTTCTTGTTAAGTTTTGTGAGGACGTGCTAAACGCCTTCATATCAAACCCCGCTCTTATATTGATGCTCTTTTTTGCCATTTTTTTATTTAAACCAGTTCGGTTTTTCTTCTTTTAACCTTTGCAGTTCTTCTTTGCTCCAGCCGTTGCCCTTGGTGCCTTTCGGTGTGCTGATTTTCTCCCATTCAAATTTCATCAAATCGGTAGGGCTTTTCATTCTTTTATTCCCCGCCGCTTTTAACGATACAAATGAAACAAACCTAGCAGCCTCCCAATGTACCCGCTCACTTATTTTCTGGTCCATTTGGTGACCATAGTAAGCATCTAGGATTTCAACCATTGAATAACTTTCTAAGGATGCGGGGCTTTGCTTCAATGCACCCAGGACAAAACCCCGTATCCAATTAATCAAAGGTTGCTTTACTTTTTTGCTTCTGCCTTCAAATTATTCATAGCCGCCATGTCTTGCGACATAGCTTCTGTGAACACGTTTAAAAGGCCCATATCATCATCAATTGCGTCAATGATAAAATCCTTTGTAACCTTCTCGCCGGCTGCTTGTAGGCCCGCATAAGCGATTTCTACAATATCAGCCATTTTAATGTTTTCACCCATTGCTGAGATGCTTGTGCCACTTTCCTTTTCAAACAATAATATTGCTTTGAAACCGAATTTAAATTTGTACTCTTTGTTTTTAATTTTAATCATAATTTTTATATATAAAAAAAGGATGGGCAAAAACCCACCCCCTTTATTGTGTACGAACTAAAAAATGTCTATTAAGCTGGAACTAGCGATTGGGTAATTGCTCCAGTTCCTTCTAGTGATACAGAAAAAGTGCTTGATTCTTCAAGTCCATCTGTTCTTTCAAGTGAAGTAATGTAGCAATCTCCGCTGTATTCTTGATCACCAGATACGTTGGTAGTCCAAGTAACAACAACTTTATCTCTTGCTATAAACTCAGCGTATAGATCTTCATAACCATAAGATGCGTTTTCAGCAAAAAACCCTTCAGCTGATCCGCTGAAAGCTATTTGGCCTTCTAAACTCTCTTTCCATCCCGCTGAATCTTTTGTAGATGCGTCACGTGTTGAATGATCTAATGTTAAACTATTTGAGGTTAAATGTGCAACCGTTACGCCGCCAACTTCTATTTTTGCTAATGTTCCGTTAAGGATTCCAGTACTTGCCATATCTTATTATTTTTATTATTGCAAACTTAATTACTTTGCTTTTTTCTTTTTGTAATTTTTTTAACTATTGGCGTTTCTTCGTTGTCCGCCGCTATTTCTAAAATGTGTTCCACTTGCTCTTCTTTGGTGTAACCATCGAAATCTTTTGCAACACCTAAATCAATTAATTCTTTTCCAAGTTTATTGGAAACTCTCAATTGTGTGCCTTGTGGCAATACTCTTCTTGCCACGGCGTGATCTTTTAACAATTCTATTTTCATAACTTTAACGTTTTTGCTTTTTTATCAATGTATTTTTTTAATTGCGAACTTGCTTGGGTTTGCATCATTACGCCTTTTTGTCTCCAAGTTCTTTGCACAAAGTTTTTGCCCCCCGTTGGGTTTGATTGATGTGTCCCCGTTCCGTACTCAATCCACCACGCATAAAATCCATCATACTTTTTGGCACCACGGCCATACTTTGGCCCAACCAAAACGTTTGGGTATTTCTTTGATGGTGATGTTTTTATTCCAATAGATTTTTTTAAGTTGCCTGGGTAGTATACGTCATTTCTAACCACAATTACATTGTCAGATTCTGGGGCATTTTGCCGCATAGCTTGCATCATTGGCTTAGCTTGACGCCTTAAAACCTTGAGTATTTCACTACGTTTCATCTTGTCGCTTGATAGCTTTTTGATTTCACGTGATACCTCTTTTATGCCCTCAATCTTAAAACTCACAATTTCTTTGTTGCTGTTAAAAATAACCCTTCGCGGTCTAGTTCTTGTATTTCAACAATATCATAATAGTTGCTATTGTAAAGCACTCGCATAGACTCGTTTATTCCATCAAAGAACCGTATTTTAAACCGCACTTTATTTGTTGCCGTTATCTGATCCGCTTCTACTTTCTCACTCCCAGACACCTTTTTTATTGATGCAAAAGCCGTGTGAAAAGTAGACCAACTTGATGTGTATTCACCAATAGAATTGGTTGAAAAAGTTTGGCTTTCAATTACAATTTTTCTATCTAACCGGCCAACGTTCATCATATCTCTGTTCTTTGGCTAACTAATGAAATTTGGTATTGTGTACCTCTACTTAATTGCTTAACGCTTCCAATAATTTCATTTTGTCGCATTTCAAACATATCAGCCACCATCATTCTAAGTGCTTGTTTTACCATAGAATCACTATTTGCTAGTGTTGTAATTTCAATATCAATTGGCCAATCCCTATCATTTAAGTTTGGTGCATTGTCTAAAATTTCAATATAGGAATACAATCCATTGTTCCAAGTATATTTTGATGAATCTAGCAACGTCCTAGTATTGGCTGCATCATAGTAATATATTGCCACCGTGTCAACCGGTGCAACATCAACCCTAAAATCTTGCCACATATCCATATAGCCAGTCACAGCACCCTTCACAAGAATAGCCGCTTCATTGTATAACATTACGTGTGCTGATGAAATATAATCATTTATTAAATCGTCAAATGACGTATCCAAAATGTTTAAATGTCTTTTGGCTTCTACTAATGTCAAAGCCCAATTTTCTACTGGTGTGTAGCTTGTTATTTTTTTATTTCTTATCATCACATCAAAAAAAAAGGATGGGCAAAACCCACCCTTTTTCAATATATAAAATTAAATTAAAATTACCCGAAAGTTCCTACGCTGATAGCTGCATCTTGTACAAGTGCTGCATCCCAATAAGAGTTTAAGATAAGTCTGTTGGTTCCCTTTATAGCTTGCGTGTAAGGATCCATTAATATTTCAACTCCACCAAATTGTGCGATTTGAACTTTACTCCAATCTCCATAATAAACGGCTGGGTTTGTGATGTCTGCAATTTGATTGCTAAACTTAGACATAACACCCATTATCATTTCGTTTATGATTAGTGGATTAACACCAGAAACTTGTGCTGCTGTATATACTTCAGTAAACAAATCATTTGATATTGCAAAACCAAGGTTTCCACGGTTGTGGTTGTTTGATTGTACTTCTTCAACTAATGCCATCATCAAATCTGTAATGTCTGCATTTGTTACGGCTGTTTTCCCGTCACCTAAGTAAGCATACGATCCATTTGCTGAATCATCAGTAAATAGTGCATACTCAACTTTTGCTCCAACTGCTTGTGCGATTGAATTTCTCAAAGCACCTTCGATAGATTCGTTAGCTTGCATAGCTGCTTGCTTACTAAAATCTACATATGCTGCAAGTCTCTTAGGTGCTAAATCTTTCTTGCTCATTGCTGAACCGCCATCGATTGCATCAGAAACTTCAGTTTCCCATTGTGTTGTTACCGCTCCAAGTATTGGAATGCGTTGGTCAGTTGTAGAACTTACACGTGTAACACCTAGATCATCAAGGATTGTGTTTGCATATACTGCATCAACAAAACTTTGAGCCTCAACACCAGTTGTACCGTTCTCAGTTATAACCGCTCTGTTTAATACCATTGCTGGTATCACAATTCCGTTTGAAGAACGACCAATTGCAGCCATTTCTCTTTCACCTTCTTGTGCCATTTCCGCTTCAACTCCTTCAAGTTTGCCGCCAAATGCTGCTCTTACTGCTTTACCAAAAGAAAAGTCTCTAACTATTTCTTTTTCTTCTTTAGTTTCTGTCGCTATTGGACTGCCACCTAAATTTGCACTTTTCATTCTAATTTCTTCTTGTTTTTCTGTTTTTGGTAATTCCTCAACTAATCTAGTCAATTCATCCATATTTGTGTCAAAAGACACTTTTTCTTCTTCTGTAAAATCTCTATCTTCAGAAGTAACTAATGTTTCAAGAGTGTCAAGGGTGCTTTTTGCAACACCGATTTCTTCTCTTATTGTTTTGCTGTTTCTCATTTTTTAAAAATTTATTGTTGCAAATATTATTTATAAATTATAAGTATTTTGTAACAATTTTAACTTTGCCAAAGTTTCTTAAATCTGCTTTTGTTGAAAGTCCCATTGTAACTGGCACTTCTTCAACTATTTCTTCAAGCGTTTTTTTAATTTCATCTACCTGGTCTGCACTACGTTTGAAAGCATCACGATTTGACCCCGCTGATACAACTGACCATTCAATCAATTCTTGGCGTGTGAAATATACCGTGTCACGATCTTCACCCTCATTTGAATCGCCGTATCTATATTCATGCGGAATTGCTCCAACTGATGCCATTTTTAAAATACCATCATTCATTTTGTTAAATACTTTGTCAGCAAGTGGATTGTTGCCTTCACGCTCAAAAGTCACCTCACCAATCAAAGCATCTCCATCTTGAAATACTCGTGATGTGCCTATTATGGTGTCTGGATTGTCTCCGCTTACTACGTGATTATATCCAACTATTGGGTTTCTGTTGTAGCTGTCTAATTCCCAACCGGCTAATTTAAACACCGTGCCGTGTCTGTCAACTGATTCAGTTGAAATCACAAACTGGGCCGTTCTGTTTTCTACATCAACCCCTCTACATTCAACTAATCTATCTATTTTGTTCATCTTTTTTATAATATTCTTTTATGTCATCAATTGGTATCCGGTTTATTTGAACATATCGTTCATCCCCGCCATCAATGCTATTTCTATCTTCCAATTCAAGCACATCATTAATTGTATATGCTCCAATGTCTGTCATTAATCTATAATACTCTCCTTTGGTTTTTACATCCGTTCGCAGTAAACGATCAACATTGTGCTTAAAGTAGAAAGTTCTTTTTTCGTTTTCTTTTAGTAATTTTCGTCTATACTCTTGCTCAATCTTCTCAATCCAAGATCCAATGCCATAGGTCACAAACTCAATGCCCATATGCTCGATATTTGAAAATGTAGACCCATCCATTTCATTAATCATGAATGAAGGTATGCCCAATATTGTGGCAATCTCATTCTTTTGGAATTTCCTGGTTGCTATAAACTCAGCATCTGCTGGCGGTAGACCAATACGGTGATATTTAGACCCAGCGTCAAGTATAGCCGTGCCACGTGTGCCATTCGGGCCATAATTAGCACTCCATTGTTGGTTTATTGCGTCTTTTGTCTCTGGTTTTAAAGTCCCAGCGTATTCAATATAGCCGTCAATTCTAGTTCCTTTGTTGTAAAAATCTGCACCGTAATCTTGTGCGGCTAGTGAAAGCCCTAAATTTTGCTTATGGATTTGAATAGCTGACAATCCTATTACTGGATCAACCCCAAAACCGCGAAGGTTTATGATATCTCTATCCGCAACAAGTAAAGTTTCAGTTTTATTAGCCGCTAGTTTTATTTCAACTTTCCAAAATATCTCATCATCATATTTCATCGGCTCGCATATCTCGCGGCTGACATTTATTAACGCCGTAGGACTGCCAAAGCTATCACGCTCAATGATTGCCAAACCATTACCGTGGTTTATTGCTGATGTAATTAATATTTGTGTAAAATCAAAGGAAATGCTTTCAAAATTTGCTTCAGCATTTAAAAGGTATTCAACTGGATGGCTAACTATCTCACGCTTGCCGTTGCTCTTTTTAAAAACCTCAATGGGAAGCATTGCAACTGATTCCGATATTCTACGAACACCGGCCCAATATGCTGACAAACCCATTGCAGTAGTTTCAGTTACTGGCGTACGGCCAACCATACCACCAAAGTTTGCGTTTAAAAAACCTTTCTTTTCTGCTAGGAAAGGATTTATCCGTTTAATCTCAAGACCCAAAAATTTCACTATTGCAAAAGTGTTTTAAATAAACAAAAATAAAATGTAATAAATTTAACTAAAAACAAAGCAAATTATCTATTTTTTTTGTAATTAATTGACTGAAGGGCCTTGAAACTTTGGTAGTTTCGGTGTGGTTTATAGTTTGGTAAATATTTATTTATGTCCTTTACCGTTGCATCATAGGCCATTTTACGGATCTTTACCTTTTTCAAATGCTTATGGAATAAATTATCTATGCCAGCGGTAACCGCTTCAATGATTTCATCAGGCACTTCTATCTCTTTGTTGTTATTATTAGACAATACAACCCGATAACTATCAAAATCTTTGTAATGTTTAAATTTCGGTGCATATTCCCGCACCATATCAATGGCAGCATCATAAGCATCTTCCGGGGCGTTGTGCCTTAACATTTCCAAAAACAATAAGTCAAAATTGCGTTTGTTGTTTAGTACGTCAAATATTTTATTTGGTATTATCATAATTACATTATATAAAGGTTGCCTTCTTCTAAATAACTAACACCACCATCACCGCCATCAAGCCATAAACCATATGCCATAATATTGGTAATTAATCCATCAATTTTTTTATTTGGTGTTTTCATATCCTTCTCAAGTTTAATATTGCCCGCTGGATCTGATCTCACCGCTGCATTGCCAGCCATCCATCTTAAAACTGGATTGCCAAAGTGGTTGAATTTTTTACTTTCAATGGCCGCTTGCATTTCTTTTGTTGGTGCGGTCATACTTTTAAACCCTTGGCGGAACTCTACCAAATCAAAACCCTCATCAATCAACTTTGGTGCTATGTGGTGACTGTTCCAATTGTCATAAGCAATGGTTTGTATATCATATTCCTTTCTCAACTCGCCCATTTTGTGAATTATAAAATCATAGTCAATTACATTCCCGCTCGTTTCTTCAATCAATCCGTCACGCACCCATTCTTGGTAATTGATATTATTTTTATCCGCCGATTGTGAGCCTTTATCTTCAGGCAACCAAAACCAGTTCTTTGAATAAAATTTATCTTCGATTTGCCAAACTAAACTAAATGCCGTTATATCTGAACGGGATGACAAATCTAAACCACCATAACACGGGTAATCTTTCAATATTTCTTCATCAAATTTCCATTGTGAAGCGTTCCAAATCTCGTCATTTATCCACCCGTCTTTTGATTGTGTCCAAATATTAAGATAGTACCGCTTAAAACTATTCAAACTCGCAGAACTTACCAATGCTTTGTTTGATTCCTTTTCATAAGCACGCTTGCCGATACTCACATTATAGTTCGGATTTGCTTTTTGCCAAGTACTTTCTTCAAAAGGATCATCATCTTTGTCTGCCCCGTAAACACATACTAGCTGTGACTCATCTTCAACAATTCCCTTTGCTACATCAATAGCTTGTTCATGTCGCTGGTATCCTATGCCATACAAATCAGATCCAGCAGTTGTAATAATAAAACTCAAAGGTTGCTTCCTGGCCCCTTGTGATTTCTCAACCATCTCCAACACTTCATTATTCTTATGCACGTGCAATTCATCAATAATGGCTAGTTGTGGGTTAATACCATCTTCACCACCAGCCTCTTTTGAAAGTATTTGATAGGTTTTCAACCCGCCAATGTGGTCCGGTGCCGTGATTGAATTACGGTAAATATTACACTTAGATTTTAAACGTGGACTTTTCTGAATTACTTGTTTTGTAGCCTCAAAAACCAAACCCGCTTGTTTGCGGCCCCAAGCAACTCCCACAATTTCAGATCCGCCTTCACGCTCTATATCTATAAACACACAAGCAAGTGACGCGGCTAAAAATGACTTCCCTGATTTCTTTGGTATCTCAATATAAGCACTCGTGTATTTTCTTAAATCCGTTTTTTTATGCTTCCAACCAAAGAGCGGTTTTATAATATCATCTTTTTGCCATTGCTCTAAATAAAAAGGTTCGCCGGCTTTATCCCCTTTCACGTGCTTGACGTTGTCCTCAATATATTGGACCACTAAGTTAGCAACCCGATCATCAAAGTAATATTTATCTAAGTCTATTTTTGAAAAGTCCGTTTTATATGCCATCAGAATATATGTCTGTGCTTGTTTCTGGTTTGCTTTGCAATTGGATTCTTGTTCTTGCTGAAGGACTAAACCCAAATTCTTGACATAATCTTAAATAATCTTTTCTGATTTTGTTAAGTTCATTGTAAAGCGGATCTATTTTTAT
>CBDICL010000002.1:0-8307 GCA_965277255.1 Flavobacteriaceae bacterium | reverse complement strand
TTTTGTGTACGTATTTTCTTTGTCTGCAACGTTTTTTTAATTCGTCTTTTTCTATGTAGTGCAGTACACTATTCATCAATTCTTCCATATATCCAATTTATTAATAGTGCGTAAATATATTCTTTTATTTTCTTCATACCTTTTCAATACTAATTATTAACTTTTGCCATAAGCCACAAAGCTTGATAGCTTCCTGTCTGTCTTCTGCTTTTACATACTTTACTGCTTGGCAGCATTCTGCATCAGTATTAGCACCTTTGTAATATTTGTATAGTATTTTATAAGTGTTCATTCTTTCGTCTTTTGCTATTAAATAATTGCAGTACAATTCTTCGTTGAATTTGTCCCACCAGTCTATTCTTAATTGTTCCATTTGTTTAGTATTTCTTCAAGTTCTTCGCATAAATCTGTTTCATCATAGTAGTTTACACCATCGCATATTAACGTGTCTTTCTGTACTCTGTAATATGTTTCTTCTACTTGTGCGTATGATAGCTTGTCGTTAAAGCTATTGTAGCTATCAAGTTCTTCTATCATTCGTGTTTCTATAAAAAGTTCCACTTGGTATGGTGTTTCGCCTATGTAAAAGATAGCACCATCTTGATCGTAATATTCTATTTCTATTTCGTAACTCATAACAATAAATTTACTGCTAAATAATAAAATGTAAAGGTAGCTGCCATAAACACGAAACCATACAATAATTCTTTCTTTGCTTCTTTCTCTTTCATAATCTATTTATTTAAGTGTAATTGCTAATTTTCTAAACCTATCATTCAACCTTTCAATACATCTTGTGTAGATGTCTATGTCGTGGTCGTTAATCTTTCTAATGGATTGAAGATGCAAACCTGCACCAAATTCATTACTCCATTCTCTTTCATCAATACGATCTTTGTAATACTTAATGTATTCATCAATCGTAGTAAGTGTTTCTAATTTTTCTCGTCTATTCATTTTTAAGTGTATTAAAAAAGGCGCATTTCTGCGCCTATTGTTATTTAATTGTTTATCCAATAAAGTTTCCTTTTGCATCAAAATCGTTTGAATGGATTGTTCTATTTACATATTTTTTTAATCTTCTTTTTTGGCTTTCTTGTACTGCGGAAAAAAGAATTCCACCATTATTAATTTTAGGATTTATGTGTTCTAAAATTTGCTTATCAGTCCAAGTTGTAACGTCTTGTGTTTTCATTTTTTTAAGTATTTTAATTAATTTGTATATACAAATATAGTAACTCTTTTTGAATTATCAACAAAAAAAACGCACTTATTAACAAAAAAAATTACAATTATTTTATAACTGATTTGTTTTCAACAAGTTATGAATGAAAATATTTTAGAAAATATGCGTTAAACGTGCCACTTGTCCGTGTTCTATGTGATGAATAAAGCCCTCAACTGCTTTTGGTGCGTGTTGATACCCTTTGATATGATGCCACGAATCAGTTCCAGATGGACTTCTTAAACTTTCAACGGTGCAACCGATATAATCTTTACTAAATTTATGATGAACGTGGTGCGTGTAAACGTATCTATGTTTAGTTTCTGCCCATTCTCTTGCAAACTCTTGTGCCATTAATAAAGGTAGATCATTTATTTTCGCACCATCTCCGTGTGTTGTGCCTATAAGATTCTTTCCGTATTTATAACCTTTTCTGTGTGCTATTGAACAATTAAAGTGTATATGTTTATTTTTTTTGAAGTAGGTTTGAATAACATCTGCTAAAAAAAAACCTGTGGCGTAATCGTGGTTACTTGGATTAAAATGAAATGTAACATCTGCAACTGCTATTAATTGCAATAGTATATCTACATAAAGTTGTTTAGCTATTAAGAAATTTGAATACCACATTCCATCTGTATCTTGTGTAGTTCCTTTTGTCGTTTTTCTGTCTGGCGTATCAATATGTAGAATATCGTTTCCACCGATGAATAATATTTTTTCGATAGGAAACCCCTTTGCTTTGTTTAAAATGCCTTGTACACCCTCTTTGACACGTTTAACGGCAATCTGATTGTTATAATCTTCGCCTGTTTCAAAACTTTCTGCAAGTTTACCTATGTGAATATCGGCAGGGTCAATTACAAGTAAGTATTGTTTTTTTCTTTTTTTTCTGTGTAGCTTTGGATAAACAGGTGCAAATTCTGATAAATCTTTAATTAATCGTTTTCCTAAAGATTCAAGTTCTATTTTGCTTTTGTTTTTAAATAGTGGATTGTTAAAAAATAAACTGCTTTCTTTTGTTTTAAGCCATCCGTGTTTTACATCTTTTATATTTATTCCTGCTTCTTTCGCAGCTTCTTTCACTCCCCTATACTCATTAATTAAATCAGCCTCATCCTGTGTTAATCTTGGACGTGTAGTCATAGATATTTGTGTAAAATTTTATTTATTGTATAAACAACGCCACCAAAAATACATATAAAAATAATAATTCCCCACCAATTAGTCTTTTTGTTTTCTTTGGCTTCTGCTTTTGCTTTCTGTACTTCTACTCTTGTAATCATTCTTAAAGTATCTCGTTTAAGCTTGTATTCAATTCGTGTTTCTAACCTTGTTTTAGGCACTATTATATTCTTGTAATATACTATAGTATCTTTTGAACTTATGATTCTTTCATACACTATAGTATCGTGTTTTATTACAGGAATAGAATCTATTGTAGCTATTCTTATTGTGTCGCTTGTTTTAACGACTTCTAAGCCCTTTTTAAGTGCTTTCTGATAGTGATACTTCGCTGAACACGAAAACAACGTTAGAACGAAGATAAGGCTATAAATTCGCATATTCTTCTTGTACATTGAAACTTGGACAACTTTTATTGGAATATTCGTTGTGTCCGTGAATAGTCATATCTTGGTTATACTTATAGATTAATTCGTGCATCAGATAAATTAATGAATCCTTTTGTTCTTTCGTTCTTGTGTCCTTTGCTTTCTTCATATCTTTAGTCATTCCACCAACGTAGCAAATACCGATGCTGCCTACATTTTCGTTAGTGCAGTGAGCACCACGTTTCTCTATTGGTCTTCCTTTCTCTATTGTTCCATCAAGATGAATTAAATAATGATAGCCTATGTCATTAAACCCTCGTGCTAAATGCCATCTTCTAACGTCTGCGACATCGTGAGGTCTATTCTCTGGTGTAGCCGTGCAATGAATGATTATCTTATTTATCTTTCTCATTAATGTTTTTAAAATCGCTTGTTACTTCCTTTGCTCTTGCAAATAAGTTTTTAAGTGCGTCCCAAAGGTCTTTTTGATAGATGGCTTTGTAGTTTTCGTTAATAGAAATAACTTCTATTGAAACAAGAACTAAAGCCAATACTTTAGTAGTAAGCAATTCAATACTAAAAAACGAAATAACAATATCGTTTAACAAGAATTTATCCATAGCATAAAACAACATTACCGTAGCTTCATAAAGTAAAATCTTTGATATGATCGCAGACAATCTTCTGCTTGTAATTGGTTGTTTAAGTTTCTTTGCTTTCCAGATACCTGTAATTGTATCTAAAATAACAGAAGCAGCAATAAGAATAATAATACCGACAATAGGTAAAAAAAACGAAAGAATAATAGCCATTAGTTTAGTTGAGTAAAGTTTAAATTTAGTTGTCAGTATATAGAGTTGTGTTTTCATCTTATAGTTGTTCTGTAATTAGCCAAATAATTTTAAATAATAGAAATACACCAAACGCCTGTACGTGTAATTCTGTACTTGTAAACATACAAGAAAAGGCGCAGAAGCATCCAGCAAGAAAATACAATACTGCAAGTACGTTTTGATGGTTTCTAATATCCATTATTCCACAGGTATTTCTTCACTCCATTCTGGCGTTTGCATAAGTGCCAAAGTTTCTTCGTGTGTTAATACTTGTAAAGGTACTATTGTTCCATCTTCTATAAATGTTGGTGTATGATGCCATTTTACAACAAATTCAGTTAAAGCTAAATTCATTCTAATAGTGTCAATACTTGTTTCTCCAACTTGTGAATAATCTACTGCATTTGCTGCTGCTATATCTATTATTCCGTAATGTTCAAATTCGTGCATTTTATTTTATTTTAATTCGTTTTTATGTAGGTACGTCTGTACTTCGAATTACTCCATTTTCAAGTGTTCCATTGTTTCCACCTGTTCCACTATCTATTGCAGTCAACCCTGTACCTTCAAATCTGTACCAAGTTGTTGGTGCAGTCAATCCGTTATCGTTTAAATTGTTAGGCACTCCACTATTGTAGATAGTAGCTACGTCATCACGTAAATCTGTACCACTCCATATAGCTACTTCATCCATATTGCCTAAAAATGGTGTCAAATATCCAAGAGTTTCTTCGCCAATTAATAAACTTCCTGTAGATGTTGAAAATGCAGTTCTTGTTCCTAAATTTGATACAGCCGTTTGATTTACGCCATTTATAAAAACTCTATTCTTATCTTGTGATGCACTTTGTGTTAAATCAATACAAATCAAAATATGATTCCAAGTATTTAAGGTAATTACATTAATTTTAGAATTTCCAAAGTATGTTGTTGTATCCATTGACCAACGTACACGATAGGAATTGTCTATAGAGCACAACACTTGTCCTTGTGCGAGGCTTGTGTTTCTTGGAATATGAAAAAGTATTCCATTTTGATTTAGTTGTGGTTTAACCCATAAGGAAAAAGTTGCCTTTGTTTGACCATCTAATTCTGAATAAGTTGTACCACTATCCATATATCCATCTATGCCGTCAAGTCCTATTGATTTAGTATTGCTAAAAGGTATTGCTCCTGCTCCTGTTAAGTTGGTTTCTGGACTCCAACTATCTGCACAAATTTCGCCAAAATCTATTGTATTATTTGTTGGTGCTTTACCAAAGCCATTTGTATTATTTACTGCTGCTTGTCCGAATCCTATTGTGTTTGCCATTTTTAATACGTTTTATATAGTACAAAGTTTGAAGAATAAATTTGGTCTTCTGTTTTAGCTCGTCCCCATTCTGCCGTGATTTCTAAAGTGTTTGCAATAGTTGTATTAAATGTTTCTACATCTTGAAATACAAAACCCTCTAAACTTCCCGTATTTCTATTATATGCAAAATTTCCATTTGTACACATTGAACCTGTTGAACCAATAGCTGTCACCGTAAAATCTATTTCACACTCCCATCCTAAACCTGTCGCTGGACTTAAAGAAATAGTGCCTGTTGTTGCTAATACCGTTGCTCCGCTCTTAATTCTTATTGTGATATTGTCGCCACTTTGTGCTGAAATTTCACCACCAATTTTTGCGTGGTAAGAATCGCCTACTACAAACCATTAGCTGGTATTGTTAAGCTTCCAACTCCTGTTCCTACTATACTTGTTTCTGTTGTTGTGTTGGTTAGTGTTGCACTTTGTGCAGTCTGTGCGTATAATCCTGTCGTTGGTTGGTTAAAAGTTAAATTGCCGCTTCCATCAGTTATAAGAACTTGACCGTTTGTTCCATCTGCCGTAGGAAATGAATACGCATTGTTAAAGCTTATAACATCAGCTGCACTAATTTTTAATACATCTGCGCCACTATTCTGAAAAGCCAAGTAAACACCGTTTAAATCTATTGTTCTGTTGCTTCTAACCGTGCCATCTATTAAATATATGTTACTTCCTGCAATAGCCGATATTTCTGCACCTGTGATTTTCTTTGATACGAAACCACCTGCACCATCAGATTCTGCTATAACAAATAAATCTGTGTTTGCTAAATTAGCACTCTTTGCCCTTAGGTTGCTGATCTTTATTTCTGCCATAATATTTATTTAAAAACGTCTGTAAACGCTTTAGGTTCTTTTCTTTTGGTGTGTAGTGTTTCTTCATAAAATCCAACCTGTGAAATTTGTACTTTCGTTTGGATTCATATCACTTCCTGTATTCGTATTGTATTCTGGAAAAGTGCTACTATTGTCGCAAATGTAATCCACAAACCTTTCTTTGTAGTGCATAAAAGTTTGTCGTTGTTTTTCTACTAAAAAATCTATCTCTTCTTTACTTACTGTTTCTGAATTTTCTGCTCCGTGTTTATATACACCTTTTGCGCCAATCGTTATAGCAGCCGTTGGCAAAAATTCCAACATACTTGCGTGGATTAAACTTGGTTTTATGTAAATTTCTAATAAATCTTTGTAAGGATTTGCCAAAGTTCCTGCAATTATATCTGCTTGTAGTTTTTCAAGTAGTTTAGTTCCTAACATTGATTGTATATGAATATCTTGTGCGATCGAAACAAATTGTATAAAATCGTCAGTAGAAATTCCACCGTTCATACTTGTGAAACGTACTACATCTTGTCTGCTTATTAATAGTGCTTTTGCCATTATTCCCAGTATTTTCTTGTGTTTGGATTGTTAGGACTATACCCTTTCGTTGGTGTTTGTGCAGGTGGTGTAGTTACTAACTTTGGATTTTTTACTACATATCCATACTTTTCTGCTTTACGAACTGCAACACGATTAGCCAAAGGACTTTTAACGTCAATTCCTGTACCCTCAAAAGCTACATAAACTTGTTTATTGAAGCGATGATTACAACGAGCGCCCCCTTTGTGTAACCATACCGAATAAAAATCTGATCCAAATTCTCCAAAGCCAGGATTTACTGCTTGGCTTTCCATTCTTACAATATCTTCTTTACGATATATCTTGTTAGCCCTCATCATATTTTTACAAAAATCTCGTGCTTTACCACTTTTGCCACCTGTTTTTCCTGCATAAACATAACGTGTAATAAACTTAATTCCATCAATTACATCGTCTTGTGTACTTTTGGAATTAGGAAAAGCACTTCCTGTACTTACTAAATTGATTAATCTATCTTTTAGGCTTAATTCCGTTTTTATGTCGCTTGAAAGTAACGTATTTTCTTCTTCGTCTGTATCGTAGTCTACTTCAAATTCATCTATAAGCAACCAATCAGCTTTTGGCATTTCGCCAAGTTCAATAAGTTCTTTGCCTACAAAATCGCCACTTAATTCTAATCCTGTTTCTTCTTGTATTTGTTCTTCTGTTTGTACGTTTTCTAAATCTACAAACTCCAAAGGCTTTAACGTTCTAAAGAATAAGTTTAAAGATACCCCGTTGTATGCAAGTATCTGATCAAACGCATCCAACAAAAGTTCTTGCATCGGTGCTATAACCATATTTGAAAACAACGCAAACGAATCCTTTAATTCGTCTGAATTACTGCTAAATCCGTTAGACGATGCTATGCCAAACAATAAAGGACTCGTTACATTGTGTGCTAACATTATTTTTCTTAAACATTCTTCTGATAAAGTACTATACAAATCTGGTGCGTCATTTACAGGCATAGAATCTACCGTAGTTTTAGATTCTGCGTTGTTGTTAAAAGCTACTATTAACTTTTCGCCACTCATTCCTGTTAATTGGCTTTGTACTTTGTTTTTTATTATTTGTTGTTGGTCTTCACTTGGAACTCCGTTATTGAAGTTCACTACACTTCTTCCACTAAATCCGTTTTCTACTTCGTTAATTAAGTATTCAGAAATATCCTCCTCTAAAACCGTATAAGGAATACCTCCCGTATAATCCACGTGGGAATAGTACTTTAATCCTACACTATAAGGCTTTATAAAATAGATTTCAATATCTTCTTTTGAACATCCAAAGGCAGGTATTCTTTTTGGCTTATAGTTTCTTAAGTCTGTCCAATCGTCACTATAATAGTAAGCTTCAATTTTGCCGTTTTCCGAATTACACTTTTCGGCACGAAGTAATTGAACAGGAATATGATGAACTTGTGCTATCTTCTTTCTGCCTTTCGTGTATATGACTTGAACGGCACACTGGCCTAACAACTTTAAATCAGTACATAAGTGCCTTACACAATCTTTATTGAATAGTGACATCATTTGCGCGTACTCATTAGGCTTTCTTGAAGCATCTGTTGCACTCAAACCTCTTCCATATACTAAACGAGTGATGTTGTTTATAATAGCGTTATTCGTGGTGCTATTCGTGTATCTGTCAATCAAATACTGATAGTAGTTATTGTCCGTACCAAATTCAACCCAATCTTCTCTTTTAGATTCTTTGATTACAGGTGCTTCGTAGCCACTTAATTCTAATACGTGTATGTTATTACTCATAAATAATAAATTCGTTGTTACTGACGTTTGAAATAAATTCTCCATCATTTACTGAATAGTTTACAACTGGCGTTTGATCCGTTACAAAGATTCTATCCTTGTGTACTATCGTTGTTCCGTTTTTTAGTTCCAAAGTGTAAAAAGTGTTGTTTACTAAATTGAATAAACCAT
>CBDICL010000001.1:0-9081 GCA_965277255.1 Flavobacteriaceae bacterium | reverse complement strand
AATTGCATCGGAATACAAAATAATAATATTTTAAAGAAATTGTTTCACACCTTTATACAAACCGTCATTTTGAAACTAGTCATGCTGAATTATGGGTAATATGACGGTAATCAATGCAAATTATGACGTCAAAACGGCCATAACATGGGACATGAAGAATTCACTCACCCGTGTCTCCTATGATTTAGTGTGTAAAATATGAGTTTGACGCGCTTACGAAGGGTTTTTGAAATGCCAATTTTTAAACTTTTAACCAAAATCCAAGTGAAAGAAAATAGAGATAACACTAGAAAAAGGTTTTATCTTTGCCCCTCGCAAGTTTTTTAAGCAAAATTTTAGATAAAAAAAACAAGAAATTGTCAAGCAAAAAGTTGAAATTTTCCACTGAAATCTTACACTGTGCGTGCCGAGCGGCCGGTTTGACGTAAACTTTAATCCAATTACTGTGTCTGGTCAGTCGTCTCACACAGAAAATGGATACCAACAGAGGTGAACATAACTAATTGATTTTGATAATTAACAATATCGTACAACAAAAACAATATGTTGGTAATATCTGGATTGACATACTTTCCAACATATTCTTGTTAAATATTGCCGTGGTATTGCCCTTTAAGATAGTGTTCATGTGCTGGTGGAGAGTAATTGTAACGGTACAGCTATGCAATTTGTATATTGGAGGAGGTTGGAAACTTTGAAGATGTTGTAATGAAGTGTTTTGTGTTTGTGGGGGCTGGGGTGCAGATTAGAGGGTTGGGGTAGTGTATGTATGTAGGTGTCTGTGTGAGGGGATGAGAGTGGAATGTGTTGGGGTGTGTGCGTGGGAGTGTGGGTGGTTGTGTGGGGGTGTATGGTTGTGTGTGTGGTGTGGGGGTGTGTCGTTGTGGCTGTTGTATTTGTTGTGAATAGATATTGGGGAATTGGTATATGAAAAAAGATATGAAAAAGCTGCAGACACTTCAAAATAAAGCTGTCAGAATTATCTTTCGTTGTGATAGATTTCACTCTTCTGAACCATTGATGAAAGAGCTTCACTGGCTGCCTGTAGAGAAAAGAATAACATTTAAAGTGCTCCTCTTAACTTATAAAGGAAAGAACAAGCTGATTCCCAGTTACCTGGCAAACTTTCTCATCCACTACACTAACAGAAGACCTGGCCTGCGCTCTGAGAGTGCAAATTTACTGACTGTTGCTCGTACCCAAAGATCTCACGGTGACAAAGCGTTTTGTGTTGCTGGCCCACGCCTCTGGGAATCCCTTCCCATCCGCATCCGGAACTCCCCCTCTGTTAATAGTTTCAAAAAAGTCCTCAAAACTCACCTTTTCCCATCGACTTGATTTGCTTGTCCTGGTGTCTTTTAGTTTTTACTGATGTTGTATTTAATTGTATATTTTTGCTGTGCTATTTTGGTATTTTTTAAATGTGTACTTTAAGATGTAATTTAAGGTCTATTTTATGTTGTATTTATTTGTTTGTACAGCGCCATGATCACTTGAGTTGGCGCTTTAGAAATGCTGTTTAATAATAAAAATGACAACTGCATGCTTTTAGCCCATAGGCCATAGTGTACTGTTACCTTGAATTCAAACTAAGATATCTTAAAAACCTGAAATTGTTTTCAATTAGAGTAAAAGAATTATCTGAGCCTATAGTTTTGTGAAGAAAAGGCGACGGGTTTTAGCTCTTTTTATAAGCATTTTCTTGAGAAACCGATCTTTGAGTGACGCTAGGTGATTTTACGGTAAAAAACGCAAAATTGGAAAGGGAAATCTATATATAACTGAAAATCGATAAAGTTGAAACGAAATGTGCTGTACTTCAGATAATCATAATTATATGTGTCACACGTGTGCAAAAGAATTTTTTAAATTCAAGCTTTAATTAAGCAGTTATTGACAAAATATCAAATTTTCACGATATTGCCCCAAATTTCACATTTTCACAAATATCGTAATTTTTCAAGTATTTTTGCAACTTTTTAGACCAACTGCTTCATCCCTATAAATTTCATGGCAGGGACATGTCAGGAATACTCTTTTTCATTTTTGCCAGTTGCCACTCTTTACCATTAATTGTGCATTGCAATGGTTTTTCTTGCGGGTGCGTTTTATCTAGCTGTATGCTTAGCATCTACACTTAAACCCGGGACACTGGGTTAATTTGTAGTTATAATTTGCCAAACATGACAGGATCCTGGTAAATTTCATGTTTACTTATGCATGCCCGATATCATGTAAGAACGGTAAACAGCCTCGAAATAATCAGTTACAAATGATTAAAGGCTATACCAATTTGACTTTATTTTAATCATGGTTATAAAACAAACAAGACAGTTTGTTAAAGGAATTATACAAAATGCTTACAAAAAATATCTTGAACATAAGCAAGCTAGTCTATGTTCACACACTTTCATTTCCAAGACGTCGATACACTATATAGGAAGAAGGCCTATATAAATAAAACAAGACATCCGTAATTTCAGATTAGTGGATTTTTCATCAAACATAACTGTCAAATAGCCTAGTTTGATTTTCGGGGATAGATATTTAGCACAAGCAGGAATGTAGACCAAGGATCATGTCACAAATTGGCAGAGCTAAGGTCTATATGCTCGTCGCCTTTTAATAATTTTAGACAAGTGATGCTGACAATAAATATTGTCCTAAATAAAGAGTAGAATCTTAAGATAAATAAACATTAGCAAGTTTCGCTGTTTTCTGAATACATATAATGTATCTTAATATAAAGACAAGTTAGCCAAATGAAGATATCGTACACTCGATAAACAATGAATCATGATTAAGACAATTTTATAAGAATGCGTATACACTAGCAATTGAGGTCACGATTCCTTTTTCACATTATAAGAATGTTGAAATATATAGCATACAGGCAAGTTAGCCTATGCAAATGACAATAAATCGCAATTATACACTCTAGCAATTGAAGTCACGAGTCCTTTTTCACATTATGTTGAAATTTATCATACAGGCAAGTTAGCCTATTTGCAAATAACAATAAATCAAGCTATACGCACAAAACAGAAAGTTATTAACCACACGGCCTAAACATGGTCAACGTGTTTTAAAAATGTGAAAAACACGGGTTATTTTAACATTGGCATGGAAAATGAATATGGACAAGAAATTACTCTATTTGTAAATTCACACATCGCCTAAAATAGAGTAGGGTCTATACTCGTTTACTTAAGAAACTAAATGCTCAGAGGACTTATCATAATGAGTCTAATATCAATGCAATTGGAATACATATATCAGGCATGAGAATGGCTCACTGTAAAAAAAAAAAAAAAAAAAAAAAAAAAACTGAAATATCTACTAATCGCGAAAGTAATAGTGCCAATCACGACCGGAGCATCGCGCCTCACGGCGTGGGGTCCAGGGGCCCGCTTAAGGGCCCCTGGTCGGGGTCGAGGGGGCGAAGCCCCCCGAAGTTCCTGGGTTTTAGCCGTTTTGGAGCCCCAGCAAGGCCCTTTTCAGAGGGTATAAAATGAACTTACAAAAATGCATATTCAACAATTTTTGACACTGCTTAAATGCCATTACACTTACATGTACTCAAAAAGTTCTGATATTTTTTAGACCAATCCAACCCAATAAACTCAATACATTTGCAAGCTATATAAAGCTGTATGTTGATTGTTGATGCAGTAACCAATAATCCATATCTTGACTATTAAAGTTCAATGACCTCAAATGACCCCTAAATGGCCTTTGACCCCAGATTTTTTTTGGGAACATGTGCACCCTTTCCCTAGTAACCCTGTGTCTTTCGGTGATGAAAAAAAAATGATGAAAAAACATAATATGTCAACAAACAGAAAAATGCCTCGTTTATGAGTTATGAGCCTTTAAAAATGGCATTTTTCTGTACTTAAGTGTCAGTGGCCAGTCAAAAATTGTCGTATTGCCTTAATTATATGGCCGATTAGGCCGAATTTTGGATATGTGATGCGTAATTTAAAATTAATAATTTAAAGGGAAAAAATTATTTTAAAAAAATTGTGACCTCAGATGATCTTGGCATGTGACCTTTGAGCTCATGAACATATGTACATCATTTTGTCGGAAAACAAAGTCTTCTAAAAGTAAAAATGAAAAAGGCTTTCGTAAGGCAAAAATAGTGCTTTGAAATTTTCAGTTTCCTATACTTTGTACATATTGGGATTATCTTTAAATTATTCTATTATCTTTATTACATGGCCTACGCTAAAATTGATATATTCGTATGAATATGACCCCCTCTCACCATTCGGGTATGTGAGAGGGGACCCCATGTCAGGGGGGTACTATGTGCACAAAGAATATGATATGAGTGCAAAATTAAACATCTGGCCTATATTCATGAAAATCACGCTCGATAATTGACGTTAAGGCGTCTTTCCAGAGGCTCTTACTTAGATAAATTCAGTCCACAATTTCTTAATTTTGTTTAGGCCTACTCTCCTAAAAATCACGCATGATAATTGATGTCCAAAACATCTTTCAAAAGGCTCAAGTTCACTAGATATATTCATTTTGAAATTTCCTTAACTTTTCTCAGGCCTATATTCATAAAAATCGCGCATGATAATTGATGTCCGAAACAGCTTTCCAAAAGCTCAAGTTTACTTTGATGTGTTCAGTTCGCAATTTCCTTAACTTTTCTTAGGTCTATATTCATGAAAATCACGGAAAATATAAACGTTTTTCCGACAGTCTAGTAGTGGACTTTCTTATTAAAATAGCGCGCCGATATTTTTTTTTCTTTGCCTATATAAAGTTATTAATTCTGTCTGCACTGGGATACGGTTCCACGGTTGATATTTTACAGCATGCGTATAGGGGCATTTAGGGCCTACTAAGATTTTGCGTGAATCACGGACGAAAATTTCAAAGCGAAGCTGTTTATTTGCACCCTTTTTTATACAACTAGTACAGGCTTCACGATATTCAGCTTACTTTTATTATAAAAACGGGCTAGTTGGCAGGTAATGTGTTGATTGTACCTTTTCTCACGATTTCCGTAATGTCTGTTACCCGGGTCTGTTATTATTATTGTTTTTTTTTTTTTTTTAATCATTAAAAAGTGAAAATCGGAACGTCCCAATTTAGGTTTTGGAGGGTCTAAAATCGGGATGTTCCGCCAAAATCGGGACACTTGGCAGATATGGGCACGGATTCCTGTAATTATTATTTCAATCCTGGGCAATATAGTACTTTCCGATTTTTATATTGGTCTTACGCAATTTCGTAGGCCCTACGTTCCGATTTTTCGTTCTTTTAGCAATAAAAACGCGGGTTTTAAGAGTAAAAAAATAACAACGTCGGAGGCAAACACAAAAATCGGAAATCCGCGGAAACGCGGAGAATTTTCATGCCTGAATGACATATATTACGCTCCCTACCGTTATTCAATATAGGCCTATGCCTACATTCGGGGGGTACTCAAGTTTGGTTTTGGTGCCGCCACGAATTTGAAAGTAGACCCATACAAATACCAGTTTTTCAAGAAAAAGTAACCCATTCATATACCAATTGGCCCAATTTTGGGCCAAATTTTGAACGAAATTACCGATTTTTTCCAAAATTTTCTTAAATTTGAGCCAATTTTGGCTCAAATTTGGCCAGATTTTGAAAAATCGACCCATTCATATACCAGATTTTGCATTTCATAAGGGATCTTTCATATACTAAGAGGCTGATTTTGCTACCCATGTTAGCGGCACATCCCCGTAAGGTCTTTTGTACTAAGTACCCCCCGGGCCTACATGTACTACGAAACATAAAGAGATTATTACTTCGTAGGAGTCCCGACTTAAGTTTTTCGCCCGACTTTTTTTAGCTCAATTAAAAGGTGTTATGATGCTCGGAATAATGAGAAGAATATAAGCTCCTGAGTGGAAATATATAACTGAACCCCCTAGACCTCACCCCCAAATTTTATTTCAAATTCACATTGAACTCGAAGACCACAGATTTGGATCTGAAAAAACAAAACAAAACAAAACAAAAACAAACAAACGGAATTCCGTTTAAAAACGGAAAATTCTCATGCCTGATATATAACTAGTATCTATGAACCTACAAATGAATATGCATAAGAAATAACTTAGACATGCACACGGGCATGCACACAGGAGATTCTAAAGAAATAGTTTCCCATGCATATCCCGGGGTTGCATATAAAAGTTATATCTATAGGACTGTAATTTTGACTGGAAGCAGGTACCATCCAGCGCAGTGCTCGTCGCCTTTTAATAATAAATAACTTGACCTGTGCCCCACGCCCGGGGGGCACTCACATTGGAAAGGGGTATGGGGATGTGCCGCGGTCATGACCCCATTTTTTCAGGCCAGTCGCCGCCCCGGGCCGCCGCTCCTTAGCCTACCAATTTACCGTCAATGCGCCGCTCTTGTGCCCCCTGTTTTCAATTTTTAGAAAATTTTTGCATTTTCAGCCATGTTTTAGCCAAAATTTTAGCTCTCTAGACCCAAATTTTTCTAAATTTTCGTTCCCAAGACCCCAATTTTTCAAGGAAAAACCGCTCCCTATACCCTACATTTTGAAACCCGCGTGGCACACATCCACCAAAAAAAAAAAAAAAGTTGAGCGCCCCCCCCCCAGGGGGGAAAGGACGCTTATAATTTACTTTTAATTTGCATAAACTTGGACATTACAATGCTATAAAACTTACAAATTGTGTGCTAGGAGCTTGAGTTGTAAATGCCTTCTATACCGCCCAAGCAATTGTATTAAATCGATTCTGACGCACTAGACCTTATCGCTCAATTCATCAGAGGACTTGACACTTGTTGATGACTTGACACTTGTTGATGAATCGAACAAATATTTTATGTCTTCCCAGAAACCACTGCAACATGTTATACTTTCCCAAATCAGTCAGGGAATCAAGCATAAAAAAAGAATAAAAATTGTCTTCAACATTTCCGGAAAATATTACTTAAATTATTCGTGTAATTAAAACATCATTCTAAGATTTAGTGTGCTGTGCAGTGTCCATTTACTAGGTACTGTTGACCCCGGCTGTTGACTCATACCAGCCCCAATGGGCCTACCGGCGCTAGACGAACTTAAGAAATGCATTGTTGGAGTACTTAGATTTTTCTTTCCTGAGTTGGGGCGGGGCAACAAAATGCTAATGAGTTCTCAGAAATCAGTCCGGTACTCATGTTACCATGCCATCTTTCGTGGGGATGAGGTGGCAAGTCACTTCCCCCAATTTGTCGCTGTGACATAATTTTCCTTGTAGAAATTTCCGTTGTCAAACAATTTTCAAGTAAAAAATGAAGAAAAATCCCTTTCCTTCTACTTTCTGCAATTTTTGTTCTTTCATTTTTATTTTCGCCATTTCGTCTTGCCACTCTACACCCCCGGGGAGGCACTGACCTAGAAAGGGGGTATGGGGATGTGCCGCGGTCATGACCCCCTTTTTTCAGGCCAGTCAGCGCTCCCTAGCCTACCAATTTACCATCATTGCGCCACTCTTATACCCCCCATTTTCAAATTTTAGAAAAATTTTCAATTTTCAGCCTTGTTTTGGTCAAAATTTCAGCTCTCAAGACCCAAATTTTCGTTCCCTAGACCCCTCATTTTTCAAGGAAAATCCGCTCCCTAGACCCTACTTTTGGAAACCCGTGTGGCACACACCCACCAAAAAAAAAGTTGAGTGCCCCCCCCCCCCGGGCTCTACACATGCCATTTTTTTATATACATGAATTCTGTGAATATAAATCTCCACAAAATAAAGCAGAATAATTGGAAAATCAATCACCACTCAACACCCCTGCGCAAATGCCACAATGCATCTGACCGGGTACTCACATACGGGTACTTTAAGCCAGTGTGCATCGATTTTCGCAGTCTGATAACTACAAGCACCCGTACATTAGCCTCTGATTTAGATGCGTTATGATATGCATATTCCCACGTGCATTTGATGCACATTTGATAAGGTCTAACAGAGTAAAAAAAAATATCTTTACATCGTTGATTTAATTCCAAGCAACAAAAATAAATCATTTCATTATTGTAAATAAATATTATTTCATAATTACATGAAATTTGTTAAAATAAAACGCCTATTAACAGTACTTTCTTATTTTTTCTTTGAATGATATACACCACATGACGTGCGTTTAATTATTTTCTACATCATTCGCCGCATCGACGGCAACACGCATATGAAACCCGCCTAACACACGAAAAAACATGAGATGTTATGGCTGTATGTGACGCAATAGTGCATCGATAGCGCTGTAAAAAAACTCCAGCACGTATTCAGATACTGTTAATTATAATTATTACACCAACAATGTTCAAAACTACGTAGTTTTGGCTATAAGCTAGCAGAAAAGGGAGCTGCTCGGTGACCGAAATTGGCGAAGTTGTCAACACTTATGTAGCCTATTGCGCCCAAAAGAAAGCCCAAAAATCACTCTGGCGATAACAGCGTAATTGAAGTCAACACATCAACATACGCCCAGTCTCCAAAAAGCAGGCAAGCCGTCAATACCGATCGATACGTAGACGAATCCTTAAATGAGGTCCTACGGACACACGTATGGTGATTGGTACATCCAGATGAGGTGTTTCAAGAGACCAGCCAAGTCGGTCTCTAAACGTCGTAGCTCAAGGTGAGTAACTGGATATGTTTTTTATAAGAACCTTTCTAATTTTACTTGGAAAAAAAAAACTCTCTTGATGAATCTATTCAAGAATAATGTATTCAAGTTATAGATTTTAGAATACTTAAATGCCGAGAATCAAGTTTATGTCCACTTAACATGCTTAATGAGTACAGCATGAATTGGTGAAAATTGATATGATTTGTTATTAGCAAAACATGCAAAGGGAAAACCATGAACGTTTGATTTTTACCAACATGAACAAGCAAAACAGTCTTCCCTAAACCATGAATTTCGAATGATCATAATGGTAATCATGATCTTGAGAATGGAAAAAAAAAGTTCTTGTAAAATGGCGCACTATTTACCCTTTTCACTCACCTAGTACATACTAAAGATGTTATAACATGAACAATCATAGATTAATAACTG
>OZ255722.1:0-29392 GCA_965277255.1 Flavobacteriaceae bacterium | reverse complement strand
GGTGTGTTTTAACTGTAGTTTTCCTCGGTCAAAACCATCTTTCACTTTTTGAAATAACAATATTTTGTAAAGCGATGCATTAAATTTACCCTCTTTATTTACTAATGCAGTTTGTTCTTCCTCATTGAAAAAATTAACGGGCGCAGTTTTAGTTATCACCCCGTCTTTGTCTTTAAAATATTGGATGCCTTTCAATAAATCCTTGTCTGAATCTGCGAGATTCAAAGTGAGCTTTTTCAGAATAGGATTAACCCTTATTTGTAAACTTTGCGATTGCTCTGCTAAAAAAATATAGTATTCATCTTCACTAGCAAGTTGCTGTTCGGCTTTAATCTGCTCTAAATCATTAGGTTGTGGCGCAGTATCGGGCTCTTCCTTTAATTTTGGTAACAGCTCCTGTAATTGTTGTTCTTTTTGTGCGGCAGAAATATTCATCCATGCTAATTGCCTGATTTTCTGAATCAACGAAGTGGTATCTTCTGCGATATGCATAACTTGCTGAAAAGCTTTTTTTCGCTTTTTACGCCCCTCAAACAAGCGTTCTTTTTCTTTAGCCGTTGCCCGATTACCTGCAACTTTACATACAGAAATCAAGGTGCGGACCATCCAGTCTTCAAAAATGCAGCGTTGATAGGCACAAAAAGTAGTGAGATTAAAATAGCGGTCTATCTCTTCTTTCCTAACGATATGTCCTGATTCTGTGTTCTGAACAATTTCTCCGAAGTGGCGGATAGCATTATGATTTAATTGAAGTTGTTTTAATAACGGCTGTAGCGTTTCAAATATGGATTGTATAATTTCTAGTTTTTTGATATTGGCTCTAATTTGCTTAGGAGCATCTGAAGGACTTAGCTTGTGAAGAGTGGTTAAAACATATTCTTCCTTGCCTTCGTCTATTTGTTTTTCAAGTAGTTGGTCTAAAGCGGCTTTTTGTTCGGGGCTAATTAATTGACCAAACTTCTGCCTAATTTCTTTGTTCCGTTTTCGGATAGCATTAGTTAGAATCAACTGGAGATTATAATAACTAGGTTGCTCAATACGCCTCCACTCCAACCATTCTAAAATGTAGCCTACAATAAGTTGAGGGTCTTCCCAAGAATAGATTTGTTCATTGATGGCATCCGTTACTAGCCGATTATGAACTCTAGGTTGGTAAGATTGGAAAGCAAAGTGCGCTAAAATAATTTGCCTATGCCGGGAATAGGTACTGGATTTATATTTAGCTATATCAAAAGCAAAAGGCAGCATGCCATACTGGTTGCATAAGTATTGAATATCTTTTTGGTTGAATTGCTCCGCTGGATAAATTCGCTTGGTAGCCAAGAAATAACCAAACATCAAGCGAAAACCAACTTTGTTGGTTAGACTTGGAAAGGAATTAACTTTGATTTGTAAAGAGGCAGGCAGCGATAGAAAATGCTTTCTTTCATTACCCGTAAATGTGGGTGCATTTTCATAGACTGCTTGTTCTTTCTCGGATAATACCTGAATCAATGGCATAATTTGGGGTTTATTGATTAGACAAAACGAGCGTATAACCTAGTTAAGAAATTAGTAGGTTTAACACCCTTTATTTTTTACAAAAAAGTGGTATTTTAACTCTTTAAAAGGGTTTTTATTAACAGAGCTAAAATATTGCCATGATTTATGCCTATATCCGAGTCAGTACGGACAAACAGAGTGTGGAGAATCAAAGATTTGAAATATTGAAATATGCAGACGCTAAAAAGATAACTATTGGTGAATGGGTAGAGGAAACGGTGAGTAGTCGCCGAAAACTCGCTGACCGATTATTAGGGAAAACTTTGGACGGGCTGAAAACAGAAGATATTTTAATTGTATCAGAGTTATCTCGATTGGGTAGAAATCTGATGGAGGTGATGAGTATTTTGCACACTTGCATGGATAAGGATGTTCAAGTCCATACTATCAGAGAGAAATATGAGTTGGGTAATAATATCAATTCCAAGGTTCTAGCTTTCGCTTTTTCCTTATCTGCTGAAATCGAAAGGCAACTTATCTCGCAACGAACTAAAGAGGCTCTTGCTAGAAAAAAGAGTGAGGGCATGAAATTGGGTAGACCAAAAGGCAGTCTCTCAAAACAAACTAAGTTGAGTGGTAAGGAAGAAGAAATCAAAACGCTACTGGAAAAAGATATTGGTTATAGTGCCATTGGGCGAATACTTGGCGTGAATCGTTTGACAGTTAAAAATTTTGTAGAGAGTCGAAATTTGGAGTAGAGCGGTTCTAAGCGACATTCGTCTATTCTCAATCTGATGGCTATTTTTTCAGAATACGTTGCTTAGAGTTGCATTATGTAAGCTGTTTGTTTTCGTGGGCAAATTCTCCCGTTTGGCTTTTAATGACCTTTGTTACAAAACGATGCCCTAACTGCTCAATTAGTTGCTGCCGTTTCAATTTTAGCCTACCATCAGAATAATGTGACCGTTGATAAGAAAACCATTTATGCAATGCAGTATAGGGAGCTTGATTTTCTATTTTTAGATGCCCATGCTTTTGATAAAATGCTTTGAGTTCTTTATATTTAATCATCCATTCTTTTTCCTTCTTCTCCTCCAAATAAGCTTTTCCACTTAAAGGGCATCCTAATGACTGCAGCAATTGCTGATGATGTTTTTTTAGTTGCCCTTTTCTATGTTTGACTCTTTGATGTTTTAGCCAATTATCGAGTGTTTTGTTAGTTAAATGAAAATGCCCATATTTTTGATAGAATGCTTTGAGTTCTTCGTATCTGATTAGCCAATTATTCTCATGTATTTGTTTTAGCGTTCCTTTGGGAGAGAATGTTACGCCTAGTTCCTTTAATAATTGGTGTCTATATACGGCTAACTTTCCATTTGAATAATCGCTTTTTTGATATACTAACCACTTGTATAGTGGGTCTTTTACTTTGATTTTTAAATGATTATTTTTCGCTTTAAAAGCAACTAATTTATCGAAATTCATTTGCCATTTTTCTGCTAATCGTTGTTGTTCATGTTGCTTAAAATCCCAGATAAAATCAATACGCTGTAATAATTCAATTCGCTGAGCAGATAATTTACCATTCCTATAATTAGCTCTTTGTAAGGCAATCCAACTAGCTAGGGATTTAGATGTATTAGCACCTGTTGCTCTTGTGTGTCCGTGTTCTTGGCGAAATTTCACAAGCTGTTCATACTTATCCTGCCATTGCTCTTCAAGCTTTAATAATTCTATTTGCCAAACAAATTGAACTTTGGCTAGTGCTGTTAACTGCTCCTTAGTTAGTTGCTGTTTTTTACGTCTCAATTTTACCACCCAATTAGCTAACTGCTGATTTTCTTCCCAGACAGTTGGTACATTGGTGTGTTTATATTTATTATGAAAGGCGACTAACTCTCCATATAAATAATTCCATTTTTCCTCTTTTAATTGTTTCACATCCCAAGGAAAACCAATATTATCTAACAACTTTATTCGAGAATGTACTAATTTATTTCTTTTGTAGCGTTGTGCATCTGCCCATTTTATAAGCTGGCTATCAGCTGTATCTTTTGTCAATCGAAGATGTCCATGGTGTTGCTTAAATTCAACTAACAGATGATAAGCATTTAACCACCTTTGTTCCCTTTCTTCATAAATGCCTCCTTGCCATCTGAGTTGTAATTGCTCTAGTGCTGCTATTTGTTCTTTAGTTAGATATTCTTTCCTCCCCTTTATATACTGTACCCAATTGGCCAACTTAGGATTTTCTTTCCATCTACTTGGTACATTTGCATGATGAAATCTATTATAGAAAGTAACTAGTTGGTCATAGAAATATGTCCATTTTTCTTCTTTAAATTCCTTGACGCCCCAAACAAAATTAATATCCTCTAGTAATTTTAATCTTTTTGGAGAAACCCTTGTTTCTTTATATCTACGTTGATAATCAGCCCATCTTATAAGGTGAATATCAGCTGTATCTTTTGTCAATCGAAGATGTCCATGTTTTTCTTTAAATTTCACTAATTGGTGATAAAAACTTAACCAATGTTCATCTGATGCTTGTTCTCGTTTTTGTTGAATTTCTTCTTTCCATTTGAAATTTAGCACCTCAAGTAACTTAAGTTGTTCATCACTCCACCTTTCTTTAAATTGTCTTAAATGATAAACCCAACTACTCAACTTTCCATGCCCTTCCCAATTATGGGGAACTCTACAATGCCCATGTTGTTGATAAAAAACTTTTAATTTTTCATAATTGGCATGCCAATTCTTTTGTAGTTCTTCGGATTTAATACCTTCCCAATGAAAATTTAAGGTATCTAAAAGGGCTTTTCTCTCAGGTTTCAACCAGCCTTGTAAATTTGCGGTGTATTGCATCCTAACCCAGTTGGATAACTCCTGATTAGGTGGATACCTGACAGGAAATTTACAATGTCCATTTTCCTTAAAATAATCTTTTAATTCCTCATATCGTTCTTTCCAAAGTGCCTCTTTTTCTCTTTTTATATCTCCTATCCATGCAAAATCTATTGCGTCTAGTAATCTTTTTTTATCTGGTGCTAATTTATTTTCTGACTTTCTAATCCTAAAGACCCAAGAACCTAAAGATGGATTTGGGGTATAATTTATAGGTACTTTTGTATGCCCAAACTCCTCTTTGAATTGCTGAAGTTGTTCATAATATGTTTGCCATTTTTGTTCTTTATGGCGTTTCATATCCTCTAACCAATAAAACCCTATTTTATTCAGAAGGTCTTTACGATTGGTAGGTAAGGTCTTTTCTTTGTTTCTTTGATGACTCACCCACTTTCCTAATTCAGGATTTTCTTCCCAAACAGCAGATACTCGACAATGCCCCATTCTTTTTTTGAATTGAATTAATAATTCATATTTTTCTAACCATTTATTTTCTTTTATTCGTAAAATATCAGCATGCCAGCTAAAACCAATTTCATCCAATAATCTTTTTCTATAAGCAGGCATTGTTTTTTCTGCTCGTCTCTGTCTTAATACCCATTTACCTAATTCTTGATTTTCTCCTTTATGGCTTTTGACTCGGCAATGTCCCATTTTTTCATTAAACAGTCTCAACTCATAATATCGACTTTGCCAGCGCAAATCTAGAGAACCGTACATTAACCAATCAAATCCCATACCTTCAAGTTCTTTTTTCAATGCCTCGTCTAGACGAAGTCGAGACTGTCTAACCCGTTGAGTCCACTCAAATAAATCTGCATACTCTTTGGTGCTTGGTACATAGCAATGTCCATGTTGCAAAAAGAATTGTCGCAACTCATTAAATTTTTCTATGTGCCTTTTTTCTATCGTCATTGGTTTATTATTGAATGTACCGCCGAAAAGGTCAATTTCAACAACACGCTTTACGCAATTTACCCGTCATGGCATTAAACTCCTCTGGACTAGCATAAAAAACATCCCCTCGTTGTGGGTACACTTTTCGAATGATACAGCGAGCCTCTCCAAGTTTATCCACGCCTGCTGATTCATCCAAAGCACCTACTATCCAACCAGGTACTTTAAATCGATTCATTTCAGCATACATCAATCGAGTATAATCTTCTAGTTCGCCAAGTTCCAACGCATCAGGAGCAAGAATAATAAAGCCAATAGGTTTGTGACATCTTTCACATTGCATTAATTTTCTAGCAACATGTTTACCATGAGTAGTAGGTGATACGGGAGCGGAGTAAGATTTATTAATCGGTTTACCACCGCTCGTTGCTTGGTTCATGGCATTAGCAATCTGAATGCCGAGTGGCTCAAAAATAACTGCACGTTGCTTATACATTGGGTCGGATGGCTCTCCAATAAGTTCACACTCTATTTTTGTTTGACCGTTTGCAGTTGGTTTTAATACAATTCTACCGATACGCCCTAATTCTGTATGCCGAAAATGATAAACCCAATGATTGCCATGTTTTTCTTTGCGAGAACTAATTTTTGGTGGTAACTTAAAAGACATAAGAGTGGATTTTAAAAAGCGTAAAAAAGGTAAAGTTTATAAACAAGATGTTTCCTATTGTACATTTTCGTAGCTATGAGCAAAAATGCCCACTAGTAAGACACATTTTAAATTGTTCTTTATTGACAAGCTAAGTATCTATTATATAATCTTTGTACAGTTGTTTTTTGAAAGGATTTATTTTTAGCCGTCAAAAAACCATTGTTATTCAATTCAGTTGCAATAGCGGCTAAAGACATTCCATCCTTTTTACAACGCACTATTAAACTCATTGCCCTAGTGTTATTTACATTTTCCGCAGCTTTCTTTTTGATACTAGTGATACTGTTGGCTCTTGAAATATTGGTTAAATGTTGAGGGTTGCCCAATTTTACTCCTTGAGCTTTTTTAACTTTTAAAGCTGCTTTGGTTCTGATGGAGATTAGTTCTCTTTCTCTCTGGGCGAGTCCTGCGAAAATGGAAAGGGTCAAACTATCTGTATTGGGTAAGTCGCAACTTTTAAAGAGGTCGCCCAACTTTTTCTTAATCGAGAAAATATGTTCTACATCTCTGGAGAGCCTATCGAGCTTGGCAACAATGAGGGTATAATTATTTTGTAGACAATATTGGATAGCTTGTTGTAGAATTTTCCGATTGGCTATATCTTTTCCGCTTTCTGTTTCGGTGAATACTTGGTCGATGGTTGCTCCATCCGCATTAGTGTAATGCTCAACGATGGCTCTTTGTGCATCTAAGCCCAATCCACTCTGCTTTTGTTTCTTGGTACTGACTCTATAATAAGGTACATATATATTAGACATGGATTACTTTTCTGATTGATGGATTAACGGACGCATTTGCTCCAAAAGTTACGCTTACATACTTGTGTGTATTTTGCTAACCGTAATTTTCTGCTCAAATGCGCCCGCTACCCCTTAATGCTTATTAGCCAGAAAGGTAATCAATTCTAGTAAGAGTTACAAATGTTAAACGCTCCTTTTACGTTTGTAACCCCTGTAGCCTTTATGCAAAGTAAAGCCCTCCGAAGAGGACTTTACTGCATAGAGAGAATCATTAAAGGCTCTACAAATTTAACAAATTGCTTTCGGAATAGGATTATCCAAGGGCATATTTGTGTTAAAAACATCTGTATTTATTGTAATATTTATTACTTTGCGCCCATGCGACGCAATAAAAGGCTTACCTGAGTTAAATTCCCAAAATCTCATACCCCTTCCCCCTATTCTAAAATACCTCCATTAGACCAAAGAGGTATTCGGACGCCCATTAGAAAAGGGCAAATGTAGAGAGAATCATAAACCTTTATCTAGGGCGTCCACTTTAAGATTGACTAAAAATTCGGACTCGATTATATTTTAGAATCCCTAGAAGGTGAACTCTCTCTCAGGGATTCCTTTTACCGAAAAAATATAAAGGAGTCATAGTAAAGTAACTCGTTGCTAGCCATAGCGATCTCATAGTTTTATACAAGGAGGTGCAATAAAGTAGGTGCCTCCTTATTTTTGGCATAAAATTTACCATTAGCATTAACAAATAGAGAGAAGTTCTAATGGCAAAATGTTATTAGAACTTTTTGTTACAGGAATTAAGCAATAAAATTTTCCCAAACATAAATACTCTCTACAATGAAAATCACGCTATTTAGTACTCTTTTTATTTTTTTTAATTTAAGCTTGGTAGCACAAAAAAATCAAGCAGCTATTTTAAAAGCTCCTCTTCTCTTTAAAAGAGAATATCAAAATAAAAAAGGAAGAAAGTTTGTTTTACAGGTTAGAAGTTTTTCACAAACAAGTGACACGTCAACTTTTTTACTATTAGATACAGAGCATATTATCCAATTAAACTCAATTCGTAGAGAAAAAATAAGAGATTTCTTACAAGCGAGTATCCTCAAAAAAGATTGTATTTCTAGTCAACCTACACTAAAATTAGATAATAGGTTTAAGCTGAGTTTGGTTTCTGAAAACCAAGAATGTTATTATTCATTGAAAGTAGAAAGGTATCAAGTAAAGATTCCTTTTGGTGAGGGGCTTAATCTTTTGCGAAAATTGATAGCATTGAAATAGAAGTTAAAAGTAGGAGTTTTCAGTAAAACGAAAACTCCATTCTGAACAAAAATTGTCAAAGATGAATCTTAAATTTCTTTTACTCTCTTTTTGACAGAATAGAACTAATTTAATTATGGTTAAATCAGATTTATATAGTGTATTTACAAAAGCTATACCAGAAAGATAAAGCTAGTTTCCTTTTTCTCTTAGTATTACTCGACACCATATTCGTTTTTTCAATTCCGCTATATCAGATTTATATTCTTCTTGTTCTTTGTGGTTCAAGCTATTAATGAATTTTTTAACGTCATCGGTTTTCATAGAAAGGGCTTTTACATGAGCCAAAAAAGAGGCGGTCTCGTTCCCCCCGAACCTCTTAATTGAACTCATTCAGTCTGGTGATTTATTAGTGTTTAATAGTGATGCCTTAATAATTCGGACTAATATCTTAATAGATAGCATTTCGTACTGAAGAAAAAAATGTACATTTTTTTCTTCAGTACGAAATGCTATCCAAAATTTTCAACTTCCTAAGCTATGCAAAAGCTACTCAGCTCCATTTGAAAATTTTTCTGCGTCACGTTAAGCTGTCTAAGTGGCGATGGCGGCTTAGGAACTTGAATCGGGATTTTGAAAAAATCAGTCCGCAGGACCGAAACGAATGTTGAGCGATGAAAACTCCGCCCCGATAGGGTAAGCCCCAAATAATTAAAATTCACGCCTATTTTGGTGTCACATATTTTAAAGCAAACTGGCCACTTCAGACCAGGGAATTTTCCGGATTTACACCTTTCTATAATTCACTATTAATCAATTACTTATATTTTTAATTTTGCTAGTGCTTTTTCAAAAAGATTTTATTTTTTCAGAAAAACGAATCAAAAGCCACTTAATTTCAACCTTTTTCACGTCACAAAATGTATGGCTAAAAACACTTGTTTTCGTCTACCATCTTTTCTTGCTACTAAACCTTTGATTATCAGTAGTTACCTTTTGGGAATTCCAGAGAGGTTTTTGTCCACTTTTGCAAATGTTAAGATTTGGTGGATATTGCACGATTAGTTGCCAGACCCTATAATACTAAAAATAATTTTAACTACCTCCAATAGGGTTGCGATATGGAATTATAGTAAACCTAAATTTTATCATTAAAAAAAGTATTGCAAGAGCTACCAAAAAGATAAGCCAGTAGAAAAATCCAAAATCTAATAACTCAATTAAGTTCCAATAACTATTTCGAAAATGGTCTAACAAGAACCAAATAAAATTATAAACCAAATGTAACAATACACTACCTATAATTCCTTTTTTCAAAAAAACGATTCCTGTTATAAAACCTAATATAGTACCTATAATAATCTGATTACTTTCAATATGTACTAAACCAAATAAGAGGCTTGAAATTAAAATTGAGTATTCTGATTTTACTCCAGAAAGTAATAATTTTTGAAGTAAAAAAGCTCTAAAAAATAATTCTTCAAATATTGGAATAAGTAAAACAACATTAATGAAAATAAAAGCGCTATTCAAATTAAGTACAGGATTAGGATATTCTTTATCTAAAGAAGATGGTAATCCATTTAGTATTTCTTCACTTCTAAAGATTGGGTCAACAGCAATCCTTAAAAATAATGCCAAAATAAAAATCAATAACACATCGGTATAATTAACTGATTTACTATCGCTTAATATTTTTAATTTTTCATTTTTTGAATACAAAAATATTATTGCAAGAGTAATAATAAGTTTATATACGCATTGAAAAAATGAAAAATGAATTTCTTCAAAAAGGAAATATCCATCCAATAAAAAAAGTAATAACCCCTCAAAAAGAATTAATATTATATAGATGGCTATTAGACTAAATATAGAAAAGATAACACCTTTAATTTTTATTTTTTTCATTTTCAATTCTTAAACTATCATTTTGTTGCTCTAATCTTTTTATTTCTTTCTGACGTATTATACTCCTTCTTAAAAGTGTTATTCCATCAAAAATTTTCTTGCCATGAAAAAAACCTCCTGGGTCACCAGGAGCAGGCTGCATTTCAGGTCTACTATTTCTAGTAGATACGGTACTGTCATCTTTTCTATCTACAGTCCAAATTGAATCAATAGTTTTCATGTTTTTTTCAATCATTTTCTCACTTTCGCTTTTCTCTTCGCTTTTGATTTCTTTCCCTCCATCAATTTTTAAATTATCTCCGGGGTCTATATTACCAGATTTATAATCTTCACTTGATTTATCTTTAACTGAGCCATCCGAATTGATAACATTTTCAAATTGTTCAGGGTTATCTTGTACAATATCAATGTAATTGACTTCACATGTTAATTCACAACTATAATTCTCATTTAAATCTTGTGCGATTTGAGTTGGCCCCTGACCTTCTTGGACATTATAACCAATTAATTTTCCATCAGCCGCAAAAAGTGCTTGCAATCCCCACAAATCAATATTAGCAATAGGCTCATTTTCAGCAAAATTATACCCACTCACCCAAGCAAAATTTTCACTAGCAGGGTCTACTTGAATAAACCGTCCAACTCTAGAATCGTAAGTCCTAAACTCAAATAAATCCCAACCTAAACCAAAATCTCCAACACGCTCTTTATTGTTAAAAGCATAATCTAAGGTTAAGTTTCTTTTCAAATCATTTCCTCGGTGGCGCATACCAAAAGCATAATAGGAACTTACATCTAAAATTTCATCATTACTGATACTGCCATCTCCATTTCTATCAGAAAATAAAACTCTGGTATTATCTAAATGGTCAGCTAATCTGAACTCATAATTCGGTGTTCCATTTTCAAAAAACAACCTTCCTTCTGTATGATAAATAGCCTCTAGCGTATCATTTCGATATTCTATTGAACTTATATAATCTTGTGTCAAAACGTCATTACCACCTTTACGAACAATCTTTTGTAGTCTTTTTCCCGTCCCATCATATTTCCATTCAATTTCCTTTCCTCCACCAAAATCTACTTTATAAGGCAAATTAAAATAGTTGTAAGAAATCGTTGCACCTAAATTGGGGTCATCTACCAAATTTCCCTCTGTATCATAACCAAAATTATTGGCACTTCTTTCTACAAATCCATCTGTTTCAAAACCACTCGTGGGGCAACCTTCTATTTTTGCTATAAAATCAGTTCCCGCTTTAGCATGAAAACCTGCGGATAAGGTGATACTTTCTCCTGCTTGAAAAGTAACAGTAGTGGCTGAATCTACTATTTCATTACCTTCTAATTTTAATTCTACTGCATGCATTTGGTCAGTTTCCACCATATTATCAACTAATTTATTTTTTGGGCAGCCAGCTTTATCTGCTATTCTTTGTATCTTATTTGTACCCACTACTGGCGTATAATCTAAACTATCAATAGTTTGTGCTTTCCACTCTACACCATTCCAATAAACACCTTTACGGTTAATTTTTGTAATATTCCCTCTAGCATCATATTCATAATTCGTTCCATAATCATTATTAGGACTGTCAAAGTTGGCAATTTTAAGCCTGTCTAGATAGTCATATTCATACCCATAAGTTTGTGTTGTCCCTCCTTTAACTTGCCATCCTAAACTTGTAATATTTCCATTCTTTTGACCAGTTCCACTTAACCCTGCTATTTGCTGGTCATAATTAATGTTGAGTTGAAATAAATCATCTGCAGACATCGTAGAATTAATACCCTTCAAAAAACGATTCGGTAAATAATCATAATTGATTTCTTGTAAAAAACCACCACCACTTAGACCACCTAATTTTTTAGTAATTATTTGGTCTTTTATATCATACGATAAGCTACAAATTTCACTAGAAAAGACTCCTATCCCTGAAACTAAATGATTATTGCGCACTTTACGACCTTGACTATCATAGTAGTCCCTAGTTTGAGTAACAAAATCGGTACTACTACTATTTTTTCCATGAAAGCGAATCTCTCTCACTATATTATCTGCAAAATCATAATTTAACAAACGATTGTCAAAGCCTCCTAAATGATTATCAGTTTGCACTCTATCAACTCTACCATGACTATCATATCTATTGATAGAAAATAGTCTATTGGTAGCCGTATTGCCGTTCAGTACGGTTGTTTCAGTATAATGTACTTTACCAATATAAATTGGGTTAGTGCTATTATCTGTAGGTGCTACTGATTCCTCTTCTTCTGGAACAATGTCTTTAAATTCTTTTGGAATTTCCAAATCATAAAAACCTGTAAAGCTACTTCCTGCCTCTACTTGTCCATCCCAAAAGGTCTTTGCCCAAACCTCATTAACAGTTGTAGGAGTAGCATTTAGACCTGTTTTGGTAGGTCTGCCGTAATCATCCAATTCAGTCACCATCCATTTACCATCTGCCCTTAAATTACCACCTCTTTGCGCTATTAATAGCTCTCTTGTATCATACACCATTTCTATCTTTTCTGCATCTGGTACTTTTTGTTCAATCAAGTTATCTGCAACATCATACAATTTGGTATAAATTAAATTAGGAGTAGTATCATCTGTGTCAGGTGGATAAACTGATTTTTCTCTTTCTTTTAAATCATAATTTCGGTACGTATCATTTTTTTTACTACCATCTGACGACTCCGTTCGTTCTAAAACAACGTTGTCCCGAAAATCTGAAAAAACTATTTTCTTATTTCCATTTCCGTCAATCACCGTATTTTTAAAAAGCGTATTCGCTGCATAAGTTCCACCAGTATTGTGATTCGTAACAGCATCCCCTACCACATTTGCTCCATATTCATTTTGGGTGGGATGCCAATCAGGAGCAGTTACTTGTTTAACTCTATTTAAAGGCGAAAGCTCGTACTCGTTCAAAGTATGTGATGAATCTTGATGAACTTCATAAAAGCGTCCATCACTATAAGGACTTTCTACCGACTCGTACTGCTTAAATGGTCGCCCATTATTGTCATACTCAATTGCTGTCACTACATCCTTTCCATCCTCACTATGTCCAATTTGTACGGATAAAATCGCTCTACCTAGACCATCAAAATATTGCCGACTTCGTATTTCTTGCAATTGAGAATTACCTGTCGGGTCAGCTGTATAAGTCGTTTTACGTTCTATATAAGTCTGTCCTGCTCCTGCATACACATAACTAAACTCCGTTTCTACTGCTCCACCTCTCGCTGAAATTCTTTCTAACCTCAATAGTGGGTCATAAAAAAAGGTAACTACTTGGTCATCTTTATCCGTTATGGTTTCTATTAATCGAGTACCCGCCTTAAAAGTATAGTCCCACTCAAAACCTAAAAACTTTCTTTGCTGAATTAGTTTATTGATAGTGTTCCATGTGTAGAACTCTTTTTGCCAACCAATTTTTTGAAACTCTCCCGCTTTTCCAGTATTTGGGTCGTATGCTCCTATTGTACCATCTAATTCCCAACCATTCCCATTCATTTGGGCTACTCCTCCTGCATTAAAGGTCATTTCAAAATCATAAAAAGCACTTGGATAAATAACAGAGTTACTTACCCCACTTGGACTACCTGTAGTTTTATCAAAATAACTATATTGGATTCGATTACCTCTGACTTGGACACCATTATTTTTCTCAACTTTCTGAATAGGTGCAGCAATCCGATTTTGATTTTCCATAGTCGTATAAACAGGAGAATCAAGACCAAAAACGCTCAAATCATCAAAGACATAACTTAGCTCAGTCGTATAAGGAATGCCTCTATCATCCATTGTACTAATGCTAATGGGCGATAAATGCTTAGTTATATCATAAGTTGTGTTAGTTTCTACCCTTACCCCATCTTTAGTAGTAATATTTTTGGTAATTAATCCTGATGGAGCAGTTCGGATTCGGTATTTCTTGGCATAGTGTCCCGTCTGCCCATCTTTATTTTGGTACTGAATACCTGTATAAATAATATCCTCGGATGGATTTGTATAGGTGTAATTGATTAAAGGAGTGTTGATACTCGTTACTAAAGTATCTCCATCTTCACTAATTATTCTATTTGTAATTTCCTGCCCATCGATTACCCTCGCTAAATCTGGATTATAAGGATATTCATCTAGTACACTTTCTAAGACAAATTCTTGATGGAAGAAACTAGCGTTTTTACCATTACTATTGAAACTTTCGGACACAACGGCATAAGAAATATGATTACCTGTTGAATTTGCCGTTGGCACTACACTTGTAGAATGAAAAGTAAGACCAACCCTTTGTCCAAATACATCTTTTTGATAACCGTAATAAGTCGGTTCAAATGCCAATCGTCCACTTGATAGACCATTACTATTATCATAATCAAACGTTCGGACTTGGTCTCTAGCACTACTCAATCCATCCTTATCCGTAATTTTAGTTACTCGAAGTCCGCCAACTTCTCTTGTAACTAAAGAGGGGTTTCCTGGCACCTCATTAAAAATTTGAAAAATGGCTTTGACATCTTCCTCCCCTGGAGAAACTTCATTATCTAATATCAATTCAAAAGTATAATCAACCCCTGCTACAAAAGCAGTATTTAGTTCAAAAGTAGTCAAGGGGACACCATTGATTTCACAAGTTCCTCCTCCTTGGCTAGCACAATAAAAATCAGTATCAAAAGTGTAATTATTAAATTCACCGTATCCTGCCGAACTCGTCTTTTTGACAAACATTTTAACCTTAGGATAATCTCTAGCCCCTGAATTACAACTAGCATTAAATACAAATATGCCAAAAACTGCCCCGTCTAATTCTTCCGTTGTAAAAGTATGGCTAACCGTAGCGGAGGTAACCGAGCAACAATTATTATCAATTACGGGAATACCACAATTACTTAACTCATTAGGTAAGATTGCACTATACGTACTCGGTCCAGTAACCGAGGTAGTTATTTCATTTGCCTCATATTCAAAATGACTACTTCCTCCATCTGGCCAATGAATCGTTTTTAAATTACCTATCTTCATTGCTGCCTCGTTGGTTTCTCGCCATGCCGTATCTATTGGTGGAAATGCAAAGTCAGGGTCAAAGGTTTCATTAGCCAGATTCGGAATACCATAAGTTCCTTCATTCACCGATGCTGCATTGTAATACCCCCAACTATCGATTTGCTTACTAAATCTATTTTCAAGTGTTCCTGCATAATAGTCAAATCGCCAAGCAGGTATTTCTTCTGTGTTATCACAACTTCGCTCTTGTAAGCTATCTAGTTTTAATCGCTTATAGTGTGAGTCTGTACCACCTGCCGATAACCAATAAGAATAATGAAAATCATGTGCCACACAATATGTTCCAGTACTATACTCTATTTTGTCTAGGCTTTTGGGAGTCGTACTTAAATAAGGGTCTATATCTTCTCGATTAGTAGTATAGAAAAAATCTAACTGCTCTGTACCACTTGAATTACGAATAGTACTTACTCGCCAACCTTTTACCTGATGGTTATTAACAGTAGTATTAGCAATTGTTCCAAGCGGAACACCACTACAAGATGGACTTACCCCTCCTCCAGAAAAATACTGAATCTGACAAGACCCCAAAGTTTTGTATTGATAATAATCTGTCTCATAATCTAAATAAAGACTATCTACAGAATCAAAACTACTAACGGTTCGCAAGTACCAAGAACTCGGGGCTATCGTTTGGACATTTTGATTATTAACCACCATTGTCTCTACTCCTTCATCTACCGTATCACTAGCTAGTCTTCCATAAGTCCACCGTTCTCCATTTGGTAGAATTAGTGTAAACTGAATGAATTCTCGCAAACTTCCATTACCCGTTGATTTGCGTTGATACTCTAACTTTAAATCTTGTTGAGGTACAAAAACAGGCTCTTGTAATCTATTAAAATAAAAAGAACCCGAATAACTTCCACCACTAGAAGAGGTAATGTTATACGAAAAAAAATCTGGTTCTGCATCTAACGTCCCTTCCGAGACCATCCGAATCTGCTCGCTCACATCTATATCATTAAATGCTCCTTCGGGGTCTAATAAGTTCTGATTATTGATAAAGTACCCCATATTGACCTCATCGGGTGTCCCCCTTGTTTCTCGGCTTATCATTGGAATGCCTAAACTAAAATTACCAGTATTCGATGAAGGACTACCCAATTTTAAATCCGCTACATTTCTCAAGGATAACGAAATCCCTATTGAGTTTTCTTGTACTCCTTTCAAAGGAATACTTTGCACTAATTTTCCTGTTTGCTTAGCTACATTGACCTTACCATACTTTGTTAAATTGGCGGCATCAGGTGATGCATGTACCACATCTCCCACTACTTTATTTTCAGGTTGAGCATAATTGATAAATGGGTACAGAAGTAGGAGAACCAAATAGAGAAGGGTTAATTGTTTGTTCATTTTTCTTGAGTTAAATAGGTGTTCAAAAAAGGTATCTTGGATCTATCTAGCAATAACTAAAGTATTGGTCTGAATAATAGTTCCTATTTTACTTTTGACGAAGTATAAGCCAGCAGACCATTCGCTACTGTCAATTGATAAAACTCCGTTAGTAGAAAATTCACTATTATATAAGGCTTTACCCGATGCAGAATATATCAGAATCTCTATTTGTTCCGATGCTAAGTTTCTTGAATCTTTAAGTAGAATTTCTACTCGTCCATTGGCAGGATTGGGGCGTATGGTTAGCTCTGGCGTCGTATTATTCAATTTAGTAGGAATACTAGAACGACTTACCGCAGATTCATTTTCTACTAAACCGACATTACCACAAACACTTGCTGCAGGGGTAGAAATCCAATCTTTACGTAATACGGTTAATACCTTTCGCATACGCTCCACTTGTCCTTTGGTAAAGGAATTCAAACATCGGTCATCTGTGTTGTCAAGATAGTTGTAGGTCAATTCTACCGCATTATCATAACAGGTACTAACATGGAGATAAGTAGGACACCCTCGATTTGGCGCATTATGGATAGGCGTATCTATTATTTTATCGTCTTCACATTTACCATTTGTCCAAAGACTATTGACCGCAAGTGAATTTGCTAATAAATGTATTAAGGTTTTTCCCTCGTTATAAGGATAAGAACTAGCTACTGTTCCAAAATAACGGTAATCTATTATTACTGCATCCAAAGTCAAAGGAAACCAAGGTAAACCACTATAGCCACTTACACTATCTGCTAATGGGGCTATAACCACATTCAAATATTTATCTGGCTCTATTATCCGTACACCATCAGTACTTGTTAATATCCCAAAATCTGCTCCCCATTCAGATACACTACTCGATACATAATTAATGGCATCTACTCGATTAGCAATGCAAAAACGAATATTAGTATCTTCTGCTTTAAACATTCCATAGCCTTCTTTACTTTCCGAGATATGTGCAAAGTTGTTTCCATCCACTCCACTAAAAGCAGCATTCATTACCGACAATTGATTCGTTATTTCTAACTTATCAACTCGTTCTGATTCTTGGCTATAGACGATGTGAAAAATTACAGGGATGGTTAATTCTTCTTCTTCATCTACCGATTGTACCTCTGATAGTTCTTTCTCTAAAGTATATTTTTTACTACGGATACTATCTACCCTATGCATAGCTTGAGATACTTCGGGGGTACGTAAGTGACGAACTAAATTTTGAGAAAACAGAAAATTGGGAAGGAATAATAAAAAGAATACTGCTAATAAAATAGGCTGTTTTTTTCGGTAGAGCGTGTTTAGGGTGTTCATATTCGTTTAATTTGGATTTTGAATTTTACTGTCTAACCAGCAAATAGCTTGTTTAGTTCAGTCAAATATAAATATTTGCAATAAGATGATTTTGGGGTTACATCTATATAGATGCGTTCCGCAAACAAATTCCACACTTTTTCCTATATTTTTTAACAAAATATTTTCAAAAGTGTTCAGCTTGGATATGTTTAATATATTAAGGACTTTATTTTAAGGTCAAATTATCGGGTACTATAAATGAGGGATAGTATTTTACTTTGCTGCATGGCAGATAATTCAGACCACATTGATAAACAACTCAAAAACCTTGGCGAACGCATCAGGCAGATTCGTAAAGCCAAAGGCTTTTCCAATTATGAAAAGTTTGCTTACCAACATGATTTTAATCGTTCTTCCTATGGAAGATTTGAAAGTGGTGAGGACATTCGGTTCTCTTCTCTTCTTAGAGTTCTTGATGCTTTTGATATGTCTCTGGAAGAATTCTTTTCCGATGGCTTTGATAAGAAGAAAAAGACAAAAAAGTAAAATGTAAGAGCTATAAATGCATAAATATTGCAAGCAATATAAACATATTTATAGCAACTATTATTAATCCAATACTTCTTTGATATCTCTTAGTAATTTCACTACATCCACTAAAGTTAGTAATTCCTCCTTCATTATTTTTCCATCCTTGTATGTGTTCATTCGTTTAGCTATCTGATTAACCTTGTTTCCTGCTTGACTCAGTTCCTCTAAAAAATCTCCTGCTATTACTACTTTTTCAAATTGCTTTCCCTTGATTGGACAATAAGTTTTGTTCAATAATTTATATCGAAAAAGTTCTGACCGATAAGGAAAAAAAGATACAGAGAACTCTTCTTCTAATGCTTGCTTTTCTTCTGGTGTCAATCGAACTTGATATAGTTTTTCAGTTCTTATTTTTCGTTTCCCTTTCATTTAATGTTTGTTATTTTAGATAATACACAATGTAGTTAATTTACTTGATAAGTAGCTATCAGAAAAGTAAAATCAAAAAACTACCAATAAATATTGCTATACATATTTATGCCTAAACATAAATAATACCTAAAAGCGCTTACTTTACTGGCTCTCCAAGCAATGTTTTCTTAACTTTTGATAGCAATTTAATCAAATCAACCAAGGTCAATAATTCCTCATGATGCATTATCCCGTCTTTAAAAGTATTCATTCGTTTAGCTATTTGGTTCACTTTATCGCCCATTTGACCTAGTTCTGGCACATAGTTTCCTGCCGCTATCTCTTGGTCAGCTCTCTTCATTACTGCTATATCTTTCTCTGATGGTTCTTGTTCATCAAGTAATTTATGCCGCATGTATGCCGCTAAACTAAAGTAGTTCGCCTCTCTGTAGGCTTTTTGTAATGCTAATTTTTCACTTTCAGTTGCGCGTATTCCGCTTAGAATCGCTGTCTTTTTTTCTTTAGGTTTTCTCATTTTTGTTTAATTTTTAGTACTCTACGGGGTAGATTATGAAGATACTAAAATTTGAATTTGTTTCCAAATTCATGTCACTTGCGACGATAGGAGCAGTCTCCCTATGGGGCAAAATATCTTTGATTTTTGCCCCGTAGGGCAAGGTTACTTTTGTATACACATATAGCATTCTTTGCTAATATGTATATACAAAGGTACACCTTGCTATGAATGCTCAGGCATTCATCTGCTACCCACTATTACACCCACACAAATCCCTACAAAATCACAATTCCATGTAGGGGTATGCGCTTTATGTCCTCTTTATGTAGGGGTTTAAATTTGTCACATCTTTGAGGTTACTAAAGACCCTAAAATAACTTTGATATTATTCATATATCATGTAAAAAAATACCAACTGAATTTGGTATATCCCTACAAATAAAAGTATTTTTGTAGGGCTTAGTTGTAATTATTTTTTCTGCTTAGATATTCGATATGCAAGAATAAAATTGAATCTTAAAAATTGATTTAAGGCTATTTTTAAGCGATTTAAGCGATTTTAATTCAAAAATCACACAATCTTAAAAGACAATAAAAAAAGCCGCTTAAAAGTCCTTATTTTACCTTGAATGTAATTTTGAGTAATTCAAAATCACATTTTCAAAATTTCTCTTTTCTTTTTAGCGGAAATTTTTCTTTTTTCTTTCAGACCAAATACATTACAACTTTAACTAATATAAAATAAAAAATTATTAAAAAAATCTTGAAATCCTCTTTCAAGATTTTTTCTTGAATACTTTTATCTTTTATCATTTACGACCTCCACAAGTGACTGATAATCAATTTTTTATGAGTTTAAACCCCTACACAAAGAGGACTAAACCCCTACACAAAGAGGACTAAACCCCTACACAAAGAGGACATAGAGTGAATTAAACCCCTACATAAAGAGGACTAAACCCCTACACAAAGAGGACATAAATTTTTACAACCCCTACAATTTTATTTTTTTTTGTAGGGGTTAAATTGTATCTTTGAGACCTATGGAAGATAACTACAACAACTTACCATCGGCTCATTTTGCGAATGAGTTTGCGATAAATGGAAAAATTAATTTTGGCAATGCTAGAGAGTGGCTCATATTTTTATATTTGGTTGCTCAGCTTGACCCTCTTAATCAAGAAAAGCTACCCGTCCTGAGAATAGCTATATCGGATTTGAAAAATTTATTAAAAGAAGAATCAAAACGTTCTGGTGCGTTCAATGAACGGGTTATTAAGGCGATGGAACGTATGTCCGATGCTCAATGTAGGTTTGATGCAGGTGTGTTTCTTGATGGTTTAATGTTACCTAAAATTATAAATATTTTTTCTGAAGTTGGAGCAGAGAAAGGAGCTAGAGGGGTGGCATATTTGACTTTTGAGTTTAATGAAAAAATGAAACCTCTGCTACTTGGACTAAGGAGAAATTTTGTTGGTTTACAGCCTCCTACTGGCATATCAAGTGGACATGCTATAAGTTTTTTACTCTATGCCAAAGCAGAAAGAGACAGGCGAAGAAAACACGATGGAAAGACAACGATTATTAGATTTGGTGTAGAGGCTCTAAAGGATAGGCTAGATGTAAAAGGCAAATATCCTAGATTTGATAATTTCAAGAAACGTATTATTACTCCTATTTTAAAAGGTGTGAATAAGAGTGGTGTTATTACTATTACGGATATTCAATATGAAAAAGTTGGTAGAAAAATAGAAACTATATTATTCTTTATACAAGATGTTAAAAATTTGACCGAATTAAATTTTCAGTCTTTGACAAAGGAAAATAAAGAACCAACAAAAGAAGAAGTCGAGCAACTTACTTTTGCACAAGAGAGAGCTTATAAGTTCTTAATTGCGAAAGGAGTTTATTCAGGTATTGCAATTCGTAAGATTATCCCACAAATGCCGTCGAATGTCTGTGACGGGTATGAAGATTATTTTTGCGAAGAGGTTTATAAAATTGTAGTTGAAAAGTCTAATGTCAAAGATGCAGAAGGACGAGCCTCTATATTAGTGGATTGGTTTAAGAAAGATATTTTCAGTAACGACCATTTTAGTAGAATTATAGAAAGTGTTCATAATAGAAAGAAATTATTACCTCAAGAGAATAGAACTAATAGGGAATTAGCTAAAACAATGAAAGCAAATGAGTTTAGAAAGTTGAGTAGAAGTACTGTTAAATCTGATGATATACCTAAGCCTACTCCCCCTACCCCATCACCGCAGACACAATTTAATTTTGCCTCTCTTGATTATTTGTCTTTTCCACAAATGAGGACCAAGGCTGTTCAAAAGAAGAAAATTGAAGTTAATAAAACAAAGCCTGCTTTTGAGTTTAACAGTTGGAAAAAAGATAATCCAGAAGTCTTTAAGGAAATAATGATAGAGAAGGAAAGTTCTTTCAAAGAACTTTTTAAAGATGCAGAATTGAGCTTAGAAGAAAGGAAAAAAACTATCAACAATTTAATATTTGCAGCTTGTAAGCATTATTATGATACTCATTAAATAAATATTGCTATATTGCAGGATATATTTATGTTTTTATATCTAGCAATATTTATTTACTAAAACTACTATCTATAATGATTATCTCTTGTATTTCTTATAAAGGAGGAGTCGGCAAAACAACTATTAGCCAAAATGTAGCTGTGGCGCTTGCTACTACAGGTCATAAAGTTTGTATAGTCGATGCCGATGAATCTGGTAATACTGCTGATTGGGCAGAATCGAGAACAGATGATTTACCTACTGTTCATGTAATAGCTGAGAAGAATGAAAATAAGATAGCCTTACTTATTAAAAAGATGTATCAGGACTATGATTTTATAGTCGTGGATAGTCCGCCTTCTCAAACGCCTATTTCTAGCATCATTATATTAATAAGTCACATGGTATTGATTCCTGTTCTACCTAAAGGAAAGCAGGAAACAAATACCATCAATCAGTTGATAGAAAAGATTGAGAACCTTGAGGCGACAAAAGATAAAGAAATTGAATACAGATTTATCATTAATGAATATAATCCTAGAATTAATTCACATAGCCAGTTTGTTGAGATTATGACACAAATTTTTGGTGATAAAGTTGTTGGGTCTAAATTACATCATAGGGTAGCTTATTCAGAAGTAACTCATGTAGGAAAAGGGGTAGTAGAATATGAGGATGAAAAGGCAGCCTCAGAAATTATCCAATTAACTAATGAATTAACCTCTATTTTTCAAACTATTTAATTAATCCTTTTTGTTTATGGCAAAGAAAGATATTAACGAGGCATTGAAGAAAAATTTAATGCGAAAGAAAGAAGTTGATATTGAATCTGCGGAATCAATTATCAAGCCCAAAAAGAAAGAAGTAACACATCGAACAACATTAGATATACCTAAGAGCTTGTATTCGCAAGTACGTACTTATGTTTTTGATAATAACACTTCTTTTAAAGATTATGTGATAGGGCTAATAAAAAAAGATATGGGAGTTGAATAAATATTGCTATATTGCTATCAATATTTATGGTTAGCAATATAGATATAACTTAGAGTATTTAAAATCATTCCTATGAGTAAGCTACGGACATATAATTATGACGGGTATCAAATCAGTTTTGCATTTGAGGATAGCAGTAAGATGATTAATGCCACGATGATGGCAAAGCCTTTTAAAAAATATCCTGCTGATTTTCTTAGGCTAAAGCAGACAAAACTTTTTATAACGGCATTGGAAAAGCGTTATGGGAATCCCCATAACGAAAATTCAAGAGAGATATTAAGAATTATACAAGCAGGAGACGCTAAGTTGCAAGGTACATGGATGGATGAAAAATTGGCATTGAAATTTGCTGCATGGTTAAATCCAGATTTTGAACTATGGGTATGGGATAGAATATACGAGTTATTGACAACAGGTAAGACAGAGATAATGGGTTTTGAGACAGAAGAACAGTTCAAAAAATCGCTATCGTGGTATTTGAAAAAAATTACCTATAGTGTCGATGAGGTGAGAAATTTATTAGATACTATACCAGGGCAGAATCCAGAACTTAACCGTTTAAATTATTTGGATGATGAAGATAAAAGGGAATTGGGGTTGATAAAATGAAATTATGACAAAGCAAGAATTAATAATTGATGGTACTACGGTAAGAATTGATAAAAATGGATATATCTGTTTAACCGACCTAGCAAAACGCAGGAACACTAAATTTCCTAATGATATTCTAAGGAACTGGTTAAAGAATAACAACACCTTAATGTTTTTAGAGGAATGGGAAAAAATGAGTAACCCCAATTTTAAACCCGTTCAAATGGACGGGTTTAAAATGGATAGCATGAAAAATGATTTTATACCGTCACCTAGCTATTTTATCAAAACTACCAATGCAATAGGAATAACATCAAAAGCAGGGCGTTATGGTGGTACTTATGCACATTCAGATATAGCACTAAATTTTTGCTATTGGATTAGCCCAAAATTTCAAGTTTACCTAATTAAAGAATTTCAGCGACTAAAGGCAGAGGAACAATTACGTATAGGTGACCCATATAATATTAAGCGTTTTCTAGCTACTGGTAGTTACTCTATTTTAGTGACCAGTATTTTATCTCAAGTAGATGAACGGCTTTTAACTCATCCACAACCTTATAAAAAACGGCTACCATTCGCAGCTGAGGCCGACATGATTAATCAAATCGTATTTGGTCAAACTGCTAAGCAATGGAGAGCTAACAACCCTAATAAGCCAACCGACCGAAATCAAAGGGATTATGCAAGTATTTTAGACTTAACAATCCTAAATCATTTGGAATTTTTAGATGGAATGTTGTTTCAATGGGATGTAGTGGATATCAAAGAGCGAGAGAATATATTACGGAACACGTATGAATTCATTTTCCCAATATTGAAACGTTCTAAGACGATTAAGAAACTTCAAGATTTGTCAAATAAAGTAGAATAATAAAAATGGTAGATTCTTCAAATTTTGAACAAATCCGAGATTTAATCAAAGATGACAAAATCGTTTTAGCCTTAGATAATATGGTGGCATTGGCAAAAGAATTTGATAGCAGTCTGTATAATATAGCAATTACTATTCAGAGCAGTCACAATCGTTATAGGAAGAAAACACAATTAGGAACAATTCCCCCAGAGGTAGACAGGAATGAAATCAATACGATTGTGAATTCAGCTTTAAATTTTCTCTCGGATTTGGAAAGAGAGAAACATGAAAAAAAGTTAAAAGAAGGACGAAAAGAACTATTCGATTATCAAAATAACGATTTAATTAAAGCTGCTAAATCTGCTATTATTTTAGTTGAACTGGAAAAGATAAAATACAAATATTACCATGCAGAACTTCATAAGAGAGATGGAATATTAGAAGAGCTACGTATTTATAAACCAATCTTGACAGATATTTCAACAATTGAAGTTTATAATTTTTTATCAGAGGTTTCTGACTCTATTTATTACAAAACTTCAGAGGATTTTGGATTGAAAATATTTACACTCGTAACTTATTTTTTTCCAGATGATACAGAGGTGTCTGAGTATATATACAATCAATCAATTATGATTGGAGGTAGGTTACTTAGTTCAGGGATTTTCACATTTGAGGATTTTAAAATAGGTGTTTATGGCTTATCAATTTGGAAATGGGTTTATTTAAATGCTAAAAGGTTAGCCAATAAGACGTTAATTAATAAAGTCCATTCAGAATACAAGAACTTTAAGTGGTTCTTCTATGAGGATAATGTCAAAATATCAAACTATGAAGGAAAATTAAAAATCATAGAAATATTCGAAGAGGATTTAAAAGAAGAGGGGTTAACTTTCCCAAATATTCCAGATGATTTGTTAGAATTATGCTAGTTCAGTTTAAAATAAGGTATATCATATAATCAAATAAATTTCTAATTAGAAATTTATTTGATTATGTCTAAATGCAAGATTTTTAGCCCCTAGAAATATACTATTTTATTACGTTACGACGTAATAGTTTTACCTTCTTACAAAATCAGTACAAATAATGACTAGTAACAGGACGAGCATTGGCCAAAAATTTTGCCTCTCCTTCTGCAATGGCAAAATCTATTATTTCCAAGAAAGCGGTCGATAATAGGGAGTCATCCCCTGTATGGATATCGAAATCGAAAAAGACCGCTACCACTCTGGGTAATATGGTATCAACGAACATGACCGCACAACTATTTACTTTCATGTGTCCATGGTCATAAGGCTGTCCTCGTTCATCTTCTATTTCTCCAAATTTATGAGCAATATTTCTCATGGTCTTGGTCATTGGTGTGCCTGTCAGACGGAATAGTTTTTCTACTACTTTTTTATCTGAAACTGCATAAGCTGAGAACTTATAAGGTCGATTGATTCTAGTTTTTCCTTTGAATAATCCTTTAAACCAAACACCTTCTGCCTCCATTGTCTCATTCAATAAATCCAATTCGTGTACTGGTTTTAAGTCTAATCCGATATGTTCTAATAAAGGAAACCCTTTTTTGTCATATCGGTCTGTCCAAAGTTTCCAAAGAGAGCTTTGTTTAAAATCAACCAATTCCTTTTTTAGAAAACTGGTTGTAAAATCTAATATCCCTTTAATATGGGTATGTCCTTGTCTTTCTGCATAAACTTTAAAAAAAACCATTAGCCGTCTTGCTCCCCAACCTTGCACCGTTTTATGTTCTTTTTTGACATGCTTTAAAAATGCTTGAATTAGTTGTTCGATATCCTCGTCCGTTCCCTTATCATTAAAGAAAAAAGCATATTGTTTGTTTCTTTCTTCTGTCCAATTATCTGCTATTACTAAAAAACGGTAGTCTGGTATTTTTTCTAATCTCATAATTCAATTTTTGCGAAGATAAACATTCGGACTAAAATAAGCGGCGGATTTCGAACTCTTAGTTACTCCTTACTTTATTACTTTAAAACCACCCTAAAAAAGTTTTTGACTTTTTGAAAAATATTACAGGTGGCTTATAATGATACATTATTGAATCTTATCTTTAAAATTAGGGTAATTGGGTAAAACTCTAATTGAATAATTGAATAGAAAAATATCCTATCTCTTCAACCCTTAAAAGTGTATTATTTATCCCTATTGTATTTTTTCTTTAAAATGCAAGAAAAAGTTTAGGGTGGTTTTAAACTTTATTACTACAAAAATAATTTAGTGTACCATCATTTTAAATCAACTGTTCTGATTTACGCTACTTTAAAAAAGTCAATTTGTTCTAATAGTTGTTTTCTGGATTCTTTTAACACTCCTTTTTCTTGTTGAAAACGTTGCTTTTTCATCCAAGAATAAAGTGGTAAATTATTAGACATTATGTCTGATAAAAATTTAAATTAATGCGCGCCCGTATACGTAAAGCGCCTTGATTGTAAGTATTTTTTCTCCGAGTGACCCTAAAATTGTGCAATCCACAGGCTACAAAAAATATTTTATCTCTAAAAGTAGAGGAAAAATAACGTAATTCGTCTTTGACAATTCGACATCTTTTAATTCCAGACATAACGTGTTCTCCGACAATTCGAATCGAACTAAGCCAAGTATTGTATTCTTTTTGAATGTCGGTTAATGGTTTGTTTCTTACAGCTTTGAAGGGTTCTAAAAAATCAACTCCTTCAGGCTGATAGCCTTGATAACCTTTGTCTTTAGAGAACCAAAGTTTCCATTTTTCAAACATGGAAAAGTCAGGAATTTCTAAGTCTGCCATCTTTTTATCACTCGTTGGACCTGGAAAAGTTAGACCAGCAAAATGAATGAATTGATGTTCATCATTAAGCACAGAATTTTTTACAGTATGTGTACCTTTTTTACCGCTATAATCTTGTGCTTGTGCTTTATAATCTACATTACGTTGAATTGACCTTTCTGTAGCATCTAAATGTAAGGATTCCGTTGATTCACAATTACTTAGGTTATCTTCTTTTTGCCGATTTCGAAATAATTTTACGAGTTCTGGCATACTTCGAGCAGGTTGCAAATGTAAATCAATAATACTTTTCTCCAAAAGAGGAATCAGTAGCTTTATCCAACGACTAATTTGTCCTTGATCCATTTCAAATTGGGCGGCTAAAGATTCTTGTAAATGACCGTTTTTGAAAAAATATAGAATGAAGAATAATTTCTCTTCATCTGTTTTTAATAACCGAGTAGCATTTTCAATTTGTGCTCCAGTTAATGGCTTTCTTCTTCGCTTTTTTCGAAAATTAAAGTGTTTAATAAATTGATGCCAACGAGCAGAAAAATAAGGTAATAATTCCTCAAATTCTAGAACGTACAAGGTCGTTAAAGCCAAAAATTGTTTTTTATTTTTTATTAATTTCTGTAAATCCATGCAGATAATATAACGATTTAAAACAATTTCATCAAGGGAGGGCACATATATACGCACGTGTGCGCATACACAGGTTAATCATTTTTTATACATTATCACTATTAGATGACCTAATATTAAAATGCCCATGTTTTTGATAGAATATTTTGAGTTCCTCATATTTTTCCTGCCATTTGTGTTCAAATTTACCTCCTATGGATTTTTTTGTTGGTCATACCTAGCCAAAAGGGAGAATTTGCCCACGACTTTTCGCATAACTAGTTGATAGGCATAGCTTAACAATGATTTTTCTTTTCCAGAAATCAGCTTAAATTTAGGTCATAATTTCTGGAGTAAAGTAAATCGAAGGAATCTGCTAGGTTTTCGTCCGAAAAATCATAGTTTCCAGACAGGTGAGCATGCCTCCAAGCATTCATCGTTTTCTTTTTAGCCATAGCGACTAATTCTTCCCTTTTTATTGGATTTTGTTGTTGCTGTATCTTTCGAGTCAGGTATAAATAATTCCAGCAGACAATGGCGTTCTTAATTAAATTCTTACAAGCGTCAGCTATCTGTTGCTCCGTTCTGGTTAGGTAAATCATCTCTCCTCCATTGGCAAAAAAGATGGCTGAAGAAAAGCGATTACTAGATTCTATAGCATTTCCACTCTTGCGACTATCTTGCCGCATTTCTAAATCATCCGTAAATCTTAAAACGTGAAGTGTTTTGGCCATTCGGCCATATTCTTTTAATGCAGCATAAAGTGGATGTTGTTTAGAATAGGAATTGAACCGACTAAATAATTGTGAGGCGGTACAATATTTCAATTTTAAAGAGGTAATAATGCGAAGTATTTCGTTCCAATTTTCTTCAATCAGCTCCTCATTAATATAACCTTTAGGTAATACCAAATATCCTTTTTGTTTGTACTCACTAATAGGATGTTCCTTGAAAGTGTAGATATGTTGTCTTAATATTTTAGCAATATTTGGGCAAAACCCAAAGTTTAGCAAATCCGTTAGACCAAACAAAGCCTCTGTGTAGCCGTGGGTGTCTGTTGTATGCATCGTTGATTTAATAGTATCATTATGCAGCAGTCCATCCAAAACAAAAATTGCTTCTCTAAGGGAGGCATCTATAATAACTGAGTAAAAAGGAATACACCGTTCATCGACAAAAGTATAACCAACGATACCTCTACCTTTTCGATAATATTTGGCAGAGTAATCAGCGAAAATAGTGTTTTCAGAGATGAGTCGTATTTTTTGTCCATCCGATGATGTTCTTAATTCTCCTTCTTTTTTCAAATACAAATTGGCAAGGGGTAGTTTAGCTGTAAAATTAGAAATAGCGTCATTGGCTTTGTTAATATTTGCTAGATTAAAGTACCAGTTAGTTGTATTTTCTAATTGACTAGAGCGAACTCTTGAGGTAGCTTTAGCCATTGTAGGAATACCAAGATTGCAACCAAAAGCCGTAATGCCCGCAAAAAATAAAGACTTGTCAGGTCTTTTCTTTCGGTACAATGGTTGTAAATGTTTAAAATGCTCCACAAAATTGGTGGTCGCATCAACCGTTGAAAGTATCTCGCTTAATGGAATAGCAGCGACACCAGGAAACAAGGATATATCTTGTTCTTCCTTTTCTACCTTTGGCGTAATAATGCGATATTTACCACTTTTACCCTTACGAAAGAATTTATTATTTCCTGCTAAAATATTATCATTGGTATTTTGATAATGATGATGCAATACCTTTTTATACTCGGCTATTCTTGCTTTGACATCTTTTAAATGAGAGAGGTTAGCCTTCTCCAAAAAACTATCAGAATCTTTCTCCCAAAGGTCTTTAGGTATTAAGATATTGTCCATGTTCTTATATTGGTAGGTGTGTTTTA
>OZ255723.1:3357500-3885032 GCA_965277255.1 Flavobacteriaceae bacterium | reverse complement strand
GGCAAATTAGAAACAACTACTGGAACTCCTGCATGAATATAATCGAAGAGTTTGTTGGGTAAAGCATACCTGTAATTCAACCCTAAGTCTTCTTCTAAGCTTATTCCAATAGCAGCATTTGGAGTGAGTTCTTTGAGCTTATCAGGAGTTTTTTTGCCTAGAAATTTCACCTTGCTTTCTAAGGACAAGGCAGCAACTTTGTCTTTTAATTCTTGTACAATATCACCAGATCCAATAATGACTAAGATGTAATCTTCTAGAAGAGCGATGGTTTCAATCATCAGTTCTAAACCTCTCCCAACATTGACTGAACCTTGGTATAGAATTATTTTTTTTTCTTGAGTTGGGAAATCAAATGGTTTTTTGGAAGCCTCTTTATCAATGGGAAGATTTCTAATCACAGTCGCAGAAACCCCATACAATGATTGGTAGTGGTTTTTGATAGAATCGCTAACGGTAATTATATGCTTTAATTTTGGAAGTACCCACTTTTCAATACGCAACCAAAAAGCTTTGACAGTTTTCCTGTTAGTTAATTCTGGGATTTCTGAGAATAATTCATGGCTGTCAAAAATCAACTTTTTTCTTTGGAGTTTATGAATGAGAAAATTCGGTAAAATAGTATCTAAGTCGTTAGAAAATAAAAGGTGCTTCTTAGAAAAAAGGAGGAAAAAAAATAAGCGGAGGTTGTATTCTGCATAAAAAAGAAATCCTTTGTTAAAGACTAGGCGAAATCTTTTCGTCTTATAATCTCGTTGAACTGGAAGGCTGTTTTTTAGTTGTCTTCCCACAAGGAGAATCTCATATCCTATTTCAGATAATGTATTGCAGGTTTTAGCAACGCGTTGGTCAGTAGCTAAATCGTTGGTTACGGAGACAATAATTCTTTTCAAAAGGAATACTTAGTTTGAAAAGGCAAGATATAAAAAAACCCACTCAATAAATTGAGTGGGAAAAATTGCTATGAAAAAGAATGATAAGAGGATCTTATCACTATCTAAGACGACAGTCATTAAAACCTCTTACAAATCTTTTTCTTTTTAACATTAAATTAAGAAACGACTAAATAAATCGCTTGTTTCTAATGGCTATTCCAGAGCCTGTTTTTAAATAACGTTCAAAATCGTAGGCTTTCTTTTTGTTTTGAAAAAATGAAATATGATTTAATTCAATAGGCAACCTGCTCTTTGTGTACTTAACTTCTCCTGAGCTATGAGCAGCCAAACGATTTTTAATGTTTGTGGTAAATCCTGTGTAAAAAGTGTTGTCATTACATTTTAAAATGTAAACAGCGTAAGGTAAAATCATGATAGCAATTATTTTTTTATTTAACTCATTGAGAATCTATTCTCAGAAGCTTGTTTAAAAATAAGAAAATAAATAATACCTACTACGTTCCTCGTAAACTCGGAACTTCGTAGGATATGATTAAAAATGGAGTTTTATGTTTAATTTTTTCGAGGACGTGTCCATCGAAGCCCTTAATAAGGATTGTAAAAAATACGGAGATACATAATAAGCCCTACTTTGTTCCTCGTAAACTCGGAACTTCGTAGGGCGTAGGTGGAGACGCCGAGAATCGAACTCGGGTCCAAACAAGCAGCCAAAAAGCTTTCTACATACTTAGTTTTTGATTGGTTTTCGTCAAGTAGCTGATCAAAAACAACCTACTACAAGCTTACCTTCTTTAGTTTCAAAATACTATCGAAGTTCTAGTATTTCTATGTTTATTTTTACGATGCCCAAAAGTGAAACGCCATAAACCAAGGCTTTTCGTGGACATAAAGCTTTCCCGCCTTGCGGGACTAGGCTAGTCTTACTGAAATTCAGACTAAGCAGCTAAAGCGTAGTTATCTTCGCCGTTTAAAAAGTTGAAATAAGTTTTACGAGTGATGATTTCATTCCTCGGTATGCTTACATTTTCACTGATCTTGCTGTCAAAACCAGTCGTCCCCATGTCCTGAATTTATTTCAGGACCTTATTTCAATGAACAAGAGGACAAAAGTATAAAAATCAAACCGATTAATCATTTGTGCATCCTGCCAAAATCAACTAATTTCGAACAAAATTAAATTTCACCCAGTTTATGAAGTTTGGAATCATTAAAGAGCGTAAAAACCCACCAGATAGAAGAGTTGTCTTTTCACCTGAAAAACTACAAGAATTTCAGCAGCAATTTCCAGAATCTATAGTAAAAGTCGAAGCATCTGATATCAGAGTTTTTTCAGATGATTTGTATGTGCAAGCGGGAATTGAAGTGACCAATGATATCTCTGATTGTGATGTGTTGATTGGCGTAAAAGAAGTCCCTATTGATGCTTTAATTCCCAATAAAAAATATTTTTTCTTCAGCCATACCATCAAAAAACAACCTTATAATAGAAAATTATTACAAGCAATTTTAGAGAAGAATATTGAACTATACGATCATGAAGTAATTACTGATGCGAGAGGAAATAGATTGATTGGCTTTGGGCGTTACGCTGGAATTGTAGGAGCGTATAATGGATTCAGAGCTTTAGGATTTAGAGACGAAACCTTTCAGTTGCCAAAGGCAGAAGACCTGCCAGATCAACAAGCTTTGATAGACGCCTTGAATGAAATTAATCTACCCAACATTAAAATCCTTTTAACAGGTAATGGAAAAGTGGCAAGAGGAGCGAAAGAAATGTTGGATGGAATGCATCTAACTTCGGTTTCTGTTGATGATTATTTAAACAAAGATTTTGATGAACCTGTATATTGTTTGATTGATGTCTTGGATTATAACAAACGAAAAGATGGTCAAGTTTTAAACAACAGGGATTTCTATAATAACCCAGAAGCCTATGAATCTAACTTTATGCGTTTTGCAAAAGTGACGGATTATTTTATCGCTGGACATTTTTACGGGGACGGATCTCCGTTTTTGTTTACTAGAGAACAAGCCAAATCTGACGATTTTAAAATCAGTTTGGTTGCAGATGTTTCTTGTGATATTGATGGACCAGTAGCTTCTACCATTAGACCATCAACTATTGCAGAACCTATTTACGGATACCATCCAGATACGGAATTGGAAGTCGATTTTAAAGATGAAAAGGCCATTACTGTGATGGCAGTAGATAATTTGCCTTGTGAATTGCCTAAAGATGCCAGTGAAGGTTTTGGAGAATTGTTTTTAGAGCATGTAATTCCAGCATTTTTTAACAAGGATAAAGACGGAGTTTTAACTCGTGCTAAAATGACCGAAGGTGGTAAGCTAACTTCTCAGTATTCCTATTTGCAAGATTTTGTTGAGGGTAAGGAATAAAGCCTCATTAGTTTTGTAACCACATAAAGTAGACTGCCAAACCCGATGGTGATTAACCAAGTGTTTTTGTCTGAAAAACTAAGAATACTTCTTTTTATCACATAGAATGGAGAAGAAAAAATATCCCAAGAATTAAATCGGAGGACTCTTCCTAGGTAGATTCCAAATCCACATAAAAAAGCGATCCCAAATAAGAGTAGGTTCATTAATTTTATAGTCCATCGTTGTTGTACAATTTGTAAGATCTGATTGATGGAGATAATTGCTAGAATAAAACCTGTACTAGCATAGGTAAATATGAGTAAAATATCATACCAAATAAAGCTTGAACTAGAATGACGAATATGGATGAAATCAGTAATCAAGTAGGGAGCATTTGGTAAAAATAAAAGCCAAATTCCGAAACAAATAATGAGTTTAAAAACTCCTGATTTTGTTTCTTTTTGATTTGTTAAATAATTAGAAACTAAAAAGGGAATAAGCGCTAAAAGTAAATTCCACCCCAAAAAAGCATAGTTTAAAGTTCTACTTAATCCTACTCTTAGCATCAACAAGAGTATGCAAAAGAGTAATAGATACTGTATGTTTTTTGACCAATCTTTATGCATCATTCCATTTTCTTTCTAAAAATAATATGAATAGAATTCCCAATGCATAGACCGCTAAATCGTTCCATTCAAAAGTAGCGCCCAAAATGATTTTCAAGAATGGCAACTTCTGAAATATAAGATGATCAGATAAATTTGTAATCTGAAGCAACTCAATAATTACTGCAATTACAAAAGTGATGGTTGTTGCTTTAAAAGGTGAGATGTTTACAAAACTTTTGATAAGCGCGTAGAGTAACATCACAGCAAAAAAATCGCCTACAGTATGTCGTAAAAATCCACTTGTAAAAGTGATCAGAATTTCAATACATAATAATATAATGAATGCAATACGATATTTTATTTTCATTTTTTCTGTTTTAGTCCTCCTTCACGTTTACTTCTTAGGCTCAATATAAAAACGCTTTGGCGGACGAGAATATTTGATGTAATTCCTCTATCCTTAGCTCGAAATTTACTTCATTTTTGGAGCAAACTCAAATGAATACCTCGGATGTTCGTGTTGAGGTAATTTATTAGAAGAACGAGACCTCTTAGAACAAGAGGTCAAGTTCTTCACCAACTAACAATTCTTCCCTATAATTTTTCTTTTTCAGTAATTGGTGTTTTAGAGATCCAAATCCAAGATTGCATTAGCGTGAAAAATGCTGTAATAAAAAAAGCGCAAATAAAACTTTCAAAGTCTGTACTAATAATAGCATAGGAAGAGAAACAAAAAATGGTAATAGCGTAATAAGGAAAATACTTTTTGAAGATTTCATCGTCACTTACATTTTCTTTTGCTAATAAGAAGAAAGGTACAATTGTCATTAAAATTGCTAAAGAACAAACAATAGATATTGGAATTATTGAGAGAATGCTAAAGATAGAAACTTGACCAGCAAAGCCTTCCGATAGAATAAATGCCCAAAAGAGTAGTGTAGCCAAAACTATTGCCTTTCGTATTGTTGATGGTAGGTTGTTTGAAAAATTCATTTTTTAATTTTAAAATTATCATACAGCATTTCTTGCCAAGAATTATCATTTAAATCCTCTATATATTCACAATGTTTTCTGTTGATATTTAATTTTCTAAGATCATCCACTTCATTTTTTTCAACATAATCTTTCAGTAAAAAAGTATTATTATTTGATAGGCCTATTAGGTATGTTAAATCCATTTGTTCAGCATGATTAATATTGTAATAAGTAATTATTTTATCCCAATTTACAGTGGTAGATAAAACTAATATTATAAATGAAGTTTGGGCATTTTTACGGAAAAGGTACCAAAGATTTTTAATTTTAGATACTTTAATAAATGTGGTAATTAGTCCAATAGATGTTACTGTTAAAAAGAATAAAACACCAATTCTTTTGTAAGTCAAACCAAACGATACAATATATTCTATATTTTTTATAGCGGTAATTACGACAACACTTAAGTTTAAAAATATCCAAACAAAAGTTGCGTTTTTTAAATCTTTATTTTTTTCAAAGAAGTTAAGATTTCCTCTAAAAAAGTAGAGAATAATTACAATTGCAAGTACATTGGAAAAGATCAAAGCATTTACACCATTATGAACTTGCGTAGAAAGTTGCGATGCAACCATATTGTGAATTTCTGATAGGTGTAATACATCTGTAATTAGAAATAAAATAATAAGCAAATTGAGTAAAAACATCAATACAACACCTAGTTGTTTTTCACTTTTAAGTTTTTTTGGAGCAGCATATTTTAAAGTGTCTTTTTCTAAATCATTTCCTATATTGATGTCATTAGATGTTACAGGTTCTATTTGAACTGGGTGTGTAATATTATAGAATAGATAATACCCTAATCCAGTAAAAAGAAGCCAATGAAAGTTGATAAAACTAAAATCTATTTTTAAAATTATTTCTTCAAATTTCGGGTTTCCTCTTCTGTATAAATTGATAAATATGATGATAATAACTGCTGGGATTCCGATTATTTTTAACCAATACGCATAATTTATTTTTTCCTTTTTTACATTTTCAACTTCAGAATTTAACTTGTCGTAGTATAAGGAGAAGTAAGAAACAATAGTCGTGTAAATTCCATTAATCCAATTTATATAAATAGAAGATTTATGCTCAGAAACACTCCCAATAAGTGTGAAAAAGGCTAGAATATTAGCGATTATGGATACATCTGATTTATAAAAGAAAATTGTAATACCCGTAATTGCATAAGCAATAATTTTAAAGTTTGTACTCTTGCTTTTAAATATTTGACGATTTTTAACTGTTAGTATTATAATAGTTAGTAGCGTAAATAATGATAAGTTTAAACCAATATTTTGTTGATAAAAGAGTGTGCTAAAGAGTACAGCACTAACTAATGTTATTAGATTTTTCATTTTTTTTGTGTTTTAAAAGAACTTTGAATTTCAAAGTATGTTGATAAAAAAATAATGTTATTTGTTTTTAATTAGTTTTTCTAATGCGTTAATGTGCTTTTTAAATTCTGCTTTTCCCAATTCTGTGGCATAATATTTTGTGTTTGGTTTTCGTCCGATAAACTGTTTTTCTACTCTAATAAATTCAACTTTTTCTAAGGCTTTTGTATGACTTGCCAAATTGCCATCGGTTGCTCCTAATAAGCCTTTTAACATATTAAAATCTGCGTATTCGTTTACCATTAAAACAGACATGATTCCCAGCCTAATTCTATGATCAAAAGCTTTGTTAATATTGAGTATAATGTTTTTCACAAAGGAATCTATTTAACGATGTAAATTTAAGATTTCTCATATTTATAATACATCAAAGTTCCATAAACAATATGCATGACTCCAAAGCCTAGAACCCACAGCCAAAATCCATAGCCAGGAAAATAAGCACATATCAGTCCTAAAATGATTTCTATATAGCCTAAATATTTTACATCTCCATATGTGTGTTTTGAAGCGTTTACTAAACCTAGTCCATAAAATAGCAACATTAAAGCGCCAGTTTGGCCATATTTATTTTGCATCAAAATGATTAACGTATACACGCCTCCAGCTACAACAGGAATTAAAAAACTGATTACTAGTCTTTTAGAGGCACTTCCCCATATGGGTCTACCTGCTTTTTTCGCTTTTTTTGTGGTTAGGATAATTCCAGTTGCAATTCCAAAGAATGCAATTAGAAACAAATCAATCATAATTAAACGAAAAATTTCACCATCTAATATTAAGTAACCACGCTCACTTGTGGTTACCAACCAATAAGCATACGCTGCACCAATCAATGCATAAATACCTGCTAGAATTCCTGATAAACCACTTAAGGAAATAAACCGCGAGGATTTATTCATTAAATCTTTGATCTCTGAAATGTCTTTTAAATAATCTTCTGAACTCATTCTTAAAGAACTTTGAAATACAAAGTAAAAGAATATTTATGAAACACACAAAGGTTTTTAAGAAAAATTATTTTCTATGTATCAAACCATAAACAATATGGCTGGTTCCTAATATGAGTAGAGAAGAATACCAGTAGGTTGGGATTATATAAACGATAAGAGAGAGAAGAAGTCCCACCCCAGAAATCAGATAAAGATTTTTTATTCTTTTTGAATTTAAAATGGCTAAACTCACAGAATAGTACGCTAAAAACAAGGGAACTAATATTGAAATATTTCCTGTATTTGCAATAAATTTCAGTAAGATAATTCCACCTATAATTAAAATCAAATAAACTCGAAAATACTTTTTAGTCTTTTTACTCCATAGTTTGTACTGATGTTTCCGAGCTTGTCTTTTTCCAGAGAAAAATAAAGCCAAGGAAGAAAATACTACCATTAAAACAACAATAGAGATCGCTAAGACCTCTATAATCTCTATAGACATCATTCCCATCAAATTCTCTTCAGCAATAAAATTTTGTAAGGATGATTTTAGAAGGTACCCTCCGAGTAAAAAATAAATTCCAATTTGTACACTATTAAAACTTCTTAAAACAAAGTTTAATGATAAATTGTCGTGTAAATTTTTATTTTTATTCATCTTGTGAAAACTTGAGCTAATATATGAAAATGAATCCAGTAGCTTAAGAAATATTATTTCATAATGATTCTAAGAAAATCATTTTCTCTATCTTAGAACCCACATAAATTTTTAAAAAAGTATCATGAAAAAAATTACCCTAAAATTTGTACTATTAAGTTTTTTCGTACTAAGTTTTACCTTTGCTTTTTCTCAAGCGAATACGAAATTTGAATTTCAAGGAAAGGTTGTAGAAATGCCTCGGAATATTGAAAGCTTCAAATGGAATCAAATGCCAAGTAATGCTAGTTATGGCGCTAATTATTATGGTTGTATTAAATTCTTAAAAACACCAACGCAACAAATTCAAAATGAATTTAAAACTAGAGGCTTACAATTAGATTATGTATCAGAGAATACTTATTTCTTTAATTTTTCTACTTCTGTTGATGTAAGTTACCTTAAAAGTGTTGGAGTGATTTCAATAATTCCAATGCCTTTGAATTTCAAAATGTCATCAAAAATCAGAAATAATGAGATTGGGGAATGGGCGAAAGATGGCGATAATATCTTAGTATATCTTCAATATCATAAAAATGTATCTGAAAATGTATTGGTTTCACAACTGACTCAAATCTCTGGAGTATTTATAAAAGAACAATTTAAGGGAAGCGATATCTTAAGCCTTTCAATACATAAGAATTCAGTAGATAAAGTAGCTAAACTTCCTATTGTTAAGTGGATTGAACTCGTTCAAGAACCTGGTGTTAAAGAAGATATTAGAGGGAAGTCTATTCACCGATCTAGCAATTTAGATACACAAACAATATCTGGAAGAAATTATACAGGAAAAGGAATTGGTGTTATGGTAAGAGATGATGGTATTGTAGGTCCGCATATAGATTTTCATGGAAGAATTGATAATACAGGAGCCAGTGGAACTGGAGCAACTCATGGAGATGGTGTAGCAGGAATTATGGCTGGCGCAGGAAATTTAGACCCTACAAAAAGAGGTATGGCAGCGGAATCAGATCTTTATATTGTAAACTATGTTTCAAATCATTTAGATCCACCAACCACAACTTTACTTAACGATGGAAGTGTACAAATCACCAATTCATCTTATTCAGATGGTTGTAATGTGGGATATACCATAAATTCTAGAACGGTAGATTCACAAATAAATAGCAACCTTTCTTTATTACATGTATTTTCTGCGGGAAATTCAAATAATAACAATTGTGGATACGGAGCAGGAGATCAATGGGGTAATATCACTGGTGGGCATAAACAAGGTAAGAATGTAATTGCTACTGCAAATGTTTTTTTTAATGGAGGACTGGTAAATTCAAGTAGTCGTGGCCCTGCGCATGATGGAAGAATTAAGCCCGATATTACCGCGCACGGTCAAGGTCAATTATCAACAGATGAAAATAATGACTACTTAACTTTTGGAGGTACCTCAGGAGCTGCGCCAGGTATTGCAGGTGTTTCTGCTCAATTATATCAATTGTATAAAGAACAGAATAGTGATCAACTACCAGAATCAGCTTTAATTAAAGCAACATTATTAAACACTGCGAATGATTATGGAAATGTTGGACCAGATTTTAAGTTTGGCTGGGGAATCGTTAATGGTTTAAGAGCTGCAATGTTATTGGAAGATGGAAGATATCTAGATGATAATATTTCTCAAGGAAATGAAAATAACCATACAATTAACGTGCCTGCCAATACAAAACAAGTTCGTTTTATGGTATACTGGAATGATCCAGCTGCAGTTTCAGGAGTTTCAACAGCATTGGTAAATGATTTGGATTTAAAAGTTACCTCACCTTCAAGTACAGAGCTTTTACCTTGGGTTTTAGACCATACTCCAAACGTAACTACTTTAGATTTACCAGCTACCAATGGTATAGATCGTTTAAATAATATGGAACAGGTTTTAATTAATAACCCTGAATCAGGCGATTACACAATTAATATTACAGGGTTTAATATCCCTTCGGGACCACAACATTATTATGTAGTTTATGAAGTGATTACAGAAGAATTAACATTAACATACCCTGTAGGAAATGAAAAACTTGTAGTTGGAGAGCAAGAAACTATTCATTGGGATGCTATTAATACGACCAATGATTTTTTACTTGAATATTCTACAAATAATGGATCCTCTTGGTCTACAATAGCCACAGTACCCTCATCATCTACAAATTATACATGGGTAGTACCTAGTGATGTTTCTGGTGAATGTTTGATAAGAATTACGAGCGGAACTTTTACAGATGTTAGTGACGCTGTTTTTTCTATTGCAAACCTTGTTACTGGAGTTGATATTTCTCAAATATGCCCAGATAATTTAACTGTTGTTTGGAATTCAATTCCAGATGCAACTTCTTATGATGTATATTTATTAGGAGACAAATTCATGGATAAAATAGGAACAACTAGCGATGTATCATACTCAATATCAATCACAGATCCAAATGTTTCTTTTTGGGTAGCAGTAGCTGCTAGTGGTGGAATGGATAATTGGGAAACAAGAAGAAGTTTAGCGATAAATAGATCAGGTGGTTTGTATAATTGTAGTTTAAATAAGGACTTAACAGTAGAATCCTTAGTAAATGATTTTACTGCGTTAAATTTACTTTGCGGATCTGATAATAGTGTTGAAATTTCTGCAAACATTAGAAATTTGGGTATTGATAATCAAAGCAACTTCTTAATATCATATCAATTAGACTCTAACCCAGTAGTTGAAGAAACATATACAGGTACAATTAATTCTGGAAGCCAAGAAATATATACTTTCACTACACCTCTAGAGATTACAGTAGACGGCAATCATACACTAAGTGTATGGGTAACATTAACCGGAGATGAATTTGTAGGAAATAATGAACACCAAGAAATGTTTTATGCACAAGTAATAGCGGAAACTATTAATAATGTACAAACATTTGAAACAGTAGGTTTTCCTCCTTCTGGATGGAAAATAGATAATATAGATAGTTCTACTACTTGGGTTTCTGAGACGATAACAGGAAGTGACGGTCAGCCAACAACAGCCGCTGCAATAGATAACTTTAGTTACAATGCAGCAGGCCAAGAAGATATTTTCACAACATTAGTTTATGATTTGTCTGGCTCTAATATGGTTCTTAATTTTGATATAGCTAAAGCTCAGTATTCTGCAAGTTTTAGTGATGAATTTCGTGTCGATATCTCTACAGATTGTGGAGCTACTTATACTAATATTTATGATAAAAACGGTCTAGACCTTTCTACACTTTCAAATTATACTACGGCAGATTGGTCACCAACAAGTGCTTCAGATTGGAGAACAGAAAATATAGATTTGACGGCTTATCTAGGTCAAAATGTACAAATTAGATTTGTAAATGTTTGCGGATACGGAAACGGAACTTTTATAGATAATATTGATATTACAGGAACACTTTCTACAAGTCAAGAAAGTTTTGATGATAATTTCTCATTATATCCTAATCCAGTTGAAAATAGATTTACGATTAGATCTAAAAAAGTAGGCCTGAAGAAAGTTGTGATTTATAATCTATCGGGAAGAGAAATTACAACTGTTAATATAAGAGGTAATCAACAGATTATAAATATAAGTACTGATGATTTAGCGTCAGGAGTTTACTTAGTTCGCTTAGAATCTGAGTTAGGGATATTTCATAAAAAGATCATAAAGAATTAAAATTCTTTTGAAACCTAGTGAAGCATATATACTAAAACAATCAGAACCATTTAAATCAATTTTATTGCAGCTTCAAATAATCATTGAAGCTGCAGTTCCTAAATTAGAATTGAAGTATAAATGGAGAATTCCTTGCTATTACCTTGACGGAAAACCTTTCTGTTACCTGAATGTTTCTAAAGGTTATGTAGATGTTGGATTTTGGGCAAGTAGTCATTTAGAAGGGTTTGATGCGTTCTTAGTGACTGAAAAAAGAAAGGTAGTAAAATCACTTCGATATTTTTCATTAGATGAGATAAACCAAGAAGTTTTGATAGCAGTGTTATTAGCCTTGGAAAAAGTGAATCATAAAGGGTTTTGGAAAAAATAAAAACACTTACTGAACATTTACTCGATATTCTAAGGCCAAATTCCTATTTAAAAACAAATAAAGTTCAGTGTTTCTTCCTGGGTTTTCTATAGAAACTGTCGCTAAATTACCATTATAAGAAATTTCAGGTTGTTGAGGATGACGCTCCCCTTTATAGATATAATACAAGCGATTTGAAGCAGATAAATTTTTAATTGTAAGCACGATTTTTTTAGATCTATTCACAATAATATTTCCTTTTTTAGGAGAAATAATTTCAAGATCTGTCCTTAAAAAACCTTGAGAATAAATAGGCTGATTGTAAAAGTCTTCAAGTGAATTATAATCCAAAACAATTTGCCATTTTCGATCGTCAGGAAAATGAGTTTGTTCTATTTTTTCTGGATCAATAGCAAAGAAGTATTCATTAAAATCTTTTTGCCATTTTCCATTAAGTAAATAACCAGCTGCCCAAGTGGCATCCAATAAAATCCAACGATTGCCTATTTTTACTGAGTTCCAAGCATGATTGGTTGTATTGGGAACTCTACCAATCTCTTGTGCAGAATTCCTGACGTATCCTTTTATGACTTGAGCTTCAATACCTAATAAATCTGCCATCTTTTTAAAAGATTGAGCATATTCTTCACAAACCCCAAGTTTGGTTAAAAAAGCTTTTTCAACAATCTCATCTTTTATTTCTTGGAGTTTTTGAAGCTTTTCTGCTTCTGTAGAATATCGGAAACTAATTACTTTTTTAGGCTGATAATATTCTTCTAAATTGTAGTGAATGTTATTGGTTAGCCATCTAAAAACAGCTCTCACCTTACTAGCATCGTCCTTAAAGTCTTGTTTAATTTTGTTGGCTAACTGTTCTGGTTTTGTATATCTAGGATAGGACTTTACAATATTATCTACGCTAGTAATATTTTGACTATAACCAGCATAACCAATTAAAAAAAAGAAAAGTAAAAGTCGTTTCATTCAAATATAATAACAACTTTCTGAATCAAAAATTGTGCCTATAATTTGTTGATGGTTTGTCTAATAGCAACTAAGTTAGAAAGTAAACCTTGTAGATGGTCTAAATGCAACATATTTGCACCATCGCTTTTTGCATTTGCAGGATCAAAGTGAGTCTCTATAAATAAACCATCAACATGATTTACAACTCCGGCTCTTGCTATGGTCTCTATCATATCAGGTCTACCACCTGTGACTCCAGAAGATTGATTAGGTTGTTGCAATGAATGCGTAACATCTAAAACTGTGGTTGAAAATGCTCGCATTTCAGGAATTCCTCTAAAATCAACAATCATATCTTGATAACCAAACATAGTTCCTCTATCAGTAGTCATTACTTGATTGTTACCAGAATCTTGCACTTTTTTTACAGCATGTTTCATAGCGGAAGGACTCATAAATTGCCCTTTCTTTAAGTTGACAACCTTACCCGTATTTGCAGCAGCAACTACCAAATCAGTTTGTCGAACCAAGAACGCAGGAATTTGTAAAATATCTACATATTCAGCTGCTTTTTCAGCATCAGAAATTTCATGAATATCAGTAACTGTTGGCACAGCAAAGGTGTCTGAAACTTTTTTTAGAATTTTTAAAGCTTTCTCATCACCAATTCCAGTAAAACTATCAATTCTGCTTCTATTTGCTTTTCTAAAACTCCCTTTAAAAACATAAGGAATCTTTAAATCATCTGTGATTTTCACCACTTTTTCTGCAATACGAAGCGCCATATCTTCACCTTCAATAGCACAAGGTCCTGCTAATAAAAAGAAGTTATTAGAATCTAAGTTTTTTAAGTTTGGTATTAATGATAAATCCATCAAAAAAATTTTAACAAAAGTACAAAATAATTGTTGCCAATGTTTGGTATCTTTAACCGTTATTAATCGAAAAAATCAAACAATGAATTTAAAAAAAATTACACTATCAATATTTGCGTTACTTATAGTTTCATCGGTATCGATAGCCCAAGATATAAATAAAGCTACTGTTAAAAAACATTTATATACGTTAGCTTCTGATGAAATGGCAGGAAGAAAACCTGGGACAGAAGGTATTGAAAAAGCTGCTGTATATATTGAAAATGAGTTTAAAAGAATTGGCTTAACTACCTATGCTGATTTAAAATCCTACAGACAAACTTTTACTTTTACCAATAGAAGAACTAACAAAGAAATTACATCTAGTAATATTATTGGAGTTCTAGAAGGAAAAGGTAAAAAAGGCGAATACGTAATTGTTTCTGCTCATTATGATCATTTAGGAACAAAGTCGGGTGGAGAAGGAGATTTAATCTTTAATGGAGCAAATGACAATGCTTCTGGAGTTACTGGAGTTTTGACTTTAGCAGAATATTTCGCTAAAAAAGGAAACAATGAAAGAACTATCGTTTTTATTGCATTTACAGCAGAAGAAATGGGGTTGGTTGGATCTAGGCATTTTGGAAAAGGAATTGATGCGAGTAAATTTGTAGCTGGAATTAATTTAGAAATGATGGGTAAACAACCTGAAACTGGACCAAAAACTGCCTGGTTAACGGGTTTTGATCGCTCCGATTTTGGAAAAATCATTCAAAAGAATTTAGAAGGAACTGGATATAAATTATTTCCAGATCCGTATCCAAGAATGAATTTATTCTTTCGTTCGGACAATGCTTCTTTAGCTAGATTAGGAGTTCCTTCACATACATTTTCTACAACTCAAATAGATAAAGATGGGGAATACTACCATCAAGTGACAGATGAAGCAGAAAGTCTAGATGTTGGTGTGATTACAGAAACTATAAAAGCTGTAGCAAAAGGAACTGAAAGTATTATTAAAGGAGAAGATACTCCGACAAGAGTTGTTATTAAGGAGAAAAAATAATAATTGATTTGAAGTATTTTAAATACCTCTTTTTACTTGTGCTATTTGGATGCTCAGCATCAAAAGTTGTGTACGATTATGATGTGAAAACTAATTTTGTTGAGTATAAAACCTATGCGTTTTTTGAAGATGCAGGAGATGGACTGAATGAATTGGATGTAAAAAGGTTTGCAAGAGCAATTGAACATGAACTAGATTCTTTAGGGCTTCAAAAATCTTCAACGCCAGATTTTTTTATCAATTTTATTTCAGAGAAAAGAGAACTTCCAAAAAACAACAATGTCGGAATTGGAGTGGGAGGTGGTAGAAATGTTGGCATAGGTATTTCTACAGGAATTTCCTTTGGAGGAAATAAAATCAACGAAAGAATAACAATCGAATTTGTTTCATTTGCTAATAACCAACTTTTCTGGGAAGGGTTGTTGAATGCGAAAGTACGAGAGAAAATAAAGCCTGAAGAAAGAGAACAATTGGTTAATGAATTAGTAAAGAAAATTCTAAGTAAATATCCGCCTTCAAAATAATGCCATATAACGAATATCTTGCAGACAGAATTTCTCAGTTTTTTAGAGAGAAAAGTGTGACTTTTGAAGCTCGTAAAATGATGGGAGGACTTTGTTTTATGGTTGATGAAAAGATGTGTGTTGGTGTTAATAGAGATGAAATCATGGCAAGAATAGACCCTGATATTTATGAAGTATCTTTATTAAAAGAAGGCTGTAAAGAAATGAATTTTACGGGTAGACCCATGAAGGGTTTTGTTTTCTTAACTGATGATGCTACAGATTTAGATACAAGTCTAAATTATTGGTTACAACTTGCCTTAGATTTTAATCCAAAAGCCAAGGCGAGTAAAAAGAGGAAGAAGAAATAGAATCATTCACCAACTTTTATTCTGACACCATGCAAAAGAGACAGAGTTTAGGATAAAATAAAGAAATCATCTACTTACCTCAATATATTTTTTTCCTCTAAATAAACTTTTCGTAGACGAATTAGTGGTAACTGTGTCTCATTTAATCCAGAAAATAATGCTACATCAAAATGAAATTTAGCTTGATCAATGCTGGGTTTATTTCTATCAAACCATTGTTCAATTGCTGTTGCTAATTTGCAGACAAAAGCACTATCTGAAGTATAATCTTTAGGACAGGAACCACCTTCTGGCTCATAGGCATCTGGAAGAGGTATTGTTGTAATGGGTAATAATAATACAGGTAAAACAATAGATGAAAGTGCGGTATTATCTGCTAATTTATATGAATATGTAACCTCTATTTTGATTGCTTGATCATCTAACAAACTATCTTCTAGTAAATCCTTAAAGAAAGAAATAAGATGTTCTGATAAACTACGTTTTTGAACACTGTTCTCTGGAATTTTAGCAATGTCAATTGACTTGTTATTATCTAGTAAAGGAATTAATTTATTGGCAAATTTGATTTGCGGTGTTTGGTAGATAAAATCAAGATTTGTTTCTATAGTATCATCACTCATCAAATTCTCATTACGGGTAATTGCTACTGCAGACCAAGAATTTTGGTAATTAAGTATAGATAACTCTTCTACTAACAATTGACGTTCCGGAATATTTTGTGAAGTATCAAAATCTAAATATTCTCCTGGATTCTCAATACTCTCATAACGGTAAGTTGTTGTTCCTGTTATGAGCTCTGCCTTATAATTTTCTATTTCTACAAGAGGAAGCTTAAATGCCTCTGTGTCATTAAGAAGTGCCGGAAGTTTTGAAGAACTCAAGCGAGTGTAATTCTTAACAGTCGATTCATTAGGTAATTCAACTGTTAATCTTAACTCATTATCTGTCGCTGAAACAGGTTCCTCACTAATAGTAAAGATATAATCTGACGAAGTCTCCGAAGCCATCTTGGCACTGTTATCTGAATTTGCTCCTCTCCATACACTCCAAGCTTCAGCGACTAGATTGCATATCTCTGAAAAGGATTTTACTGCTGCTAAAGCAATACGATATTCATCATCATTAATAGTGGTTTTCCCATTAATTTTACTCAATGATTCTATGAAATCTTTTTGGATGGAAGGATAAACACTGGTGAATTGAGCCAATTCTTCAAATAAATCGAGTGTTTTTACGAATGCACTAGAATAAAAAACATTCCCCATGATGTTGAATCTAACTTGGTTATTGATTTTATCTTGTGCTGCATGATCCGTAGAGTATTGGTAAGTATAGTTCCAAAGACTAGCTTCTTTTACGGTGATTTCGCTATCCGAATCTGAATCTGTTGCCTGATAATCTTGACTATTCAAAGAAGGAGGTGTTGGGTACGATCTTAAAATAATTGGAATCTCTACTTCCCCCATCTCTTTTCTCAGAGGTGATGTATAAGTATCATCTTTAGTATCTGGAAGTAAAAAAGTGAGCCAATCGGAGGCTTCATAACCATCAATCTCAGCAACATTATGGATGTTATGTTCTAAGTGACTTGCATTCCAAGTGATATCTAACAATATATTTTTTCTCGCCTTCGGATATCGTGTGGTAAAGAAGAAACTCAAGTTAGCATTCGTGTCAACTTTTTGATCAGGTAATGCTATTTTAGCATTAGAAAGAGAGAATTCTTGATTCAAAGGAATTGTAGAACCTACAATACTTGCAGAAGGGCTTCCAAATAATCGAGGAGCATTTAACTGATCAATTTCGCCCGTGTAGTTTGCCATTGTATCTACATCATATTGTACCAAAGCCGTTACTTGATAAGCATTACTTAATGCAACTAATAAATTTTGTTTGTATCGTTCTATCGCATTTTCTAAATTTTTAGAAGTAGGAATTGGAGTCTCTAAAATATTGGTTACATCATTTGAAATGGCTTTTGCTAAACTGTCTTTTGCATCTAGAATCTGAGATAAATAATTTCCATCACTCAATTGATCGATGATAAAAGCAGGTGATGCATATTCTGGAGATAAAAAATTATCAATTGCCCCTAATGCTATTGATCCCCAACTATCCATATCAATGCCACTAAAAGTTTTGGTTTGAGAACTATCATAATTAATACCGATTCCAGGTTCGTAAGAATAAATATTGACTTTTTGTGTTTTTAAAACTCTTGCTAAAGGACGCGGGGCATAAAAATAAGGAGTTGATCCAATCTCATAAAAGATGCTTTCACCTGTTTTTAAGCCCATTCTAACAACCCAAATTTCTTTGTTGTTAGAAAGATCATTGCTTGTTGTCAATTTGGTAGAAGTCGCTACTTTTAATATATAATTATCTGGAGAAAGGAAGGCTTCTTCGAATTTATAGGCAAAAAGATTCATGTCTAGGGTTTCTTGATCTTCTTCTTCTCCTTCTTCTTTCAGTTCCGTTTTTGGGTTAATAGAATTAAGAGACCGAATTACCTCCGATTGTTCTTTAAAGGAAGTGTCAATCAAATCAATGGGACGCTCGAAGGTCAAACCAACTTCTAGTTTTAGTAAGTCACCAGAAGGAATGTCTTCATTTGGATTTATACTTTGCTCCAGACTAAACCCAGAGACTGTATCTGGAGTAATTGCTTGACTTACTTGTACAAGATATTGGTAAATATCATCAACAAATCCGAGTATTTGTTCAAATTGTGCATTTGACAGTTCTTCTTCTTCATTAATGTTTAACGTATTTTTTAGATAAGCCTTAAGGAAATAGTTATCTGAAGAATCTTTTTGATTCAGTTGATAATACAATAATTTGTACGTCTTTAGATCGTCTTTAGCATTCTGTTGTCCTTTAGAAAGCTCTGTGTCTACTAATCGATCCGTATTTCCAGATTCTTCCTCTTCATAACGGCTAGGATCAAAATAGAAGTTAAGGAGTAATTTGGGATATTCTGCACTCTCTGTTTTTTCAAACAAATAATCAGTCATCACACTTGGCCATTGTGAGACTCCTAATAACATATCGGTATAGCCAATAGGCGCAGGAGGATTATTCAATGGCATATTTGTATTGAGGTTCGGATTACTTAAAGGCGTTTGTGTAACATTACCATATAAGTCTCGCCAATCTAGATGGATTTGACCAATGCCTCCTATACCTGCATATGGATTTTCGGAAGCTTCAGGTAATCCTGTTTTATTTACAATGCTATTGTATTTTGAATAGGTATTAATGGGAACTACTTTTGTATATTTAAAAATATCTGTAGGTTCTTCACTCTCTGTGTCTTCAGTTGGCCCCACAGGTAAGCCCATGATACTTTGATTGAAATTAACATTACCAACTACTTGATAACTGAGCAAAGTATATAAGTTACGTAAATAAATATCTGCATTGTTAGACTCAGCTAATTTAGTAACATCTAGTTTTTTAGACACAGAATCAAAGACTTCTTCTTGATCACCTGGATCGTTTACATACATCGTAAAGCCTAAATTTCCTTGAGGAATTGTGGCTGTTTTGATTAAGATTTGATTGTTAATTTCTAAGACACTATCAACTGTAAATAATCCAGTTAGGAATCTATTTTCATATGCTAGTAAATCTAACGGAATAAAATAATGTTTTGCAATCTGATCCAATTGGGTACCTGCAACTCCACCCGTTACTAGTTCATAAGTTACAGTAGGAATGTTTAGAACTTCCCAAATAGACAATTGATTTAAATCTACATTTGGGTTTGCTTTTTGCAATGCAGTTTCATTTGTTCCGAAATAATCAAGAATGTCTTGCAGGTTATTTCCTGGTGAATTTTCATCTGGACGTAATTCATATATAATATTACTAATTGTTAAACTAGTACTTGGATCTGCATCTAGGTTAAGTTCAATAGTACTGTTGTGTTGTGCTAATTCTATACTATTACTGTAATATTTCTCAGCAATTTCCGATAGACTTTCAGATTTATCAACGTCATTATCTGATAAGTTTTTACTTACTTTAACAGTATGGCTACTCAATTGTTCTTCAGATTCGGCAAATACAGTTTCTTTAGCACGATCAATAGTTTCTCCTGTTATTGCACAATTCATATAGGGAGTCAAAAGGTTCTTTTGATTTTCTTTAGATGGATTTGAATACGCAATTAGTAGGTACAAGGTTGCCACATCATCTTCATTAAATATTTCATCAGAAAACCCTGTCTGACTTTCAACTAGCTCATAATATAAAGAGTATCCACCATTTCTAGTAATACTTGCTTGCCATAATAAGCGAACAAAATCGTAAGGATCGTTTAAAATACCATGAGATAATTCTTGATCTTCTGCCTCTGATTTCATAACAAAACTATTAGACGTAGGCGGATTGGTATCAGTAGATAAATTAGATTGAGTAATAAAACTAATTAAGTTTTCTAAACCGTCACTTTGTACACCTTCTGAATTATCTGCTGTTGCATTAGGAGGATAAAGTATCTGAATTTGATCAATTAAGTCATCTTCTGGACGCAATACGATTAATAGTTCTTCTAACTGAGCTATACTCACTTCGTTAGTGCCTAATAATTCATAATTAAGAAATGCACCATCGTCTGAAGCTTGTCGGGCTAGTTTTTTAATTTGCACAGGGACTAATGTTCCCCAGCTATAATAACTAGCGGAGCGTTTTTCCATTTTTGCGCTACCTTCTTCAGATCGTCCAATTTGAATACTGAATTTTGGAGAGAGCGTTTTTCCTAAGCTTAATAAGCTTTCTAAGTTAGAAGGAAAATTCCAAATTAGGGGAGTAGCATTAGTTTGATCTCCTAAACTTCCATAAGGCAAGGTTATTGGACTTGCTGATTGCCACTCCATATAGCTTTTGAAAGCATAATTACCTGCATTTTCTTCGGCAAAAGGCATAATGTCTAAAGAGACAACATCTGGTTGAACTCCATTTTCTTGTGCAGAACCTAAAACATCTTCTATAAGAATAATACTGTCTTCTCCTAATTTTACATTAAGAGTGTCTTCTTCGGTATCATTAAAAGTTATCCAACTAAATTCTTCAGGCTTAATAATATCAAAGCTATAAGTATCATCTGTAAACTTATTGGGCAATTTCCATTGTTGTCCAGTCATTTTATATACACCACAATTAGATCCTTCTTCACAAGGTGCTCCTGTTGGAAAAGTAATATCTTCTGTGATTGGTAATTGTAACCCATGAAGCGCATATCTGCTTGACATTCCTGCCAAACTCATTATTTTACCTCCTCTAATTAGTTCATTCAAAATATTTTCTACTTCCAAATATTCTAATGGAGGTAAGTCTAACGTTTTGTTTTCGCTAGAATCAAAAATATTAGTGATTGCGATATTGTGGAAATTATTACCTAATGATTCTGCAGTAATACTATAAACATCTGCAATAGATTGAATGGTATCTCCGCTTTGTACCTCATAATTTATTGGAGGTATCATAACCATTGCCAATGGTTCTAGTAACCCTGTTTGACTTTGTAAAGCAGAATCTGCTCCTAAAACTGCTACAGTAGTGTTTAATTTGGTAGCAATCGTGTAAAAAGTATCAGTACTTTCTACTTCATATTCTGTTTCTTCAAAACTAATGATACTTCCAGGAACTAAAAGAGCAGTCACATTTTGATTTTGCTCTACTAATGTTACTCCGTCTACATCATACTTGGTAGAAATTGATTCTAGACTGTCGTTTGTTACCACTTGATAATCACAAGCAGCCATTAGCATCCAAGCATTTTCCTCTAATAAAGAGGTATCTTTTCCAACTTGATTGTCATTGGCAGTGACCATTTCAGGAACAGTCATTTCAAAGAATTCAGCTGCAGTATTTAATGTATTACCTTCAGAAACAATATAAATTTTGTCATCCAATTCAATTTGAGCATCTGGCATTAAAATGTTTGGATTGTCAGCATTGATTACACTTAAGTAAGAAAAGTTCATTGCACTATCATAAGCGATGTCTAATAAACTTTGATTTTCTTTAATCCCATACTGAACGCCAGTGATAAGTATAGATGCAGAATCTTCTGTATGAGCAAGTGGGTGTGTACGAGTAGTTTCTATTAATTCTGAAATAGTAACATTATTATTTAAGTTACCTGTACCTATACTGTTTATCCAAGTAAGAATACTGTCAAGACTGTCTCCTTCAGTAAGAGTATAAACAAAAGCATTCATTGCATCTAGAGCATCCTGTAATAATTGCTTAGCAATTAATAAGAAATAATCTTCAAAAATAAAGGTTGCTAGAGATGAAGGAACTTCTTCTTCAACTTTTAAGTTAGCTTCAACCTCATCATTCCCAGTTTCTTCTTGTACTTGTACTTCCAGTTGATTAAAATATAATCTTAATTCATCTTGGTATTTTTGACTACATTCAGAATAAGTATAAAAATCTCTTTCTATGATAGGATCTTCATTGTAGGCAGGAACTTTTAATTTAAATTCTGGAATCATAGCGAAGAGAGCTCCTTCTATTTGCTCATCTTCCCCAACAGAAATATTGATTTTAAATAGTTGCTCTAAAAAGACTTTAATGTCGGCATAGCTAATAGGATCGATGTCTGTAGTTTCTGTCAGTGCATCGAAGATGTCTTGAAGATCGTCAAGACTAATAGCTTCTTTATCAAGTTCAGTCCTTTCTATAGCACCAGGATCTTCATTTATCCAAGAGTTAATAACCCAACGGAAAATATTTTCAGAAAGATAAGAGAAAGAAGATTTTGGAGCATCTATATCATCGGAAGGAGCATCCGTATAAAGTGTTGCAATATAATTTGCGTTTTGTTCGCTTAGACTTCCAGTTTCTGGTCCGCTTACAGTTAAACCGGGCATTAACCACATGGCAATTGGATCTTTGGCATCGACGGTAAAAGGTGTCCAATTGAATTCTCTATCGATGTTTTCAACCATTCGATTTACCATTCCTTTCCAAGGAGTATTGGAAGCCAATCGTTGATAAACCCTTACTGTGTTCTTTCTGTCAAGTGAGATCTGACGACGTAATTCTTTACGAAGAACTTGTCTATGTAACGAGTTTCTTCTGGGTGAACGTAAACGACTTCTATTTGAGATCTGACCATTTGTTCTTCCTTGTAGAAGTACTTCTGTTGTTGATCCAGAATACCATGGAGCATCTATTTCATTATTGCTGCCTAAAGTATACTCTTGTTCAATAGTCATACTGAACTTAAAGCTAATTTTGATAGAGAATAAACCTAAGTTTATTTTTACAGATGCTTTGGCTTCTACACCAATTGAAATAGCTAATAGCATCTGACGATATGCTTCAAATGTACCTTTTACAAGTGCATAAATGTTGACAGTTACATCTGCTTTGATAATTCCAAAGTCGATGGCCCCATACAATTTACCAATGATTCCGAAAGTACCACTAACTTTATAATAATAACTACCAGCTACTTGATTCTTATCAGCATCGGCTAAGGCATCATTGGGAGGATCATAAGGGCTAAAGGCAGCAATAACACCTTCAATAATTCCAACTAAAGTAAGACTAAATCCAGCTTTTAGGATTCCGTATTGTAAATCGTAACCGATTCCTACTTGAAGACCTAAACCGAAAATAATAACTGGGTTAAAAGTACCCTTAGTGGTTTCTGGAATTTGAGTTGCTGTTTCATTACTAAGTTTACCAAAATAGAAACCTGCAGAACCTCTAAATGGAATACCAACTACAATTACAGTAGCTGTAAAGGAGCGAGAAAAGTCCTCATTATGTGGGAATCCAATATCAAAATAAAAATCGCCATTGGTATAAATTTGAATTACAATAACGGGTAAAATAATGCTGACAACACCAAATTGCAAATAGCGCATAATATCTGGTAAAGTCAATTCGATTTGATACACTCCTACAGAGTCACTAACCTTCTTATACATTATTTCAAACTTCAGTCCATTGAAGACTTTTGCTTTGGCGCCCGCCATTTCAATACGCAAGCCATATAGTTCAGGGTCATTGAAGACAACTGACATATCTACAGTGTAATCATTACCAACTTTAAGAATCCCAAAATTTGTGGCGATGAGCCAGTTACTATCATTATTGAAAACAGGATATCCTTTTTGCGATTGCCCATCTACTGGGTTGGATTGTCCGCCAGTACTTGGAATATCTCGCATAGCGGCAATTACTTCTTTAATAGTTTTTAAATCTTCGTAGCCATCAATAGATACCCGTTGACCTAAAGCTAAAAGGCGCAAGTCAAAATAACTGTTTCCTTCTCCAGGAACAGCTGGAGGTTGTTCTTGAGGTGATTTCCATTCTGGGATTGGTTTTCCACCGAGGTAAGAACCAGATAGTTCTATGTTTACATAAGAAGTTTCTCCTTTTGATGGATCTGGCTTCTTAAAGTTAAGTGCATCAATTTTAAGGAAACCAAGATTGATAGGTTTGGGCAAGCTATAAGTAACTTCTACGTCGTAAGGACTTTTAGATACATCTATTTTGAGTGTCAGTCCTTTGAGCGAAATTTCATTGAGTAAGTTCCATGGTGCAGGCAGCGAGTAACTTGTTAGACTTGGTTGAACGACTAAAACGAGCATCTCCAAAATGCCTCCAAAACTGATGTCGTTCATGGCTATTTTCACATACTTTCCTCCTTGATCTGTGGTACAATAACTGCCTTTAAAAGCATTCCAATCTACAAAGAGGCATTTTTCGGTATCCTTAAATTCGTACCCAACGCTTACGTCAAGCTGAGAAATGGTAGTACTCATGCTAAGTTTACCTTCTACTTCTCCAGTACTCTTGTATTTTACATCAAAACTTGCTTTTGCACTAACGGGAATTGTTCCAATAGTAACATCCCAATCTATAATGGTTTCACCTCTAAACTCATAAGTATTTGTACTTGTTGCAGGATCTGAATAAACTTTGATTTCAAAACCACTGAGTTTAATATCTGAGGGAACAAAATCGGGGAGATTTTCCATATTGTAATCTGGTAGAAATTTTTCTACCAAATTTGCAAGAGATAATACTGAATCTGGCGCTTGAGTAACTGCAAAGGACCAAGCAGTGGGTGCATTGGAATACGAAGAAGATACTAATAGATAAGTAGTGTCTATGTAAATACTACCTCCAGCATTCAAATTGATGATTCGGTTAGGGTTTGCTTTATCGGAAGGTGTTGGAATAGGGTTCTCAATTTTTAAATATAAATAAGGATTGCCAATACCTAAAAGAGGGTCACCAGTACTACTATAGTAAAAATACCAAACAGCTTCTAGGGATATATCCAACGACATATATCCCATTGTTTTGGATGTGGGATTGTACGTAATTTTAAATTCATTCACCTTTAATTCGGCGGTACTAACATCTTCTGGTAAGTTAAGTTCAGTAACATTTAATCCACCTGGTAATGCATCAAAAGCAGAAATATTATCTAATGGAATATTTGCTGATAAAGTCATTATCCAGTCTTGAGACCCCGTTCCTAAAATCATAGAAATTCCAAAAACATATGGATTGTCAGATCCTAAATGAAATTCCCCACTTATAATGGAGATAATGGACATATCTGGTTGGAAAGGTTTGTTAACTTGGATAGTGACTGCTGCTTCTTTAATTAAAAAACTTGGGACTACCTCCCAATCATTGCATCCAAATGCCACCAAAACATTATCAATAAGAGTAGCATTTGCTGACTGATTGAATAAAATACTCATTTTAATGATTCCGAAATCACCAACATTAGTCAAAGCTGGAGGCATTTGCTGGAAAGCATTGACACCTCCTAGCAAATTAAAAGTATCTGTGAGATTCACAAGATAGTCTCCTTCTTTTCCTAGAACAAGAGTCCACTGTTGTGTTGAAAAAGAATACGCAGGCAGTTCTACACTAGTAGGAATAGTAGCAGCTCCTACATTAAATTCGCCATTTATATTGAAGGTATAACTATAAGTACTTTTACCTGCATATGTCTTCGTTACCTTGAATCCTAATTTGCTTAAGTTTATTTTTAACGTTGGTAAAATGTCATAACTCTGGTTAGAGTTCTCTTTGTTAAGAGTTAACGTTGCCGTTTTTGAACTAACTGATAAAGAAATATTAGAAAAACTATAAATAGGAACCCATAAATTAGGATTGTCAATTAATCCCATATCTGGATCTGGAATTTCCGATAATTCAATAGTATCTATGGTTGAGGTCAGTTCACAAACTCTATCGGCTTCTACCTCGCCTTGTATTTGAGCTTCTGAAATGCCCGTGCTATTATACAAAGGACCTTCTCCTTTTACAAATAAGATGTCATCTTCTACATAAATATCATTTTCTGGATCTAGAGTTAATTCAAGCTTTTGAGGATTGATAAGATCTAAAACGAGTTGCCAACTATCTGTTTGAATGATGGTATTATCAAGCAATAGTTTTCCACCACCTTCAATGGCGGCAGCTTTGAGTTGTTCGGCGATTTCGTTTAAGGTCATCTTCTGGTGTTTTCTATTGTGTGGAATATTACCTCAAGAGGCTAATAATCCAAAGCTTTTTTTCATGCATAACTTTTTGTGTTTTGACTTTTCATTTGTTCCACATTTTTTGAATTCTCTGCATTTTTTTATGCTAATCAATCATGTTCTTTGCTACAGGTAATGATACCTGAACCCCAAGAAGTTCCTTCTACGTTCAAGTTAGTTTTGTCTATCCATCTTTGTGTTATATTCATTGCAATAGGCTTTCCAATGCCAGGGTTTTCAACACTTAATTTTACATGATTGTATTTAACAACTTTTCCCTCATAATACTTTCCATCATCTTTGATAAATGTATAAAAGATGTTATTGCCCACAGCGCCAGTAATCCGTTTTAAAGTTTCCAATGTGGGGATTTGGGTGCCACTAAAGGAGCGCAAAGCAGAAGGTACAATCGCCAGTGTTGGATTGGAACACTTAGTACTTACAAAATCAGTATTTGTACTGTGCGCACTACCATGATGACTCGCTTTAAAGCTGCAAAAATGAAATTCTTGGCTAGGCCAAGTTTTAAAAGTATTACATAACGGTGTTTCCAAATCAAGATAATTTCCAGTACTAGAACCACCCAAATCTCCTCCAGAGAAATATTTAAAGCCTTCATATTGAATTAACCAAGAGAACGAAAGGTCATTTTCACTCTTAGGAGTACCAGTATTGGACATAACTGTATTGGTATTGTATTTATTTAAAACTTGAGCATCTTTAGTTAGACACCAAAACTTAGTAGAAGTATATGTAGTTTTTATAACCTGAGAAAAAAGTTCAGTACCTACTGGAACAGATTGCCTAATAGCATGTGGGAAATAATCTTTAATTGCTTTCACATAACGATTATATAAATTGGTAATAGGAGTTGCAATGGGTTCACCTTGTTCAGCATTTATAGGATCATTACTTTCCCAATCACCTCCATTATCATAACAATATTCATCTGGGTTGGGGGCAATTTCGGCTCCTCTATCAATAATATTTAGTATAAACCAATTGTAATTGTCTTGTTTAAGTAGACGAAGGAGCTCAGGTGTACCGCCATAGTGGTCACTATGCAAATGGGAAGTGATTAATATATCAATCACATAATCACCATCTTTGTCGGCTTTTATATTCCGTTTTAAATAATTGAAAACTTCGGTTCCTTTTCCATTACTATTTCCAGTATCAATCAAGATATTTACTTGTAGACCGTTATTGTCGGTAAATACAAAAAGTGTGGCATCTCCTTGGCCAACACCAATATGATGGATGTCTAAGCTAGAAGCCCAAATAGATGCAGTAAAAAAGAAAAGCATCGTGATGCTGAGACTATATTTTAATAAATTTTTCATCTTTTTTTATTTTTAATGATTTTTTTTGAGGCAGGAAGCAGTGTTGCCACTTCTGCCTTTTCTTTATTTTTATTATAGGCTGCGTACCAACCTAGATTTTCTTGTTTCCCATTAGCTTCTGGGTTTCCAAAAATGAAGAAGTTGATATAGCCATCGGGAGGAAGTTTAGCAATGCCTAGAAATTTTAAACTAATGTCACTCATCCGTAGAGAGAAATACTTTTTATCTTCATAGTATTGTAAAAAGAGATCGCCTACAGCAACCTTTAGAACACCTTGCAAACTCAATAGTTTAGCATCCGTACTGGTTCCAGGAAGTTTAATTCCAACATAAGCATTGTAAGTAGTGTCTTTTTCTCCGTCTTTATTGATTAGGTTTTTCCCTGGAGCCCAAGCCAACATAAGTGTAGAGTCAAAACCTGCAGCAGAAGTTAAAGCTCCTGGGCCTCCCATATTTACTTCAAATTCCAATCCGTACCAATCACCATCTAGTCTGCTTGTAGTCATTTGAACACCAACAGGTAGGTATCCTAAATCATTCGGGTATTTTTCTTCTGTACCCACTACAAGTGTATTGATTTTTAGAGCAAAATTTGGAAATAAACTATTCTCTCTAGCTGTACTTTGTTGTGAATCAAAACTAACATCTAACGCATTGAAAGTAAATGTGCGTACAGTAGGTGTATCTAATGCAAAGTCCATTGAGACATACAAATTAGAGTAAGCCAATCCGTAACCTTGCCCTTCTTTTTCATAACCTCCTTCTGCACCAAAAGAGAAAACATCATAGTTTGGAATGGCTTCAAAGTGCATATATCCCCAAAGTAAAAAACGTGTTTGCACTTGAGTAGAACCGCTTTCCCCTTCTTTTACTAAAGTGTTAAACTGAGATTTGCTAAATGAAATATAACTCAAGAGATTGTTGTTGAAGAACATTCGTTGTCCTGGGTTAACAACATTAAAAGAGTAAGTAGATTCTCCATCTTGATCTTCATAAGTACCATTGTATACTACCGTAGAAAATTCATCTAAATTTTCAGTTTCTGGTTTGGCAATAACAGTGTCTGAAAACATTTCATTCATAGTCAACTGAGCCTTACTAATGAAATCTTTAATATTTGTATTCTCAAAAAGTACTTGTAATGTTAGTACTTTAAAATCATAAATATTACCGTCTGGAGGAACAGGTTTATTAGGGTCTTCTCCCGCTTTAAGTTGTTCTATATAAGCTTTGTCATTATAGTCAATCAAGCCGAAAAGAGAAGAGACGTCTTCCATTTTTATTTCTTCTGATACATCTACTCTGCTTACTTCAATACCTAGATGATGTCCGAAGAAATTAGACAGGTCAATTCCTGCTAATAACCCCTGAATTTCAATAGGTAACTCCTCTAATTTTAAATCTACTTTTAGTGCAAGAATACCGCTCCAATTTTCGTTATTGACAATGTCATAGAATTTTTTATAAAAAGGATTGTTAAACTCTATGTATTGTTGTTCTGCATCGGCAATATAATCTTGTAACCATTGTGAGACTGCAGTAAGTCCATTGCTATCTGTGGCGTTAAAATTTCCAGCTTCAGTCCAATCTTGAGGATTCGTAACCCTGTCTTTGAGAGAACCATCACAGAATTTAAAGATGAGCACATTTCTGTAATCTCCGTAAAGATTATCAACTCCTGTATTGATATCAAAAGCCCATTCTTGGATTGACATCTTATTATAAAAAGCTGCAATATCACTATTAGCATCTGGCGAAGTCAAAGTCCCTAAAAAAGTATTGTCGGTAATAACTAAAAATTGTTGATTGGTTTGAAAAGCGTTTTTTAGTTCAGAGGCAAGGTTTGTGAATTTGAGTTGATATATATTTCCTAGTATATCATTCTTAGCCAATTGTAACTCGCTCCAATTTCCATCTGTTTCTATATTTACAACCAATCCTTGATTAGTTGTTGCTGCTGTTGTAGTTGCATTAGCAAGTAGTTCCTTGTTATGATACGTATATTTACTCTGAGCAGAGATGGGAGAAGAATGATTAATTTTTGATTTACGACTAGGAAGGATAATTTGGAATTCGAACTTATTAAAGTTGACCTTAATATCAGTGTTAAAATTGCGGTAAAATACCATTGGAAAACAAAAACCTTGATCTGGAGAAACCACAATACTGGGTTCAAAAAAGCCTAAAAATTCTGAGGTTTCTTGATAAACTTCGTTCTCCTTGCCATATAGCATAGACCCTTCGGGTTGTGAACTGTATAAATTAGATTTACTATTGCTAGGAATAATATTGATCCAAGCTGTATGATAATCACTATTTATCAGGGGATCACCTTCATAATCGGGAGGGTTAAAAAGACTGACTTCTGGAAAAGGAAAGATAGGAGCATAAGCAGCCTGACCAGCATAAAAACGTATAATGTCACCTACATAAGGATTCTCTGAATCGTTGGAGGCTGGTGTAAAGCTAATTGTTTCTGTACCAGCAATACCACAGAGTAAGTTGTATTGCCCATTAGTTGCTGCACCTGGAGTTGCATCTGGGTCAAAACCAAGATAAAAATCTCCTTGAGGTACTAAATAATAAGACTCCTCGGAATCTACTTTACGTTGACTAAAAACCAACGTACTAGAATTGGGCTGAGCTACGGGCCAAGGATCTTCAGTAAAATCAATATTAGGCTTTAAGGTCATTCCTACTGAATAATCGGTCAGTAATTGACCAGGAATTGGGATATTATCTGTCTCTCCAGAGTTATCGTTTATCATTCCATTAAAAGCCATGTATGTTCTTAATGCACCATTTTGATTGAGAGGGTTATAATTAATGTTTAGTTGATCCCAAAAATCAAGGCTAGCAATAAATCGAAGTTTCCAGCCACTTTGATAGCTGTCAAATAAAGGATAATTGAGCTCAATAATACTTTCTGCCTGTGGGAAAAAATATTTGAGAGCGATGTCAAAAGAATTATATGCAGTAGTAGAAGCATCTAGTGAAAAACTAGGTTGAAAACAACCTCTCAAAGGACCATCAAAAGGCAGAGGCATTTCAAAATCTACAGTAGAAATTCCAGGATTATCTTTTGGAGCTAATTTTATTTGACCAATAGAATTATAGTATTTAAATACAATGCTATTACCATCTTCATTGATAAATAGGTTGACTCCTGCATTTCCACCTCCAGAGATGAATAATTCAAGATAACCACCAAATAATAAACTTACATTTTCATCCACAATAATAGATGTTGCGAAACTCATAGCATCTACTTTTATTAAAACTGTATTTGCTTGAGTTAATGTAATATTTGGGTTATTTAACCAAGTGATAAAAACACCAGATTGAGTGCTTTGTTCGGAAAAGTAAGTCCATGCATTTTCAATAAATTGATCAATATCTGAAGGAGCGTTTCGGCTAAAAAGAAAATAACCAAAAATTGAAGGACTCGCTGTTTGAAGATTCCAAGCTTCTTTTAAAGTATAACTTTCTAGACTTGGCTCAATATTTTTTGGGAGTAAAAAAGCAGACCAACCTACCCCTGTACTATTATTTTCATAAAGAGAGCTATTTGATTGAGCTTGTGTGAAAATTGTTTCAGCCATCTAGGTAAGCTTATGATGATTTTAATTGATTGGGAAATTCAAATATTCTTACCCAAGCTATTGGTCTTATGCCTGGCCTGAGCAAGAATATTTAAATGTGTTTAAAAAAGTAAAATTAGGCGTAGGCTAAAATTACTAAATCAGGTTCCAATTTGCTATTGAACCCGTGAATTGCCTTTGGTTTTCTCCGTAAATATCTGTATATGTGCAGCTTAAGTTTACGAAACCTCCTTGTTCTAAATTAGGTGGTACTAATCTTATTTCTCTAATATTTAATTTTTGCAATCCAGCTTCTAAGCTTATATCATTTCGAATAGGGTTTTGAGGATTTAAAATAATATTGGTTGCAGGAATGAATTGTCCCGCTGCTGTATTAAATGTGGTAGATGTTTGGTCTCTATTGGTACCTGTAATCACAGTTGTAGCTGTAATATAATCACCAATATAGTGATCTTGAGTTTCTGCACTAGCAGCTGTTAATTGTTTGGCGGTAAATCTTTTTTTGGACATAATTATAATGTTTTAATTGTTAATATTCCAAATGTATAATTAAATCATCAGGCGTTTTAGAGTGTTTTTACCTGTCTTAGGTATAGGTGTTTCTACTTGTTTTTCAATAAGTTATGTTTTTTTGAAAAGCGCTAGATGTTTCGTAAATATTTAGAACTAGGTTGCAACCTCTTTGTTAGTTTCTGTTTTATTCTTTTTTGATAAAAAGAGAAGGTCATCTAGAGATGGAAAGAAAGGACTTAGGTATTTATAACTAAATACAAACGAGTGCAGCTATTTTTTTTAATGAGTAAAAGACCTTTTTCATTTAACTAAAAATAACAATAAAGTATAAAGGTTTTGTATTTTTACCTTAAAATAAAAACTAATGAACATCCATTTTATTGCCATTGGTGGAAGTGCAATGCACAATTTAGCCATTGCTTTACATAACAAAGGTTATCAGGTAACAGGAAGTGATGATACTATTCACGACCCTTCTAAATCTCGTTTAGAAAAAAGAGGATTACTTCCTAAAGAATATGGATGGTTTCCAAAGAAAATTTCTTCTGACTTAGATGTCATTATCCTAGGAATGCATGCGAAAAAAGACAATCCAGAATTGTTACAGGCACAAAAATTGGGATTGAAAATTTATTCATATCCAGAGTTTTTATACGAACAATCAAAAGACAAAACTCGAGTAGTTATTGGTGGTTCTCACGGAAAAACGACCATTACTTCCATGATTCTTCATGTGTTGAATTATCATGAGAGAGCAGTAGATTATATGGTAGGAGCACAGCTAGAAGGCTTTGATACCATGGTTCATTTAACTCAAGAAAACGAGTTTATTGTTTTAGAAGGTGATGAATATTTAAGTTCGCCAATTGATATGCGTCCAAAATTTCATTTGTACAAACCCAATATTGCATTGTTAAGCGGAATTGCCTGGGATCATATTAATGTATTTCCAACATTTGAAAACTATGTAGAGCAATTCGAAATTTTCACGGATTCTTTAACCAATGGTGGAATTATGGTCTACAATGAGGAAGATGAAGCCGTAAAAAGAGTGGTAGAAAATTCCGATCATGCCATCAAAAGATATCCATATAATACTCCAGAACATACCATCGAAAATGGAATTACGTCTATTGATACTTCCGATGGAAATATGCCTTTAGAAATTTTTGGAGAACACAATTTGCAAAACTTAGCAGGCGCCAAATGGATTTGTCAGCATATGGGAATTGATGAGGACGATTTCTACGAAGCAATCGCATCATTTAAAGGAGCTAGTAAGCGTTTAGAAAAGATAGCAGAAAGTAAAGAAACGGTTATTTTTAAAGACTTTGCCCACAGTCCAAGTAAAGTGAAAGCTACTACTGAAGCTGTAAAAAAACAGTACAATGAAAGAGAAGTTTTGGCCTGTTTTGAGCTGCATACTTATAGTAGTTTAAACGCTGAATTTTTAGAGGAATATAAAGGAGCACTAGACAAAGCAGATAAAGCTGTGGTGTTTTTCTCTCCTCATGCCGTAAAAATTAAGCAATTAGAAGAAGTTACAAAAGATCAAATTGCAAATGCCTTTCAAAGAGATGATCTAATCATCTATACGAATCCAAGCGATTTTAAAGAGTTCTTGTTTTCTGAAAATTTAAGTAACTGTGCCGTTTTGTTAATGAGTTCTGGAAACTATGGCGGATTGGATTTTGATGAAGTTAAGAGCTTGATTTAAGCCCCAACTGCACCATTTTTTCACGTTGCCATTTTTTATCTAAAAATCGATTGAAAAACCATTTTCTATAATTTTTATCAAAGAGAGAATCGTAGGTCATTTTTAAGCCTTTTTTGAATAAGATTTTTCTTTGCTGTTTTTGATGATATCGCTTTCTAAATTTTTGATCCGCAAGAATTTTGTCAAAAACGTACATATATTTACGACTCGTTGCATTCTCTTCATATCTGATACTTTCAGTATTCAATACCAGATGACACAAGGCAAGAAAGTTATTTGAAAGATGAAATAAAAGCAAACTGTTTTGTATAGAAAGCAAAGAATCTGTCTTTTTAGAAAGTAAAAAAACATCGTATGCATTTCTTAGACTAATTGTATTAAAATATTGACCGTTGTCGTTAATTTGCTTTGAAGCAATCGTTAATATAAGCTGATTTTTATAACTCATCACAGCGAAATTGTCAACAGATAAAATATCAGAACTAATTACAGAATGATTAAACTCTTGAGCATATTTTTCATTCACAACTTCTTTGTGAATTTCAACCGCGGCAATGCTATCTTGTTTTTGTAATCTTGGTAAATGTTTAAAAGAAGGATAATCATTTTCAAGAACTTCAGAATATCCATTCTCTTTCAATATTGTATTTGCTTTTTGGTAATGTTCTATGGCAACAATAAAATCAATATCGCCAAGCATTCGTTCCCCTAAATCGTCATAGAAATTCTGTAGCAAAAACCCTGTTCCTTTTACAAAAACAACTGTGATTCCGTGGCTAGTTAATAACTCATTTATTTGAGTTGCCTGATCAATAATTTGAAGATTTCGACCTCTATTTAGATCGGTAATATGTTTCATATAAGAAACCAATTCTTCAGGTAAAAACGACAAAAGGTTTGCTCTTGATAAATTGCAATACAAGGCAGGAAACACATAATGAGCCGTACTTGTTTTTACAATAGCATCCCAATCAATGTGATTAGATTGTACCTGTTGAGTAACGTACTGAAGATTTTCTTTCTCTTGAGAAATAGTTAAGCATTTGCCAATAAAGAAAAGAGCTTCTTTATAAGTCATCTTCAAATAATTTTCTGACAGAATCAATCATCAATTCATTATTAGAATAGGTTAATTGATAACAAGGTAATGAAGAAAACCAATCTAAAAAAACAGTGACATTTTCTGAGATTGAAGAAATCCAGGAATCTGGAATTAAGCTTTCAAAAGCTTGTAAATTTGAGATTTTTTCCAGCTCAAAATCTACATCTTTTTGATACTTTATAAAAATTAAAGCTTTGCAAGGAAACGATTTTTTATAATTAGGATCTTTAGGTGGAAGATATCGAACAACCTTATTTAATCTTTTAAAATGATATTCTGCCGAATTTTCTAACTCAGGATAATAAGGCAATAAAACATCCAAAGAGTTTCTTTTGATAGAGATTCCCGCAGGAAAAGAATGCACATTTTTTAAATGATCAATAGGAACAAAATCATCTGCAATGCAATGAAAACCATGTGCCTGTAATAAAGCCAAAGAAGTGCTTTTTCCGTTGCCAGAATCACCTAAAATCAGCATAGAACTATCCTTATGATTAATAGCGGATGCATGAAAAACACCCATCCATTTTTCTTCTAGTTTTTCATAAAGACACTCAATGATTTTCATAGAAAATTTTCCCTCAAAATAATGAATGTCTTCTTTGCTCCAAAAACCTATAAAGTTGTTGTCAAGTGTAAAACAAGTAGTGTTCTTATGATTAAAAATTTGAAAAGAAAAATGTACCCCTTCTGTTTCTGTTACTTCTAAATGAGCAAATTTTGGGTGAATTAAAGACAATTCAAATTCATTGGAAAATGCTACTTTAAAGAGTTTTGCATCAATTTGATAGTATTTAACAAATTCAAAAGAATCAGGACTGGTAACATCTTGATGATTACTAGAAGGAATGTCCTCTTCTTTTTGAGATGTTTTTACAATTTGTTGATCAATATCAATGATGAAATCACTGGCTTTTTCAAACGGAATTCCCAAGTCGTCTTCTAAAGTTTTGGCAATGTCTTTTATAGAATCTTTACGATACAATCGCTTTACAATTTCTGCTGCACTATTTTCTAAAATCAAATATTGATTAGAATTTTGAAACCAAACAATTGATTTTTCTTCTATTTCTTTTGTGATGATTGAATTCAAAGAGATATTAAAGTTTTTGTAAAAATAGACAATTTATAAATGTCTTCGCGAGGTACGAAGCGATCTGTTATTTTTTAGTTTGAAAGTTAAAAAGTTTCTGGTTTCAGTCATTCGTTATGAGTTTTCAGCTTCGACTTCAATTTCAATTTAATCTGTTTGATGCTAACTTTTATTGATGAGATCACTTCTCTTCAATAAATTGGGCATCGCAAAGACAAATAATGATGTCTTCGCGAGGTACAAAGCGATCTCATTAAACAGATTGCTTCGTTACACTCGCAAAGACGTTTTAAAAAGGAGTAACAAAAAAATGCCTTGAGAACTCAAGGCATTTTTGTTGTATTTCTAGAATCCAGTTCCAGGATCGTCTGGAGGTGAAGCTGCTTGTGCTTTTTTAGGATTTAATAATATATAAGTTCCTAATGCAGTTAATGCTGCATATTTTCCGTAATTACCGATTTTATTCAAGGCATCTTTACGAGAAATCTTTTGATCTTTATTTTGTGTTTGATTTTTCATCTTTCGTTGTGTCTTTAAATTATTCGATAATTAATTTGGTATTCAATGTTCCATTTTCAGTTTCTAACTGAACAATATAGATTCCTGCCCTTAAATTTGGAAGCGAAACATCATTGACCCCATTTCCTTGGAAAGAAGTAGCCAATACCTGTTTTCCTAAAATGTTGTACATGTTTACTTTGGCAGTTCCATTTTGAATACCTACAATACGCAAGTTATTGTTATCCGAAGTATAGACGCTTAGATGGTCTAAGTTGAGATCATCTATACTTAAAGCACTAGAAGTTGTATGGATATAAAAACGTCCAATGCCACTCAAATCACTGGTAAGTGTTGTGGTAAATTCCGTAGTGTCATTTAATAACGTAAATGAACCATCATTCTTATCCTCTAGATATACATTGAGTCCAGCAGGTAAGTGGGTAGCTAAAGCAGAAATATTGATATCCGTTCCTGAAGTAGCATTAACTCCTACAGGAATAATCATGCTTTCTAAATCAGCATTTGGAAGTGATTGAATTCCTAAGTTTCTACCAGAACCATCCGCTACCGCATGTGTATAGATAGCAAAAGGATTGTCAACTCCACCAAAGATAGAACTGTCGAATCCATTGTCCCATCCAGTAGTGGTACCATCAATATAATAAATATCAGCATCTCTAGTATTTGTACCATCTGTGATTGTTAGAATAACCTCAGGTCTAGCAGTACCATCTCTTTGGAAAGAATCTGTAGATTGATGCGATTGCATGGCTTCAGTAAAGTTGAATGTATTAGACCCTGTAGAACTCACAAAGAATCCTTGTCCAGGTGCTACATGAAAAGCAGCAGAAGCTTGATTGATTTGATCATAAGAACTAGTTCCTTGATCCCACAACCATATCGTATTTTCCGTTAAACTCGATGTATTGACGGTTAACAAGTTATTCGTTGCATGTGCATTGGTATTGGCAGCTAGAAAAGAAGGATATGGATTCCCAACTAAATTCTGAGAATTGACATTAGAAGTAATTGAAACTCCAACGTCAGCCACAGGCATAGTTCCAGAAAAAGAGATATCACCAGCAGCAGCTAGTCTTACAGAATATCCACCTCCTGAGGTTAAAGAACCTGTAGAAGAAGCGGTTTGATAATCCCAACGATCATTGGCACTTGCTTGCGAATTGTCATAAGGAGCCAGTCCGATATTAGGAGCTGAACCTGTTGCAAAAGTATGATTGGTAATCATGTCTTGAATGGTTTCACCACCAACGGGAGAACCCACTAAATACCAAGAATCAAGAGTTCCTAGGTTTCTATTGTAGGTAACAGTTCCAGCAAATGTAGATTGTGCAATTAAAGAAGTACCTGATGCCATAGCAACAGAATTTGTTACAGCAGCACCTGATACCGTAGGGTAATTAGTTAACCCAGAAGGAATGGTAACATCTGTCGCTGCAGTAGGAACAGAATTTGTACTCCAGTTGGCAGCGGTATCCCAATCGGAATCAGTACTTCCATCCCAAGTAGATGAAGTAAGTAAAACGATGTCATCTATAGCAAATGTTTCCATTCCCCCGCCATTTACTGTTATAATAATTTCTGTAACTCCTGTCCAATTAAGAGTCACTACCTCTCCAGCTCCTTGTGTTATGAATTCAGTAACTACAGAATTACTTCCACCAGTCGGTGTGAAGTCCATAGTTGTTCCTGCAACTGCATCACCATCTCCAATAAACGTAAAAATACTTGCAACATTCACTGCGGGGCTAAATGTAATAGTTAGTGAGGAACTGTCATTCGCATTACTGGTAAAAACAATATTTCCTGAGGAGCCATCAAAGCCTGATCCATTAACAAGTTGTGCATCGTTAAACGAGGTAGATACTGTGGCAGTAATAGCAGGAGCACCTTTAGTTTCTGTAACAGTAGCTCCGAGATCTGTTGCACTCTCCCAATCAAAGGTTTGGGAAAATGTTGTACTGTAAAAAACTACAGTAAACAAAAAAGATAATAGAAAAGTAATTTTTTTCATAATATTAAGTTAGGTTCATAACTCAGATAGCTTTTATCTGAAGCCATAAAAGTACTTTTTCAAACCACAAAAAAAACAAGTATAAATACCTGTTTTTTATGCAGAAAAGCCAGATTTTTTATAAATCTGGCTTTATATTTGACATTTTCTGTTTGTTTTAGAATCCAGTTCCAGGATCGTCTGGAGGCGAAGCCGCTTGTGCTTTTTTAGGATTTAATAGGATATAAGTTCCCAATGCAGTTAATGCTGCATATTTTCCGTAATTACCGATTTTGTTCAAGGCATCTTTACGAGAAATCTTTTGATCTTTATTTTCTGTTTGATTTTTCATGTTTGTCTTTATTATTCGATAATTAATTTGGTATTCAATTTTCCATTTTCAGTTTCTAACTGAACAATATAGATTCCTGCCCTTAAATTTGGAAGCGAAACATTATTGAGGCCATTTCCTTGGAAAGAAGTAGCCAGTACTTGTTTTCCTAAGATGTCGTACATGTTTACTTTGGCTCTTCCATTTTGGATTCCTACAATACGCAAGTTATTGTTATCCGAAGTATAGACACTTAGATGGTCTAAGTTGATCTCATCTGTACTCAAAGCACTAGAAGTTGTATGGATATAAAAACGTCCAATACCATTCAAATCACTGGTAAGTGTTGTGCTAAACTCAGAAGTATCATTTAATAATGTAAATGAATCATCCTCTTTATCTTCTAGATATACATTGAAACCACTAGGAAGATTCACTGCGGCCGCAGAGATAGTAATATCCGTTCCTGAAGTTGTATTGATTCCTACAGGAATGACCATGGTTTCTAAGCCAGTATCAGGCAATGATTGAATTCCAAGATTTTGACCAGTACTGCCACTCACCAGATGTGTATAGATCGCAAATTCATTTGCTACCCCAGCAAAGATAGTACTGTCATACCCATTGTCCCATCCAGTTGTTGTTCCATCGATATAAAAAATATCAACATTTCTTGTCAGAGAACCATCAGTAAGTGTCAACAAGATTTCAGGTCTTGTAGAAGATGTTCTTTGGAAAGAATCTGTAGATTGATGCGATTGCATGGCTTCTGTAAAGTTGAATGTATTAGCTCCTGTAGAACTTACAAAGAATCCTTGTCCAGGCGCCACATGAAAGGCAGCAGAAGCTTGATTGGTAGCATCATAAGAACTTGTTGCTTGATCCCACAACCATATGGTATTTTCCGTTAAACTCGATGTATTGACAGTTAATAGATTATTGGTAGCATCAGCATTGGTATTGGCAGCTATAAAAGAAGGATATGGATTTCCAGCTAAATTAAAGGCATTGGTATTGGAAGTAATAGAAACCCCTACATCAGCAACAGGCATGGTTCCAGAAAAAGAAATATTACCAGCAGCACTTAGTTTTACAGAATATCCACCACCTGAGGTTAAAGCACCTGTAGAGGCAGTCGTTTGAAAACTCCAAGCTGTCCCATCGTTTAGATAAGGAGCCAGTCCAATATTAGACCCTGTCCCTGTATCAAAATCATTATTGGTAATGAGATCTTCAATGGTTTCACCACCAACAGGAGAGCCTACCAAATACCAATTGGTAGTCCCTAAACTTCTGTTGTAGGTTATGTTTCCAGCAAATGTAGATTGTGCGATTAACGAAGCTCCTGAAGCAATAGTTGCAAAATTTATGGTCACGGCAGCAGTAGCAGTTGGATAGTTAGTTACCCCACTTGGAATAGTTGCAGCCATACTAGATGAAGGAACTCCATTGTCCCAATTACCAGCAACTGTCCAATCATTACTAGTAGTTCCTGTCCAAGTTGTAACTGCTGAAGAACCCGGAGAACCTCCATTGGCATTACTTGCTCTCCAGTTAGCACTGGTTAAAGAATTATCCATAGCAGGATCTATAATTTCATAAGACGGTCCGCTACCATCAGTAGCAGTAATATCGCCATCATCATAAGTGACAGTATCTATGGTACTCCCTCCATTATTTAATGTGAGTGTACTGGTAGCATTTCCTAATTGATTGCTATTACTGGTGCCAGCAACAGCAGAATTGTCAACACTTAAGTTATTGTAATCTGGTGTAAAAGGATTGTCATTATTGTAGGTTTCATCACCATTACTACCCACAGCGATTGTAATATACTCACCGCTTGCAATTGTAGTTGATCCTGGGAAAGTGAATGTAAAAGAAGCAGAGGTACTTACAATAGTCCAACCTGAAATATCCTGACTACTACCGCCCGCATTATAAATCTCAACCCATTCATCATCAGTGCTAGGAGTATTGTACATAATTTCTGATATTACAATATCAGGAGTTTCATCATCTGTAATTGTAACGGTATGTTGACTTATTGATATTGTAATTCCTGTTGCTGTAGTTTCAGCAATATTAATGACGACGGTTTCATTGTCGGTATCAGCATCGTCATTAATATCTAAAGAGATATTCATAGTTGTGCTACTTGTGAATGATAATGATGCTGTATTTAAGGTATAATCTCCACTTTCAGCAGTACCAGCACCCGTATCGACAGTAACACTTAAATCTACTTGAGAACCTCCATAATTACTGAGAGTTACAGGAATATTTACATTAAAAGTAGCATTTGTTTCTGTTTGCGAACTTGTTGCGGAATCAAAGCCAACAGATTGTGAAGCCGCCGCAGTAGAACCATTCACTACAATGTCATTTCCTGTTCCTTCAAAGCCTCCACTACCAGATGTAGATTCTGCCCACATATAAAATCTATAAGTTACAGCAGCACTGGATGTTTGGCTAAAGGTAAAGGTAAAAGATTGTGCACTAGTATTATCTGTAATACTTTTTGTAGCATCTAGAGCATTGGTATACCCATCTAAAGAACTTCGTAATTCTACTTCACTGGGGCCTGTTCCAGATCTTTGAATATTTACTTGGATGGATGTAATACTAAATTCAAAACCAGAGTTAGGAGTTATGGTAAACTCCATATAATCATTACCACTAACGGCATTCGCAATACTCGTTGTTGCCCAACTAATGGCATTGAATCTATTTCCATTGGATGAAGGGGTTAAACCTGCTCCTCTTGAGATAGTAGAGGAACCAATATTACTATCATTAGAATTGGAATTTGCAGTGGCTTCATTACCAACCAAACCTGAAAATTCAAAGGTAAGAATTTGCGACTCTGCATTAAAGCTCATTAAAAGAGCTAGCATTAAAATCGATAAAAAATAATTTTTTCTCATTGTAAGTTAAATTATTATGGGGTTAAAGAATTTACTTATTCATACACAGTGGGGAGAAAAAAAATATGTGCTGTTAAGTAGTAAGTAAATTTAAAAAAAAATATATAAGATAAAGCCCATAGCATCAATATTTTAAAAAAAATATATTGCCAGCTAATTTTTTCTCCAAAAGAAAGGCGTAAAAAGAATTAATACGGTAAAGAGTTCCAAACGCCCAATGAGCATTAAAATAGCACAAAACCATTTAGCACCCATAGATAGATGCGCAAAGTTATCTACAGGACTTACAGAGCCAATAGACGGACCAATATTCCCTAAACTAGAAGCAGCAGCTCCTAATGCGGATACAAAATCTAAACCTAAAAAGGTAAGGACAACAGAAGACATGATAAAGATTAGCATGTAAATGACAAAGAAAGACAGAATGTTAAAAACAATGTTTTGCTTCACTGCTTTTCCATCATAACGTACTGGAATAATTGCATGAGGGTGTAAGGTTTTTTTAAACTCTAAGAAGCTGTTTTTTAACATTACAATATGTCGTACTATTTTAATCCCACCACTCGTTGAACCCGCAGAACCTCCAACAAAGAACAGGGCAAAGAAAACACCTGTTGCAAAGAAGCTCCACATGGTAAAATCGGCGCTCACAAAACCAGTAGTGGTTACAATAGATGTCACCTGAAATAGCGCATGTCTAAAAGCGCTTTCTGTTTTCCCGAATACTTCAGGATGACTAACGGTTGTTTGTAGGGTGGTATCTTGAAAGAATAAAATAACTCCTGCAATAATTAAAGTAACGCTTAAGATTCCGAAAATATAATATCGAAATTCTTCGCTTTGTATTACTTTCCGAACTTTTCCTTTTAAAGCAAAATAGGTGAGGATAAAATTAGTTCCAGCAACAATCATAAAAAAGATAGTAATGTATTGAACTAATGGCATATGATTCCAAAAAGACAAGCTTGCATTTTTGGTTGAGAATCCACCAGTACTTACTGTTGCCATCGCGTGATTGATAGCATCAAACCAAGTCATGCCCGCTATTTTTAATAGAAAAAACTCAGCAAAAGTTAGTATTACATAAATCAACCACAATCGTTTTGCCGTATCTGTAATTCTAGGATGTAATTTATCTGCAGAAGGACCTGGGGCTTCAGCCATAAAAAGTTGCATGCCTCCAATTCCTAATAAAGGTAAAATAGCAATGGTTAATACGATGATTCCCATACCGCCAATCCAATGCGTAGCACTTCGCCAGAACAAAATGCCTTTGGGCATAGATTCTATATCTGTTAGTATAGAAGAACCTGTTGTTGAATAGCCTGAAAGCGTTTCGAAAAAAGCATTGGTTAGGTTGGGAATTGCTCCGGAAAAGAGATAAGGTAACATTCCAGTAAATGACAAAGTGAGCCATCCTAATGTCACAATTAAATAGCCTTCTTTTTTTTGGATGTTGGTGTTCTTAGGCTTGTTAAAAAAGTAGAGTATTAACCCTAGGAAAACGGTAACAATCCCAGCATTTAAAATCCCCATTTGTTCAGGTTCATTGTGATACATACTAAAGGGTACCGCAATAAACATGAATACACCGTTAAGAACAGCAGTAAGTCCTAAGAATCTATATATTATTTTTAAATTTAGACTTCCCATTTCTAGCGAAATAAGTCTTCTACAATATGAATTGCTTCTGGCAAGCAAAAGACAATGGCTTTGTCTCCGCCTTTTATTTGGAAATCACCAAAGGACATAAATGCTTTTCCGTCTCTAATAATTCCTCCGAAGACCGCATCTCTAGGGAATTTTAATTCTCTAATTGGTTTTTTGGTCACTTTGGCATCAGGAGATACTTCAAATTCAAAAACTTCAGCATCAATATTATGAAGATTGGCCAAAGCTAAAATTTCACCTTTTCTAATATGTCTAAAAATACTACTGGCAGCAATCAATTTTTTATTGATGAGTGTATTAATACCAATGGTTTGAGAAATGTTGATATAATCCATATTCTCTACCAAGGCGATGGTTTTCTTAACGCCTTTAGATTTGGCAACCAAGCAAGACATAATATTGGTTTCAGAATCTCCAGTAACGGCGACAAAAGCATCCATTTCTCTGATGTTCTCTTCTTCCAATAATTCAATGTCTCTACCATCACCATTAATCAATAATGCGTTGTGTAACTCTTCAGCAAGTGTTTCCGATTTTTCTCGATTCTTTTCAATGAGAGTTACTTTAAAGTTTTCTTTGCAAAGGTTACGAGCTGTTTTATATCCGATGGAGCTTCCTCCTAAAATCATCACATTTTTGATGGTTACATGTTCTTCACCCAGAATAGGGTAGAGCTTATCAATACTATAATGAGGTACAGAAAAATATACCTGATCGTTTAATTTATAAGCGGTTTCCCCTCTTGGAATAATAGTTTGTGCAATTCCTTCTCTTTTAATAGCAATGGTAATAAAATCGACATTTGTAAAGGTATCTTTTGCGTCCTTTACAGTCATTTCTAATAATGGAGATTTGTATCCAAGTGTGGTTCCCATCACATTAAAGAGCCCATTCTCGAACGTAACAGTATCGTTAAAAGAAGATTGATCGAGTAACATTTTAATTTCATCTGCTGCTAATTCTTCTGGAGAAATCATAAAATCGACTCCAAAGGTTTTGAAATCAATTTCATCATTTTTTAAAAACTCAGGATTGTTAATTCTCGCAATGGTTTTTTTAGCTCCAAGAGATTTTCCTATTACGGAAATGGCAAAATTTGTGTTTTGAGATTCTGTAACTGCCAATAACAGATCTGTAGATTTTATTCCAATTTCTTTTAGTAAACTTATAGAAGTTGCATCCCCTTTTTTGGTGATAACATCTAAATGATTGTTGATGTAATTTAGTTTTTCTCCATCAAAATCTATAATATAAGTGTCTTGCGACTCGTACGATAATAATTTTGCTAAATGAAACCCAACATCCCCAGCACCCGCTATAATAATCTTCATAAAAATTGGTCAAAGTATCTTACAAAGATATGAAACTTGCTAAGTACTGACAAAGAATCCTATTTGATGTTACTTTCTAGTGATCTTTTGTATCTTTATTGAAAATTGTGTTTATGAAAAAATTAACCATCAAATCGTGGGCTTTAGACGATAGGCCGCGAGAAAAACTAATTGCGAAAGGAAAATCTGTACTCAGTTCTGCAGAATTAATTGCCATACTTATTGGATCAGGAAACAAACAAGAAAGTGCTGTAGATCTTTCTAAAAGAATTCTAGAATCTGTAAACCATAACATCAACGATTTAGCAAAGCTCCCCTTAGAAAAACTGATGCTGTTTAAGGGAATTGGGGAAGCAAAAGCCATTAGTATCTTAACAGCTCTAGAGTTGGGTAAAAGAAGACAACAAGAAGCTTCTATTGAAAGTTCTAAGATAGAGAGTAGTAACAGTGTTTTTAAAATGATGCAACCTGTTATTGGCGATTTGCAACACGAAGAATTTTGGGTATTGTATTTAAACAATGCGAATAAAGTATTATCAAAAGATCAGATAAGTAAAGGGGGAATTACAAAAACATTGGTTGATATAAGACTCTTGTACAAAAGAGCTTTAGAATTGTCTGCTGTTGCAATTGTTATTTGCCACAATCACCCTTCTGGGAAATACCATCCTAGTATATCGGATAAGCAATTGACGAAGAAGATTAAAATAGCTGGAGAGAGTTTGGATATAAAACTTCTAGATCACTTAATAATAACTGAAAAATCTTATTTTAGCTTTGCCGATAATGGCGAAATTTAAAGCCTTCTTTTGTTTTGATTCTTGTATATACGCATAAAATTACTCCTAGAGTTCGGTATATTTTCAAACATGTTTTTACGAGAATTCTATTGGTTCCAGTTGATTTTACTTCTAAAGTAGAAGAGTTTGTTGCGCACAATGGACCAAAAATTAGCTATACCAGAGTTCCTTTAGGAAAAGAATTTTTTCTTAAGAGTCACGACTTACTTTTTGATCAAGGTGTTAGCGATTTAGAAATTAACATTCAAAATTGGGGAGATACGCCTTGCTTCTTTAATGCTGGAGCAAAATCTAACATTCCGTTTGATATTTTTGCGGCAAGTTTTTATTTGATATCAAGATATGAAGAGTATTTACCTCATGTTAAAGATGTTCATGAACGTTTTACAGCTGAACAAAGTCTTGCTTTTAAATTCCGATTTTTAGAAAAACCGGTAGTCGATATCTGGGCAATGAAGTTAAAAGAAGCTTTACAAGAAAGGTTTCCAGACTACGAGTTTCCTGAAAGAACATTTGAGTTTATTTCTACCATTGATGTAGATAATGCCTTTGCCTATAAACACAAGAGTTTTGTGAGGTCTGCTGGTGGATTTGTCAATGATTTCTTTAAATTGAAGCTGCGAAATTTTTGGGATAGATTGTTGGTTTTATTAAGGATAAAGAAAGATCCGTATAATGTGTTTGATAAAATTCTAGCACTGGATGTTAAGCACAAAATAAAAACTACTTTTTTCTTTTTAATTGCTGATTACACAACTTTTGACACGAATGTGTCGGCGTCTAAAAATAAATTCAAACTGCTCATCAAACATATTGTTGATTATGCAAATGTTGGACTGCATCCTTCTTATTTCACCATGAAAAACAGTAGCATGATAAAGAAGGAAAAAGAAAGACTGGAAGGCATTACAAACATTCCCACTCAGAAATCTAGACAGCATTTTTTAAGGTTTAGCTTGCCAGAAACCTATCAGAATTTAATCGACTTAGAAATTGAAGAAGATTATTCTATGGGATATGCCAGTCATGTTGGCTTTAGAGCAAGCACAAGTATTCCTTTCTATTTTTATGATTTAGATTTTGAAATTCAGACTCCGTTAAAAATATTTCCTTTTGCTTTAATGGACACTACATTAAATGATTATATGGAGTTAACACCCAAACAATCTATAGGTAGGATAGGGGATTTGTACAAGGAAGTAAAAGAAGTAAAAGGAACATTGATCACACTTTTCCACAATGAAAGCATTAGTGGCTATTTGCGTTGGAGAGGTTGGCAGAAAGTATATGAAACCATGTTGAAAATGATTGCGCTTCAAAAATGATTAGATGTATTCACAGAGATGAGCTTGACATCATCAAGTATGATTACTGCATAGAGAACTCTAAACAGAGTTTGATTTATGGATATTCTTGGTATTTAGATATTGTTAGTGAACATTGGAGTGTTTTGGTTTTAGATGATTATAAAGCTGTAATGCCACTTCCATGGAAAAAAAAGTATAGCATCAAGTATATAGTACAACCTTTCTTCTGTCAACAATTGGGTGTTTTTTCACTTGAAGAAGATAAAAGCATAACGGATGTTTTTATTGAAGCCATTCCTAAAGAATTTCGAAAAATTTACTTACAGTTTAGTGCGCTAAATAAAATTTCAAAAGATAAAGTTACATCTGAAAGAATAAACTACATTTTATCGTTGCAAGGCTCTTATAAAGATATTTACAAGAAATTTTCTAAAGGAAGGAAACATGCCATCAAACAAGGGGTTAAGAATGAGTTATCTGTCAGTAATTTTTCTATTGATGAATTAATTTCAATTGCCAAAAAGCATTATGCTTTTAAAGACTTTTCATTAAAAGAATACAATCTTTTAAAACGTTTGGTAATCAATCTACAAAAGAAAAATAAAGTTGCATTATTAGGAACTAGAAATGAGAAAGATATTTTAATTGGAGGCGCTGTTTTTTTAATGGATCAGACGAGAATCATTTACCTTTTTTCTGTGATGTCTTCCGAAGGAAAAGAAAAACAAGTAGCTAGTTTTTTATTGAATACTGTTATTGAAAAATACGCTGAAACTAATTACATTCTAGATTTTGAAGGCTCTATGATTGATAGTATTGCTTCTTTTTTTAGAAGTTTTGGCGCTATAGAAGAACATTATTCTTTTTTAGAAATAAAGAACCTTCCTAAGATGTTACGATTGTTTACCACGTAACTTATACGTTGTCATTAAAAAAAATACAATCATTAGTAAATAGCCAATAGGTAATATATAAGAAATCATTTCGATAGTTAAAAAGAAGTCTTTTTCTATAACCCCATAGTATATAGCAATTAGATTACCCGCAAGTAAAAAAAGGTTGAGAATTAATCCAATATGGTTCTTTTTCAACACTTCTTCTAGATGGCTGATAGGATTGTAAACAGATCTCAAATAGAATAGTAAAGCAAGTAATTGTATAAATGCCACTACATTTAGCCAATCATCTTTTAAAACAGAATGAATAATAGGTTTGCTAAAAAAGAAAATAAAGAGAAAGGGAATTAACAACCCGAGTAGCAATTGAAAGGTATATTTTTTCACAAATGAAAAAAGCAAGGTTTTGTCTTTGTTATAGATTTGCGAAGCTCTTAAAAAAAAGACTTTTGAAAAAGAAGCATTGATAAATGTAACAGGTACTGACAATAAAACGATTGCTAAAAAATACCATCCTATTTCTGAATCGCTAAAATAGATTCCTCCAAGAATAGGGATGAGGTTTAAATTTATCGCATTTAAGTTATCAGATAAAACACCAAAAGAAACGAGATTTAAATTTTCTTTTAGAGTGTTTTTAAAATTTGAAAAAGGAATCATTGTGAAAAGGCCTCCTGTTTTACGATAAAAAAACAAGAGCAAAATAAATGTTGCTCCAACAAAACCGATGATCAACCCTAAATCTGTCATCAGAAAAAATAAACTGATTTGTAAGGCATATCTAGTCATGGTAAATAAAACCCTTGAAAGCGCAATTACTTTAAATTTTTCTTGGCTTAGTAGATAGGATAAATAAGAGCTTTCTATTGATTTTAAAATGGCTCCAATAACACAAAAAACAACATAGATCTTTAAAAAATTCAGCTTAGAATAAAAACCTTCTGGTAACAATAGAACAATAAGAAGGCAAAAAATACTTCCAATGAATACTGTATAAATAATAGAAGAGAAAACGTCTTTTAAATTTTTCTTTTGATCGCTTAAAACAAAAGCTGATTCTAAACGAAGTGTAAAAAAAATTGCTAAAATTGCTGAAAGACTTATAAATTTTGAGAAGGTTCCTAAAAGATCAGGTCCGTATAGTTTCGCAATAAAAAAAGTACCTAGCAATCCGATGACTTGAGCCCAAAAGTTTCCTTTAAAAAGAGAAATTACGCCTTTTGTATACACAGAAGAAAATTTAAAACTATTGAACATACGCTGTTAAATCTATGATTTTATATTCTAAATTGGAATAAATAACAGGAATATTTGTCTGAGTTTGTTCGTACAGAATTGCATAATCAAATAGATATGTATCTTTTAAATTTAGAATTTTTTCATCATCAAGTTCTGTATAATGATTTTCGAAATTGTTTTTATCATCACCGTAACAATCTTTAACTCTATGATACCATTCTAACATAGCATCCTCTTGAAAAGGAAAGGCTTTAAAATCTACCACAATGGCTCTTTTTGTTTCGGTTCTAAGAAATCCAAAATCATGTGGAACTAAGAACATACTTTTAACACCTGTATTTTTTTGAATAAACGTTGAAAGATCATTTTTAGAAGCATCTAAAATTTGAGAAGCAAAATATGATTTTTGATGTTTTTGCAACCTTGGATGATCTAAATTATTTATGATTAAAAAGAATCCTATAGATAGGAAAGAAGCTAAAACTAATAAGGTTCTTTTTTCTTTAAATAGTACTAGAATGAAAAAAGAGTACAAAAGGACTAAAAAGGCGATTTTTATGTTTGAAGTTTTTGAGAAATAGAAAAGCAAAAACAAGAGAACTAGCGAAATAAAGAATTTTAGGTTTAACTGTTTTTTATTGATGAACGTAGCAAAATAATTTGCAAAAAGAAGGATGAAAATCCACTTACCTATATCTAGCATTCGTAAAAGTTGTAATGAAGTAAATAGCTTTACAGGAATCACTTCAGTAAACATCCAATTTAAAAAGATACACAAAGCCAATATAATCCCTACAATAGAAACAATGTTAGAAGATCTTTTTGATTTTGTCTTCCATTCCTTGAATACAATAAAAGAAATGATTAAAAAGGCAACAAGTTTTAAAACCTCTTTAAGGTCTAAGATATGACTCAGGATGTAATGATGTGGATGCCTGAAGTTCGCTAAAATATCAATAAAAAGAGCGCTGTCAATTGTAATTTTATTTTGGTAATATGGAATTAGATTTGGTAATAAGAATGCAAAAACGACAAAAATCAGACTGGCTTTTTTTGCAATTTCTTTCCAACTTTTTTTCTCAATGATATCTAATAATAGCGCAATCCCAAGAAATAATATTCCATATTCAAAACCAATAAGTATGTGGAAAATAGAAATAACACCAGTAGTCAATAAGCAATAAACTATTTTTCTTTTTAAAAGAAAATAAAAGGCTAATAATACCAAAGGAAATACAAGCGTAGTCGGATTAAATTGACTTGTGTGTAAAACCAGCGAACTTCCTAATGAAATGGTTGGAACGCCCATAATTAATCCAGAAGCAATAATTCCAGCTTTCTTATTGTCAAATAAAAGATTTCCGCATAAAAATGTTAAGATTGAAACCGAGATATTACTCAATAAAGTTCCCATTAAAAATAAAGTCGGAATAGTAACAAAAGATGATAAGAAGGCAATTGAAATAGCGTAAAAGTATCTTGGAGAATACCCAGCATTACTATTTACAAAAAAATCATTTGTCAAATAGTCTGGATCAATAAAACGATAGATAATTGGTAGTTGCTCTAATTGATCATTATTCCCGAAGGCATAATTCAATAAGGTTGTAAGAATACCAAAGACGATACAAATTAGAATATAATCGGCTCGTTGCGTTTTTTTAGATAGCATCATAAATGTTGATCTAGCCCAAAAATAGAGATTTACTGTAAATAAAGAATAAATACTTTTAAATAAGGTGGGTTATTACATATTTTAGACAAAACGAAACTGTATCTAAATATTACAATTCCCTTTTTTAAAACCTCAGATTATTATATTTACACGATGAAAGCAGAACATATTTTTTTTGACTTAGATCACACTTTGTGGGATTTTGATAAAAATTCAGGACTCGCCTTTAAAAAAATCTTATCAGAAGCCAGCATTGCGTTAGATTTTAAAAGCTTCATTACTACTTATATTCCTATAAATGCCAATTATTGGAAGCTCTATAGGGAAGAAAAAATCTCAAAAAAAGATTTAAGATATTATAGACTTAAAGATGTTTTTGATGCTCTTAATTTTGAGATAGAAGACACTATGATTGATTTTTTAGCGGATGAATATATTAATCAACTGCCTAATTTTAATCATTTGTTTGAAGGAACATTTGAAATTTTAAACTATCTGAAAGAGAAATATCAATTGCACATTATTACCAATGGATTTGAGGAAATTCAATCTTTAAAGATAGAGAATTCTGGAATTGCCGATTTTTTTAACCAAGTAATTACTTCTGAATCTGTTGGAGTTAAAAAACCGAATCCAAGAGTTTTTCAATATGCTTTAGAAAAAGCAAATGCTAAACCAGAGTTATCAGTAATGATTGGAGATAATTTAGAAGCAGATATTCAAGGTGCCTTAGATTGCGGTATTCGTGCAATACATTTTAATTCAGAAAACTTGCCAGATGTTCCTAAAAATATAAACTCAGTTAACGACCTATTAGAAATAAAACAATATCTTTAGCGTTTCATTATTATATTAGAATTTCTAAGATTATGAAATTTAAGTACAATCCTCTGTTAATACTTCTTTTTACGGTGTTGTTAAGCTCTTGTGTTAACAATTTAAAATTTGATCAAATCGAGTTAGATATTGATCCCGTTTCTGAATTCCCATTGGTCTTTTTTGAGTTAAATCAAAATGATTTTTTTGATGTAACTACTAGTACAGAAGTAGATATATTTGCGGGCATCTCTGATATTGAAGTATTAGAATCTTCTGTTATAAGAGACAATTTATTAAGAGCAGATCTTAGGTTTGAGGTTGTTAATAGGTTTGATCGAAATTTTACCGTAGATGTAGAGTTTTTAGATACTAATAATATGGTTACATTTACTTTTGATAGGTTATTTATAGCTCCTGGAGCAACAAATTTTTCAGCAATACAAAATGTAATTATTGCTGATACACCTGCTTTTTTAAACTCTTCTCAAATAAGAGTTACTGTAAGATTAACACCTTCTACCACCATTTTAGATCCAAACATTCCAAGAACATTTGATTTTAAGTCGGCAGCCACCCTTTATTTAAGTTTTTAGATATAATGAAGAAAACAATTTTACTTTTAGCATTCGTTGTTTCTGTTGTGCATGGAATAAAAAGTCAACAAGAACTTGCATTTTCATTTGGAGAAACTCCTCAAAGTCTACTACTAAATCCAGGCGCAGAAACTAATTTCAAGTATCATTATGGAATTCCAGCCTTTTCTAATTTTTCTTTTAATATTGGTTCTACAGGGTTTACATTGGAAGATTTTTTCTTAAACGATGGGAGAAGTTTTAACACGAAGTTTCAACAAGTTTTAAATCAAGTAAGTGATGACGATTATATCAATATAAATGCTAGGGTAGATATATTGAATGGAGGTTACCGATATGATGATAAAACCTATTTTAGTTTTGGTTTTTACGAAGAATTAGACGTAATTTTTTACATTCCAAAAGAATTGACAGAATTAGTATACTACGGAAATGACCGTTTTTTAAATAGATCATTTTCATTATCTAAATTTGCTTTTAAAGCAGATATTTTAGGAGTATTGCACGCAGGGATTTCTAGAAAAGTTGATGAAAGATTAAATATTGGAGCAAGAGTGAAAATTTATTCTTCGAGTTTTAGTGCAGAAACAAATAATAATTCAGGAACTTTTAGAACGTTTAATAGTAATGAAAATATCCTGAGACAATCCTTGAATGATCTTGATGTTCAAATTAGATCTTCTGGAATTATTGCATCTAATGATGAAGTTTTAGAGAGTCCATCAGATATATTTTCAAAAACATTTTTAGGCGGAAACTTAGGAATTGGTTTTGATTTTGGAATGACCTACCATTTCACTCCTCAAATAGAATTTACAGCAAGTATTTTAGACTTAGGGTTTATTAGACATTCTAAAAATACAAGAAGTTATGGTGCCAAAGGAGATTTTACTTTTGATGGAATTGATTTTACTGGGTTCGATCCAGCCAATCCTAGAGATTATTGGCAAGAGTTAGAAGATGATTTTGATGATAGAGTTCCAAAAGATGAAACTCAAGATCCATATACTTCTTGGAGACCTACTAAAATTAATGCAGCGCTTAAATATAGTTTTGGAGAAGTTAGAAGAAAAAAATGCTATACAAATACACGTAAGAAATATTACTTTAATGCCATAGGGTTTCAAATGCATACCATTATGAGACCTTTAAGACCTCAATTTTCATTTACTGGCTTTTTTGAGACTTCGCTTACAGAGAAAATACATAGTAAATTAACGTACACTGTAAATGACTATTCTTCAACTATTTTAGGTTCTGGATTAACTTTTCAATGGGGAAAAGTGAATGTATTTGGTTTGGTCGATAATATGTTAGGAGTAACGGATTTAGGAACTGCTAATACCATTTCTTTTAATTTTGGCATTAATATGGTTATAGAATAAACAAATAGTATGAAATGAGCATAATTAAAAATTTTAATACCTACCAAAATTCTTATTATGTAAATTGCATCTGTAAAATCAAAAATAATTAATTTAAACAGATGAAAAACTTCTTCATTTTTCTCGCATTATTATTTTTAAGTTCTGTTTCTTTTGGACAGGAAGTAAAACTAGATCAATACAAATATGTAATTGTTAGTAGCAAGTTTGATTTTGTAAAACAAGTTGACGAGTATAAAACAAGTTCTCTGGCTAAATTTTTATTTAACAAAATAGGTTTTAAAGCATATTTAGATAACGAGGAAGCAATTCCTCAAGAGCTATCTGAAAATAGATGTAAAGCCTTATTAGTTGATGTTAAGGACAATTCGGGAATGTTTCGTACTAAAAATTTTATTGAATTAAAGAATTGTAGAGGTAAATTAGTTTATAGATCCGAGATAGGTTCTAGTAAATTAAAAAGTTATGAGAGAGCATATAGAGAAGCTATCAAAGAAGCTTTTATTTCTATAGAAAAACTTGGCTACACATATGATTCATCTTTAGCGAAAAAAGGGAGTGTAAATAATAAAGTGATACCTACAACATCAGAAAAGAAAGCAATTAAAGTAATTAAAGAAGGAATTGATCAAACAAAGAAACCATTAATGGTTACCAAAGAAGTAACAACCAATGTGAAGGAAGATTCTAGTTATCAATTATTATATGCTCAAAAGAACGATACTGGTTTTCAATTGATTAATACAAAACCAGAAATTGTTTTTATGCTATTAAAAACAAATGATGCTAAGAAGTTTATTATTAAAGATAAAAATGGAACTTTAACGGATAAAGGAGACTATTGGCTAGCTGAATATTATAAAAATGGAACGTTGGTCATGGAGAAGTATCAAATCAAATTCTAATAGTTATACTTTTCACCCCACCGTTTTTTTAATTGCTCCCTAAATTGATGCTCTCTAGCATTGTTTCCAGGATCATAAATTTTAGTGTTTGCAATCTCTTCAGGAAGAAACTCTTGATTTACAAAATTACCTGTGTAGTCATGTGAATATTTATACCCTTTCCCATAGTCCAAATCTTTCATCAATTTTGTTGGGGCATTTCTTAAATGTAATGGGATTGATAAATCGCCTGTTTTTCTTACAACGTCTTGAGCATTTTTTATTGCCAAATAAGAAGCATTACTCTTAGGTGAATTTGCTAAATACACAGCACACTGACTTAAAATAATTCTAGATTCTGGATTTCCTATTACTGAAACTGCTTGAAAAGTATTATTTGCTAAAATTAAGGCCGTAGGGTTTGCATTTCCGATGTCTTCAGAAGCAGAGATCAATAATCTTCTGGCTATAAATTTTACATCTTCACCGCCTTCAATCATTCTCGCTAGCCAATAAACAGCTCCGTTGGGATCGCTACCTCTTATAGATTTAATAAATGCAGAAATGATATCATAATGCTGTTCACCAGTTTTATCATATCGAACTGTATTTTTTTGAACATTCTCTAAAACAAGTTTATTTGTAATGGTAACCGAATCTTGATTTTCAACTAACAACTCAAAAATGTTCAATAATTTTCTAGCATCACCTCCAGAAACTTGTAATAAAGCATGGGTCTCTTTTAATTTGATTTGTTTTTTTGAGAGAACAGGATCTTTTTCAATAGCTCTTTCTATCAATAAGATTAAATCGTCTTTATCAAATGAATTTAAAATATAAACTTGACAACGTGACAGCAATGCTGGAATTACTTCAAAACTTGGATTTTCGGTAGTGGCACCAATTAAGGTAATCCATCCTTTTTCTACAGCTCCTAATAGAGAATCTTGTTGAGATTTACTAAAACGATGAATTTCATCAATAAATAAAATGGGGTTTTTAGCTGTAAATAAACCACCGCCTTTCTTTGCTTTTTCAATAACATCTCTAACGTCTTTAACCCCTGAGCTAATAGCACTTAATGTATAAAATGGTCTTTTAGATTCTTCAGCAATGATGTTTGCTAATGTAGTTTTGCCAATACCTGGAGGTCCCCAAAAAATCAAAGAAGGGATAAAACCTTGTTTGATATGATTTGTTAAAATTCCTTTTTCACCCACCAAATGACGCTGACTTATATAGTCATCGAGCGATTTGGGTCTTACTCTTTCTGCCAAAGGTTCATTCATAATGATAAAAATACTAAAGATTTATGACAGAAGTTCCTAATTTAGAGCTTGGATTTATTTTTGTTATCAATATTTTATGCAAAACGATCATAACTTAAAGTTTCATAGAAATGTAGTGTGGATTCCTGTAATCTCCATACTCATTATCTGGTTTGTATATTGGCTAGAAATTACTTTTGGCTACAATTTTAATAAGTATGGAATAATGCCTAGAAACCTTGTGGGATTAAGAGGGGTTTTTCTGTCTCATTTTATTCATAGCGATACATCTCATCTATTTAACAATTCCATTCCTTTATTTGTGTTGATGGCATCGCTGTTTTATTTTTATAGAAAAGTGGCTGTTAGGGTTCTTATCTATGGAATTCTTCTGTCAGGACTTTTAAATTGGACTATAGGACGAGAATCCTATCATATTGGTGCTAGTGGGGTTATTTATCTTTTATTCAGTTTTGTTTTCTTTAGCGGTGTCTTTAGAAAGCATTATAGGTTAATCGCAATATCTTTAGTGGTTATATTCCTATACGGTAGTATGATATGGCTCATATTACCTACAGAAGACAGAATTTCTTGGGAAGGACACCTTTCTGGATTTCTGATTGGTTTACTATATGCTTACTTATACAGAAAAAAGGGACTTGTAAAAGAGGATTATCAATTCTCAAAAACTGAGTTTGATCTTTTGTTTGATGAAAATGGTAATTTTATAAAAGATAATTTAGAAGAAGAAACTATACACGTTGACGAATAGCTTCATACAAAAAGGCACCACAAGCAACGGAAACATTTAAAGAACCTATTTCGCCAAGTAAAGGCAATTTCGCTTTATGGTCTACAATCTTTAACACAGAAGGATTGATACCTCTGTGTTCTGACCCCATAACAATAGCTATCGGGTTTTTAAGATCTACATCATAAATTAAATCTTCTGTTTTTTCTGTAGCTGCAACTATTTTTACATCAGAGGCTTGTAAAGTGTAAATAGCATCTTTTATATGACTAACTCTACTAATTGGGACTTTAAAAGCTGCACCAGCGGAAGTTTTGATAGTTTCTGCATTAATGGGAGCGCTACCCGTTTGTTGTATAATAATACCATTTACCCCAGTACACTCTGCTGTTCTAATAATAGCGCCAAAGTTTCGGACATCAGAAACTTGATCTAAAATTAAAAATAGGGGAGTACTATCAGAATTTAAAGAAGATTCAATGAGTGTTTCTAAATCGGCAAATTCTACAGGAGATATTTGTGCTACAGCACCTTGATGGTTACTTTTTTTTGAAAGTCGATCTAATTTTTCAACAGGAACAAAGCTTGTGGTAATTTTTTCTTTTTTTATAAGTGATTCTAAGTCAAAAAAAAGATCACCTCGTAATCCTTTTTGTAAATACACTTTATTAATTGTTGATCCACTATTGATAGCTTCTATAATGGCTCTAAGCCCAAAAATTGTTGTATTGTCCATATATTTTGCAAATATATCATAAAAAAAGACCCCTTTTTACAAAGAGGTCTTTTATATAATTCAAATGATTTTATTAAGGTTGTGAATACGTATAAGATACGTTTCCACTAGCATCAGTTGATTTTGTGAAATTTACAACTGGAAAGATTAAAGCATTCGCTGCAGTACCTACAGTTAAACCTGTAAAAGTTCCTTCAAAAATAACAATTTCTGTCTGATTAGGTTGTACAAAAAATAATCTCCAATCAATATCAGCATCAGCAACCGCCCATGCATCTACAGCAATAAAGTAGTCTCCATCTGGGTGTGTATCATTAAAGATATCAGTTTCCCATCTAGATCCAGAAGCTGCAGATTCTACATTTGCAAATGTATCTGCATTAAACATTAACATATCTAAATCATTTCCAGCAGAATTAGTCCAGTCAAATAAAGCAGTCATTCTACCAGCAACTACACCAGCACCATAAGGCCATTGAACTCTTTCATAATATGTTATTTGTTCAGCATTAGAACCAAGAACAGTATTGTCAGAAGTATCTACAACTAACGTAGTCATTCCGTCTACAGTAACTTCATCATATAATGCTACACCTTGAATTTCAACGTCAACATGATCTTGAACAGCATTAAAATTATTTATCAATGCTAATGCAGGCATACTAATTGTACCTGTACCAACAGTCGCACCAGCAGGAATAGTTACCTGTGCAGTAGTAGTTAAATAATCAGCTCCTTGAGCTTGAACCGTTACAATTGCAGTTTTATCAAAAGAAACCGGTAGGTTTACAGTAAAACCAATTGGAAAATTTGGAGCAGCTACAGTAGTACTTGCTTCAATAGTTCCTGTTATATCAACAGTACTTTGAAGTATTACTTCTTTGTCTAAATCATTTGTACATGAAAATGCAAATGCTAACGTTAAACAAAGAATGGATGTTTTTAATATTTTCATAATTTATATATTATTGTTTTAATTTCTTTGAGCAACAAATACACCATCACCAAAAGACCAGTTACCTCCTCCTTGTGAAAATCTTGTAGAAAATCTAAGGTCAATAAAACCTATACAAGATAAAGACAATGAAGTACTAGCATTAGATCTAAAAGTAGTAGGAGTACCTTGAGTACATACAGGTGCTGAAGAACATATTTCTGGTGTTAGTACTACTTCTTGCGCATCAAAAGTTGCAAGTCCAAAAGGGCTAACTGTTAGAGTTAAATTAAAGTTTCCAGCAGAAGCAAGAGGGTTTACTAAAACAATTTCATTATCAGCAGCACCAGCAATAACTTGGAATGTAAATCCTGGTCCACCGCCAGCAGCAGAAAAACCATCATCACTAACAACAGTATAAGTTCCTAACATTGCAGCTCTGTCAAAAGGACAAGAAACAATAAATGAAAATTGCATAGCACTGTTATATCCAGGTGTTTGCAATTGTGGTTCTGTATTTCCACCACTTACGGTTAATGTACTATCATCAAAAGCAGGAGGTATACCTAAAAACTCTGTACCATCATTTCTAACGGCAGTAGCAATAAAATTGAAGTTATCTCCAAAATTAATATCAGTAGTAGGAATACCAACAGCATCTGCTAAAGATTGTGTAGTAAAAGAAAAAGTAGCAGGAAAAGTAGTTGTAGAGAAAAAGTTTTCAACTACAATATCATTACCAGATATAGTTGCAATTAATCTAACACTATATGATGACAAATTATTATTTGTATCAACTATATCACCAGAGTAAGCAATCGTTGCAGGGTCTGGGTAAGCGGCATCTGGAACTGCAACACTAAATGCTGCAAAACCACCACTTTCTAACGCAAATGTTACTGGGTTATTAAATTTGTTCTCATCAGTACAAGATTGTTGAAATAGCATTGTAGCTAACAAGAAAACAAATAACGATACTTTATATATTTTTTTCATGTTTATTGGTTTTAATTAACAAATCCAGCTGGGTTAGTATCCCAAAATACTTGATCTGTTCTGTTTATTTGGATTAAATTAGGGTTATCATTTGAGTTTAACTCAGAATCTGGAATCAAGAAATTTCTTGGAAAATCAGTATTAGAACCAACAGAACCACCTAAGTCTGGAAAACCAGTTCTTCTGTAATTGTTAAAAGCTTCAATACTATTACCCCAAGATGCAATATAATACTCTTTGATAATTATATTCAATCTTGCACTATCTGAAGTAGCATTATCAAAGTTAGTTAGTACCTCATTAACATAGGCATCAACGTTTGACATAGTAACACCTACAAAACCTTCAACTTTACTAAAAGAATCTCTCATTGCAGCTTCTAAAAAAGTTCTAGAACTACCAGTAGTTCCTAACCCTACAGGAGCAGGAAGAGCAGATTCAGCAAGCATAAAATTAGTAAATGAAGATAAAACTATCGGATAAATCCCTGCGCCTCCTAAATTTTGTGTGTTTATTGTAGATACATTTCCAGCACCTGTGTCAAATGCACCACCAGCAGGGTAAGCTCCGTACGTAGTTCTTTGATTACCATCGTTTGGTATTCCCTCATCATCTGCATGATCTCTTCCCCAATAAAAATCTCCAATATGGCATAAAGCATACGCTGGATTTCCTGCACAAGGAAGTAAATCTGCGGCAGGTGTTGTTAATGATTGTCTATAAACATAATATTTCATTCTTGGATCTTCAATAGTCTTGTCATTCAATAAGATATTCATAAATTCATTACTCATATATTGACCACCAGCACCAGTAACATAAGCTGCTACAAAATCTGGATGTCTTACATCTGGATTGTCATTTTGAGTCCCAAACTGTGCTAAGAAATCATCAGCTCCAGAGCTTATATAATTTCCACTAGCTACAATCGCATTAATATCACTACCAGCATTTGCATTACCAACTAATTTACTTTGCACATACATTTTAATTTTTAATGAATTTGCAAGTCTAATCCACTTACTCAAATCTCCATTGAAGTATAAATCTTCAAAAGCAACTTGATCAGTAAGGCTTAAATTAGTAATAGCAGTGTTAATCTGAGTATATAACGCATTGTATATGTCAGCTCCATTATCAAAATTAGGAGCACTAATATCTGGATTAACAGCTTCAGAAAAAACAGCTGTTCCAATAAAGTCTACAAGGTTTACATAAGCAAAAGCTTCAAGAAGTTGGGCAATACCAACGTGGTTACCTAAAGCTTGAGTCTCATTTAGAGTTTCAAGCAATTGTCTATTAGCAGCAATTGCATAAGTACTAGACCATGCACCATTTAGAGAACTAGATGGTGTGTTAGCAGCGTAAGTACCAAACATATTAACATGTCTCATAACCCCTCTAACATTGGCATGTAAATTGAAGCTTTGTCCAGTAAACGAAGCTTGTATACCATTCAACACTAAGGTTGGATCCGCAGAACTAGGTGATAGAGCATTTGGATTTACATTCACATCTAAATCGGTAGTCTCACATGATGATAACAACATGACACATACTAAAGCTGTGAAGTATTTAATTGTTTTAATTTTATTTATTATTGTTTTCATAAAAATATCTTTAGAAAGTTACTTTAACACTTAGAGAATATGTTTTGTATGAAGGATCGTTTTGGAAATCAAGACCTCTTGCATTACCAACACCTGCACTTATTACTTCAGGATCAAAATTTAATCCATCTGGAAGGTTAAATGATTTGAACCATAAATTGTTCCCAGAAGCAGAAATTATAAAAGAACCGAAAGGAGTTTTTTCAAGATGCTTTTTAGGCAATGCATAACTCAAGGATACATCTCTTAATCTTAATGTAGAAGCATCGTATACTAAATTCTCGTCTACATCTTGGAGGTTAATGAAATATAAGTCATTAGCACCAATTTGAATAGTATTACGTATTGACTGACCATTCGCATCAAAAATAGCTAGACCAGTATTAGGATCTCCAAGAACACCAGGAATAATATAAGAACCTTCTCTATTATCAGCAGTATCTGTAGTAACCCCTCTTCTTAACAAGTTCGATGCAGTTGATGACCAAATATCACCTCCATGAATGTACTCCCATTGCATAGTTAAAGAGAAATTCTTATAAGAGAACGTATTAATATTTGTATATGACCAATCTTCGTTTGGATCTCCAATAAGTTGATCTTCTAAACCTACATCATCACTTGAAATAATTTTACCTGTATCAGGGTTTATTAAAAGGTTTCCATTGTCATCTTTTACAGCAAAAGATCCTCTTATTACACCATAAGATTCCCCTTCTATAGCAAAATTCAAACCAGATGAAATATTTACACGATCAACAGGTAATTCTTTAACAGTAGTTTCGTATGCTGTAAAGTTATTGTCCATAGACCAACTAAATCCTGAAGGATCATCGCTCCTAAATAAGTTAAAAGAAACTCTAGCTTCTAAACCGTTTGTATCTACTCTACCAGCATTAATAACTGTTGTTGTTGTACCAGTAGATGCTGCACGACTTGAACTCAAAATCTGATCTTCAGTTTGACGAGTATAAGCAGAGATATCAAAATCTATAAAGTTATTTAAGAATCTACCTTCAAAACCAATTTCAAATTCTTTAAATAATTCAGGTTTTAAATCTGGATTAGGTAGGAAAGTACTTAATGAGTTTGTAGAAACTACACCTCCTGTAAAAGGATTCACAAAATTATTTGCATCAGCATTTAAAGTTGCACTAGTTAAATAAGGACTAGGGAAGTTTGCTGAAGTACCATAACCAGCTCTAAATTTCAAGTAATTGTTCTTAGCACCTTTTAAACCTTCAAATACTTGTGATGGAATAAAAGAAAGTGATAAACTTGGATAAAAGATAGATCTATTTTCTTGCTCTACTGTTGAAGCCCAATCGTTTCTCGCTTGGAATGTTAAGTAAAGATATTTTTTATAATCAAAACCGAATGAACCATATACACCTACTGTATTTAGAGTTACTCCTCTAGAATCGATAGCTTGTGCATTTCTAAAGTTATTATGATTTAAGAATCCATAAACAACTTGATCAGTACTAAAAACACCATAATCACTAGCAACTACACTTTTTACCTCAGAACCAACTACAAAATTATAATTAACATTATTGTTTAATCTATAATTAGGAGCATTTAAAGATATCCTGTGCGTAGTAGTTCTATCTTGGTCAGTAAATGTCTGAAAAAATCCAAGAGGATTTACAACTCCACCTTTGTTTTCATGATCTGTATTTAACTCACTAACGTTATCTAAACTATATAAATATTTTAAACTAAGATTGTCATTAAATTTATAATTTAAACCTAACGAGATAAAAGTTCTATCTACATCTTCTTTAAAACGTGTGTTCTTTCTTGTCCAACGAGGGTTGTTAATCGTAGTACGGTAATATACATTAGAACCATCACTAGGATTTTCAAAAGGAAGATTATGAATATCTAAATTTCTAGGAATCCAAGTAACTAATTGGAAGAAGTTACGAGAGGGTCTATTTGTTACGTTCTTAACATATTGAATATTAGTAGTAAATTCTAAATTATTTGCTAATTGCATTGAACCACCAAGACCAATGTTGTATCTTTTAAATGTATTTTCTTCTAAATAACCACTCTGATCTGTATTACTGAAAGAAACACTAAAATTCCCATTTTCAAAACTCTTACGAGCTACAACAGAAATTGTATTTGTTAAACCAGTATCAAAAAAGTCAGAAACATTGTTTGGAATAGCTCTGTAAATATCAGTAGCACCTTGAAACTCTGGAAAAGAAGTTGCATATGCAGGAATATTTAAGTGATGATTTACAACTTGGTCGTTAAATCTTGCACCCCAGTTTCCAAAGAAAGTAGTATTGATAGTGTTATCAGATCCTTGTCCGTATGTATTCTGGTAATCAGGTAAATTAATTACATCTAAAAATCCAGTTAAAAATGAAACATCTACTTCAAATTTCTTATCAGCACCTTTTCCACTACCAGTTTTAGTGTTGATAATGATAACTCCATTACGACCATCTTGTCCGTATAATGTAGATGCAGCTAATCCTTTAAGTACACTTGTACTCTCAATGTTGTTAGCATCAATATCAAAAGATCGATCTCCAGAAATTGGAGCACCATCAATAATGTATAATGGTTGATTATTTCCCGAAATAGAATTTTTAGATCTAATAATTACATTTGTAGCAGTTCCTAAAAAACCACCCCCTGTATTTACTTGAACCCCAGCAATTCTACCAGTCAATATTTTAGCAACATCAGCCTCTGGTTTTCTTTCAATCACACTAGCTTTTAGTGTAGAGACAGAGTAACCAAGAGCTTTTTGCTCTCTCTTAATACCTTGTGCAGTAACTACAATCTCATCTAAAACTTCTCCCCCTTCTACTAATGTAACATCAATAGTGTTAGCTGAGCCTACGGTTTTTTCAACTGTCTTGTAGCCAAGATATGTGAACACTAAAACGTCTCCCACCTTTGCTTTAATAGTATATTTACCATCAAAATCAGTTTCGCTACCTGTAGTAGTTCCTTTAATTATAACACTAACTCCTGGTAAACTGCCGTCATTATCGCTAACAGTACCCGAGACAGTCTTTTCTTGTGCAAAGGATATTTGCACAACCAACGCCAATAAAAGCGTTAAAATTCCATTAAACTTTGTCTTCATTGTATAATTATTTGAATTAATTAATGCCAAAAGTCTTAAAATAAACTTAAAACACCAATTTTTTAACAAAAAAAAACTTAAAAAGGTTAAGAAAATGTTAAGCAGCTATATATATCTTTGAATAAATAGGGCTTTGATTAAGGCTTATTTCTAAAATAATTCCCATTATATCTAAGCAATTTGTTTGTAAATTTAATTCGTAAATAAGATGAAGAATGAGCCTTTTTTAATAGCATTGTCAAGTAAGTAAGCTTATCATTCATATTCTTGGAGTCAGGTTTTATGGGTCAAAAGAAAGACTTCCAAGATATGATGAATTTGGAATCCTTGAAATCTAAATTGTTATTTGAACTTTTACCAATTACATAACCTAAGTTAATTTGGTTATTGTTCAATCTAAAGAGGTACCCTATTCCTAAGCCTAAAGCGTTATTTGTTTTATTTAAAATAGGGTCTTTAAAGAATCCAAAATCTGTTATTGAATGAAGATATGAACTAGAAGAAGTTAAAAATCGATACTCTAAGTTGATGTATGAGTATTTGTTTGTGAAAATACTTTGCTCATTAAAACCTCTCAGACTATTTGCCCCACCAATTCTAAAGATTTCATTGATTAAGAAATTTTCAGATTCTAAGAAACCAGTTTCGTTTTTTAAGTAGAGATAACTTCTTTTTGAAATAGGAAAATTCACATAAGAAGAGAGTGTTATTTTAAATTGATTCACCTTGTTAAGATTTGTTTTACGAGACCCATACGTAGGATTCAATTGAAAATAAAATTTGTTTTTATAAAAAAACTCGTCTTCAGGGATATTAAAACTGTAACCTAACCCCAAAAAGTAATTAGAATAAGATTCAAAATTGCTAGAAGTATCTAGTAAATAATCTGATTTTTCACTTGTGTATGAAAGCGTTAAATTGGAATTTGAATTTAGTTGATAATCAAAATCTAAATTGAATTTTGTGTTTAAGAAAGTAGAATCTTGTCTGTAAATATTGAAAGCCAATTTTGTAGATACCGCAGTATTGAATAAATAGGGAAGTCTTGTACTCAATTTAAACTCAGATTTTTCCTCACCAATGCGATTCCAAAATAATTCGAAATTTTCGCCAGTATTTAAAATGTTATTTAATTTTAAATCTAAATTTCCATTTAATAAGACGCCATCTCCATTTTCTTTAGATGAAAAATTGACAATCCCATCAATGCTATTTACTTTAAGTTTTTCAAGAAATAAATAAAGGATGGTTGAATCTTTCTTAAAAAGTACTTCAGGAGGTTTTAACTCTTTAATAAAAACCAAACCTTTAGTAAGCAATGAAATGTCTTTTAACTTTTGTTTTGAGAAAATAGTATGATTTTGAACTTTGAAATAATTCTTTAGATAGGAAGTTGGAAATTCTTCATAGTTTTTTACAATGATTTTATCGATTCCTCTCTGATCTGATTTTTGAATAGTAAGTGTTACAAACAAAACAGCATCCTTTAAAACAGGATTTACAAGTTTCACCTCTGAAAAAGAACTCCCTTTTTTATCTAATTCTGAAATAATGACTTGAATAAAGTTATCTAATTCATCAGTTTTAATCCTGATAGAATCTTTGAGCCTAAAACTAGAAAGTTCTAAATCTTTTGGAAGAAGAATCGAGATTTCTTCTGTTTTACTCCCTAAGTAAAAAGTTGCAGTAAAATCCTTTTCTAAATTGGTGACATTTTTAACCATAGAAGTAAAAAAACCAAGCCTTTTTACTTTTTCATGAATTGCGCTAATTTCTTCATAAATATCTTTTTCAGAAAAGTGATTTTTTTGATACGAAACTTGATTTAAAATAGAAGTTTGAATCGAGTCTTTCCCAATTAAATTTAATTTCAAATCTTGGCCGAAAATTCCGTCGCAAAAGCAGAGGAAAAAAACTATATATATATATGGTGTAAATTTTTTATTCAAAATATGTGCTAAAAAACCTTCAAATGTAGCTTAAAATCAGAAAAAAATGACTGTTTAAATTGTGTTGTAAAAAAATAACTTATCGATATTTGAATAGAAAGAAATTAATTGTACATTTGCGCACTCTTATAAAAAGAGTAAAATTTTTAGTACAAACGAAAAATAGTAATAATTTAGTATGCCAACTATACAACAATTAGTTCGTAAAGGAAGAACCAAAATAACTAAGAAGAGTAAATCGGCCGCTTTATCGTCATGTCCTCAAAGACGTGGAGTTTGTACGCGTGTATACACTACAACGCCAAAGAAACCTAATTCAGCAATGCGTAAAGTTGCAAGAGTTAGACTAACAAATGGTAATGAAATCAACGCGTACATCCCAGGAGAAGGACATAACTTACAAGAGCACTCGATAGTATTAGTTAGAGGTGGAAGGGTAAAAGATTTGCCAGGAGTAAAGTATCACGTAGTACGTGGAGCTTTAGATACAGCGGGAGTTGAGGGAAGAACTCAACGTAGATCGAAGTATGGTGCAAAACGCCCAAAAAAGTAAAATTAGTAACTTTTTTAATGTAAAGACATGAGAAAAAGAGCAGCGAAAAAAAGAGTTTTATTACCAGATCCAAAGTTTAATGATCAGTTAGTTACACGTTTTGTAAACAACTTGATGTGGGATGGTAAAAAATCTGTAGCGTTCAAAGTATTTTACGATGCAATCGAAATCGTAGAACAAAGAAAAGAAGACGAAGAAAAATCAGCATTAGAGCTTTGGAAAGAAGCCTTATCTAACGTAATGCCTCACGTAGAAGTTCGTTCTAGACGTGTGGGTGGAGCAACATTCCAAATTCCAAGACAAATTAGACCAGATCGTAAAGTATCTATGGCTATTAAATGGATGATTTTATATACTCGTAAGAGAAATGAAAAAACAATGGCACAGCGTTTAGCTGCTGAAATCTTAGCCGCGGCTAAAGAAGAAGGTGCTGCTGTAAAGAAAAGAGTTGATACTCATAAAATGGCAGAAGCTAATAAAGCATTCTCTCACTTTAGATTTTAATAAAAATGGCTAGAGATTTAAAATATACAAGAAATATTGGTATTGCTGCGCATATTGACGCTGGTAAAACCACAACAACCGAACGTGTGTTGTATTACACAGGAGTTTCTCATAAAATTGGAGAAGTTCATGATGGAGCTGCAACAATGGACTGGATGGAACAAGAGCAAGAAAGAGGTATTACAATTACTTCTGCTGCAACAACTTGTACATGGAATTTTCCAATTGAAAACGGAGAAAATACCCCAGATACTAAAGGATATCACTTTAATATTATTGATACTCCTGGTCACGTTGATTTTACTGTTGAAGTAAACCGTTCATTACGTGTACTAGATGGTTTAGTATTCTTATTTAGTGCAGTTGATGGTGTTGAGCCACAATCTGAAACTAACTGGAGACTTGCTGATAACTATAAAGTGCCAAGAATCGGTTTTGTTAATAAAATGGATCGTCAAGGATCTGACTTTTTAGGTGTTTGTCAACAGGTAAAAGACATGTTAAAATCTAATGCGGTGCCAATCGTTTTAAACATTGGTGACGAAGAAGATTTTAAAGGTGTTATCGATTTAGTGAAAAATCGTGCTATTGTATGGCATGACCAAACTCAAGGGGCAACTTTCGATATTATCGAAATCCCTGAGGATATGAAAGAAGAAGCTCGTAAGTATCGCGCACTTTTAATTGAAGAAGTAGCAAGTTACGATGAGGATCTTTTAGAAAAATTCATGGAAGATGAAGATTCAATTACAGAAGAAGAAGTGCATAAAGCATTAAGAGCTGCTGTAATGGATATGGCTATCATTCCTATGATTTGTGGGTCTGCATTTAAAAACAAAGGTGTTCAGTTCTTACTAGATGCTGTATGTCGTTACTTACCATCTCCAGTAGACAAGGAAGGTATTGTTGGTGTAAATCCAGATACAGATCAAGAAGAAATTCGTAAACCAGATGTAAAAGAGCCTTTTGCGGCTTTAGCATTTAAGATTGCTACAGATCCTTTTGTAGGGCGTTTGGCTTTCTTTAGAGCGTATTCTGGTCGTTTAGACGCAGGTTCTTATGTTCTAAATAACCGTTCAGGAAAAAAAGAACGTATTTCTAGAATCTACCAAATGCATGCGAATAAACAAAATGCTATTGAATATATCGAAGCTGGAGATATTGGAGCTGCTGTTGGATTTAAATCTATTAAAACAGGAGATACATTAACAGCTGAAAAGCATCCTATTGTTTTAGAATCTATGGACTTCCCTGATCCAGTTATTGGTATTGCGGTTGAACCTAAGACGAAAGCAGATGTAGATAAGTTAGGTATCGGTTTAGGTAAATTAGCTGAAGAAGATCCAACGTTTACAGTACGTTCAGATGAAGCTTCAGGACAGACTATTATTTCTGGAATGGGTGAATTACACTTAGATGTAATTGTAGATCGTTTAAAACGTGAATTCAAGGTAGAAGTAAATCAAGGGCAACCTCAAGTAGAGTACAAAGAAGCTATTACAGCTGCTGCAGACCATAGAGAGGTGTACAAGAAACAATCTGGTGGACGTGGAAAATTTGCAGACATTGTATTTACAATGGAACCTGCTGATGAAGGAGTTCAAGGATTGCAATTTGAATCAATCATTAAAGGTGGTAACGTTCCTAGAGAATTTGTGCCATCAGTAGAGAAAGGATTCAAAGAGGCGATGAAGAATGGCCCTTTAGCTGGATACGAAATGGATTCAATGAAAGTGACATTAAAAGATGGATCTTTCCACGCGGTGGATTCAGATCAATTATCTTTTGAGTTGGCTGCAAAATTAGGTTACAAAGCTGCTGCTAAATCTGCAAAAGCAAAGATTATGGAGCCGTTGATGAAGTTAGAAGTATTAACTCCTGAAGAAAACATGGGAGATATCGTAGGAGACTTAAACAGAAGAAGAGGTCAAGTAAACGACATGAGTGATCGTGCTGGATCTAAAGTTGTAAAAGCAATTGTTCCATTGTCTGAAATGTTCGGATATGTAACAGCTTTAAGAACAATGTCTTCAGGTAGAGCAACTTCTACAATGGAATTTTCTCATTACGCAGAAACTCCATCAAATATTTCTGAAGAAGTAATCGCTAACGCAAAAGGGTAATCTACTAAATAGAAAAACGATGAGTCAAAAAATTAGAATAAAATTAAAGTCTTACGATTACAATTTAGTAGATAAATCTGCTGAAAAGATTGTAAAGACGGTAAAAAGTACTGGAGCTGTAGTTAATGGTCCAATTCCTTTACCAACAAATAAAAAAATCTTTACGGTTTTACGTTCACCTCACGTGAATAAAAAATCGAGAGAACAATTTCAATTATCTGCTTACAAGCGTTTGTTAGATATCTATAGTTCTTCATCGAAGACTATTGATGCTTTAATGAAACTTGAATTACCAAGCGGAGTTGAGGTGGAGATCAAGGTTTAGTTAAACTTTGACCGAACATTCCCACGAAAGTGGGAATCTCGTAAAGAGAAATAAAAGTTTTCCGCTTTTGCGGAAAGTAAACATGTCCGGAGGGTTTCGCGAAGGAAAAACGGTAAAAATACATTCAGGGTTGAAGGTATTTCAACCCTATTTTTTTTGAAACGAATTCTAAAGGAAAATAAATAAGTAAACAGTTAACCATTATAAAATAAATAAGTAAACAGTTAATAATTATAAAAAAGAAGTGATGAAAAAAATAATTTTAAATGTAGTTTTAGCTTTAGGAGCGATAGCATTAATAATAGGATGTAGCAGCAATAGTAGTGATAGTCCGAGCATCAGTAGTATTTATGGAACGTATAACATGACGAGTCTGACACCTAGTTTGGCAATTGATTCAGATGGAAATGGAACGTATGAAACTACTGATCTTGTGAGTGTTATTGGTTGTGATTTTACAATAGCTTTGTTTGAAGGAGATACGTTTTCTCTAAACTATTATTTCTCTCTCTCTCAAAGTTCGTCTTGTTGTAATCCTGATGGGACTCCTATATCAGTAAGTCCTATAAATTGTTTTCCTCAAGCTATATCAGGTACTCTTAATATTACAAATGGAAGTATTCTTTTTATACCGACTAATGATGGAACTGGCACACAAGAACAAATCGGAGGACTAAGTGGTGATGAAATAGCAATAACAACTACAGAATTTTTTTATACAGAAGTTGGTGGCGTTGTTCAGCAAAGAAGTGTTCAATTTACAGCTACATTCACTAAACAATAAATAAATAAAATAAGTAAACAATTAATAATTAATTAAATATGTCTGGGTTAATAGGAAGAAAAATCGGAATGACCAGCTTATTCGACGAAAACGGGAAGAACATTCCTTGTACAGTAATCGAAGCAGGTCCATGCGTTGTTACCCAAGTCAGAACCGAAGAGGTTGACGGATACAATGCGTTACAACTTGGTTTCGATGACAAAAAGGCGAAGAGTTCTAACAAAGCGTTAGACGGTCACTTTAAAAAAGCTGGCACCACTGCTAAAAGAAAAGTCATTGAATTCCAAGGGTTTGAAGAAGAGTACAAATTAGGTGACTCTATTACAGTTGAACATTTTGAAGAAGGCGAATTCGTTGATGTATCTGGTGTTTCTAAAGGAAAAGGTTTTCAAGGAGTTGTAAAACGTCATGGTTTTGCGGGTGTAGGTCAAGCTACTCACGGTCAACATAACCGTTTAAGAGCTCCAGGATCAATTGGTGCTGCATCATATCCTGCAAGAGTTTTCAAAGGAATGAAAATGGCAGGAAGAATGGGTGGCGAAAAAGTGAAAGTTCAAAACTTAAGAGTGTTAAAAGTAGTTGCTGAAAAGAACTTACTTGTTGTAAAAGGAGCAGTTCCTGGTCACAAAAACTCTTATATAACTATTCAGAAATAATGAAAGTAGCAGTTTTAGACATTAATGGTAAAGATACTGGTAGAAAGGTTGAGCTTTCTAACGAAGTATTCGGAATAGAACCTAACGATCATGCAATCTATTTAGATGTAAAGCAATACTTGGCAAATCAAAGACAAGGAACGCATAAAGCTAAAGAAAGAGCTGAAATTGTAGGAAGTACAAGAAAGATTAAAAAACAAAAAGGAACTGGTACAGCCCGTGCAGGAAGTATTAAATCTCCTATTTTTAGAGGTGGAGGTAGAGTATTTGGACCAAGACCAAGAAGTTATTCTTTCAAATTGAATAAAAACCTAAAGCGTTTAGCACGTAAATCAGCTTTAAGTATTCAAGCAAAAGACAATAATTTAGTAGTAATCGAAGACTTTAATTTTGATACACCAAAGACAAAAAACTTTACCAATGTATTGAAAGCTTTAGGGTTAGATTCCAAAAAGTCATTGTTTGTGTTGGACGGGTCAAATAATAACGTATATTTGTCGTCGCGCAATTTAAAAAGTTCTAAAGTTGTAAATAACTCAGGATTAAGTACTTACAGTATTTTAAATGCAGGTAAGCTAATCGTTTCTGAGAGTTCTTTAGAAGAAATTAAAACTAATTTAACCAAATAGGGATGAGCATTTTAATTAAACCTATTATCACGGAAAAAGCTACAAATGATAGTGAATTATTTAATCGCTATGCATTTGTTGTAGATAAGAGAGCTAACAAAATAGAAATTAAGGATGCAGTTGAGTCTGCTTACGGAGTTACTATTTCTAGCGTAAAAACTTTAAATTATCCAGTACAAAGAAATACTAAATTCACTAAAAAAGGTTTAGTAACTGGATCCAAAGGTTCTTACAAGAAAGCTATTATTCAGTTAGCAGAAGGAGAAAGCATTGATTTTTATAACAATCTTTAAGAAAAGACGAAATGTCAGTTAGAAAATTAAAACCAATAACACCAGGTCAGCGTTTTAGAGTTGTAAATGGGTTCGACGCCATTACAACTGACAAGCCGGAGAAAAGTTTATTAGCTCCGAAAAAAAGATCTGGAGGTCGAAACAATCAAGGAAGAATGACTACACGTAATATCGGTGGTGGTCATAAACAAAAATACCGTATTATCGATTTTAAAAGAGATAAGAATGGTATTCCTGCAACAGTTAAAACTATCGAGTACGATCCAAATCGTACAGCATTTATTGCATTAGTTAGTTATACTGATGGTGAAAAACGTTATGTAATTGCACAAAACGGATTAAAAGTAGGTCAAACTGTCGTTTCAGGTTCTGGAGTTGCTCCAGAAATTGGAAACGCAATGCCTTTAAGTGATATTCCTTTAGGAACTACAATATCTTGTATAGAATTACGTCCAGGACAAGGAGCTGTTATGGCGCGTTCTGCAGGTTCGTTTGCTCAATTAATGGCAAGAGATGGTAAATATGCAACGGTAAAGTTACCTTCAGGTGAAACAAGATTAATCTTGTTGACTTGTATGGCAACTATTGGAGTTGTATCTAACTCAGATCACCAATTATTGGTTTCTGGTAAAGCTGGTAGAAGCAGATGGTTAGGTAGAAGACCAAGAACTAGAGCTGTTGTAATGAACCCAGTTGATCACCCAATGGGAGGTGGTGAAGGGAAATCTTCAGGAGGTCACCCAAGATCTAGAAATGGTATTCCTGCAAAAGGATTCAAGACAAGATCTAAGACTAAAGCAAGTAATAAATACATTATAGAACGTAGAAAGAAATAATAAGTCATGGCAAGATCATTAAAAAAAGGACCTTACGTTCACTATAAGTTAGAGAAGAAAGTAATGGCTAATGTAGAAGCAGGGAAAAAGTCAGTAATCAAAACTTGGTCTAGAGCAAGTATGATTACTCCTGATTTCGTTGGTCAAACGATAGCAGTACATAACGGACGTCAATTTGTTCCTGTGTATGTTACTGAAAATATGGTAGGACATAAATTAGGAGAATTTTCACCAACACGTTCATTTAGAGGACATGCAGGTGCAAAAAATAAAGGTAAAAAATAGTAGGTAATGGGAGTTCGTAAACACAATATGGCACAGCAGTTAAAAGAGGCTAGGAAAAGCAGAGCTTTTGCTAAACTAACTAACTGTCCTACGTCACCGAGAAAAATGCGTTTAGTTGCAGATCAAGTAAGAGGAGTAGAAGTTGAAAAAGCTTTACAAATCTTAAAGTTCAGTCCAAAAGAAGCGTCAATAAACTTAGAGAAATTGTTATTGTCTGCAATTGCAAACTGGCAAGCTAAGAATGAAGATGCTAGCATAGAAGATGCTGGATTATTTGTAAAATCTATTTGTGTAGATAGCGCAGGAATGTTAAAAAGATTAAGACCAGCTCCACAAGGGCGTGCACATAGAATTCGTAAGCGTTCTAATCACGTTACTTTAGAGTTAGGAGCTAAAAATATCAGTAATTAATCATAGTAGAAATGGGACAAAAAACGAATCCAATAGGAAATCGATTAGGAATTATCAGAGGATGGGAATCTAACTGGTACGGAGGAAAGAACTACGGTGATAAAATTGCTGAAGATGATAAGATAAGAAAGTATATCAATGCTAGATTATCTAAAGCAAGTGTTTCTCGTGTAATTATCGAGCGTACTTTAAAACTTGTAACCGTTACTATCACTACGGCACGTCCAGGTATCATTATTGGTAAAGGAGGTCAAGAGGTAGACAAGTTAAAAGAAGAGCTTAAGAAAATTACAGGAAAAGAAGTTCAAATTAATATTTTCGAAATCAAACGCCCAGAACTAGATGCTAAATTAGTAGCAGCTAGTGTTGCACGTCAAATTGAAAATAGAATTTCTTATAAGAGAGCTATCAAAATGGCAATTGCTGCCTCTATGAGAATGAATGCAGAAGGGATTAAAATCCAAATTTCTGGTCGTTTAAACGGAGCAGAAATGGCACGTTCTGAGCATTACAAAGAAGGTAGAATTCCTCTTTCTACTTTTAGAGCAGATATCGATTATGCACTTGTTGAATCTCATACTACATACGGAAGAATCGGTGTGAAAGTATGGATTATGAAAGGTGAGGTTTATGGTAAGAGAGAATTATCTCCATTAGTAGGTTTGTCTAAGAAACAAGGCGGAGCTAATAAAGGTGGTGGTAATCAGAAGCGTCAACAACCTCGTAGAAGAAAATAATTTTTAAAAATTAGAAATTAACAATGTTACAGCCAAAAAGAGTAAAATACCGTAAGGTACAGAAGGCGAAAGGAAATATGAATGGTATTTCTGGTAGAGGAAACCAACTTTCTAATGGAATGTTTGGAATTAAATCTCTAGATCAGAACCTATTAACCTCTCGTCAGATTGAAGCAGCTCGTATCGCGGCAACTCGTCATATGAAAAGAGAAGGGCAACTTTGGATTAAAATATTTCCAGACAAACCCATCACTAAGAAACCATTAGAGGTACGTATGGGTAAAGGTAAAGGAGCGCCAGATCATTTTGTAGCTGTCGTAAAACCAGGTAGAATTTTGTTTGAAGTTGGTGGTGTACCAATGAATATTGCAAAAGAAGCTTTACGTTTAGCAGCACAGAAACTTCCTGTAAAAACGAAGTTTGTAATAGCAAGAGATTTTGATTATAACGCTTAATTCTAGAAGAAATGAAACAATCGGAAATTAAAGAATTATCAGCAGCTGATTTACAAGAAAAGTTTGGAGCGTTGCAAAAAAATTATACTGATCTTAAGATGGCTCACGCCATAACTCCATTGGAAAACCCAATGCAGTTAAGAACCTTAAGAAGAACTGTAGCAAAACTTGCAACAGAATTAACCAAAAGAGAATTACAATAATTCTAAGTCAGTTTTAAAGATGGAAAATAGAAATCTTAGAAAAGAAAGAATAGGTGTTGTTTCTAGCAACAAAATGGAGAAATCTATTGTTGTTTCAGAAGTAAAAAGAGTAAAACACCCAATGTACGGAAAGTTCGTATTAAAGACGAAGAAGTATGTTGCACATGACGAGCAGAATGATTGCAACGAAGGAGATACCGTTAGGATTATGGAAACACGTCCTATGAGTAAATCTAAACGTTGGAGATTAGTAGAAATCCTAGAAAGAGCTAAATAATATGTTACAGACAGAATCAAGATTAAAAGTAGCAGACAACACTGGAGCAAAAGAAGTTTTAGTGATTAGAGTTTTAGGAGGAACTAAAAAACGTTATGCTAGTGTTGGAGATAAAATTGTAGTAACTGTAAAGTCTGCAACTCCAAACGGAACCGTGAAGAAAGGTCAAGTATCAAGAGCCGTTGTTGTTCGTACAAAGAAAGAAGTACGTCGCAAAGATGGATCTTATATCAGATTTGATGATAATGCATGTGTACTTTTAAATCCTACAGAGGAAATGAGAGGAACTCGTGTATTTGGCCCCGTTGCCCGTGAATTACGTGAGAAACAATTTATGAAGATAGTATCATTAGCACCTGAAGTGCTTTAAAAGAGAAAAGACGATGACAAAGTTTAAAATCAAATCAGGAGATACTGTTAAAGTAATCGCAGGAGATCACAAAGGATCTGAAGGAAAAGTTTTACAAATCTTAAGAGATAAAAATAGAGCTATTGTAGAAGGTGTTAACTTAATTTCTAAGCACACCAAACCAAGTGCTCAAAATCCTCAAGGAGGAATTGTAAAAAAAGAAGCTTCAATTCATGTCTCTAACTTAGGGTTAGTAGAAGATGGAAAAGCTGTAAGAGTAGGTTATAAAGTTGAAGGAGATACGAAAACAAGAATCTCTAAAAAAACTAAAAACGCGATATAATCATGAGTTACGTACCAAGATTAAAAGCAGAATATAAGAGCAGAGTAGTAAAAGCTCTTACTGAAGAATTTAGCTATAGCAATGTAATGCAAGTACCTAAACTACAGAAAATTGTAGTAAGTAAAGGTGTTGGAGCTGCTATTGCTGATAAGAAATTAATTGATTACGCTTTAGAAGAGTTAACGACTATTACAGGTCAAAAAGCAATCTCAACAATCTCTAAAAAAGATGTTGCATCTTTTAAATTACGTAAAGGAATGCCAATTGGAGCAAAAGTTACTTTACGAGGAGATAAAATGTATGAGTTTTTAGACCGTTTAGTTACAGCCTCTTTACCTCGTGTAAGAGACTTTAACGGAATTAAAGCGAATGGATTTGATGGTAGAGGTAATTACAATTTAGGAATTACTGAACAAATCATTTACCCAGAGATCAATATTGACCAAGTGAAAAAAATCAATGGAATGGATATTACATTTGTAACATCTGCAGACACTGATAAAGAAGCGAAGTCATTATTAGGAGAATTAGGATTACCATTCAAAAAAAACTAAGAGATGGCTAAAGAATCAATGAAAGCCCGCGAGGTAAAAAGAGCAAAAACGGTTGCTAAATATGCTGAGAAAAGAAAAGCTTTAAAAGAAGCTGGAGATTACGAAGCATTACAGAAGTTGCCAAAGAACGCTTCACCAGTTAGAATGCACAATCGTTGCAAACTTACAGGAAGACCAAAAGGGTATATGCGTCAATTCGGAATTTCTCGTGTGACTTTCCGTGAGATGGCAAATCAAGGATTAATACCAGGTGTTAAAAAAGCTAGTTGGTAGAGATCAAAAAATGAAATAGAATGTGTATTTTTGCACGCTCTATTTTTTTGAGTATAAAGAATTTTAACTGATTATAGGTTTAATTATCACAGAGAAATCTGTAGGATAAATAGAGGTAATTAAAAACCGTAATCGCAATTATATAAATATGTATACAGATCCAATCGCAGATTATCTAACGAGAGTTAGAAATGCAATTTCTGCAGGACACAGAGTAGTAGAAATTCCAGCTTCAAATTTGAAGAAGGAAATGACTAAAATTTTGTTTGATCAAGGATATGTTTTAAGTTACCAATTTAATGACAGTTCTGTTCAAGGAACTATCAAAATTGCCTTAAAATATGACAAGAACACAAAAGAGTCAGTAATTAGAAAGATTCAAAGAATCAGTACACCAGGTTTACGTAAATACGTTAGCGCAAAAGAAATGCCTAGAGTATTAAATGGACTTGGTATTGCTATTGTTTCAACTTCTAAAGGTGTGATGACTAACAAGAAAGCACGCTTAGAGAATGTTGGAGGAGAAGTAATTTGTTACGTTTATTAAACCTTAGGAGATGAGTAGAATAGGAAAAAATCCAGTTAGCATTCCACAAGGTGTAGATGTAAACATTAACGACAACATAGTTACAGTAAAAGGGAAATTAGGAGAATTAACTCAAAAAATTTCTGATGGAATTACTGTAAAGATTGAAGATGCAACAATCACTTTAGATAGAGCATCAGAAAGTAAAGACCACAAAGCTCAACATGGATTATGTAGAGCGTTGTTATTCAACATGATTGAAGGAGTAAGTAAAGGATGGACTAAAGAATTAGAATTAGTCGGTGTAGGTTATAGAGCTTCCAATCAAGGTCAAAAATTAGATTTAGCCTTAGGGTATTCTCACAATATTGTTTTAGAATTAGCTCCCGAAGTAAAAGTGGAGACTATTTCTGAGAAAGGAAAGAACCCAATCGTTAAATTAACTTCTTATGACAAACAATTGGTAGGCCAAATAGCTGCGAAGATTCGCGGTTTCCGTAAGCCTGAACCATACAAAGGAAAAGGAGTTAAGTTTGTAGGTGAAGTATTAAGAAGAAAAGCAGGTAAATCTGCATAATTTATAGAGTTATGGCATTATCAAAGCTTGAAAGAAGAACTAGAATTAAGCACAGAATTAGAAAAATTATTTCAGGAACTACATCTAAACCTAGATTGTCAGTTTATAGAAGTAATAAAGAAATTTATGCACAACTAGTTGACGATGTAAACGGAGTAACAATTGCTAGCGTTTCATCAAGAGATAAAGATATTAAAGCAACCTCTAAAGTTGAATCAGCAACTGCAGTTGGAAAAGCAATCGCAGAAAAAGCTGTTAAAGCGGGTGTAGAAACTGTTGCTTTCGATAGAAACGGATATTTATATCACGGTAGAGTTAAAGTATTAGCAGACGCTGCTAGAGAAGCTGGTTTAAAATTTTAAGAAATTATGCAAGGATATAAAAACGTAGAAAGAGTTAAGCCAAGCGGATTAGAGCTTGTAGATAGATTAGTAGGTGTACAACGTGTTACTAAAGTTACTAAAGGTGGTAGAGCTTTTGGTTTCTCTGCAATTGTTGTTGTTGGAGATGGTAACGGAGTTGTTGGTCATGGATTAGGAAAATCTAAAGACGTTTCTTCTGCAATTGCGAAAGCAGTAGAAGATGCTAAGAAAAACCTAGTAAGAATTCCAATTTTAAACGGAACATTACCACACGAACAAAAAGGAAAATTTGGAGGAGCTAAAGTATTTATCAAGCCTGCTTCAAATGGTACCGGAGTTATTGCTGGTGGAGCTGTACGTGCGGTATTAGAGTCTGTAGGTATTCATGATGTATTATCAAAATCTCAAGGATCATCTAACCCTCATAATGTAGTAAAAGCAACGTTTAATGCTTTATTACAATTGAGAAGTGCTGCAGTAATTGCAAAGCAAAGAGGAATTTCTTTAGAGAAAGTATTTAACGGATAAATCTAGTACGATGGCAAAAATTAAAGTTACACAAGTAAAAAGTCAAATCGGACGCCTTCAGAATCAAAAGAGAACTCTTGAGGCATTAGGTTTACGTAGAATGAACCAAACAGTAGAACACGAGGCAACTCCTTCTATTATTGGTATGGTAAATACAGTTAAACACTTAATTTCTGTAGAAGAAGTTAAATAAGACATATATATAACATGAGTTTACATAACTTAAAACCAGCAGAAGGATCTGTAAAAAGTGGGAAACGAATTGCAAGAGGTGAAGGTTCTGGAAAAGGCGGTACAGCCACCAGAGGTCACAACGGTCAAAAATCTCGTTCAGGTTACTCTAAAAAGATAGGATTTGAAGGTGGACAAATGCCACTTCAAAGACGTGTGCCTAAGTTTGGTTTCACTAACATAAACCGTAAGGAATATGCAGGAATCAATTTAGATAAATTACAAGAATTAGTAGATAACAAGAAAATTACAGATACAGTTAATTTAGAAATTTTAATTGCTAACCGTGTTGTAGGTAAAAACGATTTAGTGAAAATCTTAGGTCGTGGAGAATTAAAAGCTAAATTAAATATAACTGTACATAAATTTACTGCTACAGCTAAAGCTGCTATTGAAGCTGCTGGAGGAGAAGCAGTTACTTTATAAGGAATCCATAAATGATGAATTTTATAAATACATTAAAAGATATCTGGAAAATTGAAGAATTGAAAAATAAGATTCTTCTTACTCTTGGTTTAATCGCTGTATACCGTTTTATGGCTGGAGTTCCATTACCTGGAATCGATCCATTACAATTATCAGCATTAAAAGATAGTACATCTGGAGGTCTTTTAGGGTTATTAAACGCATTTACGGGAGGAGCATTTTCTAGAGCGTCTATTATGGCGTTAGGTATTATGCCTTACATTTCTGCATCTATTGTAGTACAATTAATGGGAATTGCGGTTCCTTATTTACAGAAGCTACAAAAAGATGGAGAGAGTGGTAGAAAAAAGATTACGCAAATTACAAGATGGTTAACAATTGCAATTACAATGGTTCAAGGACCTACGTATATTACAGCAATTAAAACCCAATTTAACTTACCACCTGAGGCTTTCTTAGTTGGAGGAGCTACATTCTGGTTATCATCTATGATATTACTAACAGCAGGAACAATTTTTGCAATGTGGTTAGGAGAGCGTATTACGGATAAAGGAGTAGGAAATGGTATCTCATTATTGATTACTGTAGGTATTATTGCAAACTTCCCAGCAGCTTTCTTGCAAGAATTTTTTGCAAAAACAACCAATGCTACTGGCGGTACTGGAGGAGGAATTATGACAATCCTAATTGAGATTATCATTTGGTTTATTGTAATTCTTTTAAGTGTTTACTTAGTAACAGCAGTTCGAAAGATTGCAGTTCAATATGCTAGACGAACTGTTGCTGGTAACATTCAAAGTGTTGCAGGATCCAGAGATTATGTTCCTTTAAAGTTAAATGCAGCAGGGGTAATGCCAATTATATTTGCACAAGCAATTATGTTTTTACCAGCCGCATTAGGAAGAAAATTCCCAGCTCTTGCTGAATTACAAGATATTAATGGATTATGGTACAATGTATTGTTTGCAGTGTTAATCATCATCTTTAGTTTCTTTTATACAGCAATTACAATCCCAACCAATAAAATGGCTGAGGATTTAAAGAAGAGTGGTGGATTTATACCAGGAATTAGACCAGGAAAAGATACAGCAGAACGTTTAGACACTGTTTTATCTAGAATAACATTCCCAGGTTCTTTATTCTTGGCAGGATTATCAATACTTCCAGCAATTGTAGTTCAATTTGGAGTACAACAAAGTTGGGCATTGTTTTATGGAGGAACCTCATTAATCATTATGGTTGGGGTTGCAATTGATACGATCCAACAAATTAATTCGTATTTATTAAATCGTCATTATGATGGTTTAATGAAAGCAGGAAATAGTAATAGAAAATCATCCAAGTAAATTATGGCTAAGCAACCAGCAATTCAACAAGACGGAACTATTACAGAAGCATTATCAAATGCTATGTTTCGCGTAGAATTAGAAAATGGACATATCGTAACAGCTCATATCTCTGGTAAAATGAGAATGCATTATATCAAATTATTACCAGGAGATAAAGTGAAATTAGAAATGAGCCCTTACGATTTGACAAAGGCTAGAATTACTTATAGATATTAAAAAATAGAACTAATGAAAGTTAGAGCATCAGTAAAGAAAAGAAGTGCCGACTGCAAAATTGTACGCAGAAAAGGCAGATTATATGTAATTAATAAACAAAATCCTAGATTTAAACAAAGACAAGGGTAATGGCAAGAATAGCAGGTATAGATATTCCAAAGAATAAAAGAGGAGTTATTGCTTTAACTTACATCTTTGGTATAGGAAGTAGCAGAGCTAAAGAAGTTTTAGCAAACGCAAAAGTAGACGAAAGTATCAAAGTTCAAGATTGGACAGATGATCAAATCGCTGCAATTAGAGAACAAGTTGGAACTTTTACTATAGAAGGTGAATTGCGTTCTGAGGTACAAATAAGTATCAAACGTCTAATGGATATTGGATGTCAGAGAGGAATTCGTCATAGATCTGGTCTTCCATTAAGAGGGCAAAGAACTAAAAACAATTCTAGAACTAGAAAAGGTAAGAGAAAAACTGTAGCTAACAAGAAAAAATAAGTTAGACTAGTATCAAGATCTAGCATTTAGGATTCCCTAAGCCGCTAGAAAACTAAATACTAAACACTAAAAATTATGGCAAAAACAAGTTCAAAAAAACGTAAAGTAATCGTTGAGTCTATCGGAGAAGCTCACGTTACAGCTTCCTTTAATAATATTATTATTTCTTTAACCAATAAGAAAGGTGATGTTATTTCTTGGTCATCAGCAGGAAAAATGGGTTTTAGAGGTTCTAAAAAGAACACTCCTTATGCAGCTCAATTATCAGCTGAAGACTGTGCTAAAGTAGCTCACGAAGCAGGTTTACGCAAAGTAAAAGTTTATGTGAAAGGACCTGGAAATGGTAGAGAATCTGCTATCAGATCTATTCACAATGCAGGAATTGAAGTAACAGAAATTATTGATGTAACTCCAACTCCACATAATGGTTGTCGTCCACCAAAAAGAAGACGAGTATAATTATATTTTAAAATAGATAGGAACTCGATTATCGAAGGATATAAGCCTGAATTCATAATCCCTATCATAACAAATTAGAAATGGCAAGATATACAGGACCAAAAACTAAGATTGCTCGTAAATTTGGCGAAGCAATTTTCGGAGCAGACAAAAACTTCGAAAAAAGAAATTACCCTCCGGGACAGCATGGAAATGCGAAAAGAAGAGGAAAAAAATCTGAATATGCTGTCCAGTTGATGGAAAAGCAAAAAGCAAAATATACCTATGGTATTTTAGAGCGTCAATTTAGTAACTTATTCAAAAAAGCATCTCGTTCTAAAGGAATTACAGGTGAGGTTTTATTACAATTATGTGAAGCTCGTTTAGACAATGTAGTATACCGATTAGGTATTGCAAACTCTAGAAGAGGAGCACGTCAATTAGTATCTCACAGACACATCACAGTAAATGGAGAGATTGTAAACATTCCTTCATATTCATTAAAAGAAGGTGATGTTGTTGCAGTAAGAGAGAAATCAAAATCATTACTAGCTATTGAGAATTCATTAGCATCAAGCAGCGCTGTTTACGAATGGTTAAGTTGGAATGCAGATAAAAAAGAAGGAACTTTTGTAAAATCTCCAGAGAGATTACAAATTCCTGAAAATATCAAAGAACAATTAATAGTAGAATTATATTCTAAATAATAATTAATAATATTGGGATTTGGCCAAAGGGTTTATTCGCATTTCTTCACGTTTATAAACCGCGCAACTAAATAACAATCAAAACGAAGAAAAAATATATGGCAATTTTAAATTTTCAAAAACCCGATAAAGTAATCATGATAGAATCTACAGATTTTTCTGGAAGATTCGAATTCAGACCTCTTGAACCAGGATTTGGTTTAACAGTAGGTAATGCTTTAAGGAGAGTATTGTTATCTTCTTTAGAAGGTTTTGCTATTACATCATTAAGAGTTGATGGTGTAGAGCATGAGTTTTCTACCATTAATGGTATCGTAGAAGATGTTACTGAGATGATCTTAAACTTAAAACAAGTTCGTTTTAAAAAGCAAATTGAAGAATCTGACAGAGAAACTGTTTCTATAGCAGTATCTGGTCAAGATCAATTAACTGCTGGAGATTTACAGAAATTTATTTCAGGATTCCAAGTACTGAATCCAGATTTAGTAATCTGTAATATGGATAAGTCTGTAAAATTAAATATGGAGCTTACTATAGAAAAAGGTAGAGGATTTGTACCTGCAGAAGAGAATAAAAAATCGGGCGCAGCAATCGGAACAATCTTTACAGATTCTATTTACACTCCTATTAAGAATGTAAAATATGCAATCGAAAATTTCCGTGTAGAACAAAAAACGGATTACGAAAAGCTAGTTTTTGATATCGAAACCGATGGTTCTATCAATCCAAAAGATGCATTAACAGAAGCAGCTAAAATCTTAATTCACCACTTCATGTTATTCTCTGATGAGAGAATTACTTTAGAAGCTGATGAGATTGCTCAAACTGAAACGTATGATGAAGAATCATTACACATGCGTCAGTTGTTAAAAACTAGATTAATTGATATGGATTTATCAGTAAGAGCTTTAAACTGTTTAAAAGCTGCTGAAGTAGATACATTAGGAGATTTAGTCTCTTTTAACAAGAGCGATTTAATGAAATTCAGAAACTTTGGTAAAAAGTCTTTAACAGAACTAGAAGAATTAGTAAATGTAAAAGGATTAAATTTCGGAATGGATTTAACCAAATATAAATTAGATAGAGATTAATTAACGATTAACCCTTCCATATTTTGCTCCTCAAAAGAGTTGAGTAAGATGGGAGCTAAAATAAAACGGTCATGAGACACGGAAAAAAGTTTAATCATTTAGGAAGAAAGACAGCCCACAGAAAGGCGATGTTAGCTAATATGGCTTGTTCTTTAATAGAACACAAAAGAATCAATACTACTGTTGCAAAAGCAAAAGCATTAAGAGTATTTGTAGAGCCATTAATCACTAAATCTAAAGAAGATACTACTCATAATAGAAGAATCGTATTTAGTTACCTTAGAGATAAATATGCAGTTACAGAATTATTCAAAGAAGTTTCTGTAAAAGTAGGAGATAGACCAGGAGGATATGTACGTATCATCAAACTAGGAAACCGTCAGGGAGATAACGCTCCAATGGCAATGTTAGAACTAGTTGATTATAACGAACTATACAATCCAAAAGGTACAAAAACTAAGAAAGCTACTCGTAGACGTAAAAGCAAGAAAGCTGCAACAGTAGAGGCAGTGGAAGCAGTAGAAGTTACTGAAACTACAGAAGCAGTAGAAACAAAAAAAGAAGAAAAATCTGAAGAATAAATGAAGATTTTTAATTCATATAAAAGGGATAAGCATTTATGTTTATCCCTTTTTTTATTGTCAATAAAATCTGATAACTCTATAAGTTAAAAAAAACAAGAATCATTATTTTTGTAAAACTTTGTTCCTGAGATTTGTACTGAACTTGATTCAGTAAAAGCAGGAACCTCATCATAAGGAAAGAATGAAATACCAACAACGAAAAAAAGCATTAGTTTTATTAGCAGACGGCACCATTTTTTATGGAAAATCTGTTGGAATCGAAGGAACAGCAACAGGAGAAATTTGTTTCAATACAGGAATGACAGGCTACCAAGAGATTTTTACAGACCCTTCTTACTTTGGACAGTTAATGGTAGCTACAAATGCTCATATTGGGAATTACGGAATCAATAATTTAGAAGTAGAATCTGAAGGAATTAAAATATCTGGACTCATTGTTAGAAATTTTAGTTTTGAACATTCAAGAGTAGATTCAGACGGAAATTTAAAGGATTGGTTTGAAAAACACAATCTAATCGCTATTTCTGATGTAGATACAAGAGCTCTAGTTTCTTATATCAGAGACCATGGAGCAATGAATGCAATCGTTTCCACCAAAGTTGACGATATAGAAGGTTTAAAGAATCAGTTAGCCAAAGTTCCAAGTATGGAAGGCCTAGAATTAGCCTCTAAAGTCTCTACAAAAGAAACTTATTTTGTTGGAGATGAGAATGCCGATTATAGAATTGCGGCATTAGATATTGGAATCAAAAAGAATATTATAAGAAACTTAGTGAAAAGAGGCGCTTATGTAAAAGTATATCCCTACAATGCAAGTTTTGAAGATTTGCATTCTTGGAACCCTGACGGTTATTTTATATCAAACGGACCAGGAGATCCAGAACCATTACATGAAGCTCAAGAAGTAGCTAAAGAAATTATCAAAAGAGATTTACCATTATTTGGAATATGCTTAGGACATCAAGTAATAGCATTAGCAAACGGAATTTCTACATACAAAATGCATAATGGGCACAGAGGAATTAATCACCCTGTAAAAAACCTAATCACAGGAAAAGGAGAAATCACCTCTCAAAATCATGGTTTTGCGATCAATAGAGAAGAAACAGAAGCACATTCAGAAGTTGAAATAACTCATGTCCATTTAAATGACCAAACCGTAGCAGGAATTAAAATGAAGGATAAGAATTGTTTTTCTGTACAATACCACCCAGAAGCAAGCCCTGGGCCTCACGACGCAGAATATTTATTCGATCAATTCATAGAAAATATTAAAAAAGCGAAAACAGCAGTTGTTTAACGACTATTTTTTATTTTTCAACAGGTATTTTTACCTATTTCAAGTACAATTCGTCGAAAAATTAAAATCTTTTTGCAATTTATTATTGTTTAATTAAGATTATGTATTACTTTTACAGCAGTGATGTTTCACATCACTTCTTTTTCATAGCAATTTTTCCCACTCTTAGGAGTGGGTTTCTTTTTTTATAACACTTTCAAAAGTAAATATTCTTACATAAAAAAAATTGAAATCGTTTTCGTAATAAATAGATTTCAAGCAGATGAAGTATTTCATATTTATGTAATTTAGCCATCGCAAAAGAAGACAAACAAACTTAAATTTTTAGTACTATGAGTATTATCATAAACATTCACGCAAGACAAATTTTTGATTCCAGAGGAAATCCAACTGTAGAAGTAGATGTAGTAACAGAAAATGGAACTATAGGAAGAGCAGCAGTTCCTTCTGGAGCTTCTACTGGAGAACATGAAGCGGTAGAGTTGAGAGATGGAGGAAAAGCTTATATGGGAAAAGGAGTTTTAAAAGCAGTGAAAAATGTAAATACATTGATAGCTGAAGAATTATTAGGAGTTTCTGTTTTTGAACAAAACCAAATAGATCAATTAATGATTGATTTAGACGGTACTCCTAATAAATCTAAATTAGGAGCAAATGCTATTTTGGGCGTTTCATTGGCAGCAGCGAAAGCAGCAGCTAACGAATTAGGAATGCCTTTGTATAGATATATAGGCGGAGTTTCTGCAAATACATTACCAGTTCCTATGATGAATATCATCAATGGAGGATCTCATTCAGATGCACCGATTGCATTTCAAGAATTTATGGTGATGCCAGTAAAAGCTGAAAATTTCACGCACGCAATGCAAATGGGATCTGAAATTTTTCATCATTTAAAGAAAGTATTGCACGATAGAAATTTATCAACGGCCGTTGGTGATGAAGGTGGATTTGCACCAACATTAGACGGAACAGAAGATGCTCTAGATACTATTGCTTTAGCAGTAGAAAATGCAGGATACAAATACGGAGATGAAGTTATGATTGCATTAGATTGTGCAGCAGCAGAATTTTATGTAGATGGAAAATATGATTATTCAAAATTTGAGGGAACAACTGGAAAAGTAAGAACCAGCCAAGAACAAGCAGATTATTTAGCTGAATTAGCAGGAAAATATCCAATTATCTCTATTGAAGATGGAATGGATGAAAATGATTGGGACGGTTGGAAATATTTAACAGATAAAATAGGAGACAAAGTCCAATTAGTTGGTGACGATTTATTTGTAACCAACGTAGAACGTTTATCTCGTGGAATTGAAAACGGAATTGCAAATTCAATTTTGATTAAGGTAAACCAAATAGGAACTTTAACAGAAACGATTGCAGCAGTTAATATGGCTAAAAATGCAGGATACACATCTGTAATGTCTCATCGTTCCGGAGAAACAGAAGACAATACTATTGCAGATTTAGCGGTTGCATTAAATACGGGGCAAATTAAAACAGGTTCTGCTTCACGTTCAGACCGTATGGCGAAATACAATCAATTGTTAAGAATAGAAGAAGAATTAGAGAACATTGCTTTTTTTCCACAAGAGAAAGCATTTAAGATTTAAAAAAGTATCACATACATATTTCAAAGCCTCATAATGTATATTATGAGGTTTTTTTTCGACTTTCTTCATTGAATGAAGTTATATTTTCATATTGAAAAATTATGAAGAGGTGTTTTAAAAATCTTTTTAAATAGTTATCTTTGTGTGACTTCAGAAAATTAAAAACATACAGAATACTATGTCAGATACAGCAAAATTACAGATTGGCGATAACTCATATGAATTTCCCTTAATAAAAGGAACAGAAAACGAAGTTGCTATTGATGTAAAAACATTAAGAGGAGCAACAAATGGCGTAATTACTATTGATCCTGGATATAAAAATACAGGAGCTTGTTTAAGTGGAATTACATTCTTAGATGGCGAAAAAGGAATTTTACGTTACAGAGGGTATTCAATCGAAGAATTAGCTGATAAAGCAGATTTCTTAGAAGTAGCCTATTTATTAATTTTTGGAGAGTTACCTACTACAGAACAATTAGCTCAATTTCATTCAGACATAAGAGAGAAAGCGATTGTAGATGATGACGTAAGGAAAATTTTGGATGCATTTCCTAAGGCTGCCCATCCAATGGGAGTTTTATCTTCATTGACGAGTGCATTAACCGCTTTTAATCCATCATCGGTTAATGTAGATTCTGAAGAAGAGATGTATCGATCTGTTGTGAAAATCATGGGAAAATTTCCAGTATTAGTAGCATGGGCAATGCGTAAAAAACAAGGGTTGCCTTTAAATTATGGATCAAATTCTTTGGGATATGTAGAAAATGTAATGAAAATGATGTTTTCTAGACCAGATGAAGAATATCAAATCAACCCAATTGTAAAAGACGCTTTAGATAAATTATTAATCTTACATGCAGATCACGAACAAAATTGTTCTACTTCTACAGTAAGAATTGTAGGTTCTTCCCATGCAGGATTATTTGCTTCTTTATCAGCTGGAATTTCGGCACTTTGGGGCCCACTTCACGGGGGTGCTAACCAAGCAGTATTGGAAATGTTAGAAGCAATCAAAGAAGATGGCGGAGATACTAAAAAATACATGGCGAAAGCCAAAGATAAAAATGACCCTTTCCGTTTAATGGGATTTGGACATAGAGTTTATAAAAACTTCGACCCAAGGGCAAAAATCATTAAAGTTGCAGCGAATCAAGTTTTAAACGATTTAGGAATTAATGACCCAATCTTAGACATTGCAAAAGGATTGGAGCAAGAAGCGCTTAACGATCCTTATTTCGTTGATAGAAAACTATATCCAAATGTAGATTTCTATTCAGGAATTATTTACAGAGCTATGGGGATTCCTGTAGAGATGTTTACAGTAATGTTTGCTCTAGGACGTTTGCCAGGATGGATTGCTCAATGGAGAGAAATGCGTTTAGGAAAAGAACCAATTGGTCGTCCACGTCAAATTTATACAGGAGAAACACTAAGAGGATTTAAGGAGATTTCTAAAAGATAAATTTCATTATCAAAAGTTGTTTAGAAAGTACAAATAAGACTAAATTGTAAGCTGAATAGAAACAATTTATTTTCTAGACAATCTCTTTTTTTATGTTACACTTAAATATTAAAAACGAAACTTCTAGATTAAGAGCGGTTGTTTTAGGAACTGCAGTCAATAATGGTTTATCACCTAAACTTGAAGATTGCTATGATCCAAAAAGTAAACAACATGTTTTAGCAGGAACCTACCCTAAAGAAGAAGATATGATTCCAGAAATGGAATCGGTAGCCAAAGTATTTGAAAAGTATGATGTAAAAGTTTTTAGACCAGAAATAATAGAGGGTTACAATCAAATTTTTTCTAGAGATATTGGTTTCGTTATAGAAGATAAATTTATAAGAGCTAATATTCTTCCCGATAGAGATCGAGAAATTTCAGCAATCAATTATATCTGGAATCAAGTAGCAGAAGAAAATAGAATCATTTTACCAGAAGAATGTCATGTTGAAGGAGGAGATGTAATGCCTTGGAATGATTATATTTTTATAGGAACATACTCAGGAGAAGATTATCCAGATTATATTACTGCAAGAACAAATACGGATGCCGTAATTGCTTTACAAGAACTATTTCCAGAAAAAATTGTAAAATCTTTCGAGCTAAGAAAATCCAATGATGATCCAAAAGAAAATGCATTGCACTTAGATTGTTGTTTTCAACCCATTGGAAAAGACAAATGCATTCTTCATAAAAACGGATTTTTAGTAGAAAAAGAATACAATTGGTTAGTCGACTTTTTTGGTAAAGAAAACATCTTCGAAATCTCTAAAGAAGAGATGTACAATATGAACAGCAATGTTTTTTCTATTTCAGAAGAAGTAATTATTTCTGAAAAGAACTTTACAAGATTAAATACTTGGCTTCGAGAAAAAGGATTTACTGTAGAAGAAGTTCCCTATGCTGAAATTGCAAAACAAGAAGGATTATTACGTTGTTCTACATTACCTTTGATTAGAGATTAAACTCTATTATAAAACAGAAATCAATCTTATATTTACGCATTAGAAATCAATCGATATGCAACAAACTACCAACACCATTTTAATGATTCGCCCTATCAATTTTAGGATGAATGAACAAACTGCTGTAAACAATTACTATCAAAAAGTATTGGAGGATTTATTACCAGCTACGGTAAATGCAAATGCTCAAAAAGAATTTGATGCCTATGTAGAGAAGTTAGAATCTTATGGTGTTAACGTGATTGTTATTCCCGACATTGAAGGGTCAGATACCCCAGATTCAATATTCCCAAATAACTGGATCTCTTTTCATGGAAATGGAACCGTAGGTTTGTATCCAATGTTTGCTGAAAACAGAAGGTTTGAAAGAAGAGAAGATATTTTAGAACAACTAGAAGAGAAAGGATATCTGATAGAAAACATTGTCGATTATACATCCGCTGAAGAAGAAGAATTGTTTTTAGAAGGAACAGGAAGCTTATTGTTAGATCGTATCAACAAGAAAGCCTACTGTGCTTTATCACCAAGAGCTGATGAAGATTTGTTTATCGAGTTTTGCGAAGATTTTGAATATACTCCAGTTATTTTTACAGCGAATCAAACGGTAAACGGAGAACGAAAAGCAATTTATCATACCAATGTAATGATGTGTTTAGCAGAAACTTTTGCTGTCATCTGTTTGGATGCTATTGACGATAAAAAAGAGCGCAAAAACATTTTAAAACACCTAAAAGAAGACGGTAAAAGAGTCATTGATATTTCTGAAGATCAAGTCAATAATTTTGCAGGAAATATGCTACAAGTGCGAGGCACTAATGACGAATTGTTTTTAGTAATGAGTCAAGCTGCTTACGATTCATTAACCAAACAGCAAATTGCTCAAATAGAAAATCATTGTGCAATTATATCGAGTTCTTTAGATACCATTGAAGCTTGCGGTGGAGGAAGTGCTCGCTGTATGATGGCAGAGGTTTTTTTACCAAAAGCCTAATAATTCATTTCTAAACGGTATATTTAATTTATGAAATTACTATTGCTAGCTGTCGCTCCAGCAATGATTATCATTGCGTACATCTATTTTAAAGACAAATTTGAAAAAGAACCTTGGAAATTACTCTTAAAATATTTCCTTTTAGGAGCTGTATTAAGCGTTATCATCACTTTTGCCTTAAGCTATTTAATTGGTATTTTCATTCCAACACTTGATCCTTATAATACCTTTGATATGTTTATCAAAGCGTTTTTTGTGGTTGCTTTGGTTGAAGAATTTTCTAAATATATCTTTGTTCGACTTGCCCAGAAAAAGAAAGAATTTAATGAACCTTTTGACGGAATTGTTTATGCAGTGATGGTTTCTATGGGATTTGCAACTTTAGAAAATGTACTGTACGTATATAGTTATGGTTTTGAAACGGGAGTATTAAGAGCCTTTACTGCAGTTCCAGCTCATGCTACTTTTGCCATTTTAATGGGTTATTTTATGGGGAAAGCCAAATTTTCTAACAACCGATTGTTATTGAATGTCACAGGGTTATTGGTGGCAACATTGTTTCACGGAGCCTATGATTTCTTTTTGTTTATTAATTATAGTCCAGGGATAGCAATAGGAGCTATAACATCTTTAATTGTAGGAATTCTATTGTCTAGAAAAGCAATGAAAAAACATCAAGAAAACTCTAACTTTAAATAGAATATAGTTAGTTCTTAATAATTTTTTTTACGACACTTTTACCATTTTCAAATTGAATTCGTAAAAGATAGATTCCTTTTGAAATACTTTGCCAATTGATTTCATTTTGATCACTTGCAGATAAAATCTCTCTTCCATTTGTAGCAAACAAACGCATCGACTGGATGTTTTGAGGATTCTCTTTTTGAATAATATTTAAATAGTCACCTACTGGATTTGGCGCAATTTGAATTGATTGAGATAATGTCTCATCATCTGTTAAAAGTAAATGATCAAGTAGATTGTAAAATGTATAAAGTTTCTGAGGAAATTCAAGAGTGGTTCCTCCAACATCTATTGAGAAAAACTCTCTAGAAATAAAATATCTTGGAAATTCAATAAAAGCAATTCCTTCTATTTGACTTCCTTGCTCCAAAAAAATAGCATCGACTAAGTCAATTCTGGTTGGAGATCCGCCAAAAATATCCAGCCCAGAAGGTCTGTTTTGATCGACAAAAAGGAGAAAAGGAGTAAAAGTAGTATCATAACCACAAAATAAAAAATTATTTCCACCTGGGTCAGAACTCACACCCGTGATTAACCCTCCAACATCATAAGAACTTACTTTTTGAGCAGAATAATCTCCAGCTAATTTTGGAACCGCATAAGCATTGGTCTTAAAGTCAGCCCAATTTTTTGTAAATATCAAAATGCTTTCTAGACTGGCAACAATAGCTTCAGCATCAAAATTAGTATTGCCAGGCGCTGGTGTAAAATCAGTTTGATCTTCGTAAGAAAATGAAATTACTTCCGCAAGTACACTTGTAGAAGAAATATAATCCGACTTTAAAACTTTATAAATCTTTAAATCATTTCGATCTCCATTATTGTTCCCGATGTCGGCAATATAAATATGAGTGTTATCCTGACTAATATCTTCCCAATCTACATTGGTTGCATTACTAATCGTAATTGTTCGAGTAATGGCTCCACTAATAGTGTCAATTTCATAAAGATTAGGCCCATCTCCGCTATCGTTATGAGTGATTACCTTACCATTGAAAAAAATCAACCCAGAAGTTTCCTTCACTTCAGTAGGAAGCTCAAATTTTTCTTCGAGACTAAACTCTTCTTGTCCATAAGAGTTGAGAATAAAAAGAAAATAGAATAGATAGATTAATTTTTTCATTATAATTAGTTTAAAACTTCTTCAATGACCTGGCCAGAAGTTCCATTTGGAAATTCAATTTGCAACAATGTAGCTAATGTTGGAGCAATATCAATTACTGTACGTTCTTTATGAGACCTTCCTTGTTGTATTCCAGTACCGTAAAAAATAATTGGAATATGAGTATCATAACTATATCCAGAACCGTGTGTAGTTCCTGTTTTTCTTGTTGAAATAGAAGCAGGTGTTAGAACCATCATAATATCACCAGAAAGTTTTTGATTATATCCTTTCTGTAATTTTTTTAAAATGCCAGAAGTAAATGATGTAGTTTGTAATGTTTTGGCAGAAACTGCTTTATATACACCTTCATAATTAATAATCTCGCCAATCAGATATTCAGTAACCTCATGCTCATTTAGATTTCGTTTTTTAAGCACTTCCTTGTTTAAGAAAACCTGTCCGTTTGATACATGTTCTACAATTTCAGAAGAAGCATATTTAGATAAGGTGATGCCTTTAAGGAATTCACGAAATTTCCAAGAATTAAAATAAGGAGCGGGAACTTTTAGCGATTGAAGATAGAAAGGCACTTGAACAGCTCCATGATCTGCAGTTAAGAAAACAGTATACTTTCCTTTTCCAACTTCAGCATCTAAAAATTGAAATAGCTCTGCCAAATCTTTATCCAAACGCAAATAAGTATCTTCAGTTTCTATTGCATCTGTTCCATATTTATGTCCAATATAATCCGTGCTTGAAAAACTAACAGCAAGAAAATCAATATTATTTCCTTTTCCTAAACTTTCTCCTTTAATAGTGGCTTTGGTAAAGTCTAACGTTAGACTATTTCCAAAAGGAGTTGCTTTAATCAAATCGTAGCCTCCATTTTTTGCTCGTAAATTAGGTAAATCATGCGGAAAAGTAGGAGTAGATTCGCCTTTAAAAAGACCTTCATACGTAGTGTTGTCAGCAGTACTTTGAATATAGGTGTCAATTGGATAGATGGTATTCCAAGGCTGTGATAAATATTCATCTGCCTTATTATTCTTATTAAAATCATCAACCCAATTAGGTAGTTTACCCATATAAAAACTGCTGCTAATCCATTTATTTTCTTTTCCACCTTCATACCAATAAGCAGCATTGGCGGTATGTCCAACAGGTAAAACGGCAGATCGATCTTTAATTCCAATTCCAATTGTTTTTCCTCTCATGTTTTGTGCAAAATGCAGTTGATCTGTAATGGTAGTGGTTGCCAATCTGTAGGGAGATTTTTGACCTGCTTTTCCAGTCACACCCAAAGAAACATAACTCGTATCATTCACACAATAAATAGACTTTTTTTCGTATTTATCATACCAGTTATTTCCTATAACCCCATGATGATCCGGAGTTGTTCCTGTATAAACTGATGCATGTCCTACCGCAGTGTATGTAGGAATATAATTGAAATGAGCATTGGTTAATGAATATCCATTTTTTAGTAATCGATGAAAACCATCTTCCCCATAACGGTCTGCATACTTCGTCAAATAATCATAACGCATTTGATCAATAACAATCCCAACAACAAGTTTAGGTTTTGTAATTTTTTCAAATTCTCTATTACAACCAAACAAACAAATGCAAATCAAAATAAACGAAAGAGAAGGGTATTTCATAAAAGTAAAATTGAATGAATTCAAATGTAATTATTTTTCTATAGATGCTAAGTATTTTTGGGAAAGGTTGATGATATTTTAATACTTTAGCAACATTAAAGAAACTATATGAATTACCTTGTAGGGTATATTAGACATATTGGCAAGTATTTCATAATGCTGAGTCAGGTTTTTAAAAGACCTCAAAGAGGAAGAGTTTTTAAAGAAGCTCTTTTTAGAGAGCTGGATGAACTAGGTTTAAAATCTTTGGGGATTATCATGTTTATTTCTTTTTTCATTGGAGGGGTAATTGCACTTCAAACAGCATTAAATATCGAAAACCCTTTCATTCCTCAGTATTTAATAGGTTTTGCTACCAAGCGTTCAGTAATTTTAGAGTTTGCTCCCACTTTTTGTTCTATTATTTTAGCAGGAAAAGTAGGTTCATATATTACTTCAAGTATTGGAACAATGCGAGTAACAGAGCAGATAGATGCTTTAGAAGTGATGGGTATCAATTCATTAAATCATTTAGTGTTTCCTAAAGTTTTAGCAACAGTTTTCTTTTACCCTTTCTTAATTGTATTGGCAATGTTCTTAGGAATTTTAGGCGGCTGGGTAGCAGGATACACTTCTGGAATGTTCTCTGTGATAGATTACTTACAAGGCGTTCAACTTGAATTTGATCCATTTCTAATTAGATATGCAATTACCAAAACACTGGTTTTTGCATTTTTGATTGCAACAGTTCCTTCCTACCATGGTTACTATGTAAAAGGAGGCTCTATTGCAGTAGGGAAAGCAAGTACTCAATCTGTAGTTTGGACAATTATATTGATCGTTATAGCCAACTATTTCCTAACTCAAATGCTGTTGACATAATGATAGAAGTAAAAGATTTACATAAAGGATTTGGTGACGTACAAGTTTTAAAAGGAATTACAACTTCTTTTGAACCTGGAAAAACAAGTTTAATCATTGGACAAAGTGGTTCAGGGAAAACAGTTTTTCTAAAATCATTAATCGGATTGCATACACCAGAAGAGGGCACTATTTCTTTTGATGGAAGAATCAATACAAAATTTACAACAGAAGAAAAAAGACAGTGGCGACAAGAAATTGGAATGGTTTTCCAAGGAAGTGCTTTGTTTGATTCTCAAACCGTAGAAGAAAATGTGATGTTTCCACTAAAGATGTTTAAAAAACAATCTGACGAGGAAATGTTGGAACGTGTGAATTTTGTGCTGAAAAGAGTAAACCTTGAAAATTCAAATACGAAATTCCCAGCAGAGCTTTCTGGAGGAATGCAAAAAAGAGTTGCCATTGCTCGGGCCATTGTATTGAATCCAAAATATTTATTTTGTGATGAACCCAATTCAGGGTTAGATCCAAATACAGCCATTGTTATTGATGATTTAATTCAAGAGATTACAGATGAATACCAAATAACAACTGTTATTAATACGCACGATATGAACTCCGTAATGCAAATTGGAGAAAAAATTGTCTTTCTTAAAGACGGAAAAAAAGCATGGGAAGGAACCAAAGAAGAGATCTTTAAAACTGATAATAAGGCAGTTGTTAAATTCGTGTATAGCTCAGAATTATTTAAGAAAGTAAGGGTCGCATATTTAAATGAAACTAAGTAGAAAAATTAGTTTGTTTTTAACAAAATAGATTTTATATTTGCACCCGCTAAGAAACAATGACCTGGTAGCTCAGTTGGTAGAGCATCTCCCTTTTAAGGAGAGGGTCCTGGGTTCGAGCCCCAGCCCGGTCACTTTAAAAACTCTGAACGAAAGTTCAGAGTTTTTTTGTACAGAACATTTTGGGCGAGAGGTTTATACTGAGCGGAGTCGAAGTGAGCCCCAGCCCGGTCACATTTTAAGAACTCCAATCCAAAAGATTGGAGTTTTTTTGTTGGAAAAGATAATGGGGCGAGAAGCGTTGCATTGAGTTTACCGAAATGTTTATACTGAGCGAAGTCGAAGTATTTATGCTGAGCGGAGCCGAAGTGAGCCCCAGCCCGGTCACATTTTAAGAACTCCAATCCAAAAGATTGGAATTTTTTTGTTGGAAAGATAATGGGGCGAGAAGCGTTGCATTGAGTTTATCGAAATGTTTATACTGAGCGAAGTAGAAGTAAGCCCAACTCCCGCTACTAGAAATGCAAAGTCTTTTAAGAAATTGAAGAGCTTTTTTTATATCTTAGAGACAACAAAACGGTGTTTTGCTTGCCTACAAATGTGTCTTAATAGTGTTCTATTTACAATTCATCTGTTAGTTATAAGGTAATAATAAAAAAATATAATATATTTGGTCAACCAATTTGGTCAACCAATTTTAAATTATTCTGAATGAAGTCGATAAAAAAACTATTTCCCTTCTTACTTTTCATTGCATTTTTACAATTTTCTTGCGAACAAAAAGAGGTTTTTACGCTCGTAGAAAATAAAGCAGAATTAGATGAAGCTATAAAAAATGCAACACCTGGAGCAGTTATAAAAATGAAAGATGGGGTTTGGAAAGACATTAATATTGAGTTTACAGGGAAAGGAACAGATTCCCAACCGATAACCTTAAAAGCTGAAACTTCTGGAAAAGTATTTATAGAAGGAGTCTCAAATTTAAAACTTGGAGGAGAACATTTAGTGGTAGATGGCTTGTTTTTTAGAAACGGATATACACCTAGTAAGGCAGTTATTGAATTTAGAATTGATAAAAAAACGAATGCAAACCACTGTAGAGTTACCAATACTGTTATAGAAGATTTTAATCAGTTAAAAAGAGACCGACAAGATCTTTGGGTACAGTTTTGGGGAAGATACAATCAATTAGACCATTGTTACATCGCTGGTAAGACAAATAGAGGACCTACAGTTCGTGTAGATATTAGAGGGAATGAGAATATTAATAACTACCATAAAATTATTGATAATCATTTCGGACCAAGAGCACCTAAAGGTGGACCTAGTGGAGAAACCATTCAATTAGGAGATAGCTATACATCAATGTCCCCAAGTTATACGCTTGTAGCGAATAATTTATTTGAAAAATGCAATGGTGAAGTTGAAGTCATCTCAAGCAAAACCAATTTTAACGAATTTAGAAATAATGTGTTTTACCAATGTGAAGGCTCTTTGGTAACAAGACATGGAAATTATGTAACCATTGATGGGAATTATTTTATCGGATCAGAAGACAATGAAAACATTGGCGGAATTCGAATTATCAATACAGGACATTGGGTGACCAATAATTATTTCTTCAACCTAAAAGGAAAAAGTTTTCGAAGTCCATTGGCTGTGATGAATGGAATTCCAAAATCGCCATTAAACAGATACAATCAGGTGACCGATGTTGTTGTTGCGTATAATACCTATGTGAATTGCGATTCGCCTTGGCAGTTTGGAGTAGGAACCAATATCGATCAGAAAGATGTACTTCCGCCTTCGGAAATTCGATCAGCAAGACCTACTAGAATGTTGGTGGCAAACAATACCATTTATAATGATAATGGTGATGCAAATCCAATTGTTGAACATGATAAAGCAGATGGAGTTACATTCAAAAACAATATTATTCAGAATCAAGGAGTCGAATTTAAAAATTATAGCGGACTTAAAGCTGGTGATCTTCACTTGAAAGAAGTAGGAGATTATTTAGTAGTTCCTATTGAAAATAGGGAGAAAACAATACCCTACCAAGGGTTTGATTTTGAAACCATCAGCAAAGACCTTTTTGGAAATACAAGAGCAAACAACAATACTATTGGAGCAGTTGCTAAAACTCTAGAAAATGATCCGAACTTGTTAGATAAAAAGAAATATGGTGCAGATTGGTTTTCTAATGAAGAACCTGCCAAAGAAGCAAAAACAGTGTTAGTATCTACATCGGAAGAATTAAAGGAGGCAATAGAGAATGCTGAAAACGGAACAGTTATCTCTTTAAATGAAGGGAGATATAGATATGATAAATCTCTAAAAATTGATAAAACTGTAACCATTCAGTCTAAAAGAATTAAAGCAGAAATTGTATTTGTAGGCGAAGAAAACACACCGCTTTTTGAACTACATCCTTACGGAAAGTTAACCTTAAAAAATACCATTTTAAAAGGAAATCAAATTCAATACGCATTTGCAAGCTTAAAAGAGAATATGTCCAACCACTTCGGATTAATAGTATCTGGAGTTGAAATAAGCAACTTTGATTATGTGTTAAAAGCCTACAAAGAATCTTTTGCAGAACGAATTACTTTTGAAAATACATCAATTAAAAATTGTGAAAACGGGATTGAACTTTCTGAAGAAACCAATGATAAAGGAGATTACAATACAGAATATTTAACCATTGCTAACTGTCAGTTTGAAAATGTAAAATCCAATGTGATTGACTACTACAGAGGTGGTTATGACGAATCTACTATTGGAGGAAACTTAGTAGTAAGCAATAGCACATTTACAAACTGTGGAGCAAAAGAAACCAATGGAATTCTATTAAATACCAGAGGAATTATTAATGTAAATATTGAAAACAATACCTTCAAAAACAACCGCGTAAAATTAGTTGCTTTGCTTTGGGGAGCTAAGAATAATACGCATTCTGGAAATAAAATAATCAACTCAGGAAAGATTTTAGTTGAACAGAATCTAAAGCTCAAATTGATGTATTAATAGACTGCATGATGCAAAATTTTCAACAAGTAATTGATTTCCAGCTGTTAAAAAATCAGATATTTTCATGAAAATACTTTGATATATAATTAATAATTGTATTTTTGGTAAACCAGATTGGTTAACCAAATAATTTAACCGATAAAAAGAACAATTCACTAACAAACAATTAAAACCTGTACATATGAAAACAAAATTACTTTTAGTATTTATTTTAATATCACAAATAACGATAGCTCAAAACCTTGTGATCAATGAAATTATGGTGAATCCATCAGGCACAGATTCCCCTTTTGAGTATATCGAATTAAGAGGTGACCCAGGTGCTACCATTGCAGCTGATACCTATTTAATTCAAGTTGAGGGAGATAGTAGTGACCCTGGCGATATAGAATCAAATAGCGATGCTACTAACGGGTGTACTGTTAACAATGATGGAGTTACGCCTTGCCCTCAAGGCGGAATTATAGATTTATCTGGAGTGACTATTGGTTCTAATGGATATGTAGTTATACTCACTTCAAATCACGATTACACAGTGCATCCTGATGCAACGGTTCTTCTGGATGTTACGGATGGTGATCTTGAAGGACAATCACATAGCTTTCTTCTTATTAATACTAATGGAAATGGTGCTCCATCTTCTAGTGATGATATAGATGATGACAACGATGGAGAGATTGATACTGCTTTTACTTCTATTTGGACATTTATTGATGGAGTTTCGTTTATTGATGATGATGCCTCTACAGGAGAAGGAGCTTATGGCAATGTGATCTTTGCAGAAGCTGCTGCTGTTGCTGATTTGTTAAGACCTTCAACTTCAACAGTTATTTCTACAGATACTCAGTACGATTATGCTGGACGTGTAGGGAATTCAACAGGAAGTGTTGTAAATGATGATGCATCTGTTGATGCGGTTGATTGGGTAGGAGGAGACTTGCCTTCAAGTTCATCATCTCCTAGATTATGGACTTTGGGATCTAACTCTACCAGTGTAAGAACACATCCAGAAAGTTGGGAAGGGTCTGAATTAAATCATATAGGATCTGCCAACCCATCTATGAATACATTATCTACAGATGTTTTTGAGCGTGATAATTTTGGAGTATACCCAAATCCTGCAAATAATTTTGTTCAAATCACAACAGATGCGCAGATAGATTCTATAGAAATATTTAATTTACTTGGAAAAAGAATATCTTCAGCTTCAGAGTTAATAGACAATAGAATAGATGTATCATCACTTTCTCAAGGAATTTACTTATTGAGAGTTACAAGTGGAACATCGAGTATTACAAAAAAAATAATTAAGCAGTAATTTCTAATTACTGTTAAAAATTACTATTACCAAGAAAAAGAAATAAAAATATTAAATGCAACTAAATTGTCGGTCTACATAATGTTGATCGGCAATTTTTTAGCAATAGTGTAGAGTAATAGATACCTGCTGAACATAATTACAAAAAGTATGATAGAACTATTTCAGACCAAAAAGACAAGTTTATATATGGTATTACTCTCAATAGTTGTTTTATCATGCAATAAGTTAGATTCCATTTCTGATGAAGAATCGAATATGAATCAACAACATCCGAATTTAATTCTCACCACAGAAAGTGTCAAAAACATCAAATCTAAACTAGGAACCGTTCCAATTTTTGATGAAACATTGGCAAAGATCAAATCAGAAGTAGATGCACAAATAGCCAAAGGGATAGACGTTCCTATTCCTAAAGATATGGCTGGTGGGTATACACATACTCAGCATAAAATCAATTATGCAACCATGCAAAAAGCAGGAATTCTCTTTCAATTATTGGGTGATGAAAAGTATGCAGTTTATGTTCGTGATATGTTGTTAGAATATGCTGAAATGTTTCCTAAGTTGCCTTTACATCCGCAAGAAAGGTCTTATGCAAGAGGAAAGATTTTTTGGCAATGTTTAAACGACTCTAATTGGTTAGTATTTACCAGTCAAGCGTACGATTGTATCTACAGTTGGCTGCCAAAAGAACAATCCGAATATTTAAATAAAACATTATTTAGACCTTATGCTGATTTTCTATCTGTAGAAACACCACAGTATTTTAACAGAGTACATAATCATAGTACATGGGGAAATGTAGCTGTTGGGATGATTGGTTTGGTGATGGATGATGATGAACTGGTTGAAAGAGCGTTATACGGTTTAAAAGAAGACAATATTAAAATAGGAGCCAAAGACAATGACGGTGGTTTAATCAAAATTGAAGGACAGAAAGCAGGATTTTTAGCCAATTTAGACAACCCTTTTTCACCAGACGGATACTATACTGAAGGTCCGTACTATCAGAGGTACGCAATGTATCCATTTCTAATTTTTGCACAAGCTTTAGAAACGAAGAAACCCGAATTAAAAATCTTTGAATATAAAGACGGACTGCTCATAAAAGCCGTAGATGCTTTGTTAAATCTTACAGATGCTGATGGTGAATTCTTTCCGTTAAATGACGGACAAAAAGGAATGTCTTACTATACAAGTTCTTTAGTTTCTGCTGTAGACATTGCCTATTATTTTGGAGATCAAAATCCAAAGTTATTGTCTGTCGCAAAAAAACAAGAAAAAGTACAATTAGATCAAACGGGATTAGCAGTTGCATTAGGGCTAAAGAATAAAGAAGAAGTTCCTTTTGTAAAAGAATCTATTGAATTATCTGATGGAGCTAATGGAGACGAAGGTGGTATCGGGATTTTAAGATATAATAAAGACGATGACACCATGGGGCTCGTGATGAAATATTCTGCTCACGGTTTAAGTCACGGACATTATGATAAACTATCATTTTCACTCTATGAAAATGGAGAAGAAGTATTACAAGATTATGGATTGTCTCGCTTTGTGAATGTAGAGCAAAAAAATGGAGGCGGTTATTTAAAAGAAAACAACAGGTGGGCAAAACAAACCATTGCTCATAATACCGTAGTTCAAAATCAAACCTCTCATTTTAATGGAGTATTTGAAGTTGGAAACAAGCATCATTCAGAAAAATATTTATTTGACGCAAGCAATCCGAAAATTCAGATTGCAAGTGCGAAAGAAAAAAACGCATATCCAGGGACTGAACTGCACCGTACCATGGCTTTTATTTCTGGTGGAGAAAGTAAACCTTTTTTACTAGATATTGTACAAGTAAAATCTTCAAAAGCAAATCAATACGACCTACCTTATTATTATTTTGGACAATTGATTTCTACAAGTTTTGATGTAAAAACACCTAAAAACTTATCACCCTTAGGAACTTCCAATGGATATCAATATTTATGGAATGAAGGAAAAGGAGTTGCAAAGTCAGATCAAGTTCAATTTACATGGCTTTCAAATAGGAAATTCTACACAATCACATCATCAACAAAACCAGAAGACGAATTAATTTTTGGAAGAATTGGTGCCAACGACCCAAATTTTAACTTAAGAAGAGACCCTACATTTATTATTAGAAAGAACAAAACGAAGAACACTGTTTTTGCATCTATCATAGAATCTCATGGAACTTATAATCCAGTAACAGAATCTGCAGATAATGCCTATAGTGCTATAGAATCGTTAAAATTAGTATATCAAGACGATACTTATATTGCGCTGACAATACAATTAAAAACTAAGGACATTAAAACATTTGTAATGGCAACAAAAAATGCTTCTAAAGAAGCAGATCATAGTATAAAAATCAATGGTAAGGAATATACGTGGAAAGGACCTTATCAATTAATCACTAATAAATAATAATCAAATGAAAAGTTTTGGCGCAAGCAAAGAATTCATCTTTGGAGATGATTTAGAATGGGAAGTAGTAGGAGAAGGTTTAAAAAGAAAAATTATGGGCTATGATGATAAAATCATGCTTGTAAAAGTAGACTTTCAAGTAGGTGCAGTTGGTGTAATGCATCAACATTATCATTCCCAGGTCACTTACGTAGAAAGCGGAGAATATACATTAACTATCGGTAAAGAAACAAAAACTGTAAGAGGAGGAGATTCATTTTATATTCCACCCAATGTTTTACACGGTGCAGTTTGTACAAAAGCAGGAGTGTTAATTGATGTTTTTAGCCCAATTAGAGAAGATTTTATGGAATAAAACAAGAATGTTATTATTCTATAACTGACATTTTTTTTAAAATCAGTTGACTTTAACAAAAATTTATATATATTTGGTAAACCAATCTGGTAAACCAATTTTAATAACTAGGCTAAAGTTTATGAGAATAACTTGAATTAATTAAACAAAAAAGGATAGGTGCACGCCTATCCTTTTAAAAAAATACTTCTTTCGAGGGAAGTACTACTAACACATAACCTTGTTAAGTATAAGTACAACAAAAATACGAAAAACAATCTACTTTAGAATGTTTAAGTAATTAAAAACAAGTTTATGTGTAAGTGATTAAAATGAATTTGATTTCACACAAAAAGAATCAAACCAAACACTTTTAAACATAAAAACCATTATGAATTTAAAATTTAAAATAACATTATTATTACTAATGTTTACGAGCATTTCTCTTTTTGCTCAAGAGTCTTATTCCATTAAAGGGAAGGTAATTTCTTCTGTAGATAGCCTAGGTTTACCTGGTGTTACCCTTAGGATTTTAACAACATCAAAAGGAGATGTGACAGATTTGGACGGTAACTTCCAAATTACTGTTAAAAACGGAGAAACCTTAGAGTTCTCTTATTTAGGATATGTTACACAGACCGTATTAATCAATGGACAAAATACACTTCAAGTAGTTTTAGTAGAGGACGCAAACTTACTAGATGAAATTGTCGTTATTGGTTATGGAACACAAAAGAAATCTCACTTAACAGGTGCTATTTCTAAAGTAGTGAATGACAAATTAGATCAAATAGGTGTTGCCAGAATAGATGATGCCTTAGTAGGTCAGGTTTCGGGAGTGAATATTCAGGCGACTGAAGGAGAAGCAGGTTCAGCGCCAACCATTAGAATTAGAGGAACAGGTTCTATTAATGGAAATTCTGGACCTTTAGTAGTTGTTGATGGTGTTCCAGTTGACGAAGATTTCTTAGGAAATTTAAATATGAATGATGTTGAAAGCTTCGAAATTTTAAAAGACGCCGCATCTGGTGCAATCTATGGTTCAAGAGGAGGTAATGGTGTTATTATTATTACAACTAAGAGTGGGAAAGAAGGGAAAACGAGGATTAGCTATAGTATGTTAACAGGGTATAAAACAGCAAGACAAAGTGATGCGTATCATATTTCAGTATCAGAAGCTGTGGCCAATGAATTAGCACTTAATAATGGAATATTAACCGATAGAACAGCCTATAAGCAATTAATTGGTGTAGATAACAATTGGCAAGACATTATATTTGATGGAGGTATTATCACAGATCATACTCTTAGACTTAATGGAGGAAGCAAAAAAACAAAATATAATTTTTCATTAAACGTCTTGGATGATGAAGGAGTATTATTAACCGATAATTATAGCCGATTTAGTATATCTGCTAAGGTCGATCACAAAATCAATAAAAAAATAACAGTAGGATTCAAAGCGAATCCATCATTTACAACAAGAAGAAGATTTGATGGTTCTACACATGATATCTTAAGACAACCTTCATGGTTGCCTTTATATTTAGATGAAAATACAATTCAGTTTGTAAATAGATTTAGAGATGGTGGAGTATATGCAGGAGCCCAAGTAGGAGACTATGCAATTCAACGAATGTTTGATGATTATGATTTAGCAGCTGGGGAGCCAAGTACAGGTAGTGGAACAGATATTAGTAACACGTCCAATACAAATCCAGGAGCAAAAATATTAGAAAGAGAACGTTATGAATACAGAAATAAATTATTAGCAAGTGTATATGCTAAGTATAAAATAAATTCAAACCTTACTTTTAAGACCCAGACTGCTTTAAACTATCAGTATAGAAGGCAATCACGTTATCAAGGTGTTGAGTCACACAGAAATGGAGCTTCTAATGCTAGATTAGATAGTACCAATCAGAGAACTGTTCGTTGGGTGATAGACAATACATTGTCGTATAAAAAAACAATAGGTAAGCATGAAGTTAATGCAGTAGCTGGGGTTTCTGTTGAAAGAAGAAAAAGAACTTTTGAAAGTATTCAAGCTACAGGATATGCAAATGATTTGTCTCCTTTTATTGATGCAGGAGATAATATTACCGATCAAAATCAATTTGAATGGGAAAGAACATTATTATCTTTCTTTGGAAGAGCAAATTATGCGTATGATGATAAATATTTAGCATCATTTAGTTATAGAAGAGATGGTAGTTCAGTATTTGGACCTAATGTAAAGTACGGAAGTTTCCTCGCTCTATCTGCAGGTTGGAATATTTCAAAAGAAGATTTCTTAAGAGATAGTGATGTTGTAAACAACTTAAAACTTCGTGTGAGTTATGGTGTAACTGGAAATAATGACTTTAGAACTGGAAACGAGTTGGTAGATAATTACCCATACTTAGCAATTTTAGACAATACAACAACAGCAGTAACTGGTGGTAGTGCTTCTTTAATTGTGAATCCATTGAATATTGCAAATCCAGATCTTACTTGGGAACGTCAAATTGAATTTAATCCAGCAATAGATTTTGGATTTTTTAATAACATTGTGTCAGGTTCTGTAGACTATTACACAAGAACAAGTGACCAACTATTATTAGACAACCCTGTTTCTGGTACAACAGGATTTAGTAATGCATTAGTCAACTTAGGAAAAGTGCAAAACAGAGGTATAGAAGTAGAAGTAAGAACTAGAAATATTTCAAAAAGTAATTTTAAATGGTCATCAACTATAATTGCTTCTAAGAATACTAATGAGCTTTTAGATTTTGCAGATTCTAATGGGCTAATTCAGAATGTAGATTCTAAAAGAGCTGCAGAATGGATTAATTTAGAAGGGAACCCAATTTCATCGTATTATGGATGGGTTGTAGATAGTGATATTCCATTAGAGTTTATTTCAAATCCTTTTCATCCGATAGGAGGTGAAGCTCAAGATGTGTATGTAAAAGACTTAAATGGAGATGGGTTAATTGATGATGATGACAAAGCGATTTTAGGAAGCCCTTATCCAGATTTAGTTTGGAGTTTATCAAACGATTTTACTATTGGAAATGTAGATGTAAGTTTTATGTTGCAAGGTAGTCATGGAGCAGAAATCAGAAATATAGGAGATCAGTATATTTTTAATCATTTTAACAGTTCACAAGACTTTATCTCTACAACACCAAATCAAGGATTTATTAAAGAGAAAATCTTTACGAATGACATTATTCAAGATGCATCATACATTGCACTAAGAAATGTAAATATTGGATATAACTTTAATCAAAGACTTTTGTCAAAAATGAAAGCTTCGAGTGCTAGAGTTTATTTATCTGCGCAGAACTTATTCTATATCACAGCAAGCGATTATACAGGTTTTAACCCAGAATCAATAAATAATACAAGTTCTACTACATATGGATATCAAAGAGCAGGATCTCCGGTGTTTAGTACAGTTTCAGTAGGCTTTAATATTCAATTTTAACCGATCATTAATTTTAAAAATGAAAAATATCATGAAACAAATAAAATTTTTAACATTACTACTAGTAGTGATGTTAGTAACTTCATGTGAAGAAACATTCTTGTCACCAGAATTAGTAACTGGGATTAATGCAGATAGTTACTTTAATAATGACGGAGAAATAGAAACAGGACTCCTAAATATCTATGATGGTATACAAGGAATCAATCAGTTAAAAATTACGAATAATGAATTCAATCACGGAGTACAAGTTGAGTTTTACGTAACTGAAATGCGAAGCGATAATACGCGTACAAAAAGTAGTGAAGGAGAAGCAGCACAATTTGAAGAATTCAATATTCAATCTACCAATGGTCTTGTTGCCGATTATTACCGTAGTTATTACAATGTGATTTTTAGAGCTAACTTAGTTTTAGAAAGCCTTGGTGCAGCAACACCTAGCAATGCTGTCTTATACGAGGCAGAAGCAAAATTTTTAAGAGGCTATGCTTATTTTCAATTAGTGAGACTATTTGGAGACCTTCCTTTAATTGAGAGAGTGATATCTCCTTTAGATACTGAAACAGCTTTTACAAGAAGATCAACAACAGAAATATATAGTCTTATTGTTAGCGACTTAGAAAATGCTGTAGCTAATCTTTCAGATGGAAGACCAAAAGATCAAGCGAGTAGAGCTGCGGCTCAAGGATTGTTAGCAAAAGTATTTTTAACTCTAGGAAGATATGGAGAAGCACAAACATTGTGTGAAGATATTATGAACCCAAGTAGAGGTTTTGCTTTAGAAAGTAATTTTAGAGATATCTTTTTCAATGAAGGGAATGGCGAAGTAATCTTTGCAATAGGTTATTTATCTGGATCAAATGATGACAGTCAAAGCTTTTCAGCTGAATGGTTAAATTCAGTAGGAAGATCAAGTGGTGTAAATTATGTAACGGCAGATGCTAGAGCTTCACTAGATGCTAATGGAGGAAACAGAACACAGTTTTCTTATAGAGAGGATCCAGGTCAAGCAGGTCAATATCAAGTAGTAAAATACTTGCCAGAGGGAGATGTTTCATTAGGTATTCCAGTAACATCACCAGATCCAACTTCAGCAGGAAATGATTGGATTGTATTAAGATATGCAGACGTTGTATTAATGCATGTTGAGTCGATCTTAGCAGGAGGAGCATCAACAACTAGTTCTAATGCTTTAGCTTCTTTTCAATTGATCAGAGATAGAGCTGGATTAACAACTCCTGTAACTAGTATTACTAAAGAAGAATTGTTAGAAGAAAGAAGGGTAGAATTAGCTTTTGAAAATCAAAGAATGTTTGATCTGATGAGGTTTGGTTTAGCACAAGATATTTTAAGTACATTTTCAACAGCTAATGGATTAGGGTTTTCTGCATCAGATCTTTTACTACCAATCCCGCAAAGAGAAATAGGAATTAGCAATGGATTGTTAACCCAAAACCCAGGATACTAAATTAATCGATAATAAAACATAATTATTATGAAACAAATAATTAAAAACGTACAGAGTAAAACCTCTAGAATAATGACACTTTGCATTATACTAGTAGTAACAATTGGATATATATCCTGCGAGGATAATATATTGCCAGAGGCAGGAAGTATAGCAGATTTAACTCCGCCAACAGCAGGGTTTGCTTCAACACAAGGTATAGGAAGCATGGACGAGTGGAAAACATATTCTTTTGCCAACCTATCATCAAATGCAACAGACTATTCATGGGACTTCGGAAATGGAAGTTCATCAACAGATTTTGAACCATTTACCACATTTCCAGGAGAGGGAAGCTTTACAGTAACGTTAACTGCTTCAGATAAATTAGGAGTAGAAAGTACAGTATCACAGGTAATTGAAGTAGTAGAACCTATAGCAGTAATTATTCCTGATCCAGTTTTAGTGAATGCTGATTTTAATAAGCTTCCTAAATCATCAGGTTCTGATTGTGCTTGCTCTGGTTGGATTAACAAGAGTGTAGGAGATCAAGGAGAATCTAGTTCTGGTAATGGAGGTTCTGACAATGTAGTTAAATTTGATAATAATGAGCCAGATCATGTATATCAAGAATTTGAAGTTACTCCAAATGCAGACTATACAGTAGAACTAGTAATATCTTATAAAAGTTCAGCTGGAGGCCCCTTCCCAAGTATGTTTGAAGTAAGAGCTTTAGCAGGTTCTGGCTACACAGGAGGGTATACACCAACGTATTATACAAATACTGTAGATTTTCCTCAAAATGGTTATGGCTATGCTACAGTTTCTCAGGTTGAAGATGCTACAAACAATCTTTTAACTGAGGTGATACCACATCCAGGTAATACAAGTTATAACACGCATACTTATACGTTTAATGCAGGGAATAATACCAGTGTTGCTTTATTCATGAGAGGTATAGGTGGGCCTGCTACTGGCGGCGGCGGAGGTACCTTTGGGTATAATAGCGGTGATGAAGAAATACGAGTTGATTATGTAACAATTACAGCCATCAACTAATGATAAAGAATGCATTTATGACTTTATTATTGACAACTACTTGTGTAATAACAAGTAGTTGCCAAGATTCTTCAAACACTATAACTTCTGAAGATGTTGTAGTTGATGATACACCAATAAATGCATCTTATATACTGCCAAACATTGATTTGAACCATTGGAAAGTTACACTGCCTATTGGAAATCCAACAGAGGTAAAACCTCCCGCAATCTTAAATTATGCAACGAACGAAACATTAAAACCGTTTATGTATAATGATTCAATAAAAGGAGCTTTGGTTTTTTATACCTATCCTAGTGCATCAACAACAAACTCTTCGTATTCTAGAACGGAATTAAGAGAGCAAATGGTACCAGGAAGTAATAATACCAATTGGAAATTTTCTCAAGGAGGTAATATGAAGGGAGAATTGGCAATGGGTGAAATTACCAAAGATGCTAATGATGATTACCATAGAACAATCATCATGCAAATTCATGGAAGATTAACAAATGCACAAAGAGATTTAATAGGAGCTTCCGATAATAATGCGCCGCCAATGCTCAAAATTTATTGGGTAAACGGAAAAGTTAGAGTCAAAACCAAAGTGTTAAACAATCTAAGTGCATCTGATACTGAGATATTGCATACATCGGCTTGGGGAAATGATGTAGGGTATACATTTCCAGAATATGTAGGATTTGATAAATTTACTTTAGAAGTAAAAGTCTCTGATGGAAGAATGGAAGTGATTATGAATGGAGCATCAAAAGTGTATGACGATATACATATTCAAAAATGGGGCATCTTTGAAAATTATTTTAAAGCAGGAAACTATTTAGGAACTCAAGACAGTTGGGCAAAAGCCAAAGTAGAATATTATTCATTAGAAGTTTCTCATTAAATGAATTAAGTATAAACAAATTAGTTTTTTATCGAATTTAAATTTAAATTTGGTTAACCACTTAATTAGTAAATAAAACTAAATGAAATTAGTAGAAGCAGTAGCAAAAACAGAAAATCAAATAGTTCAAGATTCTATTATTCTTAAGATAAAGGATTTAATAAACTTAAAGAACCTTGAACCTGGAGATAAGCTCCCATCAGAAAGAATGCTTTCTGAACGATTTGATGTTACCAGAGGAAATGTTAGAGAAGCTATTCAGAAATTAGAGTTTTATGGTATTTTAAAATCAATTCCACAAAGCGGAACCTTTGTTGCAAACATTGGAGTAACCGCAATGAATGGAATGATAGATGACATTCTTAGATTAGAAGACCCTGATTTTAAATCACTGGTAGAAACAAGAATTTTACTAGAATTAAAAACAGCAAGATTGGCTGCTTTGAGAAGAACAGAAGAAGATTTGGTGAGAATGAAAAATGCTTTAGATGCTTATGCAGATAAAGTACTACAAGGAGAAGACGCTGTACAAGAAGATTTATTATTTCACTTAGCAATAGCAAAAGCAAGTGGAAATAGTACAATGAATACATTCATGCTAATTATTACACCAGAAATTATTACAAATTTTGAAAAGTATCACGTTTGTGATGATGATCAATCTCATAAAGGAATTAAAGAACACCAAGATATTTACAATGCTATTGTTGATCAAAACCCAAAACTAGCAAAAGAAAAAATGAAAGTTCACTTTAAAATACTCTATCAGTATTGCTATAGTATATAAGATAAATTCAGTAGTAAAAGAAATGTACGATTCTTAACTACTTACAAAGAAATTTTCGAGGGAAGTAAACTAATAACAATTAATCAAACTAAGTAATCTTTAAATTTTAACAGAAAAACTACTTCAAGATTAATTAAAAAGACAAACCATAAGGTTTGTTTAAATGGGAGTGCTATATCAAAGCATTCATAATTTTAAGATAATAAGATGAAATTAAAAGGACTAAGATGGTGGATTATTATACTAATATTTGTAGCCACTGTTATAAATTATATAGATAGGACTGCATTTGCTCTCCTTTGGCCAGAGATGGGTAAAGATTTAGGTATGGATAACTCCGATTACGCTCTTATGCTTAATATCTTTTTGATTACCTATGCAGCAAGTAAATTTTTATCAGGAAGATTATATGACAAAATAGGGACAAGAATCGGGTTTACATTGTCAATACTTGTTTGGTCTTTAGCAGCTGCTTTTCATGCAGTAGCAAGAGGTATTATATCCCTATCGGTAGTTAGAGCTCTTCTTGGTTTAGGAGAAGCAGGATTATGGCCTGGAACTGTAAAAAATAATGGCGAATGGTTCCCAGTAAAACAAAGAGCATTAGCCCAAGGAATATTTAATGCAGGAGCTTCTATTGGTAATGTAGTAGCGCCAGTAATTATTGTTTATTTGTATGCACAATTTGGATGGAAATCCACTTATATAATTTTAGGAGCAGTTGGTTTAATTTGGGTAATTCCTTGGCTTGTTATAAATAAGTCGAAACCTGAAAATCATCCTTGGATTACTGATGAAGAGAAAAACTTACTGCTTAATGATCGAATAGAAAATAACGTAGTAGTAGATGAAAATGCTAAAAGCTTAAGTGTTTTAAAAATATTAAGTTTTAAACAACCTTGGGGAATTTTATTATGTAGATTTTTTATCGAGCCAATATGGTGGTTCTTTGCAGGTTGGATGCCAATATATTTGAATTCTAAATTTGGTTTAAGTATAGAAGAAATTGGAAAAACTATGTGGATTTCTTATTTAATGGCTGCCGCAGGAGGAATACTTGGAGGAATATTTACTGAAGCAATTATAAAACGAACATCTACTGATTTTGGTAGAAAAATAAGTATCGTAATAGGAAGTTTACTTATAATAATCGGCTTTGTTTCAATAATTTCATTTGTAAGTGATTCTAACTATATGACATTTATTTATTTAGCAGGATTAGCTCTTTTTGGATTCCAATTTGCAATAGGTAATATTCAAACACTATCTAGCGATTTATTTAGAGGACCATCAGTTGGAACTTTAGCTGGTTTAGCTGGTACTGTCGCTGCTTTTTCACCAATTATAATGAATTGGTTTATTGGTAGAATTACTGAGGGAGGCTCATATGTGCCAGCATTTATAGCTATTACTGTTTCAGTGGTTTTAGCTGTCTTAGCTATTTTATTCTTAATTAAAAAAGTAGGACTTGTAATAAACGAAGAAAACAACAACAACAATTAACTAACAGAACAAAAATTATTATAAATGAGTAAATCAGAAGGTAAATTAGCTATCGTTACAGGAGCTACTAGTGGAATAGGCTTTGAAGTTGCAAAAAGATTAGGACAAGATGGATATACTGTTGTCTTAAATGGTATCGATCATGAAGCTGGAGCTAATAAAGTTAAAGAGCTTACAGCTGAAGGAATCACTTCAGAGTACTATGGATTTGATGTTACAGACGAAGAAGCTGTAACTTCAAACATTAATAAAATTGGAGAAAAGTATGGTAAAATTGACTTACTCGTAAACAATGCAGGAGGATTGGGCGGAAGATCTAGATTTGAAGAAATGACCACAGAATTTTATAGATTCGTAATGGCATTGAATCTTGATTCAACGTTTTTTGCATCAAGAGCAGCAATCCCATTCCTTAAAAAAGGAACAAATGCTTCAATAATTAATTACACATCAAATGCTGGTTGGAATGCTGGAGGGCCAGGAGCAGGGATCTACGGAACTTCAAAAGCAGGAGTTCATGCAATCACAAGAGCATTAGCAAAAGACCTAGCAGAATACGGAATTAGAGTCAATGCTGTATCTCCAGGAACCATTGATACTCCTTTTCATGCACAAATTAAATCAACAAAACCAGAAGTATTCGCTTCATGGAAAAATAATATTATGCTAGGAAGACTAGGACAACCTCAAGAAGTAGCCTCTGTTGTTTCTTTTTTGGCAAGTGATGATGCAGCTTTTATTACTGCTGAAACTATCCAAATAGGAGGTGGACAAGCTTTAGGAATATAAGTTAAAGAGTATTTTGTCAGGTAAACTTAGAATTGGGGGATTATAATTTTACTGACTTATATGTGTGGATTAAGCGTTTTTGTATGTATACATTAACGCTTAATTTTTTTAGAGGAATCTCTAACAATTAATTCTGCTTCTAAAATTTGCTTATTCAATGTTTGGTAAATTGTCTTTTCCTTAGCGTGATTTAGAAAAGTTAATGCAGCCAATTTTCCAATTTCAGCACTATGTTGATTCATGCTCGAAATCTTAGGAGATACCATATCCGTAAAAGGTTCATTTCCAAATCCAATGAGTGCAATCTCATCAGGAATTTTTATATGGTTTTCGTTTAAAACTTGCAACGCACCTAGAGCCGCATAATCACTGGCAACATATACAGCATCTGGTCTTTGTTTCAATGACAAAAGTTTTTGCATTTTGTTTCTACCATCTTCAATAGTAAGACTACTTTCAATCAACAATTCATCGTCTAAAGGCAATTGATGTTTTTTCAAAGCATCAATATAACCTTTAATTCTATTGTTATAAATCCGTGTGTGTTTGTAACCACCAATATGAGCAATCCGATGACATCCCTGTTGAACCAAATGTTCAACAATAACATGACTGCTATTGTAATCATCAATACCAATATAATCTACATTCAAATCATTTTCACCTCGATCAAATAAAATCAATGGAATTCCCTTAGACTTTACTTTTTCGTAGTGTTGAAGATCAACTGTTTCATTGGCCATAGAAGCAATAATTCCATCTACTTGAGTGTACAAAAGAGCATCTATGCTATCACATTCTTTTTTATAAGACTCGTTAGATTGAGTAATAATAATATTATACCCTTCTTTATTAAGAACTTCTTCAATATTTTGAATTACAGACGAAAAGAAATTACTATTTGTCTTTGGAATAATAACACCAACCAAATGACTTTTGCCAATCCTTAAAGCACTTGCTAAATGATTTGGTTGATAGTTGAGCTCTTTAGCAACACGTTGAACAGCTTCTTTCGTTTTAGTACTAATCCGAGAGTCGCCATGCATCGCTTTAGAAACTGCAGCAGCCGAAATATTCAAAACATTTGCAATGTCTTTTATCGTAGTTCTTTTTTTATTCACTTGATTTTTATATATTTGCTTAAACGTTTAAGCAAAAGTAATGTTTTAACGATAAGAATCAAAACTAGATAGGTTTTGATTTATTTTTAAATTTTTTGCTTAAACGTTTAACCTATCAGTAAAATATAATAATTTAAATAATATTAAAATGAAAAAAGTAGTCACTTTTGGAGAAATAATGTTGCGTTTAGCGCCACAAGGATTTTTAAGATTCTCTCAAGCTTCTAGTTTTGATGTTGTATACGGAGGAGGAGAATCTAACGTAGCAGTGTCATTAGCAAATTACGGAGTTCCTGTAGATTTTGTAACACGTTTACCAAACAACGATATTGGTCAATGTGCCATGATGGAAATGCGAAAAAGAGGTGTTGGAGTAGACAAAATTGTATACGGTGGAGATCGCCTTGGAATCTATTTCTTAGAAACAGGAGCCGTAAGCAGAGGAAGTAAAGTGGTCTATGACAGAGCACATTCTGCTATTGCTGAAATCGAATCTGGAATGATAGATTGGGATGCTGTTTTTGAAGGCGTAGAATGGTTTCATTGGACAGGAATTACACCAGCTATTTCTCAAGGTGCAGCCGATGTTTGTTTAGAAGCTGTAAAAGCAGCAAGTAGATTGGGAGTCACTATTTCTACAGATTTAAATTACCGAGCAAAACTTTGGAAATACGGAGGAGATCGTGAAGCAATTATGACAGAATTAACTTCTTATTGTGATATCATCTTAGGAAATGAAGAAGATGCAGAAAAGCACTTCGGAATCAAACCAGAAGGATTAGACATTACGACACAAGGACACGATGTAAAAGCGGAAGCTTTTCTATCTGTTTGTACTCAAATGATAGAGAAATTTCCAAGAGCAAAAAAAGTGATTACAACCTTAAGAGGATCAATTTCAGCTTCTCACAATACATGGGCTGGAGTACTATATGATGGAGCAAAAATGTACGAATCTGCACAATATCAAATTACTGATATTGTAGATCGTGTAGGAGGAGGAGATTCTTTTATGGGCGGATTAATTTATGGATTGTTAAAATACCCAGAAGACGATCAGAATGCATTAAACTTTGCAGTAGCTGCGTCTTGTTTAAAACATACAATTAAAGGAGATGCAAATTTGGTAACCGTATCAGAAGTTGAAAAATTAATGGGCGGTGATTCCTCAGGGAGAGTAGCACGATAATATGTTTTTTATTTGATAAGTTGTTGCATCATTTCACGATTGATTTGAAGAATAAACAATTTAACAAATAAACAGTTTGACAAATAAACAATAAAAAGAATGGCACAATTTTCAAGAATAGAAGTAGCCACGGTGATGGCAGATACAGGATTAGTTCCTTTGTTTTTTAACAGTGATATTGAAGTGAGTAAAAAGTTACTCAAAGCCTGTTATGATGGCGGTGCAAGATTATTAGAATTCACAGCAAGAGGAGATTTTGCTTATGAAATCTTTTCAGAGCTTACCAAATATGCAATAGCTGAATTACCCGGAATGATTATGGGAGTTGGTTCCGTAACAGACGCAGCAGCAGCCTCATTATATATGCAATTAGGAGCTAATTTTATAGTAACTCCAGTATTGAGAGAAGACATTGCCACAGTATGTAATCGACGTAAAGTATTGTGGTCTCCAGGCTGTGGTTCTTTAACTGAAATAGCCAGAGCAGAAGAATTAGGTTGCGAAATTGTAAAATTATTTCCAGGTGGAATTTACGGACCCGATTTTGTAAAAGCTATCAAAGGACCTTGTCAATGGACAAGCATTATGCCTACAGGTGGAGTTTCACCTACCAAAGAAAATTTAGAAGCTTGGTTTAAAGCGGGTGTTACCTGCGTAGGTATGGGATCAAAACTGATGGTGAAAAAAGCAGATGGAACCTATGATTATGATAAGATTCAATCGCTAACAAAAGAATCTCTTGAGATCATCCGTGATCTAAGAAAATAAAAGGAATTACTAAAAGAGTCTAATTAATTAGACTCTTTTAGTAATCCTATCCTTCCAACTTTATTATTTTCTTTTAATAAATAAGACTTTTTGCTAGGGATGAAATTCTTTTTATCAGCCCATTTAGCACTTTTATAAAAGATGTTCGTTTGATTAGCACCTTTTGTTGTTTTTACTTCGCCACTAGAATGCACCAAACAATTTTCTATAAGATTTTCAGAGCCAGATAAATTGACTGGATTTTTTAAATCATAACTATTGTCAAAAACAGAATTTTTAATACTTACCTCAGGAATTCCTTTTGTTCTAAGAACAATTCCTTTTTCATAATTTCCAACCTTATTAAAAACGCAGTTGCTTACTTCTAGTTTTCCACCTAGAATTTGTAAAGTCGGATCTACTTTATAATAATTAATAGCTGATTGTTCAATATTATTAAAGACACTATTATGAATTTTTATGAACTCAGCGCTATACTTTCCAAAGTTCTTCTCATAAGATAAATACAAGCCTCTATAACTATCTAGAAACTTAGAATTTGTAATAACAATACTATCGGCTCTAGTTCCAATATAAGCTTTAAAGATGCTGCCACCTTTTTTATTTTTAAAGTTTTTAAATGTAGAATTTTTGATGAAAAGATTGTACTTCTCTGGATTATCTTTATCAGGCGATACAACGGCGTATTTTACTTTAGTATCATTATCTCCATCAAAAATTAAATTATCTAAAATAAGTGTGCTTTTTGGTTGAACTCTAAAAAAGTAGTTAAGAGGTTTTGGCAAATTATTATTCGCTTTAATAATGGTTTCTCCACTTCCAATAATGGTAATTCTACCATTAATTTTTAGCGTTTTATTTTCGTAAAAAACCCCGTTTTTTAATTGTAAAATGTCTCCATTATTTGCTTTTCTTAAAGCCTTTCTAAGCGTTTCTTGACCAGGCTCAACAGCGATAATTTTCTTTTGGATGGTAATTTTTGGTGCTACAATGACTGGCTTCCAAGTAGGCCCAGTTTTCATTAACAAAGCTTCAGGAAATCTTGCATTGTTTAAATTAAACGCCCCAACTACATTTGTTTTTCTTGCTGTTCTTGCTATGTCTAACACTGGACTATTCTCATTCTTAAAGCTAGAAATTAAAGTTTGATTTTCGCTAGTCGGCATCGGAAGCGAACGCAATAACTTCCAGTTTATAGTGGCTTTGGTAAATAGTTTTTCATCAACAGAAGCACCAGAATGAACAATATTATTATGAAAAGAGATACCACTAATATCATCATGCGTATTGGAGATGGTACTACTATTGGTATTTGTAATTAGATTGTTTGCAAAAATAGTATTGATTGGAGCTAAACTTTTTTCATCATCTTTCCCTGCAGCAAATTCAACAGGACCACAATTGATGATTGTATTGTTTTGAACATCCACATTTTTTACTTGATGATATCTATTTAAAGGCGAATTCGGAACGCCATTCATGATAACAATCGGACCTCTATATCCATTGCCTTTTAAACCTACTAACAAATTATTTCTTACAATATGACCTTCATTAATGATACGAATTCCACCAGTTTTTGAGACATTATTTCCTAAGAAAACGTTGTTTTCTACCAAAGCATTATTTCCATGCCTAAGTGTTAATGTTCCTTTACTTGCAAAAAACAAATTATTTCTATAGATATTGTCACCAGATTTATTAGAAATGATTTCAATTTCACCATCACAGTTTTTAAATAGATTGTTTTCTACAATTGTTTTGGAAGATTTCATGGAATTGGCACTGGTTCCGATTCTAATGGTTTCCCCTCCATTTCTTCCTAATTCAGGACGTAAGCCAAAAGTATTGTGATCAATACGATGATTGTTCTCAACATGAGTATCGCCTTTTAACCAAACCACTAATGTAGTCCCTTCATTAGTTTTACCAGTAAAATTACAATGATCTACTCGATTGTTTTTACCCCAAAGATCTATCCAATGAGTTTTTAAACTATTATCAGGAGCATTAAAATAAGAAATAGTACAGTTGGTCAACCTAGAATTGAAAGCAAATTCCTTTGAGTTTTTTCGAAAGGCAACTACATATTTAGAAGTAGGAGTTCCGTCTTTAAACCACAGACCATCAACCACTAGATATTTCCCGTAGATATTCATTTTTGAATCTCCAGTGATGATTACTTTTCCTGGAGTTTCTGCTTTAATAGTAATCGGACTGTCTTTTTTTCCAATTCCAGTAACCTTCAGATGCATATCTTTCCATTCTCCATTTTTCATGATAATAGTAGAACCAGGAACGGCTTTTTTAATGGCGGTATTAAATTCACTAAGACTAGATACTAATGTTTGCGAATAAACAACAGAGCTAATGAATAAACATAATATAGAGGTAAAGAAAAATTTCATAATAAATTGGTTTACCAGATTGGTTTACCAAATATATGAAAATAAAGTAAATACATACAGATAGTTAAAGATAATTTAACAGAATATATTTATAACTAGAATGACTGCTTTTTTAACCAACACCAAATCACCAAACATTCTTTTCCTCCCACCGTCAATAGGTGAAAACCCCTATACAAAAAGTGTATTTCCTATATAATAAATAGTGCTAAAACTACTGCCAAAATAGGCTATTTCCTTTCTGTAAATCAAGTACTTAGAATACTTTTGAGTTCATAATTCATTGCAATTAACCCAACACCCTAATATATGATTTTTGAAGTATTACAAGTTATTTCAGAAGAAGTCAATAGCTATCTTAAAACAAATGCCGTTTCATTAGAGAACATCGCTAATGTTGATCAAGATGGGGATAGTGATTCAAATGTGATTGTTCTTACATTATTAAATATGCAAGAAGAATTTGCATTAAAGAATCAATCTAACAACAGTATAAATGGAACTGAAGTTACGTATAAAAACCCTAAAGTAAATCTGAATTTATACCTGCTTTTCAGCGCGAACAGTTCAACCTACACAGAATCATTAAAAAATATTTCTAAAGTCATTCAATTCTTTCAAGGGAAAAGAATTTTCACACAATCCAACACAAGTTTTTTACGCGAAGGCGATATGCTGAATGTGAAAAACTTCAAATTCATTGCAGACCTCTATACACCATCCTTTGAAGAACTCAATTTTATATGGGGAACCTTAGGCGGAAAACAATACCCGTCTGCAATCTATAAAATATCGTTGATTGAAATAGAACGCGAAGCAATTATTGGAAAAGGAGCAGTCATCTCTGGTCTAGGTACAAACCTTAATAATAACTAGCGATGTATTATAAATCACTATTCAATATCAATATTCACCACGGATACTTCTTAGATCAAGGAGAACGTAAGTTTTTGCCAATCTTTCCAGAAGATGAAGCAGACAAACTAGAGACTGATGAGAAAGAAAGTGCATTAAGCGAATATGATGTTTCCAAGTTTTTAACAATACAGCCTACATCATCTACTAAAAGAATAGCTAAGAATTATAAAATCATTACTAGACTACATTCTCAAGGATTAAGAGTATTGGTAAATACAGAAGAGAATGAAACAGAATTTCAACCTATAATCCCTTTAGAAGATGATGTAACACTCACTTTTGAGATACAAGCAACCGACACTTATTTCAATAATTATACAGCACTGAATAGTCTTTCAGACAATAAACTGTATTTATTTACCAATGTCGAACCAAGCGATCAAGAAGCCGATTTTGAAAATATATTTGAGAATAATGGAGGCCCAATAGACGATCGGTTTTTATTAAAAGAAGAAGCCTCAAGAGATCTCATTAAAAATATTGCAGCAGAAGACGAACCATTTACTTCAGTGACAGGTCAGTTTTCAATCACCCATACCATACAACTCATAGAAGAAGATGATACTTTGACCAATAATGAAAAGGAAACTCAGATAGCGAATCTGATCAATACAATCATCCAAAGAAAAAAGAAAAATAGAGTAGTGGGTTATCTAAGGCTTACCATCAAAGGAGATGGAGGAAATGATTTATTAGAGTTTGATGGTGACGAACAAAAGATCAAAGAAACAACTCCAGAATTCACCATAAGCTTTATCAACCGTAAGACATTTTGGAGGTTCATCAGTACTTCCGATGGTGTAACATTAACCACTGAAAATGAAAAATGGCTATCAAAAAATGGTTTTGTAGAAATCATCGGGCAATCAACAGATGATGACGACTCAGATTTCGACCCAGAACCCATCAAAGAATACAAGTTCCCAAACCCAACAGTTAATAGTATTAAAAAAGAGAATAATAATTATTATTCAGAAATATTCATTTAAAATCAAATATTAAAATTATGGCAGCTTACAAAACACCAGGCGTTTACGTAGAGGAAATTGTGAAATTCCCTCCATCTGTAGCCCAAGTAGAAACAGCTATTCCTGCTTTTATAGGATACACCGAAAAAGCAGAAAAAAAGAATGGTGATTCCTTATCACTCGTTCCAACAAGAATTAGTTCGCTTTTAGAGTACGAAACATTTTTTGGATCCGCTCTAGATGAAGAAACTATATCCGTAACTATTGATGACAAATTAGTAGACGGTAATATAGAAAGAAGTTATTCGGTTAGCGCTCCTAGTAGTGCAAAACCTTTCTTGATGTATTATTCACTACAACTGTATTTTGCAAACGGAGGAGGACCTTGTTATATCGTATCCGTAGATCAATATGGTGCGCAAGCAAATTCACCAGCAACCTTAGTTAGCAAAACAGATTTAGACAACGGATTGGCAAAAATTAGAAAAGAAGACGAACCAACCTTACTTCTTTTCCCAGACGCAACGAATTTAGGAAACACAGACGATTTCTATGCAGTTTACAACGATGCTTTAACGCAATGTAACGAACTACAAGATCGCTTTACAATTATCGATACAGAAAACGATGATGAAGAAAGCGATACACCTGTTGAAGATCTAAGAAATAAAATTTCTAACGATAAAGATTATCTAAAATATGGAGCGGCATATTACCCATTTTTAGAAACTATTTTAGATTATCATTATGATGAAACTAAAGTTAGTATTATACATACATCAGAAGACTCTCAAGCTTTAGCAGACGAATTAAAAACTGCTCAAGATGCTTCTTCTGCTGTTAGTACTTTAAAAACAGCCGATACTTCAGCAGCAGATTTAACAACTCTTATTGATGGGTTTGCAGATGATGCACAAGCAAAAGCAGACAAAGCAGATACAATAAGTGGTATAGACGATGTAGTTAGTGCTATCGACGATGTTGTTAATGCATCAAATTCAGTAGTAACAGCTACAGCGACAGCAGCAGCTTCCGCAACGGAAGATCCAGGAGTGGCAAGTGCAGCAACCACAGCATCTGGCAACTTATCCACTGCTTTGACCAATCTAGGAACACTAAGTACTACATTGACAGGATTGAAAAATGATATTGATGCATCAAACGCACAGGGAACAATTGGAACTAAGAGTACAGATGTGAAAAATGCGATTGCTACTTATGACAGTGATATTCAAAACATCATTGATTTAATTGACGCAGCTGCAACAGCAATTTCTAATGCCAAAGGAGTGGACACAAATGGCGTTCTAGACGGATTAAAATTAGACGCTGTAGAAAGTAAAGACAATGCAGCTTACAACAAAATCAAAGCAGAAGTTAACGCAATCCCATTAAAATTACCACCATCATCAGCAATGGCAGGAATTTATGCGAGAGTTGATAACGACCGTGGAGTATGGAAAGCACCAGCGAATGTAAGCTTAAACTATGTTGTTAAACCTTCATTACAAATTTCTCACGAAGAACAAAAAGGCTTGAATGTAGATACAGTAGCAGGAAAATCTGTAAACGCTATTCGATCTTTTACAGGAAAAGGAGTATTGGTTTGGGGAGCGAGAACCCTAGCAGGAAACGATAACGAATGGCGTTATGTTTCCGTAAGACGTTTCTTTAATATGGCAGAAGAATCTATCAAAAAAGCAACGGAACAATTTGTTTTTGAACCCAATGATAAAAATACTTGGGTACGTGTAAAAGCAATGATTAGCAACTTCTTGACTTCTCAATGGAGAGCAGGTGCATTGGCAGGACCAACACCAGACAAAGCATTCTATGTAAATATAGGTTTAGGAGAAACAATGACAGCTCAAGACATTCTTGAAGGAAATATGATCGTAGAGATTGGAATGGCTGTAGTAAGACCTGCTGAATTTATCATTTTGAGATTCTCTCATAAGATGCAAGAAGCATAATCAATACTAATAATTTAAAAAAATAATATAAAATCATGGCAACAACATATCCATTACCAAAGTTTAGTTTTAAAGTCTCATTTGGAGATGCAGAATTTAACTGTACAGAAGTCTCTGGATTAGATTTTGAGAACGAAAAAATCGAATATAGAGCAGGTGCTGATAGTGAATTTCACAAATCGAAGCAGCCAGGAATGTTCAAGTACAGTGATATCACTGTCAAACGAGGAACATTTATAGACAAAAGCAAAGAGTTTTATAACCAGTGGGTGAAAACAGTTTTTTTCCAAGAAGGAGAAGAACAGTATAGAGGCGACTTAACCATCAGTTTACTAGATGAAAAAGGAGAACCAGCGATTACCTGGGTAGGAAGCAATGCATACATTACCAAAGTACAATCAACAGATTTAAAAGCGGATGGTAATGAAATAGCAATTGAAACTGCAGTATATGTGATTGAAAAATTAATCATTCAATAATGGCAGAATACATTCCACCAGTAGGTTTTCATTTCAAAGTCGAATTCTCCGGAATTGGAACTACGAAAAATGACCATCAATTTCAATCGGTTTCAGGTCTTTCAATAGACTTGGAAACCGAAGAAATTGCTGAAGGTGGAGTCAATGCATTCAAGCATAAAATTCCAGTCAGAACCAAATTCCCAAACCTAGTGTTAAAACGTGGAATGTTATTAGATTCTGGAGTAATCGATTGGTGCAAAGAAGCCTTAGAGAATTTCACATTTGAACCCATAGACATCACGGTAAGTTTATTAGTAAAAGACGGAGAAGAATCTGCTCAAAGCGATGCTGTTCCATTGCAAACTTGGAATATTGTTCACGCATATCCAGTAAAATGGAATGTTGGAGACTTCAATGCAGAAGAAAATAAATTGGTGATTGAAACACTAGAAATATCCTACAATTATTTTACAACCCTATAACCATGCCTATACAAATCAAAGAAATGCACATTAAAATTTATGTAGATGAAGGTTCTAATTCAGGAAATTCTGAAGCAGACTCATCAGATGCTCAAAAAGGAAATGAAGCATTAATCAATGCTTGTATAGAAGGAGTTATGGAAGTTTTAGAAGGACAAAAAGAACGATAAAATGAGCGGAGGTAAATTACAAAAACTGGTCATTCGTTGTTTTGAAGATGACAAATACGAAACGGAAAGAAAAGATCTGAAATACACAGCGCTTTTAAACCCTGAAAAGTATTCTCAAACCTTCAAAACCGAATACAAAAAAGAAGAAGGAACAGGGTCCAGTTCTACTGCTCCTAAGTTTACCAGATCATTGCCTTCAGATTTAAATTTGGAGTTTCTATTTGATCGAACTGGAGTTTTGGTTCATTATGGTGATGACCCTGAAGCAAGTAGTAGCGATAACACTTACAAAGACCAAAAAAAGGGAATTGAAAAAGATATCGCCGATTTTAAAAAAGCTGTTTTTGACTACAATGGAAATAAGCACAAACCCAATTATTTAATCATCAGTTGGGGAGCACTTTTATTCAAAGGAATTCTAACAGATTTAGCCATAGAATACAAACTATTTAAATCAGACGGAACCCCTTTACGAGCCATTGCAAAAGTCAAGTTCATTTCTCACATAGAAGCAGAAAAAAGAGCCTCAGCAGAAAATAATAAATCACCAGATTTAACACATTATCGAGTTGTAAAAGACGGAGAAACTTTGCCTTTAATGACCCATAGAATTTACGGAGATTCTAAATATTATTTAGAAGTAGCAAAAGCCAATAACCTAACCAATTTCAGAAATATAGAACCCGGACAAGAATTATTCTTTCCACCCATTTCAAAACAATCATAATGAACAACAGCGGTGTCATACAAACTTCAAAAGGAGCTGATTTAATCACTTTCAAAATCTTGATCGAAGGAGAAGAACTCTCTAAGGTACATGAGGTGAAAAGCATTTCAGTAACCAAAGAAGTGAATAGAATACCAACCGCAAAAATCATTTTGATAGATGGCGATGCTGCAAGTAGAGAATTTAACCTAAGCAATGAAGAATTATTGATTCCTGGAAAAAAGATTGAAATCACTGCAGGATACCATTCAGATGAAGAAACCATTTTTAAAGGAATGATCATTAAGCACAATGTGAAAATCAGAGAAAATAGTTCCTTACTCATAATAGAATGCAAAGACGAAGCAGTAAAGATGACCGTAGGCAGAAAGAGTAAATATTTTTACGATAGCAAAGACAGTCAGATTGCAGAAGAACTCATAGGAAGTTACAAATTATCTAAAGAAGTAGAAGCCACCAAACATTCACACAAAGAGCTCATACAATACAATGCCACAGATTGGGATTTTATGGTATTGCGAGCACAAGCAAATGGAAAACTCTGTTTTGTAGATGATGGAAAAATTACTATCGCCAAACCCAACCTAAGTCAGAAAGAAGTAGAGACCGTTACATTCGGAGCGACATTATTAGACTTTGATGCAGAGATCGATGCCAGACATCAGATGAAGAAAATTTCATCCTATGCTTGGAATCATGCAGACCAAAAGCTAATTACTATAGAAGCTAAAAACCCATCCGTTTCATTAAACGGAAACCTATCAGATTCCGATTTAAGTAAGACTGTTGGACTTGACAACCTTCAACTAAAACACGGAGGGAATGTCACCGACACAGAATTGCAATCTTGGGCCGATGCAAAATGGTTGTACCAACAACTTGCGAAAGTAAGAGGGAGAGTAAAATTTCAAGGAATTCCAAGTGTAAAACCCAATACAATTCTAAAATTAGAAGGCGTGGGAGATCGCTTTAATGGATCTGTTTATATCTCAGGAGTGAGTCATAATATTTCAGAAGGAAATTGGACAGTAAATGCACAATTTGGTTTAAATCCAGAATGGTTTTCAGAAAATCAATCAATCAATACAAAACCAGCATCTGGACTTTTACCAGCCATCAACGGATTGCAAGTCGGAATTGTTTCTCAGCTTCAAGACGATCCAGATGGAGAAGATCGAATTTTAGTTCAAATCCCAATCATAGACAACAAAGAACAAGGAATATGGTGTAGGATTGCCACACTAGACGCAGGAGAAAACAGAGGTTCATTCTTTAGACCCGAAATAGAAGATGAAGTTATTATCGGATTTATTAATGAAGACCCCAACGATGCCATTGTGTTAGGAATGTTGCACAGTAGTGCTAAACCAGCACCTCTTACTGCCAGCGACGACAATCACGAAAAAGGATTTGTAACAAGAAGTGATATGAGAGTGCTCTTTGATGACGATAAAAAATCCATCAATATCACCACTCCAGTAGGAAAGAAAATTTCATTGGATGAAGACGCAAAAACAATAGTCATAGAAGACGATCACTCTAATAAAATTACAATGGACAGCAATGGAATTCTGATGGAAAGTCCAGGGAACATTGAGATCAAAGCATCAAAAGATGTGAATATAGAAGGAACAAATATAACACTATCAGCCAACGCACAGTTCAAAGCAGAAGGATCTGCAGGAGCAGAAGTTTCATCAAGTGCAATAGCAGTGTTAAAAGGATCATTAGTACAAATTAATTGATATGGGCGCACCCGCAGCAAGAATAACCGATATGCATGTTTGCCCAATGGTAACAGGAGTTGTACCTCACGTAGGAGGACCCATTTTACCTGCGGGTTCGCCCACCGTCTTAATTGCGGGACTTCCCGCAGCAAGAGTAGGAGATATGGCAACCTGTGTTGGACCACCAGATTCAATAATAGTAGGATCAGCAACAGTATTAATAGGAGGCGCACCCGCCGCTAGAATGGGCGATTCAACAGCCCATGGAGGAACCATTGTAGCTGGCGCACCCACAGTTTTAATAGGATAACTATGGAACAAGAAAAATCATTTTTAGGAACAGGTTGGAGTTTTCCTCCAGAGTTTGATCAGAAGACAAAAGGAATCAAGATGATTTCTAATGAAGAAGACATAGAAAGCAGCTTGCACATTCTTTTAACAACACGACTTGGAGAGCGTGTGATGGTTCCAGATTACGGATGCAATTTAGATGAATTACTGTTTGAAGGACTCACCAGAACACTCATTACGTATGTGGTAGAATTGATAGAAACCGCCATTCTATATCACGAACCCAGAATTGATGTCCTCAATATTGATATCTCAGAAACAGATCCGCTAGAAGGAAAATTGATTGTATCAATAGATTATCAAATTAGAGCCACAAACTCAAGAAGAAATATAGTATTCCCATTCTACAAAGAAGAAGGTACAGAGATTAACTAAGCATGAGCAAAGATAAAAACATAGAAAAAATATTACTGAGAAGTGGAACAGGTCAAAACGAACGTTTTGTAAAAGCATTAGACCCAGAAAACTTTGAACTTCATGACTTTACAGTTGAAGATTGGATTCTATTTGCATACGATTTTGCAAAGAATGTCAATTACTTTTCAACTACAAATAGTGAAACACCTTCAGATGATTGGCAATGCTTTTTTAGTGATTTGGAATTAAACAACACGATTGTACCCTCACGAACTAAAAAAGAATATGGCAAAATAAAAGAGAATATTACCGAAGTTTTATCCGAATTCAAAAACACAAATAATCTAACCCCGCATTTAACGCTTTTTGTTTGCTTTTTACAACTCCTAGAACTTTCTAAAGATCGATTGAATGCATTGACCAAAAGGCATTTAGATTTCTACTATAAAGAGATTTTACAAGTAGATAAAAATGCAGCTATCGAAGATCAAGCACATGTAATTTTTGAACTAGCTAGAAAAACGATCGAGCAACAAATTACAAAAGAAACAGAACTCGATGCAGATAAAGATGCTGACGGAAATCCTTTGATATACAAAACAGACGAAGAATTAATCGTTAACAAATCTAAAGTTGCTCAGCTAAAAACAATTTATAACGGAAACACCTTTAGCGACCCCAAACACAAGGGAGACAATGAGCGAGAATTCAAAGTAAGTCAAGCTGCCAATACACTCGACGGCATTGAAGAACCTCTTCCAGAAGAATCGCCTTATTGGTATCCGTTTGGCTATACATCAGCTGAAGAAGAAAATTATGGAAAATTAGAAACTGGAGAATTAGGTTTTGCATTGTCTTCACCAATTCTAAGTCTAGAAGAAGGTTTAAGAAGAGTTGAAATCACCATTGAGTTTGAAGAAGATGATACGGAGGATGCAAAAAAGTTAAGTGATTTTGATGAAGATGGTTTAAAGGAAATTTTTGATATCTACGGTAGTGGATCAAAAAAATGGATCGGACCTTTTGAATTGGATACAACTGTGGATGAAAGCATAGAAGTATCAAAAAGATTGATGACAAAAGTTGCTTCAGAAACCAAAATACGATTGGCATTTGAACTTAGTAGAGATGAAGATGCTTTGGTAAATTACAATGAAGAATTACTACTTAGAAAATACAATACATCATTCCCTTTAGTCCGATTTTTAATTGATGCTGGAAATAAAAAGGGATACGAATTTTATCAAGCCATAGCACAAAGAGAAGTAAAGACCATTACAATAAAAGTTGATGTTAAAGAAGCAAAAAATATTGAAGCAGAAAATGATAATGGTATCGTAAAAACAGCCAAACCATTTTATCCTTTCTCAACACAACCGATTAAAAGTTCTAATTTTTATATCAATCACCCAGAAGCATTTTCTAAAAAATGGAAGAGCTTAAAAGTGAATATGGTCTGGAAAAATACGCCAGATAGCTTTAAAAATTGGTACAAAGCCTATATTAATACACAACGTTTAGGGACCAAGCAAAGTACTTATAAAAGTCAGATTAAAATTATTAATACTAGTGAATTAATCGTTAAAGGAAACAATCATTTTAAAGCTAAAAAATCATTATTGCACAAAGAAATATGGGAAGATGCTGGTAAAGATCAAGTATTGTTTACCAATGTCGTAGACCCAGTAACAGAAAAAGTAACTTCTGCTTTTGAAACCAATATCGAATTTACCAGTAGCAAAGATCAATACCATGTAGACAAAACTGGTCCCATTCGTTTATCGCTCAAAGAATCATTTTTGCACGAAATGTTTCCAAGGTTGTATGCTTTGGCATTAATGACAGACGGCGCTTTAATTCCAAATGAACCCTATACTCCACAAGTAGAAAGTATTCATATTGATTATACTGCGGAAGAATCGTTGACCATTACTTCGCAAACACTTCCGATTGCGAAAGACAATCCTCTTGAGGCGACGAACAATGAAGAAGCCTATCTAGACAATAGAATCAAATTGTTTCATGAACATCCTTTTGGGGTGTCTGAAGAACACAATTATTTGAAGATCAGTAGACAAGAAAAAGGAATCAAAGATCAATACGATACCGATGAAGTCACTACATCCTTAGTTCCCTTTTACTGCAAAGGAGGCGAATTACTCATAGGAATTGAAGAAGCAGTCGTAGACCAAACACTTACATTATTGCTTCAAGTATTAGAAGGAAGTGAAAACCCATTAGTTCCCACCTTTAAAGAAAACGAAGGCGTTAACTGGTCAGTTTTGTGTAACAACGGTTGGAAAGATTTGAAAGAATACATTATCAGCGATAACACGGGGAATTTCCTAACCTCAGGAATTATAAAATTTAGCATTCCCAAAGAAGCCACTTCAGACAATACATTACTACCCGAAAATTTGATGTGGTTCCGTGCCAGAATGCACAAAGATTACGATGCTGTTTGTAAAATGATCAATATTCATACCCAAGCAGTATTAGCAACATTTGAAAACGATAGCAACAACCTATCACATTTAGAAAAAGGATTGCCTGCCAGTACCATTAAAAAACTGATTACTCGCATTCCTCAAATAAAAAAGATTGAACAACCCTATACTTCCTTTGGCGGTATTACAGAAGAATCAGACATCGCATTCTATAGAAGAATTAGCGAACGATTGCGTCATAAAAATAGAGCAATCACATTGTGGGATTATGAACATTTAATCCTTCAGGAATTCCCTGAGATCTACAAAGTAAAATGTTTGAACCATACAAAAGAAGACAATTTTACCGCTCCAGGAGAAGTAACACTTGTGGTAATTCCAGATACAGTTGATAAAAACGTATTTGATATTTATGAGCCACGAGTAAGTACAGGATTGATAAATAAAGTAGAAAGTTATATCAACAAGTTAAATTCTTTACATGTAGATGCAAAAGTGATCAATCCAAATTATGAGAAAATAACGATCACACTAGAAGTTAGTTTTCACGAAGGATTGGATAAAAGTTTTTATGCGAAGAAACTCGAAGACGATATCAAAAAGTACCTATCGCCTTGGGCATACGATGAAACAAAAGAGATTGTGTTTGGAGTTACATTACACAGAAGTGTCTTAATAGATTACTTAGAAAAATTGGACTATGTAGATTATTTACAGAATGTAAGTATGAAAAAGAAAGAAGAAAAAAGCCAAGTAAATATCTCTCCGTCCAACCCAACATCCATTTTAGTTTCTGCAAAAGAACACAATATTAGTACAGTATTAACCACCTGTAAAGGTGATAAAGAGGAACCACAAAAAACATGTCAAGCATAATAGAACATAGTAACATACCTAAAAATGTTGCCAGCAAAGACGATCTGGATTTTTACTTCCTTAAAGAAGAAGGAATCTCTTATGTCGAAGAACTTTCTGGACGTATCTGGACTGATTTAAACTCCCATGATCCAGGTGTTACAACCTTAGAAATGCTTTGTTATGCCATTACAGATTTAGGAGCAAGAATTAATCTTCCTACCAAAGATTTATTGGCATCCAACCTTCCTGGAAAAAGCATTCAAGATCAATTTTACAAAGCCTCAGAAGTTTTTCCGAGCAAGCCAGTAACAGCGCCAGATTACAGAAAACTATTTATAGATCTAGACGGAGTGAGAAATTGCTGGTTGATAAAGAATGAAAAAGAAGTATACGTAAACTGTATAGAAGATGAACTTTCTTATGAAAACAAATATCAGCACCTAGATATCAGTAACAGAACCCATTTTAAACTCAAAGGTTTGTACAATGTATTGGTAGAGTTTGATATCTCTGAAAAAGGATTGACACCAGAAGAAATAAAACAGAAAATTGAAACGATAAAAGCAACCATAAAAGCAACTTATCACGAAAATAGAAACCTTTGTGAAGACCTTGTTTCTATCGAAAAAGTAGAAGATCAACCCATTTCAATTTGTGCCAATATAGAAGTAGAATTAGAATCCAATGAAGAAGAAGTAGATGCCAATGTTCAATATGCGATTAACAATTATTTATCGCCAGCACCTCGTTTTTATGGAATGAAAGAAATGCTGGACAAAGGATATACTCCCGATGAAATTTTTGAAGGACCATTATTAAATCATGGATTTATTGATTCCAAAGAATTAGAAGAAGCAGGACTTAGAAAAGAAGTCCGACTTTCCGATCTGATAAAAATTATAATGAATGTAGAAGGTGTAAAACTCATTAAAGACATTTCTATAGGCTATTGCGATGGCTCTAATAAAAAGCCTTTAAACGATTGGATCATTTGTATCGACGAGAACAAAAAACCAGTCATGTGTGAAAAAAGCACATTGAACTATTTCAAAGGAGTTTTACCATTAAACATCAACCAAAAAGAAGTAGATCATTACTTAGAAGAATTAGCATTAGAAGAAGTAGAAGCTCAAGAATTGGCAAAAAACGACAAGGATTTAGAAACTCCTAAAGGAAGAACCACCGATTCCAGCAATTACTACACCATACAAAATGATTTCCCAGATACCTATGGCATCGGACAAGAAGGATTAAACGCAAGAGCAACAACAGAAAGAAAATCGCAAGCCAAGCAATTAAAATCCTATTTGGTATTCTTTGATAAAATTTTAGCAAGCTACTTTAAGCACTTATCTCAAGTAAGAGAAATACTCTCAATAAACAAATCAGAAACCAGAACATATTTTACGCAAGCATTAGAAAATATTAAAGACTTTGATAGTTTGGTAAACAATTATCCGGCAGAAGATGAAGACAAATTAACAGAACTTCTCTTTGATAAGTTTGATAATAATATTGAACGACGCAATCAAATTCTTGATCATTTATTAGGGCGATTTGCAGAAAAATTCGGCGATTATGCATTCCTGATGAAAATGCTATACGGAAATGCTTCGGATGAAATTATTCTTACAAACAAAGAAGCATTCTTACAAGATTATATGGCAATCAGTTCACAAAGAGGAAGCGCTTTTAATTACTACAAACAACCCATTAAAAACCTTTGGGATACAGAAAACGTATCAGGATTTCAAAAAAGAGTTTCAAGATTGGTTGGTGTAAGAGACTATTCGCGAAGAGACATTTCGTGCTCATTTATTAGTATTAAAGAATTGGTTGTTGGCGATAAAAAAACCTACAAATGGTATGTGAAAAATGGAGATGATAAAACAATTTTATCATCCATTAAAGAATACCCATCAACCACAGCAGCATACGAAGCTTTGTATTCAGCGATTTCACAAATAGTACAAACTCCGAAAGAAACCATTGAAAACGGATTTCAAAAAGTAGTGTTTACAAAAAAGCCGATCAACAGTTTTAGAATTCAAAAAAAGGCAGGCAAAAAATACGCCTTTGAGATCATCAATCCAGATGTTTCCGAAGGCAGTAAAAACTACCTATTAGCCCAACAAGAAAAACAACACTCAAACCTTAAAACGTTAAAAGAAGCAATTCTAGAGCTCATATCCTTCATTAGCGATTTTACAGAAGAAGCCATGTTTTTGGTCGAACATATTTTATTAAGACCCAATGTTCTGGACAACTCAGTTTCTAAAGATGAGTTTATGCCTATTTGTGCCGATGATTGCGATGGCTGTGCTGTAGACCCGTATTCATACAGAGTAAGTATTGTACTTCCAGGATATACCTACAGATTTTCCAATCCAGATTTCAGAAGTTATATGGAAGACATCATCAGACAAGAATTGCCAGCACATATACTTCCAAAAATCTGCTGGGTAGGACACAGAAAAGACACCGTAAAAGACGATGAAAACGATTTGCTATGCTTTGAAAAAGCATTCAAGGAATACCTCATAGCAAAAACAAATTTAGAACAAGAACAACCAGAAGGAGAAAACAAAAAATTAATAGACGCAATGTCTAAACTAAATACAATCTACCCAGAAGGTCGCTTATTGGATTGCACCGATGAAAGTGATGAATTAGAAGGTAGAATCATATTAGGTCAAACCAATTTGGGAACACTAAAAACAGATAGTAATGGAGACTAAACAAAAAGAGATCAACGCAAAATTAGTGGACATAAGTACGCAGTATAGTAAGTTCAGTAAAAATCAAGTATTAACCGAAGAACAATTAAATGGCTTCTTAGATTATTTTGATGATCAAGATCGATTGTCAAGAACAAGTCTTAGTGGTGTTGGAATCGCTTGCGGTTTTCAAGTCATTTGTAATCCAGACAAAAGCATTACAGTTACACAAGGACGTGGAGTTACCACCGATGGAGATTTGGTAGCCTTACAATCTCCTTCAATAACTGAAGAAGGAAAAAAAGATGATACACTAGTCACCATTAACATTCCTTCAAAAAAATTCCGTTACTATAAAAAATTTGTAGACAACAATGCTGAATACAAACGTTTCATCGGATCCAACAAAAAACAGATTGATCTCTGGGAATTAAAAGAAGATAATGCCGATAGTCATAAAGACCTTACTTCCTTAACTACCTTGAAAGACATGGTAGTGCTCCTGTATATTGAAGCGTACTCAAAAGACGGAGATTTATGTACCAAACTAAATTGCGACAACCAAGGAATAGAACAAATAGGCCGTTTGAGAGTCTTATTAGTTTCAGCAAAAAATGCAAAATATATTGCAAGCAAAGACACGATATATAAAAAACACAATTGGTATGAATTATACAAGCAATTGCCTGAAGTGAGCGTAAAGAGAGTGGTTTTAAATTGCGATAATACAAAAGAAGTTGACCAACTAAAACTAAACTATTACAACGCTATAAAAACCAACAATACACTGACAAACCTTACCCAAGGAATTGATAGCATTTTTAGCAAATTTGGACAAACATCCATTTCATATAAAATAAATACAATCTTCAACTTATTTCCTAATGCAGTTGCTTCTGATTTTCAATATCGATACGATGTTCTCAAAGATTTAGTTGATACTTATAATGAACTCAAATCATTGCTATTGCATCTCAATGTAGAATGTTGCCCCAATATTGGTTCTTTTCCAAAGCATTTGATGTTAGGGAAAGTTGAAGAACTCAAATCATACCATTCATTAAGACATCAGTTTTACAAGTCGCCAATAATTGGAGTAGAAGACCAAAACTTTAAAAAAGCGATGAGTCTTTTAAAACGAATCAAATTACTAGCGTTTAACTGGAACTCCAATCAAAAATCAGAAGGGATAAAAATAACGCCATCACAGCAAAGTGGCGAATTAGGAAACAAAGCCATTCCCTTTTACTATACAGTAAACGATCCAATGTTAAAACAGTGGAGTTTTGAAAAATACAGCAATTTAGACTACAAGTTGAATTTAAGTTATCACAGAGAAAATCTAGAACAGATTCCTTTAATCACAAATCCGTTAGCGTATAATTTAGACCCGTATAACTTTTACAGAATAGAAGGTCATCAAGGAAAAGACAAGCAACTCGCATTAGATACACTTTTAAAAAGAAAGAAAGACTTCGGTTTAAATTTCGATATAAAATTACTATCCGTAGACACAGCATCAAAAACCATTAATATCACAGAATATAAATGCCATTTTGAAGACTTGAGTATTTTATTAGAAGCTTGGAAAGTAGAACAAAGTTGTGTGCTTTCAGAAATCAGTAAGTTTTTCTCAGGCTTTAGTACCACAGAAGCAGGAACCAATATCGTTTCAAAAAGAGATGGATATGAAAGGATAAAAAATGTAGTAGCTGATATCGCAAAAGCAACAGATCCTACAAGTGGAGTGAGCGCTATAAGCGGAATAAGTTCTATGCGTGCTGCCAGAGGTATGGAAACCATTGCCTCTTTTGGAGAGATGAAAAAGAGCTTACCAAAAAGAAAAATTTACAGGAAGCAAAGCGATTTAGCAGGGAGAATTAACATTGTAAAAGAAGACTTAACCAGTGATGAAGACACATTAGGAGTTTACATGAAGCGTGCTATTGAAGAAAATGAAAAAGGATCGGCAAATGATATCATGGCACACTTTAACAACAATACTTCAGAAATTGCAGCCTCAGAAAACTGGAAAGCAGACAATAACCTGGCAGAATTCATTCTAAAAGACATTCCTACAACTTTAGCTTATACCTATATTTTAGACAATAGAATTCCTGATAGGTTAGTAGAAATAGACCACAAAACGCTAACACAATACAAACTGACAATAGATCAACTTTGTAGATATGTAAAAAACCTACAAACCAAGTATAAAAACCTTGATAAGATTGAAGAAGGTTCCAAACAAATTATGGGATTATTAATCAATCAATTGTCTACAGTTTGTTGTTCAGCAAAAAAATTAGAAATCCTATTAAAAGAAATTGAAAAAAGGAAAAAAGAAATCCTGTTACAAATACAATTATCAGAATTTGTAAAAAAACACCCAGGATTAGAACACAAGGCAGGAGTATCTCCTGGCGGAACTTTTGTTATGGTCTACCTAACTGATGATGAAAAAGGCTCATCAGTTTATGAAGACACAATTTTAGAAATAGAATTTTTAGAACAACCCAATATAGATGATGAAGGATTGGATGGAGACGAAGGGGTGATTAAACTATGGAATGACAAATTAAGTACCAAATTCGCATTTCTACACCAAGTATCAGAAGAAACACAAAATCCACTAGATGAAGTTGTTATCATTGGTCAAACAATAGAAGATACTGTAGAAAATTTTTCTGAATTTTTAAATAGAATTTGGAAAAGAGCAGGACAAACCTCAGTGCAAGCCAAAGCAGAAGGACAACAACTGGTGATCAAAATTAGTGGAAGACCCGTAGAAGCAAATTCTCTCTATATTCAGTTTTCTAACCCAGCAATTGTAGGCGAAAACTCAAAAATATTTTTTAATGAAAGCACAGTCGTTACATCAAAAGTTCTCAAGAAAAATACGGTAATTGCAGACTTCTGTTTGCCATATATGTGCTGTTCAGACTGTACACCTATAAACTTCATGGTGCCAAAAGAGCCCGTTGTTTTAAAATTACCTCAGCCATATATCTGTTTGAAAAAAGGAACTGAAGTCAATCCAATTCCCTTTGAAGCTTCACCAGACGATGTGATTATAGCCGCAGAAGTACCAGAAAACGTTCCTAGCGGATTGACAAAAGATGAAAACGGAAAATATGTATTTGATGCATCCTTAACCGATTCAAGTTTATACGGAAAAGAAATTCACTTTACAGGAAACGGAGAAAAAACCGATTGTAAAATAACCGTTTATCCAGATTTCCAGGTAGCAGTAACTTCTACTGTAGAATACGATACAGCAAAGACAAAAGCCAAAGTAACTTATTTAGTAAGCGGACAAGTTCCTGGATTAATTTGGGCATGGGATTATGGAAATGGAACTACATCCAATCAAGCCCCTAATGAAAAAGGAATTGTAATTGTAGAGTATACATTACCAGTGAATGATACCAATACAATTCACCCAACGCTATTAATCAGCAATGGTTTCTGTGAAGCAACCGTTCCCATGGAATCCATCACTTTTGACAATCCAATCAGTGTTTCATTAAGTATTCAAAACACCTATTGTTTAGACAGAGAAGGAGAAATTGTAAAAATACCATTTACCGATAAAGAGCCAAAAACAGGAACAATAGCAATCGCAGAAGGAGAAATTGGAGGCTTGCAAATTATTGATGATGTATTGATGATTGATCCGATAAAATTCAACGACTATGATAGATTGATATCATTTACTGTTGATGGAATTCCAACGAGTGCAACCATCATTATTCGTCCTAAGATACAAGTAGATATTGTTCAAGACCCAGCCGGTTTTGCTTGGGAAGGTGACCAGTTAAACCAAAGATATTTCTTAGGAGCTAGATTCCTTGAGGATATAAATGAAGATACATTGAAATACCTATGGACAATTGATGGAAAAACAGCAGGTACAGAAAGATCATTAAACCACAGGTTTCCAGTTAATAAAGGTACCAATAGTTATACTGTTGAGTTGACTGTTGTTGACAAAGATCGATGTACCGCTACTAAAACAATTACAGTAAGCATTGCCTATCCAAAATTTGTATTGCGAATGCCTAATGGCGCTGTAGAGTATTGTTTAAATGACAGAGGATCCTATGCAATTGCAATATCGCCAAGCATTTTTGGAACCAAGGTTGACGGATTAGGAGTTTCTCAAACGACAACTGGAGATAATGAATTCAGCCCAGCAAGAACCAATCTAACCTCTGCTGGAAATGTAAACCTATCAATTGCAGGAGATAACCTATTAACATTGGCATTGAAGCAAGCTCCAAAAGCAAATGCATCCGCAAAAGTTGAAAACGGAGAATTGATTTTAACCAATCTATCCGATATCGCTGATAGTTATGTATGGAGTGTAGAAAACAGAATTATCACCAGAACAAACAGAGCCACCGTTAGAATAAAAACAAGTACCATAGATAGTGATGTAGTCACAATTTCATTGATTACTAGCGGACTTTGCGGCGAAGATACTTTTGTAATCAGAGATTTTAGAATACGTGATGGAGCGGCCTTTACAGGAGGAACAGGTACAAGCAATGCGCCTTGTATGGAAGAAACTGCTGGACAAATTAAAGAAGACAATTCAAGATTACCTGTCAATGCAGACCTTATTGAAGACCTAAGAAACCGTATTGTTCTACCCACTTTTAATCTGTATAAAATTGTGATGGCAAGACCAGATCAATTCTTACAAGGAACAAGTAATAGAACTTTAACAGGAATGACCAAACTATTTATAGATACCTCAAATGAGATTCTTAAAAATTCTCGAGATCCGTATGTAAGTGGCATATTATCAGATTTCTATCAAGCTCAGATTAAATTGTTTTTTAACATTCTACACTGTCAATCACATGAAGTTCTTGAGAAAGATAGTGGTACGATTTTAAGAATTTTCAAAGGGATAGAAGCTGGAGTGAAACGATTGAAATCAAGAAGAGTTCAATTTGATGGGAACGATGAACTAAAAAGATATTTAATAGCTTATAGTGACGATGCGCAAGTCATTTCTTTTATCAAGAGCAGAATTAAAACCAATGTATTACCACAAATTCTATAATGATAGCATTGCAGCAACATAATATTGATAAAGTATTTCTGGAAGTGTATACAAAAAATACTGGAACAGCAAATACCATCAAAGATGAGATCAATACATTTTTGGAAGAAGAAGTATTGCCAGATTTAGAACGCTATTTCTCATCGCTAGAAGAAGAGTTTGGTGGACAAAATATTCAAATACCAAAACTCAATATTGATGTTACAAATGCTGATGGGTTCAGCGATCTTTCAACGTTGAAATACAAGATTAAGAAGAATACAGAACAAGCAATTCAAGAAGTTTTAAAAGAGAAATATGACAAGAACTCTAAAAGAATATCTATTACAACCCAAGATGAGTCAAACCTTCAAACCTTCTTGCATTTCTTGGAGCATGGTACAAAACCATGGTGGTCAAGTAGCAAAAACGACTTTGAGAATATTCAAATAGAAATTGAAAAAAGCACAAAACAAGCGAAAAACAATTTTACTAGAAGTTTCAAAAGAATTTTAAAAAAAGTAGAAGCTCAAATTCGATTGATCAATCAATTTTCCAATCAGCAAATTCGATTGCTCATACAGCAAAACTTTGAAGATACCTTGCTGAAAACATTTTTTGAATTGACAGAAATGTCGAAAAAAGTTGACAATTTGAATGTCGACGACAAACCTGTCTTTTGGAATGGTATTCTTAACTATCTAATAGAATCTGATGCGAAAAGATTAGATGTAGAAAAGGTTGCAGAAATCTTTTGTAAAAATCGATCAGTAGGTAAGAATAAAGAAAGTGAGAACCTTTTCTATTTGATAGAAACATTGATTCATACAATATATCAAAAAGAAAAAGCTGTTGAAGTTACGCGTCAATTTTATAAGAGAATATCTGTAAGTTTTCCAGAAAAAATGCTTGATAAAAGCTTTAGTGAGAGCAATAAGAATGATGATAAGCTTGAAAAACTAACAAAAGGAGAAGAACAGTCAAACTCAATCCAATCTGAAAAGTTGGATGATAAGAACGCAAAAAAATCAGTAGAAACGAAAGAAGAACTAAAGAATGTAAATGATGCTATCAACTCATCTACACTTGATGAAAATTCGGAATCAAACAAAAGGTTGCAATCAGATAAAAAAGACATACAAAAGGATGTAAATGAACCTCATCATAAAGAAATAAAAACCAAAGAGATGGGTGTTTCAAAAACAGATTTTGATAAAGAAAATCAAGTAGAAAATAATGCAGTTGATAGCTCAACAAAAGGAACTGACAAAGAAAATGGAAAAGTAGAATCTGCTACTGATACAGATTCTATAAACTCAATTTCTGAAAAAGAAGCTAAAGAAAATAGCAGTGATATATCAAATGAAACAGTATCAAAAACTCAAAAAGAAGATAATCATCAGAAGGTAAATGACGAACAAATGACGTCATCAAATTCTGGCAGTTCATCTCAAAAAGATGTTTCACAGAACGAAAAAACAGGAAACCAGAAAGTAGTAGAAAATGCTCTTGATACATCAGACAGTAAAAAAGTTGCTGAAATAAAAAAGGGCGAACCAAAAGAAGATGCGAACAGGGAAGATCAATTTGATATCGATGAACTCTTTCAGCAAAAAACAGAACTCTATGCTCAAAATGCAGGACTTATTTTATTACATCCATTTCTCAAAGATTTTTTCTTGAACTGTAATATTATTGATGAAAAAATGCACTTTATCAATGCCGAATTAGGAGCTCATCTTCTTCATTATTTAGCCACTAAGCAAGAAAATCAATACGAGAGTGAATTAGTTTTTGAAAAGTTTTTATGCAAAATTCCCAGTAAAAAATCAATTCGGAGAGAGATCATTATTTCAGAAGAATTAAAAGGAAAATCTGAAGAAATGCTACAAGCATCGCTTCGTTATTGGGAACCTATGAAAAATGCTTCGCCAGATTTACTAAGAAGCGAATTTTTACAAAGACTCGGCAAAATCAGTTTCAAAGAGAACAGCCCCAGAATAGTAATTGAGCGCAAAACGCATGACATTCTATTAGATAAACTTCCTTGGACATTAAGCATGTGCAAATTGCCTTGGATGAAAAAAATACTATTTACAGATTGGTAATTCAAAATTTACAGCATGAGACGAAGAAGACATAGAAGACAACCCAATAAGCAGCAAACGCAAGGAAATGAACAATTCCTGAAACCAACTGTTCAAGCCAAATTGAGCATGGGAAAACCGGGAGATAAATATGAAGTAGAAGCCGATAAAATGGCAGACCAAGTTGTAAATAAAAGCGGAAAAGAAAACTCCGTGCAAAAGAAAGGAGAAGTAGAACTACAGCAAAAACCATTAGCAAGTACAATCACACCATTGGTACAAAAGATGGAAGCTTCAGACGATGAAAATGTACAGGCAAAGCAAGACAAAATTCAACGAATGGAAGAAGAAGAAACCGTTCAACAGAAAGAAGAGGAAGAAGCGGTTCAAATGAAGGAAGAGGATGAAGTACAAGCGAAAGAAGAGGAAGAGGGAGTTCAGATGAAAGAAGAAGAGGAAGTGCAAGCTAAAGAAGAGGAAGAAGCAGTTCAAATGAAGGAAGACGAAGAAGTACAAGCCAAAGAAGAAGAAGAGTCAGTACAAAAGATGGAAGATGAAGAAGTACAAGCAAAATCCAATAACAATCAGAACGCAAAAAATTCTTCTATAGAAAATCGCTTAAAAAATGGAAGTGGCGGACAAAAAATGGACGCCAATACCCAACAAGAAATGGAATCTGGTTTTGGTGCTGATTTTAACCGAGTTAATATTCATACCAATAGTGAAGCAGAACAAATGAGTCAGGATATAGGGGCTCAAGCATTCACACACGGAAACAATATTTATTTTAATAAAGGAAAATACGACCCCAATTCAAAAGAAGGAAAACATTTATTGGCACATGAGTTAACACATACCATTCAGCAAAAAGGAATGGTGCAAAAAAAGCTTCAAAAGAAAGATGCCAAAGCAGGAAGATTTAAACGTGATAAAGATATTTCTAAAGCATTAAATAACACCAAATACATTAGACTTCATAGTACAGGAGCTCAGGTTACTACATTGCAAAAAGCCTTGATTGATGCAGGGTACTCCTTGCCAAAAAATGGAGTGTCAGGTGTTTTCGACGCAGAAACAGAAACTGCTGTAAAAGCATATCAAAAAGACAATGGATTAAAAGTAGATGGAATCGTTGGGCCAGAAACTATGGGGCATTTTGATAAAGATTTTGCAGGTACAGTAACTACAAAACGTTATACAAAATGGTATAAAGAACAAATCAAACTCTATAAAAATGCTGCGAGTTTCCCGTTTCATATAAAGATCATGAATTTCTTTTATAAGACAAGAAACTTCCATGTCATTCAAATGCTAAATGATAAGAGTTATAAAGTAAAAACCTTTACAGGGGCTACAGACTACTGGAAAGATGATATTACAGGGAAAATAACGAAAACAGACTTGTCTAAAAGCCTACGAGGGAATACCGTTAAAAGGACAAATACAATTCGTTTAAATAAGAACTTGCCAATAGAAAAAGCTGCAATGACACTGTACCATGAGTTACATCATGCATTTAGTAAAGAGCCAGATTATTTAAAACAAGAAATAGAAGTTAGAATAGCATCCGAACAGTTTGCAATAGATAACAATTTATCAGAAACAGCTCCCAATTACAGAACCAAAAGCGGAGAAGTAGATAAAAAGTATATTGAAAATCAAATTAACGGTTCATCCCATTACAATCCGACAGGAAGATCAAGAGTAAAACGAACATACTCAGGAGAAAAATTTATAGGACCATGGATTGTTCCTTAATAGAGAAACAATTAAGCCCCTTAATTATGAACAACGTTTTCATACAATAATTAATTAATAAAAATATTATGACATCTTTTAAAGCCACAATTATAAAACACACACCCTCAGCAGAGCACGATCTTTATGACGACGGGGCTTCTCAAGTTTTTAATGGAGTTACCTTAAAGATTAATGAACCTGATCCATACAAAGAAAAAGACTTTTTCATCTTAATTCCCAATGACCAAATCAATGAAGATTGGCAAACAATAGGGAAAGAACTTAGTTTTAAAATTGATCCATTACTTATCGAAGAAGATAATTTCACCTTTTATGATGGAGCTCTTGATGATATCAAATGGAAAGCATAAATCATAGAAAGAAACCTAACTAAAAGAAAACAAAAATTATGGACAAATTATTCGGCAATCTTTATTTGTATGAAATCGTACTATTATTCTTAGGAGCATTTCTATTTATGATTCTCTGTGGTGCTTTAGTATACTATGTTGTAAAACATCAAAACATCAAAAAATTACTCTTCTTTTTCGCCATTCCTATCATCATGATTGGCTATCCAAGCATTCAAGAAATTCAGATAGAAAGCGACAAAATAGCCATTAAAAAATTCAAAGAAAGGATTCGAGAAAATCCAAACGATTCAGTCGCTTTAAAACAAACAGAAATCCTTATTGGTAAACTGGAAAGCAGAGCAAAGACAACAGAAGACATCGCTGTAATTAGCGAAGCCTATTTGTTATTAGAAAAACCTGATAAAGCAATTGTTTTAGCAGATAAAGCAATCAATAAAGAGAAAAACAGTACAACAAATAAAACGACTGATAAAAACCTTAAAACATTAGTTGATTATAAAAAAGCAGCTGAGTTCCAGAAAGATATTAAAACCAATAAAATCTCTACCCAAGATACCGTACAGATTAAAAGCAGATTGCAAAAGATGAAGTCACTCAACAGTAAAACATTGCAATACTTTAACAAAAAATACATTCCTGTAAAAACGTTAAAACTAAAACCAAAAAACTAATAATTATGAAAACATTGAGAATAACATTATTTGTCTGTGTATCATCTATTCTAATGATGAGTTGTGTAAGTCTTTATGACCATTACACATATACAGAAACCATTGATACAAAAGTACAAATCTTGAATTTGATGGATTTAAGTGATGAATCCTACACACTACACGAATCAAAAGTAAACGCTTTAAAAAATCAAATTGAAAAAATGCTGACCTACGAAAGAGGAAAAGGCAAAAATGAAATTACCATTAAAATGTGGGAGGTTCTTCATAAAGAAAATGGACTGATTGGTAAATACTTAAGCCTATGGAAAGACAAAGGGAAACTGAGTTCGTTTTTTATTAAAGAAGCAAAACCACAAGTAAAAGAAGCCTTTGATATCCTAATCACTTTTGAAGAGAAAAAAGATAAAAAGAGCGAAAAAAAAATTCAAGATTTTATTAACAACCTTTAAAAATTACAAAGATGGATTTCGAGAAAATATTCAAAGAATTAAAAGATAACATTATATCAATTGCCAAAGATGAATTTGGGGATCAAGCAGATGGTGTAGTAGCAGAAATGAAAGACTATTTAGATGAGTCAAAAGAAAAGCTAAAAAAATGGAGTCTCTTATTTGTACAAGGAAATATTGATAAAGACGAACTGGCTTGGTTGGTCAGTAGCCAAAAAGATATTTTGCTTTTAAAAACCCTACAAACAGCAGGAGAAAGCCAAATTGCTATTGGCAATTTCAAGGACAAAGTAATAGATACATTATTAGATAAATTAACTTCAATTGTTCCTTAGATAATCAATTTACCTCCATGTTTGCACCAAAATCCAACACATCAACACCACAAAAGCCCAATTCTTCCTCGATATTTGGAGGAAAAGAAGATGGATTTATTCAGCCAAAATTAAGTGTTGGAAAAGCTGGAGATAAATATGAACAAGAAGCAGACAAAGCTGCAGATCAAATTGTGGCCAAAAGCAAGGAATCTCCTTCCTCATTTATAGCGCCAAGCCCAAATATCCAAAAGCAGTCAGAAGAAGACATTCAAAAACAAGAAAGCGAAAATGAGATTCAACAAAAACCAGTAGTAGATAAAATTACACCGGGTGTTCAGCTAAAAGAAAACCCGATACAAAAACAATCAGAAGAAGAAGTTCAAACCAAAGAAGACGAAGAAATACAAGAAAAAGAAGAGGATGAAAATGTACTTCAAAAACAAGGAGGATCAGATGGAGGAGACACATCAGGATTAGAAAGTTCATTAAGCAGTTCAAAAGGAGGCGGAAGTCCATTAGGCTCAGAGACTAAAAATGAAATGGAATCTGGCTTTGGAACAGATTTTAGTGGAGTCCGTGTACATAATGACAGCAATGCCATCCAAATGAATCAACAATTAGGTTCACAAGCATTTGCCAATGGAAATGATATTTATTTTAACGAAGGGAAATACAGCCCCGAGTCCGATTCAGGAAAGCACTTATTAGCACATGAGTTAACACATACTGTACAACAAGGAGCTTCTGTACAACCCAAAATGATTCAGAAATCCAATGGAAATACAACAACAGCTCCCGCATCCAATTTTGATCCTGACAATTTCAGTTTTAGCTTCAAAGGCTTAACATTTAATATAAATATTACCCCAGGAGGAGATACAATCCGTATTGATAAATTTCCAATAGGAGCTTACAAAGTTCCTATTCATAATAGAGTACGACCCTTTACAAGGACTAAGAATTACAGAAGAGATAGTTCGGAGGAAAACAATAACCAGCGAGAAACTTGGATGAATGCGTTGTCACAGACAACTGCCATTACAAATTTTGTAACACAACGCGTTTTAACCGAACACAGAGAAAACCCAAGAGACAGCAAAGTTTATGTATTTAGAGTTCCAGGAGGAAGAGGAAGAAATAGGAGAAGAATCATTGGAAACCCACAAGCAATTCATAGAGAATTAACACTACCATCATGGAGAGATAACGGTTCTTCAAGATGGTTTCATGTAGATCATATGCAAGAATTGCAATTAGGAGGTCAAAATGATATCAACAATATGAACCTCCTAAATGAACAATCTAACAGATCTTATGGTTTTAGTATCTACAGAACTATACGTTCTATTGCCAAAGAAATTGCTGACCATGAAAAGAGTACAAACAATCCTAATCCACGCAGAGCCAATTTAGGAAATGCAGATATTGTAATGCAAAATTGGAATCTTCAATTTGGACAAGCAGTAAGAGATCCACAATCACAAGCAGGTGCCAATCCAAGCCATTGGGATTATTCACAGATTCATGCAGGAGAACACTTAACAGCGACTAATGATATCCATTTAGAAAATATTGAAGATTTAGGTGATGAATCAAAAGTATTTATTTTCCCTTTTGAAAATGGCGGAGTAGGTAAGAAATTCAATAACAATACATCAGTTATTAGAAATGAAAGAAATTGGTTAAATCCATGGTTAATTACATCAAAAACATTCAATACAGATCCAGGTACAGAAAACACCGCCAATTTAGGGCAGTTCCAAATGGAATTAAAAGCAAATGATGTTGCTGCTGCTACAGACCAAACACCAGTAGCAATTAATCGTTATCGTGGAGCTAGATATGCAGGTTATTTAGATGTCAACCGTTATTTCCTCTCGCAATACAATTGGGGGAATTACCGAATTAAAAAATTCAGCCCAGTAACTTTTGAAAGAGCTATTATGGATCCGCAAAGAGGGCTTGTTATTCAAGGAAAAGTAAACCCAACACTTTCTCTAATAGAAGGAGCTGCATTGGATATGGAAATTTCTGAAGGAGATATTAAGATCAGTAAAATTTTCAATACAGGGAGCTTCAACTTTCCATCGCCTTTTGAAATTAAAGATTCGTCTTTAGAATTATTTGTTTCCATTCAACAAGGAGTTGGAATTGAAGGACGAATAGATTTTGGAATCAACAATGTAGGAGAAGGACATATTGGGGCAGCAGCATCTACAAGTGGAGGATTTGAATTAGATGGAGAATTTAATTTCGATTCTGATTTATTCGATCCAGCAAAAATTAATGTCGAGTACAAAGATAATATTTGGACGATTGGTGGAGAAGTTGGAATTCCTGAAGGAAAAGTGAGAGGGATTAAAAATGCAACCATAAACGCTACTTATAGCGAAAACAACTTTAACGCTTCAGGAGAAGCAGAATTAGATATTCCTGGTATAGAAAGGGGCTCAATGCAAGTGAATTACGGCGAGGGAGGATTCTCAATTGAAGGAGATTTTAATTTAAGCCCAGACATTCCTAGTATACGAAGCGGATCAGTTTCAGCACGAATTGCCAAACAAGAAGGGCAAGAAAATTATGATGTCATGGTGAGCGGAACTGCCAGACCAGATATCCCAGGAATTAATAGCGAATTAACAGTTACGTACGAGAATGGAGCGCTCACCATAGAAGGACGAGCAGCTTATAGCAGAGGAATGTTGTCAGGAACTGTAGAAATTGGCGCTACCAACAGAACCATTGGAGATGACGGGCAACCTAACGGAGAGCCTGATGATACTATGAGAGTCTACGGTGGAGGAAGTTTAACACTTACATTAACTCCGTGGTTACAAGCAACAGCAGCCGTAAAATTCTTACCCAATGGAGAAATAGAAGTTACTGGAAGAATTGGCTTGCCAGATACAGTAGACATTTTTGCTAGACAATCTATTGATCGAACCTTGTTTAATATGCCAGCTCTTGAAATCCCAATATTTGCCATCCCATTAGGACCAAGAAGTATTGGAATTGTAGCTCGAATTACCGGTGGATTAGATTTCTCAGCAGGATTTGGTCCTGGACAAATCAGAAGTCTATTTGCCGAAGTCAATTACAACCCAGATAGAGAAGATGAAACCACCATAACAGGGCAAGGTCAATTTGCCATTCCAGCAGATGCAGGCTTAAAATTAAGAGGTGATCTTGGTCTAGGAGTGAGTGTTGGAATTGCCAGTTTAACAGGAGGAATTGAGGTAACAGGAGAACTTGGTTTAGAAGGAGAAGCTCTTGCACAAGTAGATGTCAATTGGTCGCCAACAACAGGATTAGCAATTGATGCTCTTGGAAAAATTACGGTGAATCCTAAGTTTACTTTTGATCTTAACGCTTTCGCGCGAGCCAGTTTAGATTTATGGGTAACCTCTATTTCAGAAACTTGGAGATACAATTTAGCATCCTTCTCTTGGGGACCAGGTATCGAATTTGGTATCGAATTCCCAGTACATTATCAAGAAGGAGAAGCATTTGACATGTCTTTTGACGATATAAAAGTGATTTATCCAGATATGGATATTGGAAATATGTTAAAGGGTATTGCTAGAGATAAAAAAGACGACATTTTTTAAAAACACACAATTATGAATGCACAAGTAGAACAATTAAATAACGAAGGAGTTCAGTTCTTTTTAGGAGGAAATTTCTCTGATGCCAAAGAAAAATATCAAAAAGCGCTAAAGCTTTCTCCAAAGTATTCAACAACACTAAACAATTTAGGAATGCTTTTGTTGCAAGAGAAAAATTTTAAAAAAGCAGAAGGATATTTTAAAAAGGCAATAGAGATTAATGAATCAGCGACATATTTGGCGAATTTAGGACATGTTTATGCGAATCAAAATGAGTTTTCTTTAGCAGAACAGCAATATATAAAAGCCATAGGAAAGGATGGAAGTTCCTTAATGGGGTATAAAAGCTTGGCTAGCTTATACCAGTTCACAAGGAATTATAAAAACTCAGCCGAAATATGGGAGCATATAGTTAACGAACTAAGTAATGAGATTCAATTCAAACTCAATTTGGCCAAAGATCATATTCATTTAGAGAATTATGTATTTGCAATGAATGTACTGCTGGAAGTTACTCAACAAGATAAATATCAAGATACAGCTTATTATTACATTAGTTTAATTCAATTTCAACAAAAAAACTTCGGATTAGCACTCGAATCAATTTACAGATCGCTAAGTATTCAGCCAGATAATATTTCCTATCGAAAACTAGCAGCAACACTTCACTTGTCATTATCAAACTTAGATAAGGCGATGGAGCAATGGAATTTCATCCTTACTGTTGATGAAAACAATCATGAAGTGAGAATTGATAAAGCGATCGGTTTCCTCTCAATTTATCAGTTTCAAAATGCACTCAATGAACTTGAGTTTGTGCTCAACAAAACCGAAAACACTAAGGCAGAATTCTACAAAGCTTTGATCTTATTGGAATTAAAAAAAGATGAAAACAAGGCTATAGAAGTATTAGAAAAGATTGCAAAAAGTAAATCACCTTATGCAACAAAAGCAAAACAGCAAATAGAGGAATTTCAAAAATAAGAATGTTTCATCGCTCTGCAAATACTGCCACAGATCAAAAGAATCATCAACCTTCTATCTTTCAGAAGAATGAAGATTCTTCGGCATTTATTCAACCAAAACTGAATGTAGGCAAAGCGGGCGATCAATACGAAGTTGAAGCAGATAAAGCCGCCGATCAAATAGTGGCAAAAGGGAATGAGAAAGCATCATCATTTTTAGCTTCAACTCCTACAGTTCAGAAACAAGCAGAAGAAGAGGTTCAAAAGCAAGAAACCGACAATGAGATTCAACAAAAACCGGTTGTAGATACAATTACTCCTGGCGTACAATTAAAAGAAAATCCATTCATCCAAAAAGAAGCTGAAGAAGAAATTCAAAAGCAGGATGAGGAAGAAGTACAACAAAAAACTGAAGAAGAAACTGTCCAAACTCAGAAAGACGAAAATCTCCAAGAATCAAAAGATTCAATTCAAGATAAAAAAACAGATATAACTCCGATTCAATCAAAATCATCAGAAGAAGAAATTCAAACCAAAGAGGACGAAGAGATTCAAGAAAAAGAAGAAGAGGAGACCCTACAAAAACAGTCCACTTCAGGCGGAGATGACGGATCGGGAATTGAAAGTTCATTAAACGATTCCAAAGGCGGAGGAAGTCCATTAGATTCAGGAACTAAAAGTGAAATGGAATCAGGTTTTGGTGCTGACTTTAGTGGTGTGCGAGTTCATAATGATAGCAATGCCGTTCAAATGAATAAAGAACTAGGTTCACAAGCTTTTGCTAATGGAAATGACATTTATTTTAATGAAGGAAAATACAATCCAGAATCCGATTCAGGGAAACATTTACTAGCACATGAATTAACGCATACAGTTCAACAAGGAGCTTCACCTAACAGCAATTCAGTTCAACAAAGTAACATCGTTCAAAAAGAAGAAGCCAAAGAACCTGCGGAGCCAGGAGAACCTACAACTGTTGTTGATATTTCTAAAGGATTGACCTTATCCAAAGATTGGTTAGAATACATTGAAAATAATGCTAAAAAGAAAAGCTTCGACGTTTCTGTGAAAATTGGAACAATCTATCAAGGAAAAATATCGCTAAAAAAATCAGGAAAAGCAAAAGAAGGAGAAAAGCAAAAGTTTGAATTAGCTTCCAAGAAAAAACGTTATCTAGACATCAATGGAATGGCGTTTTTAAACCCATTAAAACAATCTCAAATCTTTCCAATTTTGGTATTGAACAACTTTGGAGACGAGCAAAAAACATCTGGATTTTTAAGTGTTCGAAAAGGAACAGATGCATTAACTACCAATGTTCTAGGAGTGATTGAATCCATCAACAAAAATCTAGAAGCGATGAGTTTCGTTGGATTGAGTCCCATTCAAGCCACCAAAGGATTAGAAAATAAGTTTGAAAATGGTGGGCTAAATTTCAAAGCCAATGATTTAGCCGTTGGAATTGATGGTTACATTCAAGCTACAGGAAGCATGGGAATTACCAACTCAGCTTTCACATTTGAGATGACATCTACGGTGAGTGTTGCAGGATTAGCGCAAGGGGAATTCAATCTGAAAAAAGGTGAAGATGGAAAACTAAGTGGAAAAGCAACCATTAGTGCAGACATTGCCAATGTAAATGCAACTGTAATTGTTGAGTACGAAAAAGGTGCTGTATTAATTCAGGGAACTGGAAAAATTAGTTCCGAAAAGTTCTCTGGAGAAATCACATTATTAGTGACTGATGAAGCTAAATCTAGACAGATGATGCATGCGGCTTTAGGAGTACAATCATTAGAAGCTGAGAAAAAAGCACCAGCAGCTCCAGGTAAAAAAGTAACAAAAACACCTAAAAATCAAGTATTAGCAGGTTGGGGAACTGTGGAAGCAACCATTACACCTTGGCTACAAGGAAAAGCCAGTGTTGGAATTGACAACAAAGGTCAAGTCACGATTGTTGGAACCATTACTGTTCCGAACGATATCAATTTGATGGATCAAAAAGGCCACAAACAAGATCTTTTTGATGTAGAAATTAGAGCAGGATATGGAATTCCTTTAGTTGGTCAAGTATTCTTATTTGCCAATATCGGAATGTTTATGAATGCAGGATTTGGACCTTTAGTATTAAAGAATGTTGGCTTTACAGGAACCTATTCAACCGATCCAAATGTCTTACAAAACTTTAGTATTACAGGAACCTTAGGAATCAATGCTTTTGCTATTATCGGATTAAAAGCAGAAGCAGGAGTTGGAGTTACTTTATTAGGACATGATATCAAAGCAGGAGTTGCATTGACAGCCGCTGCTGGAATCAAAGCCTATGCAGAAGCCACACCAACCTTTGAATACAAAGAACAAAAATCACCACAAGGAGGAAAAGTAGGAGAGTCTCGATTGAAAGGACATTTTGAAGCCGCCGCCCAATTATTCTTACAACTCACAGGTTCCTTATTCTACGAATTAGACAGTCCATGGTGGTCGCCAGCGCCAGACGGAAGAACCGACTATCCATTAGGGGAAGTACAATATCCGATTGGAGATAGTATGGGAATTGGAGCTGATATGGATTGGTTAGTAGGTTCAGACAAAGCGCCAGAATTAAAATTCTCTCCAGTAAAATTTGACCCTAGCAAATTTACTGCGGATGTGATGGCAGACCCTCCACCGAAAAAAATGGGGAAATCAGAAGCCAAACCAAAAGGAAAATTCGATAATAAAACTGGTGGTGGAGATCAACAAAAAGACCCAAAAGCTGTAGCAGGAGGAAAAGGATTACCGCCAAACAGCAAGAAAAAAGAAGATTTAAAGAATTTACCAGACAATCAGAAATATTTACGTGGATTGGATGAACTTTCTAAATTAGAGAAAGCAGACCCGAAACCAAGTATTGGTGTAGTGAAAGCCAAGATGCAAAAAGTGAAGAGTAAATACGGATTGCAGACGGTGAGTATCAAAAATCAGAAAGATGGAGAAGTCACCATTTATGTGAAACATAAAAAAGAAGACAATGGGAAACGCTTATTAAAAATTAAGTTGATGAGCAATGCAGAACGTATCAAATTACTTTCTGCTGCGATGACTGACTTACGCAAACGAGAAACTAAAATTGTAGACAAAGAAGGAAAGACTGATGAGGCCAAGGCAAAAGACCTATTGCTAGGTTGGACAAAAGCACATAAGATTATAGAATCTGCCAAAGTGGTCGATGGAAAAACTACCTGGGATTATTTCATTGATATTGGTGATAAAAAGAATACAGAAAAAGGGAAAGGGAAAACGGGAACAAAGAACATTATTGATCCACAAAAAATCAGAAAACCATTCAAAGATAAAGAGAAGGATAGTCATACACTTTTCATTAAGAAAGAGTCTGGAAAATATGTGGTGAAAGTTGCCAGTGAGGAGCAAGAAATCGAAAGGTTTTTGGTCAAATATGAGCACAAAGACAATGAGAATTACAAAAAATGTATTCGATATTTCAGACGCCTTCAGCAGCGTATTTTAGAATTGAATGCCTTGAATATTGGAGAAGAAAGCTCTGAAGAAAAAATGACTCAAGCCAAAAATCTAATTGAAAATAATATTGATTTAGGTTTCAATATGCTTTCTGAAGAACTAGCAAAATTAAATATTGATGGAGACGAAGCACCTGACACTAAATCTCCTGTCAATTTTGCTTATCTAAAGACAATGGCAAAGTCAATTCCTAAATCTGATTATGAGTATATAAGTAAAGATGATGAAGACAATGACAAGGTAAAAAAGCGCAACAGAGCTGGAGGTCATTTATGGTTCCGTATCAAGGATGGTGAAAGAGGAGGAGATAATAAGAATTTTGGTGTAAGTGAGAGAGTTTTAAGTGGAAGACAAGGAAACAAATATATAAAACCAAGACTAGAAGGAATATTAGAGAAAGTTAAAGTAGGATCAATTGGAGATCCAGGAGATAGTCATTCTGAAGGAAAAATAATTTCATACGCAAAGGAATTAAAAACAAAAGCTAAAGATAATTTCTTAAAAGCAATAGATATTAAAATCTATACCGTAAATACAATATGCTCTATAACTAAACATGTGGTTAAAGATGATAAGTATACTTACGACAGGTGTTTAGAAAAGGCACGAGATTTCTCAAATCAACATGGAAAAGTATCGATTTACACGAGCGAACATTCAAAAACTTTTGCAGAAGTCAAAAAGAAATTAATTGAAGAGGGTAGACCAGCAATCAAAGAAGTTTTGATTTTAGAACCTGAGTTCTATAAAAGAGCAATACATTTTGACGATGGAATTCCTACAAAATATACTCTGAAAAACGGACAAGAGTTTACATATAAAGTTTTGAGATTCCAGAGCGTCGATGATATATATGAATCAACAAAAAGTACCACTGAATCTTAAGTAAAAAAATGAAACCAACACCCATTATAAATATCAATACAACGCAATCTATGATTCCTATGTTTCAATATTTAGAAGCTGTCATAAAAAGTCGTTTGGCTTTAGAACTGACCAAAGAAATTTACATTGTTCCCACATTAGAATTAGAGCACAACGAATCTCATTTGGCGCAATTCATCAAAGAGGAAGAGTTGCAAAAAGAAGATATCATCTTATTATTACTTACACTGGTTCCACAATTACAACCTAGTTTTTTGAGCGGGATTCTATCAGAATTTTTACCCAATGGAGGCGAATTCCCTGAGTTTGGTGGCGTAAAAGGAAAGAACCATCGCGGAATTTTACCTACCGCAGAAACAGCCTTGTATATTTTGTATGGAAACGATATAGAAGGTCGTTTAGAAGGGCTCCATTTTATTCAGAATACTTCTGTTTTATTCCATCAAAAGATGCTGAAGCTAGAAGGAGTTCCAAAAGGAGAACCTATGATGAGTGGAAAGCTGTCTTTGGATGAAGAATGTTTGGCGAAAATCACTTTAGGAACCATTCTAAAACCACAAATGAGTCAGGAGTTTCCTGCCAGTTTGATAGAAACCAATCTAGATTGGGAAGACCTAATTCTCAAAGGAAAAACCTTAGAAGAAATCAAAGAAATAGAAGTGTGGTTGCAACACAACCATACATTGATGAACGACTGGAATATGAAAGGTATTATCAAACCTGGATATCGTGTTATGTTTTACGGATTGCCTGGAACAGGAAAAACACTGACCGCAGGATTGCTCGGGAAATACACCAACAAAGATGTCTACCGAATTGATTTGTCTATGGTAGTTTCTAAATACATTGGAGAAACCGAAAAAAACCTATCCAGTTTGTTTGACAAAGCCATTAACAAAAATTGGATTCTATTTTTTGATGAAGCCGATTCTATTTTTGGAAAACGAACCAATGTAAGAGATGCACATGATAAATATGCCAATCAAGAAGTTTCCTATTTATTACAACGTATAGAAGCACATCCAGGTTTGGTAATTCTGGCATCCAATTTTAAAAATAATATAGATACGGCATTTACAAGACGTTTTCAATCCATCATAGAATTTGAAGTTCCTACACATACAGAACGCCTTAGATTGTGGAAAAACAACCTACCAAAAAACATTCCTTTAGAAGACAAATTATCCTTAGAATCACTGTCAAGAAAATATACCATCACAGGAGCAAACATTGTGAACATTGTGCAGTATGCTTGTTTAAAAACATTAGCCGCCAAAGAAAAACACATCAAAGAATCTTTTATTATAGAAGGAATTAGAAAAGAATATATCAAAGAAGGGAAGACTTTGGGGTAATGAACCTGTAGCTTGTTTTAAAGATTTTTATAATGCTCTAAGCATCTGTAAATACCCCGTATTTATACGTGATATTTCGCCTGACTCCTTATAGAAAGGATACAATTCTTATATTTGAAATCGACTCTAAAATTTCATTTATCATGAAGGTTAATGCTCTCAAATTAAAGTTTCAATTCGATGCGCAACGAATTCGTCAAGAATTAGAATCCATTACCAATTCTTTTTACCCGATTCTTTCTGCTCAAATAGAAGGAGAAGCCTTGGTTGGAATGCATTTGATTACTCCAGATAGAGATGGAAAAGTAGATGAGAATGGACATACATTCCATATGAATGAAGAGTTAAAACAATGCCCTTATTTACAAGAAGTTTTGAATACGTTTAAATGTGATAAATTCCTGTACCGAACTCAGAATTTAAAACCTGGAGGAAAAATAGAAAAGCACAGAGACAGAGGGAGAGGCTTAGTAGACGGGATTGTAAGATTAAATATTCCTGTAACAACTAATGATGAAGTCTATTTTCATATAGATGGAGAAAGAATTGTGATGAAAGATGGAGAATGTTGGTTGCCTGAAGTAACCAAATTACATGAGGTCGAGAATCGGTCAGATAAGCTTCGCATGCAAATTATGATTGATTGCGATTTGAATGATTGGTGGAAAGATGTTTTAAAGGAACATGGAATGGAATTTAAAGAACCTACCAGATATGGAGCCTACAACCTTGAAGAACTTCAAATGATGAAGGAAAACTTTCTAGCATTGAAAGCCAACAATGAAATGATAGAAGAACTTGAGTTAGAGATTGCTGAAAGGAGTGAATAGTCTTGGTAATTAAAAATAATTTTTAGGAGGTAATTCTTCTAAGTATTCTAATTTACTAAACCCTAAAATAGGGTAAAAAATAAAAGGAAGTAAAAGTAATCCCACTGTAAAATATACATCCTTTCCAAACCTCTCAGATATTTGATCAGCCATCATTATTCCAAAAATTAAATTAACTCCTGGAATAAATAACAGGATAATCCACCAAGAAGGTTTTTTTATAATTTCTAATAGAACTATTGCATTATAAACTGGAATTAAAGATGCCCATCCTTTCTTACCAGCTTTAGAATATATTTTCCATTGAGCTTCGAAGGTAATAACTATAAATAAGATGATAATATTAAAAATGAGTGGTGTAAATATTACGAGAAGGTTTTCTAAGAAACCAAACGATCTATTAAAAATAGATGAACCTGTAAACAAGCTAATAATTTGATTTAGAATAAAAGGAACTCCTGAAATAAGGACTCCTATAAATATAGCTTCAGAAAAAGAGATATAATGATTGTTCTTTTTACTATAAGAAAAATGTGCGCAAGCAAAACAGCTAATTAAAACAATGAGCAATACAACATATTGAGTTATTATATACCATTCAGGAGTTGAATTGAAAAAATCGGAACTTCGTGTAAAAGAAAAATACTGTATCAGATTGAATAATAATTGAACAAGGCTTAAAATAACTCCAAACTTTATTGATATCTTAATTAGTGATTTATTCATTTTGCAGGCTTGTTTTTTTATTAGTGTTTATTCTGAAATCTCTTTTACTTTATCCCAAAGCTTATTGCTTTTTTCTTTTATTTCATCCAATTGATTAGGATCGACATATTTTTTTAAATTGTCATTAAACCGTTTGATTTTATCCAAAACGTTAAATAGTTCTTCCACATGAGAAATGTTTTGTTCTTTGGCAAATTTTCTCCAATCCACTTTTGAAAGCCGATCAATTAAAAATTTAGAAGCAATCTTACTTAAAAAATATTTATCATAAGCGCCAGTAAGTAATGCTTCACCATCACGATCTTTGATATAATCTATAGACTCATCAATCAATTTTTTGTCACTTGAAGAAAGCAAATCACTGGATTTTAATTTGGTTAATGATTTGATTGCTTTTTCCTTTTCACCATTATGTAAATACACATACGTTTCTATTGCCCATAACAATTCATTATCGAGTCCAACTTCATTAGCATCTTTTATGAATGCCTCAAAATCTTCAATAGCCCTTTGATGGTCAATTTCTCTATCCATCATCAATCTATTTACACCTCTAAATAAATGATTTAAAGCATGATAAGCAATATAAGTTTGCCTATCATTTAATTTCCACCATTGAAGAACAAATTTGGTTTTATATAGATTTATGCCCTTATTGTTGTTTAACCACTCAATGTTTCTTGAGAATTCATCCTCAGCGATATAACTTAAACCTTGATTAGAAAACATGAGCCCTCTAAAATATTGCAATAAACTTTTAATTTCAGAATCTGGAAGCAGCCTAGGATCCGTTTCATAACATTCATATAGAGAAATATTTCTCCCAAAGTCTTTAGTAATCATCATAATTACGCTAAACATAGCATGATTATAATTGTCAGTTAAGGCTTTTTCTATTCCAGTTAGAAAAGGTTTTTTGTAAATAGAATCTTGAAACCTTACATCGTAATAATCATTAAGTGTAGGGAAGATATCTTCATCTGTTCTGTGGATATAACCCTCTACTTTTTTATAATCTCTATAGATGGAAATGTAATCTGTAACTGATAATTGATCGGTATTTTCTATGAGTTTAGCATTCTTTTCGAAAATTTCCTGATACTGTTGAAATTCTTCTGAAATAGAATCTTCTACTATTGAAGCTCTAGTTGATATCTTGATGTATTTATACAAAGCAACATCATAAGACTTTAAACTCTCTTTTAATTCTTCTTTGTCTTTGTTGAGTAGGTACTCATCTGTTTTTTCCTCTTTTGAACATGCGCTTATAAGTATAACAGCAAAAAGAAAGAATAGTGATTTTTTCATTTTATAAGGGTTCTGAAAAATTGTTGAGATGATTAATTTAAAGCTGCGATTAATCTTGCTAAAGCAATAATGGCTATAAAGACACTTAATACGATTTACCACACGGGCATTTTTATAGCTTCTTCAGCTTCTTTAATTAAAATTTCTCTACCAATTAATTTTTGAGCTTCTACAGGGTCAATAACAAAGTCGTTACAAGAATCACCAAAATTAGGTTTGGCACCTGTTAGGGAACAAACGATTCCAATATCTCTATTGAAAGTTTTTTCCTCACATTTCTTGCAAAAGTTTAATTGTTCTTCTGGTGTTAACATAGCATAATTTTTAATAGTCAATTTATGAGTATAAATATAAAATAAAAATCCCAAGTGAAAACTTGGGGTTTTTGCTTTATAAAAAGTGAAACTTATTTTTTAGATAATAAATCTCTAATTTCTGCCAATAATTCTTCTTGCGTTGGTCCAGCTGGTGCAGGTGCTGGCGCAGGAGCTTCTTTCTTCTTAGTAGCATTAATTCCTTTGATCATCATAAACATTACAAAAGCGACAATGATAAAATCAATAACATTCGTAATAAATTGACCATAGAGTACTGCAACTTCTCCAGTAACTTTTCCTGCAGCATCAACAACTCCTTCTTTTGCAATCCATTTTAATTCCTTAAGGTCTGTTTTAATTAGCAATCCAATTAACGGAGATACAATTCCCCCTGTAAATGAAGTAACTACTTGTTTAAAGGCAGCACCCATTACAAAACCGACAGCAATGTCGACGAGGTTACCTTTCATTGCGAATTCTTTGAATTCTTTGACCATTCCCATGTTTAATTCGTTTTTAGTTAGTTAATAAGAGCCTAAATTAAGAAAATTTTAACACTTCAGCAATCTTTTTACTCGCTGCGAAATAGCGGTAAGTATTTCGTATGAAATTGTTTCTGCTGCTTTAGCAATATGGAGGATGTCTTTTTGATTTCTGAAAATAAAAACCTCATCACCTTCCTTACAATCAATTTTGGTAATATCTACCATAATCATATCCATACAAACATTTCCTATAATTGGAGCTTTTTGATTTTGAATCGTAATATATCCTTTTCCATTTCCCAATCTTCTAGAAATCCCATCAGCATGACCAATAGGAATGGTGGCTGTTTTTGTAAAACCTTTGGCGACGAAAGCTCGATTGTAACCTACAGTTTCTCCAGGTTCTATCCTATGGATTTGAGAAATGATAGATTTTAAAATATGTGAATTTTTTAATTGTGAAGTTTCTTGTTCATCATTTCCAAAACCATACAAACCAATACCAATACGAACCATGTCAAACTGAGCTAGCGTATAATTGATAACACCCGAAGTATTCAAAGCATGGATCATGGGTTCATAATCTAAATGCTGATAAATTTGTTTTACAATGGCTGCAAAATTATTCAACTGTCCCATCGTAAACTCCTGTTCGTTTTTATCTTCACTGGCTGCTAAATGAGAAAAAATAGATTGAATTTTCACATGCTTTGATTCTTTAATTCTACTGAGTATTAGAGGAATATCTGTATGCCAAAGTCCAAGTCTGTTTAAACCTGTGTTGAATTTTAAGTGAATCGGATAATTCATTAAGACCTCTTCATCAGCAAGCTTTAAAAAAGCAGTAAGCGTTTTAAAATTATAAATGCTGGGTTCTAATCTATACTTTACAATCTGATCAAAGTTCTGAATCTGAGGATGCAAAACTAAAATGGGAGTTTCAATATTTGCTTCTCGCAATGCAATTCCTTCGTGTGCATAGGCTACCCCAAAATAATCGACTTTGTCCTGTAAAAAAGAAGCCACTTGTACACCATCACTACCATAACCGAAAGCTTTTACAACGGCCAGAATTTTTGTTTGGGGTTGTAGCTTTTGTTTAAAATAATTGAGGTTATGCGCTATTGCATTCCCATCAATTTCTAAAACAGTTACATGGTTATTCATTTGTTTTTATCCTGAACTTGTTTCAGGATCTCTTAATTTATTTACCCTGAACTTGTCGAAGGGTTTTCTTTCTGAATTTCTTCTTGTTGTGCTTGAAGTGCTTTGTAATATGCAGCCCTACTTAAAGGTTCATATTCTTGAGTTTCTCCCAAAAACACAATATCATCATTCTTTGCTTTTCTAAAACTATAATTGGCCAAGTTTCCTGTTCTTGTGCATACCGCATGAACTTTCGTTACATATTCAGCCGTTGCCATTAAAGCAGGCATGGGTCCGAAGGGGTTTCCTTTAAAGTCCATATCCAATCCAGCAACAATAACACGAATTCCTTGATTAGCCAAATCATTACAAACAGCAACAATTTCATCATCAAAGAACTGCGCCTCATCAATTCCCACCACATCAACACCTGTAGCTAACAAACGAATGTTTGAAGATGAAGGAACGGGTGTAGAACGAATTTCATTGGAGTCATGAGAAACCACCATGTCATCATCATATCTAGTATCAACAGCAGGCTTGAAGATCTCTACACGCTGTTTCGCAAATTGAGCACGTTTTAGCCTTCGAATCAGCTCTTCTGTTTTCCCAGAAAACATAGAACCACAAATTACTTCGATCCATCCAAATTGTTCAGTATGATTTACAGTATTTTCAAGAAACATTTTGTAGTTTTAAGGCTTGAAAGAATTTGTTTTTATTCTTTGTGAATGTAGGCAAATTTATTAAAAAATGACATCAAAAATCAATTAAACGGGACAACTTATGCACAAAAAATTAGCCGCAGACCTCACAAGTTTAGCTCACAGTATTTTACAAATGAAAAATAAAGAGGATGTGTTTGTCTTAAAACAAAAAGCCCATGAAGTCTATGAGAAACTGTCCGTATTAGCCTATGTAGAAGAGTATATTAATAATACGCCTAACCCTGAGCATACCAAAGAGGAGTTACTTGAGAAGATAGAAAGTATAGCTGAAGCAGTTGAAACGAAAGAAGAAATGATTGATGAAGTTGTAGAGAAAAAAATTGATGATCTTGAAGAAAAAAATGAAACAGAAAAAGATGTGGTAAAACATCACCTTGAAGATGAAATAGAAGAAAAAGTAGAAGTAGCTGAAAAAACTGTTGAGGAAACTCCTGAAGAAATAGCACTTATAGTTAAAGAAGAAATTGAAGAGGAAGCTTCGGTAGAAGAAATCATTGACGAAAATCAAAATGAAGTTGAAACTGAAGAAAAAGTAGAAGCCGCTGAAAAGACTGTTGAGGAAATTCCCGAAATAGAGCTTCTTGTTGAAGAAGAAGCTGAAGTAGAAGAAACTACTGATAAAAATGAAGTCGAAGCTGAAGTTGAAATAGAGGAAGCAAAACCTGAAGTGGATAAAGAAAAAACACCAACTTTAGAGGAAGAATTAAAAGATACCATACCCGTAGATGTCGTTGCGGATTTATTTGAAAATGTTCCTAAAAAATCATTAAACGATAAATTGCAAGGAGATATTCAAATCGGATTGAATGATCGGATTGCATTTGTAAAGAATCTTTTTGACGGAAGTCAGGAAGATTTCAATCGCGTAGTCTCTCAATTGAATACATTAAAAACAGAAAAAGAAGCTAAAAAGTTCATCAATAAAATGGTAAAACCAGAATACGATTGGACTGACAAAGAAGAATTTGAAGAACGTTTTATGAATATTGTAGAACGTAAATTTTTATAAACCTAGAGTTTGACCATCCCTTAGCTGAGTTGAAGGGTTGAAGTGGTGTCAAATTCGCAATAAACAGTTACCCATTTTCATGGGCAGAATTATGAAAATAGAAGTTTCTAACGGAGAGATTATAGACAAGCACACAATTTTAGAGATTAAACTTTCTGAAATTAAGGATGCTAAAAAATTAGTGAATATTCAGAATGAATACAATGTTCTTACACCCGATGTTGAGAGCATTTATAAAGCATGTACTGACAAAGAACATCTTAAAAAACTCCAAAACGATTTACTAGAAGTCAATAAAAAATTGTGGAAAATAGAAGACGATATTAGAGAGTGTGAACGAGCAAACGACTTTGGGAAAACCTTTGTAGATTTAGCACGTGCTGTCTATTACACAAATGACGATCGTTCTGATGTTAAAAAAGAAATCAATGTATTTACTGGATCCGATCTAGTGGAAGAAAAATCTTATGAAGATTACAAATCAGAATAAATTAATGATAAAGTACAGACTTCTTTATCTTTTATTACTGATTTTTCTAGTAGGATGTAAAACCACCTATAAGACTCAGCGTTTTCAAATACAAAATAATCCATCGGCACCTAACTATCATCTCTTTTCTTCATGGGCTGTGCTGCCATCTAAATACACTGAAGAGTTTCAAGAATTTGCTTCCCAAGAAATAGATACTTTACAAGTAGATGTGTTTTATGTCTATCCCACTTTAAATTCAGAAAAGAATGATGACCGCTGGAATGTTTCTATTGACGATGCAAAACAAAATGAAAAAGTTTTAGGGAAAGCGGTGTTAATGCAAGCATCAGCATTTGCAACTTCAGGAAGAGTGTATACTCCCTTATATCGTCAGGCTCACATTCGTTCCTATCAAATGATGAATGAAGGCGGACGAAAAGCACAAGAATTGGCATATTCGGATGTGAAAAGAGCCTTTGAAATCTATTTAAAAAAATACAATCAAGGAAGACCTATTTTGATGGTTGGACATAGTCAAGGAACTACACATACTTTACGATTGCTGTCAGATTTTTTTGATGGAAAGCCCTTGCAGAAAAAATTAGTTGCAGCATATATTCCTGGAATTCGCGTAAAACAAAATCAGTTTAAAACCATCAAACCCATGACAAAACCAAATGAAACTGGTGGTTTTGTTTCATGGAACACCTTCAAGAAAAATAAGTATCCAAAGAAAGACAAAGATTGGTATGACGGAAGTGTAACCACCAATCCAATTACTTGGAATGATTCAAAGAAAACAACTCTAGAACAACATAAAGGGTTTTTATATACCAATAAAAAAATCTATGGCAAGTCACTAAAAATTGAAATCACTGATGGCTTGGTTTGGTCTAGCAATCCGAAGTTCCCATTACGGTTTTTTATGTCTTTCTTAAAGAATTATCACGCTGGTGATATCAATCTGTTTTGGCAAGATATCAAAGAGAACTCAAAGTTGAGAGTGAGAACGTATTTGATGAAAAACCCTCAATAATCGTTATTCACCAAATACGTAGTCACACTGCTTGTCGAAGTGTTGTCGAAATGAAAAGAGAAATGACATAAAGTAATTAGCCAATCTTTTCTTTCAATCGTTCAATTTCTTTTTTGCTATTTCCGATAAAGATTTCATCATCAACAATAAAAACTGGACGTTTTAAAAAAGTGTATTCGTCCAAAATGAATTGCCTATAATCTTGCTCAGAAATAACTTCATCTTTTAAATCCATCGCTTTGTATTTCTTAGCTCGTTTGTTAAACAATGCTTCATAACTGTTCGAAAAAGAATACATTTCTTCTAGTTGAGAAACAGTTACAGGATTTGCTTTAATTTCTTGTCTTTCAAAGCCTTCAATATTTACTTCTTTTAAGATTCTACGACAAGTATCACAAGTTTGTAAAAAATATACTTTCTTCATTTTTAAGGATTATCTTTGACGAAATTACATTAAAAAATGAAGACACAATTCAACATTTTAAGAAAAGTAAGAGAATTGATTTTAAAATATATTGATGGCTTAACCTTAGAACAATTGAATACAATTCCTGAAGGATTTAATAACAATATTGCTTGGAATGTGACTCACCTTGTGGTAACACAACAATTATTGCATTATAGAATGTCTGGAAAAAAATGTTTGATTTCTGACAGGCTTATTGATGCAAATAAAAAAGGAACAAAACCAACCATTCCATATACAAAAGACGAACTTGATGAAATCTTAGTATTGTTTAAAGGTTTGCCAAATATGTTGGAAGAAGATTATGAAGCAGGTATTTTTACGAAATATGACGAATATAAGTCGAGTACTGGTTTTATATTAGACTCTATAGATACGGCAATTGCATTCAATAATATGCATGAAGGACTTCATTTAGGAATTATTATGTCACTTAAAAAGCTCGTTTAATATGGACTATTTCTCAATAGCAACTATTTTAATTGTACTTTCTGCAGCCTTTGGTTACATCAATGTGCGATTTATCAAACTGCCAAGTTCTATTGGATTGATGTTGGTCACCATCCTCTTTACATTAGCTGTTTTAGGATTGAGTTATTTTGATGACACCTTACTTCTTAAAGAAAAAGAACTCATAATGAGCATCGATTTTAAAACGGTCTTATTAGATGTAATGTTAAGTTTTTTATTGTTTGCTGGAGCGTTGCATACCAATTTTCAGCAACTCAAAATACAACGAAAACCCATTTTAATTTTTGCCACTTTAGGAACTTTAATCTCCACTTTTTTAGCGGGAATATTTGTTTATTATGTGCTGCAGATTATAGGTTTAGAAGTCGATTTTATTTATTGTTTGCTTTTTGGAGCACTGATTTCTCCTACCGATCCGATTGCTGTATTAGGAATTATGAAGAAAGTAGGAGCACCAAAAAAATTAGAAACAAAAATTGTTGGAGAATCTCTATTCAATGATGGAGTAGGAGTCGTAATATTTTTAACCATTTTTCAAATTGCAAAAGGAGGAACTGAAATATCAGTAGGTCATATTGCCGAATTGTTTGCTGTAGAAGTTGTTGGCGGAATTGCCTTGGGACTTTTAATTGGTTGGATTACCTACAAACTGATGAAAAGTATTAACGATTACGACATTGAAGTAATTATTACCATTGCAGCAGTAATGGGAGGAACTATCGTTGCTCAAAAACTCCATCTATCGGCGCCTTTAGCCATGGTAACTGCTGGGTTAATTGTTGGAACTGATACGGTAAGACAATCTTCTATGAGCGAGATTACTGAACTATATGTAGATAAATTTTGGGAGCTGATTGATATTCTTTTGAATACCGTTCTTTTTGTAATGATAGGAATGGAAATGTTAGTCCTGACCTTTAATAGTTCTTACATCTTAGCAGGGTTTATTATCGTTCCAGTTCTTTTAATATCGAGATATATCTCCTTATTACTACCGATAAAACTATATGCAAAGAAACTAGATTTTGTACCTAGAACGAATGTGATTATGACTTGGGGCGGATTGCGTGGAGGTATTTCCATTGCTTTGGCATTGAGTTTAACAACGGTAATGGAACGAGATTTGTTTTTGGTAATTACCTATATCGTTGTTGTTTTTTCGATTATAGTACAAGGATTAACAGTAGGGAAATTAATTAAAAAATATAGCCCATAAAGGAGTAGGTTTATACTGTCTTTATAGATAGACAAAGAAATTTTTTACAAATGAAATTCAATACAAAAACCATTCATGGGGGACAGAAACATGAAGAATCAACAGGTGCTGTAATGCCTCCAATTTTTCAGACATCTACATACGCACAATCTAGTCCAGGAACCCATAAAGGATATGAGTATTCTAGAGCTGCTAATCCAACAAGAACTGCCTTGGAAAATAACTTAGCTGCGATAGAAAACGGAACCCATGGTTTTGCTTTTTCCTCTGGATTGTCTGCTATTGATTGCGTTTTAAGAATGCTAAATCCCGGTGATGAAGTAATTGCTGGAGATGACTTATACGGAGGAACGTATAGAATGTTTACACGAATGTTTGAAAAATACGGATTGAAATTTCAATTTGTAAATATGGATGAGGTTGAAAATGTTTCTACAGCGATAACAAAGGCTACAAAATTAGTATGGATAGAGACTCCCACCAATCCGCTGATGAAGATTACCGATATTGAAGAGATTTCGAAAGCGGTAAAAGCAAAGGATTCGAATATTTTAATTGCTGTTGACAATACATTTGCAACACCTTATTTACAATTGCCTTTAGATTTAGGAACTGATATTGTCATGCATTCTGCAACCAAATACTTAGGAGGTCACTCCGATTTAGTGATGGGAGCATTGATGGTAAAAGATGCAAAATTAGCCGAAGAAATTCATTTCATTCAATTTGCTGGCGGAGCAGTTGCTGGCCCAATGGATTCATTCTTAGCATTACGTGGAATCAAAACATTACATGTAAGAATGCAACGTCACTGTGAAAATGGAAAAGCAGTTGCTGAATTTTTAAAAAATCATACGAAGGTAAGCGAAGTGTATTATCCAGGGTTTGAAAATCATCCAAACCATGAGATTGCTAAAAAGCAAATGAAAGATTTTGGAGGTATGGTTTCATTCCGATTAAAAGATAAAAGTCAAAAAGCAGCATTTACATTTTTAGAAAGTACTAAAGTGTTTACGCTAGCAGAATCATTAGGAGGTGTAGAAAGTTTGGTAAATCACCCTATAACAATGACACACGCATCAATTCCAGAATCAAAACGCTTAAAAATTGGAATTACAGATTCTTTAATTCGATTAAGTGTGGGGATTGAAGATATTAATGATTTATTGAAAGATTTAGAACAAGCACTAAGTAAATAAATTATCGCACTCCAAAGAGAGAAAGAGGCCTGTCAAAGTTTAAGTGATAGATAACACCTACTTGGAAATTCAGTAGCCATTCATTGTTTTTGTTCTCTATTACATTTGCTTGTAATCCGTCAACAGCATCAGATAAAAAGAATTGCCAGTTAAACTGCGCATTTAAATCCATTTTTCGATTCAGTTTATAACGAAGACCTCCACCAAAGGTAACAGCATAGGTGCTTCCTTTTCCTACATCTAAAGCTCCAGGCGTTCTCCACTTTCTAGGCAAAACAGTAATGTCTTGTTCCCAATCACCTAAAGTAGAACTTAAAGTATTATTAAAAAGTGTGTATTGAGCTCCGGCTAATACATAGGGATTCCACTTAATATCAGACCAAGGATAAATAAAATCTTTTAAACACCTTAGATAATATTCTAACTGAAAACCAATATTGGTAATACTGGTGGTTCCCGTCATGGCTCTTAACTGCCTCCCAAGCTCAGTGTTTTGAACTACAAACTCACCGTGGTGTTGAAAGTTACCATTTGTAATAATATTTAATTCACTTCTCAATGCTAGGTAACTCCATATTTTATGATCACCATTCCATCTTTGGTTTTTATTAAAAAAGTGTAAAGTGTGCGTAAAGCTCAAAGAAACGGCACTATTCCCATAACTACTTAAGAAGTCATCTCTAACGCCATAATCTGTTTGAATAGTCGCTGTACCTACATGAAAACCAATATCATGCGTGAAATGTTGCGACTTAACTGATTGATAAGTTAAGGCAATAAAAACGAACAATGTGAGAAGTTTCCTCAAAATAGGGGCATAATTTGAAAGCAAATATATTAAAATTGATTAATATGAAGAACTTAATTTTTAAAGGTTTATTGTAATGAACTTATTTAAATGATAATTTGAACGAATTTTGAAGCTTCTCCGTATCTATTTAATTGCTAATATCTCATTAATACTTGAAAATGCTCTTATCTCCACTCCTTCTAAAAAATACTCAATTTTTTCAGGTTGGGTTCTTAAAAGAAAATTTCCAGTATCCCATTTCTGATTCTTGTTATCATCATAAACAATTCTGATTTTGTATTTTTTCGGTTGTAAATATAAAAATTGAACAGTTTGAGAACTAGAAATAAACTTTTGCTCTTCAACTTTATTATTTATATCAAGCAATTCTACTATAATAGAAGCATTGTTTGGATTTTGAAAAGCAATTGTAATATCTCCATAATCTTCAATATCTGGTATTCTAAATTTTAACCTGATAGAATCATTAGTCTTCTGATTGAAAATATCTTTTAAAGCCTCAGAATAGAGGTTAAACGTATAATTCTGTTTGAATTTTTTATCAAAAATAAAACCAACTTTATTTTCGGTTTTAGAAATAAAAGGAGCAAATGAAACCTTGGTGGTATCTTTACTGATATAAAAGGAAACTTTAGAAGTATCTATTTTTACAATTGGGTTGTTCGTTGTGAAAAATAAAGTGTCCTTATAATGTAAAACCCCCCTAATAACTGGAGAAACCTTCAAAGAATCTAATTTTTTCTTTCTAAGCTTTACAGTTACAGTATCTATAAAATCATCTTTCATTACTTTAAAGAGTAAAGAATCTTTTTCTATAGGAGAATGCCATAAGTTTAAAGTGTCTTTATCTTTTTCAAAAAAAGAAGCCGTTTTAAAATCGTCAGGAACATCAGATAAAATCTCAACTTTGAAATCCTTAGGATCTCCTTCATACCCAAAAATCAATTGCCCTTTCCGAAATTCTTTGGCTCTTCTATATTTAAAAGGAAGTATTTCTTTAAAAATTGAAATAGGTTCTGTAATGACACTATCTCTTGGCAGTTCAATAGGCTCTTGATAATAACCAATTTGATCATTTCTAGGATTAAAAAGATAATCACTAGCAGCATCTTTAAGGGCTACCAAAAGATATTTTCCTTTTTTTAAATTCGTAAATTTATAGTTTGAACTATCTAATGTACTCGTTACGTAATTGGGTTTTCGCTTGTATACAACAGAATCTGTAAAAGTAGAATCTAATCGATACAAGAGTACTTTAATGTCTTTTATTTTTTCAGACTCATAGGCGTATTTTGTAACCCCTTTTGAGTTTAAAGAATCTATGTAACTCCCTGTAGAAAATACATACTTAAAACTTTCTAATTTGTTTGCTTCATTATTATCCTGAACACTATTCCCAAAATTAAAAATATAGGTTGTGTTTTTAAGTAAAGTGTCTAAGATTTTAATAGTAATGTATTTACTTGGTGTTCCTTGAGGAGTGATTAAAGAAGGGTTTTTTTCATTCAGCGGGGGCGATACAACCAATTGCTTGTTTAAATCTTTAAGCGTGATGTATTCATTAAATTCAATCTTAATTTCATTAGTATCAAAGTTGATGGTTTCGTAAGGCGGATTTGCAGTGACCAACAAAGGAGCATCTTCATCTTTAGGTCCCCCACTAGGTCTTCCTTTTTTTGCACATTCAAAAAAGGAAAAAACAACGATCAATAAAACAAGTAATTGTAATTTCTTCAATTCAATTATTTTATACAAATAAACAATATATTTTTTGAACTCTAATGTCAGAGTTTTGTTAATTTTTAGAGCGTTAATGCAATAGTAATAATACTAATCCTTACCCCTTTTATTTTTAATAACTCAAGGGAACAAGCCTCTAAAGTAGCCCCAGTTGTAACCACATCGTCTATTAATAAGATATGTTTGTTTTCTATAATGACTGAATTTTCTAAGGTGAATTTTGAATTTGAATTGTCAAATCGTTCCAACCTCTTTTTTAAAGTTTGTGTTTTTGCAGAAGAAACTCTTTTTAAAATAGAGTCATGATAATCTACTTTTAAAAGGTTACTTAAACTCTTTCCGAAGGTAGTTAATTGATTATATCCTCTCTTTCTTAATTTCTTTACATGAAGAGGTACAGGAATAATACCATCAATATCATCAAGCTGTTTTGTGTCTAAAAGTATTTTTCCAAACCAGTTTCCTACAAAAGAACCTACCTCTTGATTGCTTTTATATTTCAATTGATGAATAAGACTTTTGGTTTTTCCAATTTCAGTATAATATAAAAAAGAGGCTCCTTTTTCAATAGGAATCCTGCCCTCAAAAATATTGGTAAGCTGATTTTTAGTACAATCCATATTGTCTACAAAAGGCAAATCCATTCTGCATTCTAGACAAATCAATTTTTCCTGATCCAAAAGTTGACAGTCGCAACACAAGCAACTATTGGGATAGAAAATATTGAAAAGATTGAAGAAACTTTTCATTTTCATAACATTTTAAGGGAAGGTAAGAAAAAATTGACAAATTGGTTTTTGACAACTCGTAAAGTAGCATTAATTTTTCTTGAAAAAGTTCATTATTCATGTATCTTTGCCGTCATTATGGCAAAGCAAGAAGATCAATTTAAAAAAGTAATATCGCACGCAAAAGAGTACGGTTATATTTTTCAATCGAGTGAAATTTATGACGGGCTAAGTGCGGTGTATGATTATGCTCAAAATGGAGTTGAGTTAAAAAAGAACATTCGTGACTATTGGTGGAAAGCAATGGTGCAAATGCACGAAAACATTGTTGGAATTGATGCCTCAATTTTAATGCATCCAACTACTTGGAAAGCTTCTGGCCACGTAGATGCATTTAACGATCCTTTAATTGATAATAAGGATTCCAAGAAACGTTATAGAGCTGATGTTTTAATTGAAGATTATTGTGCCAAAATAGAAGGAAAAATTGACAAAGAAGTTACAAAAGCAGCCAAACGTTTTGGAGATTCTTTTGATAAAGATCAATTCCTAACAACCAACCCAAGAGTTGTGGGTTACCAAGAGAAAATAACGACGATTTTATCTCGAATGGGAAAATCTTTAGAAAATGAAGATTTAACCGATGTAAAAGTGCTGATTGAAGAATTGGGAATTGCCGATCCGTTAACAGGTTCTAAAAACTGGACAGATGTAAAGCAGTTCAATTTAATGTTTGGAACTCAAATAGGAGCTTCTGAAGACAGTTCTATGAAAGTCTATTTACGTCCAGAAACTGCACAAGGGATTTTTGTTAATTTCTTAAATGTTCAGAAATCGGGAAGAATGAAAATTCCATTTGGAATTGCTCAAACAGGAAAAGCGTTTCGTAACGAAATTGTTGCAAGGCAATTCATTTTTAGAATGCGCGAGTTTGAACAAATGGAAATGCAATTTTTTGTAAAACCAGGAACTCAAAAAGAATGGTATGAGCAATGGAAAGAAACTCGTTTAAAATGGCACTTGTCATTAGGAATGGGGAAAGACAATTACCGTTTTCACGATCATGAAAAATTAGCATTCTATGCCGATGCTGCAACAGATATCGAATTCAAATTTCCATTCGGGTTTAAAGAGTTGGAAGGAATTCATTCTAGAACAAATCATGATTTAAAGGCGCACGAAGAACATTCAGGAAAGAAATTACAGTATTTCGATCATGAAGAAAATAAAAGTTACACTCCTTATGTAGTAGAAACGTCTATTGGTTTGGATAGAATGTTCTTGGCAGTCTTTTCAAATTCTTTAATTGAAGAAGAATTAGACAACAATACCACAAGAACTGTTTTAAGATTGCCTGCGGTATTAGCACCAACCAAAGCGGCTATTTTACCATTGGTAAAGAAAGATGGTTTACCTGAGGTTGCACGTCAAATTGTAGAAGATTTAAAATGGGATTTTAATGTGTTTTATGATGAGAAAGATGCCGTTGGAAAACGTTACAGAAGACAAGATGCAGCAGGAACACCTTTGTGTATTACTGTAGACCATGATACTTTAGAAGACAATACAGTAACCATTCGTTATAGAGACACGATGGAACAAAAAAGAGTACCTATTTCTGAATTAAGAGAGATTGTCAAACAAGAAGTTGACGTACGTTCTTGGTTGATGAAAATGTAGCGAAGCTATACTGAATTTATTTCAGTATCTAAGTATAGATATTGAGCTTGTTGAAGTGTCGAAGTGTACTTCAGCATCTCAAAAAAACATCGAATATAATTCTGATCAATCTTCAAACAAGGTCAAAATTAACCTTGTATATTGACTTTCAGAAGAATCTACATTTATTTGATACGTGTAATTCCCACCGCTTAAAGGTGTTTCACCTACATAATCTATGGGTTGTAATGTATAAGCTTCTCCATCAATCATCACTTGAACAAATGCATATCTATATGCTAAATCAAACTCTTTGTACTCATTAATTGTTCCTGCGCTTAAGTCCCCGAAAGAAGTATTTCCAGTAGAGGTATCAACAATAATACTTTCAAAATCAAAAGCACTTACATTAGACAAACGAATGTTTACAACACCAGAATCTTTATTGTTTGCACAACTTAAAAGACAAGCTACAATACAAATGAATAGTGCTGCTTTTTTCATGTTTTTGTAAATTTTAAAAGAAATTAAAACTGCCAACCCACATTTACGCCGACTCTAGGAACTATGGTTGGTGATGCTTCTTTACTAAACAAATTTCTTCCTAATCCACCATGAATATCCACTGTAAATCCACCAGGAGAAACATATTTATATCCCACAGCCAAACCTAAAGCACCATCTGTATAACTATCAGAAACAGGAAATCCAGCAACAACAGATTCTTCATCACCCGTATTATACATTAAGAACAATTCTCCAAAGAAGTTCCATAAACTTTCCGTAGAAAAATAATGGCGTACAAAGGGAGTAATGGCGAAATCTTCATTATAACGAAAATCAGAACTTTCGTTTTCAAAATTAAAAAGACCAGATATCCCTAAAGAAGTTTGTGCATCAAAATAATGTTCGTAAGAAACAGTCAAAGTTTTTAAAGCCAAAGCATCCGTAATATTCACTTTAATTTCATCTTGAGCAGATAAAAATCCTGTCGTAAGAAATGATAGAATTAGCAAAGTTTTTTTCATAATAGATAAGATTAACTACTTAGTAACGATAGATACTACAAACTTAGTGTAAAATCATAATAAATATGCCGAATTAAAATCATTTAATCGGCATATTTTAGCAACTTCCCCCAGTCTAACTTTTTATATTTTTAGTAAAAAGTTAGACAGAGTCCAATAATAAAGTTCTCATAATTAGCTGATTTTTTGTATTAAAAACGATACCCAATATTTATCCCTGCTTTACCTGGATAAAGTTCACCATAGGATTTTTTTCCATTAAAAAGATTACGACCTGCACCAAGATTGGCTTGAATTATTATTCCTTTTTTTGATACCCATTTGTACCCTATACCTAAACCTAAAGCAAAATCGCTCCTAAGTTCAAGAATATCTTGCGTCCCAAAATGAAAGGTTCGACTGAAAATGTCATTTTTAGAATGATACATGCCAAATCCTTCAAGAAAAAAACCAGAAGCATAATTTTTCCCTAAATAATATCTGTAGAAGGCAGAAATACTATTGGTTTGGCCTTCAAAGAATGCTTGTTTAAAAGACATTCCAACGGAAGAGTAGTCATTCAAAGTCCTTTCAAGCTCAAAATCAATAGAATTAATAGCAAGAGAAAACACATTGAATTTAATTTCAGTACGGTTTTTTTCATTTTTTGTTTCTTTTTCTTGTCCATAAGAAATTACAGAAGTAATTAATAATAAAATTAAAATTGCTTTTTTCATAATTAGTTGGTTTTTAAATTAATAGTGGAGCAATGATATCTAGAACGCTTGCTTTTAGAAGTTAAGAAAATGATAAAACGAGAAAAAAGGAAGTCTTTTTGTGCAAGATTTAACGAACATTTTATTTTCATTAACAATAAAACGAAGTTCTTTCACGAAGCTTTAACAGTTTAAAAGATCGCTCTTAACTGAACGGAACCTGTGTGGATTGTTTTAGAGTTTTCACTCTTTCTTCCTCTGTAGTTTAAGTTTAGATTTAAGAAAGAATTCAATTTTTGATTCCATAGAAAATTCCAGGTGTAATTAGTTCCTTCTTGCAAACCTTCTAACATTTGATATCCTACTGGAGAGTTCGGATTTCCTTCAAAATCATTAAAGAAAGCAGTGAAGCTTGCATTAAATTGCGCTTTCTCTTTTCCAGCGTAAAAATATTCCACACCAATCTTCTTTTGTTTCAGCTTTTCAAAATCTAACAATTTATTTTCCTTGTTTTTGTATTCGTAAAAAGCAGAAAAACGATTGTCGTCATTAAAGACATAGCTAATTTTAGGCTGAAACTCTAAAGCATCAATTTGATAATTTCGATTGGCAAAATTCTCAGTCTCTAAATTAGATTCAGAAGATTTTCCAGTTAAATCAACAAGCCAAAACTTTCCAATTTTATGTTGAAATTCAAGCTGATGAATATTGCTATCTGTATCTTGATTTCCAATGATAAATTGCTGTCTGTTTTCCGAGCTTCCATAAGTATAGGTTGTACTGAACTTTTGAAGATTTCTATTGAAATACAAACTGTTTCTGAAATTTAAATTAAGACTAATTTGCTGAGCTTCACTTCTATCAAACGGATTCAAATTAAAAGAGTTTCCAACACGTTCTTGTTCATTATCAATACTCAAAAAGAATTGATTGTAAAAATGAGACACTATTTTTTTAATTCCTGTTTTTGTGTTCCATTGACTTGCATTGATGGTCATAGATTGATTCCATTTTGCTCTCTGCGTAGGAATAAATCGTAAGTTGGGCAATGGAACTCGTAAGTAGTTCGCTTGATCTTGAAATTCAGCAATTTCAAACTCGTCAAATTCCTGAATACCATTGTTATTATAATCGTTCCAAGTATAAAAACCCTGTCCCGCTTCTACCTCAACATAAATAAAATCTTGCCGTGCTACATTCCCTGAAGAAGTTTCATAACGTGTGCCTAACGTAATAAAATTATTGAACAAACGCTGATTGTAAATCACTCTAGAATTCAAAGATTTTTCATTCTCTATAAATGTATTTTCGGTAGTTCTATAATTTGCATACAGCGCAAGACTCGTATTTTTATTCTGAATGATTTTAGAATCTACATAAATGGTTTTACGATTGTTGATTTCTTCAAAACGATTGTTGCGAATACTATCATTATTTCTATAATTGAGTCCCACTTTTGCAAATACTTTAGTACTATCTCCAACTCCAAAATATCCTTCATATTCTTTAAATTGATGATTGGTTAAAACCGATTCTTGAGTAGTTTTCAAGGTTCCATCATTAGATTCTAAATTGATGAAACCGCCTAGCCAAGATTTAGAAAAACTATGCTCAATTCCGCCTTCAGCCCTTAGAAAAGTATTGTCTTGAAGTTGCGAATCATTATGCAACAAGCTACTGTGGGTATAAAAAGTAGTTTTACCCAACTGCATTTTTGAATTTAAGAAATGTTTGGTCCCTTTAAAATTATCTGAGAATTCTAATTGCTGAAATGAATAAGACAAGAAACTATTCTCCTTGTTTTTTAATGTCAGACCCAAACCAATTTGTTGTTGGTTTCCAGTCGGATTCACCAAATTCCAATCTCGATTAAATTCTACAGATTGAAAACGTTGAATCGTTCTAAAATTTTCATGGATAAAAAGATAATTTACATCACTGAGTACTTGCCATTTTTTATCGACCAATGTTTGTTGCCAATTAATTTTGGTAGCTGCTCCTTTATTCTGATTGTTGTCGATACTAGAAAATAAATTCTGATCATTATTACTAAAAGCCAGTTCAGCAGAAATGGTGGTCTTTTCAGTAGGTTTATAAGAAGAATTTACCACAGAGACCTGTAATTTTGTAGGCGCAATTAACCGAATAATTGGATTGTAATCTCCTAGATTTGTACCCACATATGCAAATATATTTCCGTTTGCGATGGTGCTTTCTAAGACGTAATCACCTTGATTAGCACCTACATTGGTAAAAGTGACATTAAACAATTCGTCATTTTCATTGGTAGAGTGTTCAAAAACGGATTCAAGACCTATCATAACTCTTCGATACAGGATTCTGTTCACATCAAAAGCATCTGGAAAAGCACTCTCAGCTACCATCAAATCTTGATTATTTCCAGCATTGGCTAAAATCTGCTTTTGAGCATCCGTTAAACTTAGTTGAATCGGTTGGTTTTTAACATCATTTTCGTTGTAGAAATATCCAGAAACAGAAAATTTTTCTCCAGAATATTCTGCTTTTTCATAGGTGATGAAACGTGTGTAATTTCGATTGGAAAATTGAAACTCAACACGAACTCTCATGTCATTTGTGATTGGGAATGTCGTATTGAATCGAATTTCACCGATATTATAATCAATGATATAATCTTCATTAATTCCTCTTTTGATTTGAGAACCGTTGATAAATACTTTTTCACTTCCTGAAACTATGGTGATATTGGCTTCGTTGTTTGGTCCAAAGATTTTATACGGACCTTGGTTTCCCTCGTTTCCGACAAAATTATAAGCGGTAAACTGACCTCTTACGACAGCTCCAGAAGCAGATACTTTTGTTTTCTTGCTGATATTTGCCTCAACTTCCAATCCGGAGATCTGTTTATCAAATTTCAGAAAAAAACTTTCCTGATTATTCAAACTCACATCTCCCGCTTTTACACGCCAATCTTTGCTGAAAATTTCAATAAAAATTCGATCAAAATCAGTAATACTCTGACTGTATCCGTTTTCTTGCAACGGAATGTTCGTGTCGAAAATATTTGCTCTAATGGATACTTTGTCTGAAAGCTTTCCTTCAATATTCAAATCCATGGAAGAATTGGTAACCGTACTCTGATTGTTACCAGAAGTGACACCACGCGTAATAAATCCAGAAGTTTTGAGGCCGTCAAAAAGTTTTAAATCCGTCGCTTTTTTATTCGTTGTTAAACTATATAATTCTCCAGTATTACTGTTGTTGGGAACAATCAATCGTTTGTCAAACGGACTGTAAGTTCTCGTGATAAAATCAGGAAACCGAAAATACTCAATGGTAATTTCTTGGTATTTTTTTGAATTGATTATAAGAAAAGCATCATTATAAATAATCTGGTATTCTGTAGGATAGATGGCTTTTCGTTGGCTATTAAGGACTTTAAATTTCTGCGGATTGATCGGTACCGAATCAAACCGAATGGTGTCTTGTGTAACGATGATTTTTTTCGATCGAAAGTCAGATGAAGTAATTTGCGCATTGACAAAAAACCCAACAAAAAATAGCAATAAAAAACCTATTTTTTTAGCCATACACTACAAACGTAGGAATAATAAAAATAGTTTATCTGTCAGTTCGAGTGAAATTGTGAAACAATTTTGTATCGAGAACAAAATACTTCTCAAGACATCGTGCAAAAAGTGTGATACTAGTAGTGACATTGAATTAAAACAACGATTGCTGTTTTACTGGACTTTCATGCTCTAACAACCATTTTTTACGCCAAATTCCGCTTGCATACCCAGTTAAAGAACCATCAGAGCCAATCACCCGATGACAAGGAATGACAATCCAAATAGGATTTTTTCCATTGGCAGATGCCACTGCACGAATGGCTTTTGGATCACCAATTTGTTTGGTTTGTTCCATATACGTTCTGATTTTTCCAAAGGGAATATTATTTAATTCCTTCCAAACTGATTGTTGAAATTCTGTTCCTTTTGGATTTAGTTTTAAGTCAAACTCAGTACGTTCTCCTTTAAAATATTCATCCAATTGCGTCACACAATCTTGCAAACACTCTGGAATATCTTCTGTAGCTATAAAATTATCACCTCGAGCGGAGTCGAGAGGTAACACAGAAATAGATTGTATACCGTTATCATCGCCTACAATTTCTGCAGTGCCAATAGGTGTTTTGTAGTATGTTTTTTTAATTATCAATTATCAGTTGTCTTAGCGAGCGTAGCGTGGCAAACTTTTTATTTTAATTTAGAAAATATGAGACTGCTCCATTAGTTCCTGAAATGAATTCAGGATGAATAGTAGAGAAAGTTTTTCGAACTTTCATTACTCATTTTCAAACCCCAAAAACATCTTTAGAATTTCGAGTAGTAATTTCGGCAATTTCTTCAAAAGTAAGACCGTAGATGTCTACTAACTTATCAACAACAAAAGTAATATAGCTACTTTCATTTCTTTTTCCTCTATAGGGTATTGGAGATAAATACGGAGCATCAGTTTCTAAGACAATATGTTTAATGTCAATTTGATCTAAGAATTTATCAATCTTACCATTCTTAAAGGTTGCTACGCCTCCAATTCCTAATTTCATATTGTATGAAATTGCTTTTTGAGCTTGTTCAAAAGTTCCTGTAAAACAGTGAAAAATTCCACGTAAATCTTCACCTTTTTCTAATTCAAGAACTTCAAAAATTTCATCAAAAGCTTCTCTACAATGAATGGCAATAGGGATCTTCTTTTCTTTCGCCCATTGTATTTGTGTTCTAAAAGCTTCTTGTTGTTCTTTTAGAAATGTATGATCCCAATACAAGTCGATTCCGATTTCACCAATAGCATAAAAATTTCTTTGATCGATCCATTCCTTCACTAGTTTTAACTCTTCTTTATAATTGGCTTTCACGGATGTTGGATGCAGCCCCATCATAAGGTATACACTATCTGGGTAACGTTCTTCCAAATCTAACATTCGTTGTGTATAGGAACTATCTATAGCAGGAATAAAGAAACGAGAAACTCCCACTTCTTGAGCTCTTTGCATCATTACTCCTTGGTCTTTATCAAATTGTTCAGAATATAAATGCGTGTGAGTATCTGTAATCATATTTTTTGTATTCTCGAGCGCAGTCGAGAGGTTCTATTTTGTTAGTAAGGTCTCGACTGCACTCGACCAGACAATTTCATTACAAAAAGAAATGATAGTTTCTTTATTAATAATGTACTTTTGTGTGGCAAAAATACAGTTAAATGAGTAGTCTAAAAAAACTATTGAAAAAAAAGAAATATCTAAAAATCAACCTAAGAAAGATTGCAACAAATCACTTAGAGTTGGATGCTGAAATTAATGGAGTAAAAGGAAGATTTATTCTAGATACTGGAGCTTCTAATTCTTGTGTTGGATTGGATATGATTAATTATTTTAAGTTAGATGCGGAAGAAAGTGAAACGAAAGCTGCTGGGGCAGGAGCTACAGATATGGAAACACAACAATCTGAAAATAACACTTTGAAAATTGATAAATGGAAGACCAACAAATGTCATTTGGTTTTATTCAATTTGTCACATGTAAACTCTGCATTAACACAGCATAATGCTGAAGAAGTTCATGGAATTATTGGAGCTGACATTTTGGAGTCGGGAAAAGCAATTATCGATTATAATAAGAGAGTATTATACTTAAGAAAACCAAAGAAATTCTAGTAAGAATTGTATCTTTGATGCGCTAAAAATATACAGAATATGAGTTTGCAAAAACAAATTATGGAAGAAATGAAAGCAGCAATGAAATCGAAAGATACGGTTGCTTTACAAGCATTGAGAGCGGTGAAGTCTGCTTTTCTATTAGCGAAAACTGAAACTGGAGCTGGAGATGATTTGACGGAAGAACAGGAAATGAAAATCATTCAAAAGCAAGTAAAACAAAGAAAAGATAGTGCTGCCATTTTTATTGAGCAAGGAAGACAAGATTTAGCTGATCCAGAATTACAAGAAATTGCTGTCTTAGAAAAGTTTTTACCAGCGGCACTTTCTGAAGAAGAAATAGAAAAAGTTGTAGTTGATACGATTGCCAAAGTAGGAGCAGAAGGAATGAAAGATATGGGGAAAGTAATGGGAATGGTCTCTAAGCAATTAGCGGGACAAGCGGATGGAAAAACCATTTCAGGAATTGTACGTAAGAATTTAGGATAAATTTTTCAAGGCCCTGTGGCGCAACTGAATAGCGCACTGGATTTCGGCTCCAGCGGTTGTAGGTTTGAATCCTACCAGGGTCACGAATAAATAAAAAATCAACATGTCAAATCAAGCTTGCTTGAATTTGTAAGTGTTGATTTTTTATTTTCAAAGCGGAGCTTTGTGGGATCAGCGCAGCTAATCCAAAGCTTACTTTTTTTGATTACCATATAATTAAGTTATCTTGGAGGCATTAACTTGCTTATGAAAGAAGAAACAACTCCTATCTTATTAATTCTTTTCCTTGTTGCCATTTCTGTGGTCATACTTCTTCCAAGAATTGTCACGGAAATTGAAAAGCTTTTCTATTATAGTTTTGGTAAAATTCATTTTATCCACTTTCACCCTATAAAAAAAGAGTTGGCAAAACCTGAAAAGAAATTTTTAGCAGAGGAAGTTCCTTTTTATAATAAGTTAAGCAATCGTAAAAAGAGAAGTTTCGAACATCGAGTTGCCAGTTTTGTGTTGGATTATGATTTTCATAGCAGAGGGGAGATTCCTATTACTAGAGAAATGAAATTGTTGATTGCGGCTTCAGCAATTACGCTCACATTTGGTTTTAGAGATTTTACTTTTTCTGTTCTAGATTTGATATTAATTTACCCAAAAACATACACTTCAAAGAGTACAAAAAGAATTCACAAAGGAGAGTTTAATCCCCATTTAAAAACTCTAGTGTTTTCTTGGGAAGATTTTGTCAAAGGAAATAAAGTAACGGATGATAATATTAATTTAGGAATCCATGAATTTACACACGTGATTCATATCAATTCGCATAAAGAAAAAGATATTAATTCAAAGATTTTTAAAAGTGAATTTAACGCACTTAAAAAAATGATTCAAAACGATGCTAGCATAAAAAATAAATTGACGACTTCAGATTATTTTAGAAAATATGCCTTTGAAAATCATTACGAATTCATGGCTGTTCTCATTGAAAACTTTATAGAAACACCCGAAGAATTTAAATCAGAATTCCCACAAATTTACAAGAGGATTAAAAAAATGTTAAATTTTAATTTCCTCCATTATTAGAGGTTTTTGAAAGATAACTTCTCAAAATTCTCTGGACATCTCTATTGTCTTTTTGAAGTTGCACATAAAACAAATATTCATCTGGATTTTGTAAGTCGATGTCTTTATCGATATAGCCATACCCTTGGTAGATTCCGTTCAAAATTAAGGCAAAACCAATCTCATTTTCGGTTCTCCCTGACTCTTTAATAACTAAGTTTTCGGATTGTAAGCCTAAAGAAGCAATCGCTTTTTTTACACGCTTGTTATAACTTTCTACTTCTTCTTTGTCAGAACAAATTCCTTTGCATTTTTTAATTTGATAATGAAAGCAAGCATTTACATTGGTTTGCAAATGACAATACTTCGGACACAATTCAAATTCGTCGCATATTTTCTCTAGGATAGTTCTACACTCCGCCATAGAATAGAATTTCATAATGGCATTTGGCACTAATTTTAGTCGATTAAAAGCAAGGTGAATAATTCCTTTTTGATCTTCATAAGAAAACAATCCAATGGCTTCATTGGCTCTTCTTTGCGCTCTGTTAAATTTAGGATAGATGCTTTTGATATCAGCAGATTCCTTTAACAATGCCAATAATTCACTGCCAGTTTCTTCATAACGAATATCCGCAGTTTCCAAACACATGGTGACTTCTTTTTGCTTTTTGTCATAGAAATGACTGATGACTCGCTGCTTGATATTATTGGCTTTCCCAACATAGATGACTTCTTTTTGCAAATTTTTAAAATAGTAAACACCAAAAGTTTCTGGTAAGTTGTCAACTACTTTCTTATCTAAAAGAGGAGGCAAAGTTGCTTGTCTAGATCGTGGGTTTAAAAAGCTATTGATAGTAAAATTATCATCTCTTTCAATCAACCTTCTAAACAATTCTACTGTGGCTTCAACATCGCCTTTTGCTCTGTGTCTTTCTGTAATTTTAATGTCCTCATGTGCGCAAATGTTGCCTAAACTATAGGATTTTAATCCTGGAATAATTTTACGAGAAAGACGAACGGTACAGAGTTTTTTGCGTTTAAAATCGAAGCCTAAACTTTTGAATTCATCTTGAATAATATTGTAATCAAAATTGACATTATGTGCTACAAAAATCGTGTCTTTCGTAATCTCTTGAACTTGTTTTGCAATCTCATAAAACTTCGGAGCATTTCTTACCATCGCATCGGTAATTCCAGTAAGATTGGTAATAAAAGCAGGAATGGAGGCTTCTGGATTTACTAGAGAAGTAAATTCATCAGTCACTTTTTTTCCATCAAAAACAAAAATGGATATTTCTGTGATTTTCTGACCCTTATATCCATTACCTGTGGTTTCTATATCTACTACAGAATACAATAGTTAGGATGGATTTTTTTTATCTTGTGATATTCCAATATATACTACTGCAGCTGCTGTAAAAAACATGAGTACACCATAAATGGCAGGAACAATTGCAAAGGACGAATTTTGAAGTATTACAACTGCTACCGTAATTCCAAGAGTTCCATTTTGAATTCCCGATTCAATAGCAATAGATAACGCTCGTTTACGAGAAATTTTAAATAATTTGGCTGAAAAATACCCTACGAGCATTACAATAATATTTAGAGAAATAATAATGGCACCGGTCTCTTTAAACGAAGTAACGAAACCATCTCTTTCTTTTATGACGATACCCACAATTATTAAAATTAAAAGTAGGGCAGAAGCAATACGGACGGGTTTGCCCATTTTTAAAGCAAAGGATTCTCGATGTTTTCTGATCACCATTCCTAAAGAAATAGGGATAATGACAATCAATAAAATTTGAAGAAATGTCTGAACAATATCTAATTTTATAACATTAGTTTGATCTAAAAATTGTTCTAAAGAAAAATTGACAATAAAAGGAATAGTAATAATCGTAATAAAACTGCTAAATGCAGTCAGTGTTACAGAAAGTGCCGCATCTGCTTTTGCTAAATGAGAGATTAAGTTGGATGATGCTCCGCCTGGACAAGCAGATAAAATCATAACTCCAATAGCAATTTCTGGCTGTAAAGGAAATAGTGATACTAAAATAAAAGCAATGATTGGTAATAAAATGATCTGATTGATTAATCCAAGAAGTATTGCTTTGGGTTGTTTAAAAATTAGTTTAAAATCATTAACAACTAAAGAAAGTCCCATTCCTAGCATAATAATTCCTAGAGAAACGGAGAGAATAATCGCTGTTTTTTGATCCATATTATTTGTGTTAGTTAACCAATGCTTTTAGGTCTTTAATGGTTTCTGTAGGATGATCACTTTTGAAAACATAGCTGCCCGCAACCAAAACATCAGCACCTGCTTCTACCAAATCGCTTGCATTTTTATTTGTGACTCCACCATCAATTTCTATTTGAGCATTAGAATCAGAAAAGTCGATTAAATGTTTTAACTGACTTACTTTTTTGTAGGTATTTTCTATAAATGATTGTCCGCCAAAACCAGGGTTCACACTCATAATACATACCAAATCCAAATCAGCAATGATATCTTCTAAAACCGCAATGGGTGTATGTGGATTTAAAGCAACTCCAGCTTTCATTCCCGCAGCTTGAATTGCTTGAACTGTTCTATGTAAATGAGTACAGGCTTCATAATGAACCGTTAATATATTGGCTCCTAAATCTGCAAATGTTTGAATGTACCTGTCAGGATCTACAATCATCAAATGAACATCAACTGTTTTTTTAGCATGTTTAGAAATCGCTTTTAAGACAGGCATTCCAAAAGATATATTGGGAACAAAAACACCGTCCATGATATCAATATGAAACCAATCGGCATCACTAGAGTTTACCATCTCTATGTCTTTCTGTAAGTTCGCAAAGTCGGCAGCTAAAATTGAAGGTGCAATTAATTTACTCATTGGATTCGTTGTTGTGTTTTCACAAATATAAATAATTCGCCTTTGCGAGGAGGAATGACGAAGCAATCTTTATCAACATAAAATGATTGAAGATAATAAGTCACAAATTTGTTTGTAAATGTGCCTAGCCCAGATTGAAACGGCATCCTTTTTTGGGATGAGATTCCTACAACTTTTGTTGAATGTGATTAAGTAAATCAGGAATCTCATCCCAAAAAAGATATAGTGGAAAGCTGGAAATAGCTACAAATAAAAAACTCCCGAAATCAATTTATAAGTTTAAAAGTTTTATTGGCAGTAATTTAGATTTTGGTATGAGTGATACCTAATGCAATCTTAGATTGCTAACCGAGATACGTCATCAAAATTTTACTTCTTGAAGTATGTTTTAATCGTCTAATTGCTTTTTCTTTGATTTGACGAACACGCTCACGAATTAAATCGAAAGCTTTATTGATTTTTTTAATGTAATTAAATGATATTCAGTTAATTATAAATATTATTTAACATCAGCTTCTTGTGAGGTTAATGTTTTTAATTTTAATAATGAGGTTTTGCTACTGTAGCAAAAAAATAGTATTTTCGCGATATTAGTCCCTAATTTAAAATAATTTATAGAAATTCTCCCTCGACTTTGCCTCATGTGGATATTATATGGGGCTCATTTAAACTTTTTAGAAAATTGATTTTATTTGCTTTATAATGATAGAGTTTAAACGAACTTATAACTTAAAATATAATATGGAATCGTTATACAGTTTCCTTAATTTGATAAATAAAAATAGTTCTTCTTATCCTTCTAAGAAATTACTCTTTTTAATGAGTAATATTACAATTATAATTCTTTGCTCAGGGATGTGCCTTAACACGTTAGAAAAGAATATTGTAAAGAATAAAAACACCACGTATTATATAGATGCCAAAGTTGATGATGCTCTAATTATAAAAAAAGAAATCAACAAAAATAAAAATAAGCACACATTTCAGTTATTCACTCATGGCCGCTCAGGAGAATTGTTAATCAATAATAAGTGGCTAAACGCTAAAGAAATTGTAATTTTTTTAAAAAATAATAACTTAATAAACTCAAAAATTTCAGACTTAAATATTTATGGTTGTGAGTTTGCAAAAGGAAAGAAAGGAGAAAATGCTGTTGCTTATTTAGAAAAAACATTAAACATTAATGTGGCCGCATCTAATAATATTACAGGAAAAAAAGGAGACTGGTTATTAGAAATAGGCAATACTACTAGTTCTATTTCAATTCCAAATTATAAATATAGTCTACAAATTGCTACGGATGACTTTTCTTCTGGTAATTTTTCAGGGGGCTCTGGTTGGGCTATAGCATCATGGTCAACTACAGGAACTCCAACTATTATAGCGGAAGAAGTGTTTTCTGATGGCGGAGCCGATAGGTCTTTTACAAGAACAATAGATTTAAGTGGTGTTAGCTCAGCTTTATGGACTATGGATTGGAGATGTCAAGACTCTAGTTCTGGTTTTGAAGCTGATGACCAAACGTTTTTTCAGGTTTCATACAATGGGGGTGCATTTACAACGCTTCAGACACTTACAGAACCATGCCCTAATGCTAGTAATACAGTGAATGGTTCTATATCTCTTTCTTTAACAGGGGGTAGTGCAAATACTCAAATTAGAGTTCTTACTTCTAATAATTCAAGTTCAGAAGATATCTATTTTGATAATGTATCAGTAGAAGAGTTTGTGGGAGCTATTGATGACTTTTCTTCTGGTAATTTTTCTGGAGGTTCTGGTTGGGCTGTAACATCATGGTCAACTGTAGGAAGTCCAACAATTGTATCGGGAGAAGTATTTGCTGATGGAGGAGCCGATCGATCTTTTACTAGAACATTGGACCTCAGTGCTGCTAGCTCAGCTACATGGACTATGGATTGGAGATGTCAAGACTCTAGTTCTGGTTTTGAATCTGGTGATCAAACATTCTTTCAGGTTTCATACGATGGTGGTGTATTTACAACGCTTCAAACACTTACAGAAGCATGTCCTAACCCTAATGATACAGTGAGCGGTTCTATATCTCTTTCTTTAACAGGAGGTAGTGCAAATACTCAAATTAGAATTTTAACTGCTAATAATTCGAGCTCAGAAGATATATATTTTGATAATACGTTAGTATCCTTTTTTACAGGAGATCCTTGTGACCCTGTAGCTTCAGGAAATACAGATACAGATGGTGATGGTATAAGCGATGTATGCGATTTAGATGATGATAATGATGGTATTTTAGATACCGATGAAGGCTTTGTGGTAAGTGGTAGCGGAACAGTATTTACAACTCCTGTAAGACAACTACCTAATACTGGACCTGTTACAGATTCTCAAAGTATAGACTTAACATCTTTGGGTATACCAATTGGTGGCCACATTGCTCTATCAAATTTATTGGCCGATGGAGATCTTAGTACAGCAGATGAAAGATTTTCTTTAAGTATTAATGGAGGAACAGCGATAACAGATTTAGGAACAGGTTTCGATTGTAACGGTAGTTTAATTAGTTTAACACACCCAATAAATGAAACTGCAACGGTGATAGATATTGGTGGAGGTGTACCTGGAGTAACATTAGAAGTCAGTTATCCTGCTACAATAAACGGTTGTACATTTTTTGAATATACTATAGATATTACCAGTGCTAGTACAGATACAGATTTAGACGGTACTCTAGATTATTTAGATTTGGATAGTGATGGAGATGGATGTTCAGATGCTTTAGAAGCTGGTGCTACTACCATTCAAACGTCTAATTACCAATTTCCAGCATCACCAGTAGGTACAGATGGTGTGCCAGACGCAGTACAAGCAATTGCAGGTGTGAATAGTGGAGCTGTAGATTATACTCTAAGCACAGATTTTCAAAATGCAGCTGTAATGTCTTGTGATTGCCCAGGAGCTACGGGATTTGATGCAGATGGAGACGGTATTGATAATAGTTGTGATTTGGATGCAGATGGTGATGGAATTATAGATACTAATGAAGGAGCGCTTAGTCTAGATACAGATTCCGATGGGATTCCAAATTACTTAGACTTAGACTCAGACAATGATGGGATTATTGATAATGTAGAAGCACAAACTACTGCGGGATATACTGCTCCTAGTGGAACCGATACTGACAATGATGGTCTGGATGATGCTTATGATGCGACCCCCACAACAGGAGCAACGGGGTCTAATGGTATAACACCTACAAATTCTGATAGCGATTCCATAACTGATGTTTTAGACATTGATGCTGATAATGATGGAATACCAGACAATGTAGAAGCACAATCTACTTCAGCATATAGCACTCCTACAGGAACAGTAGGTACAAATGGCTTAGATGCTGCCTATGAAAATGTAGATACATTCAATCCAATCACACTTACTTTGGTCAATACTGATGGAGATACTGAACCAGATTATAGAGATACAGATAGTGATGGAGATGGAATTACAGACATTAATGAAAATGGAGAAGGAAACGTTTTAAGTAACTCTGACGATGATAATGATGGATTGGATAATAACTTTGATCAAGACAATGTTACTTACGATGTAAATGACAACATCGATAATCCATCTATTAATCTTCCAGACTCGGATGGAGATGAAACTATAGGTGGTGATGTTGATTATAGAGATGATACTTTTGGAATTGATTCTGATGGTGATGGCATTCCTAACTCAACCGATATTGATGATGATAACGATGGTATTTTAGATACTGATGAAGGTTTTGCATGTCAAGATTTTGATGATTCATTATGGGTTAATAATGAGAATCAGCAGATTATACAAGTAAATAATATTAACGGTTCTACAACTCAATCAAATATTGTAACAATTAATACTACTGGAGTAATAGGAGATATTGGTTATGCTCCTGATGGCACCTTGTATGCTGTTAATCTTAGTGATACCAAAGATTTATTTAGCGTCAACCTATCTACTGGAGACCTTACCTCTGTTGTTACGATTCCTTTTACTGACCCTGATCCTGGCCTTAATTCACTTTCCTTTGATGATCTCGGTTTTGCTTATGTAGGAGGTTCCGATTCTACTGAAATATTTAGAGTAAACCCTAATACCGGAATTAGTACGCTTTGGGTAGATTTTGGGTCTGGGCAAGCTGGTGGTGATTTTATTTTCTTAAACGGATTTGCATATGTTGCATGGAGTCCAGGAGCTACTAGTAATGATGTACATTTGTATGAAGTTACGATCAACAGTAATAATGATTATGTTAGTTTCAGAGATATGGGTGCTTTACCCGATAGAACTTTTGGTTTATCTTCTAACGGAACGGATACGCTTTATTTAGGAACAGGTCCAGAGGTAGGTGCGGGTAGTATTTATAGTTTTATAGCCCCCACCACTCCTGTAACAACTATTCCTGTAACTTTAGAGTATACACTTACAGGTGACCAGAAAATTTTTGGGTTAACATCTATCTCGGAAGCTACGGGTAATAGTTGTTTTACAACAGATACAGATTCCGATGGGATTCCAAATCACTTAGATTTAGACTCAGACAATGATGGAATTATTGATAATGTAGAGGCACAAACTATTGCTGGATACACAGCTCCTAGTGGAATCGATACCGATAATGATGGCTTGGATAATACTTATGATGCAACTCCCACAACAGGAGATACAGGGTCTAATGGTGTAACACCTATAAATTCTGATGGCGATTCTATAATCGATCTCTTAGATATTGATGCTGATGATGATGGAATACCAGACAATGTAGAAGCGCAATCTTCAAGAGGTTTTATTGCGCCAAGTGGAATAGGTGATGCAATTACAGATGCCAACAACAATGGTGTAGATGATAATTATGAAATAGGTGGAAATATTGGTTTAACCCCTGTAAATACAGATGGTACAGACAATCCAGATTATATAGATTCAGATTCAGATAATGATACAATTTTAGATATCAATGAAAATGGAGATGCAGAGAATACTCTCTTGGGTACAGATACCGATAATGATGGCTTGGATAATAATTTTGATGATAATGATGATTCTAATATCTCTGGGTCAACTATAAATGATAATCATAATCCTCCCAGTGCAGCTAACTTAGGTGATGCAGATAATGATTTTGATACATTTGGAGATTTTGATTATAGAGATGCAGGAGCAAATGATATACCGATGATTACTCAGGTATATAATTTTGAGAATGAAAAATGGATTGAAATAACTAATTTAGGTACTTTAAGCATACCAGAAAACTTAATTAGAGTACAGCTGTATAAAGATAAAACGGGCGATCAAACAGGTGTGACATCTGATGTTACTTTTACAATAACCACAGCATTAGAAGCTGGGAAATCCGTTTTGTTCAGTAACACGGGCAATGTTATTACCAATATAGATGGTACAGCTACTTTGATAACAAATAATTCATTAACAGATTTTGGCGGAGCCAATGATATTATAACCATTTCACCAGCAAATAATGATGGTTCTTGGCAACATAGATTTGATGTAATTTCTGCTTTTTCTGATAAAACATCCTATGTAAGAATTGATGAAACTCTTTTACCCAATACAACATTTACTGAAAATGAATGGGTCCTATTTGTAGATGACGCATTAGATCCGTATAGATTATTAGGTTCAGGTGGTCCGGAAAGACATCCTCATGCCCCTCTAATTTCTGAAATTGTAAGTTCTAATACAGATGCTAATATCTTATTAGGTTTGCACAGAATAAATCTTACATCCAGAACAGGAAGTAATTGGAGTAATGGTTTTCCCGATCGATCTCGTTCTGTAAGTATAGATGAAGATTACATTCATTCTGGTAGTAGGTTCAATGCAAGAAAATTAACAGTAAATAATAATAGTAAATTTGCCATTACAGATAATTTATTAGTAGTAACTGATGATGTTCTATTAACAAATACAAATGATGAGATTCGTTTAATAGGTACTTCTCAATTTGTACAAACACATACTGGAACAACACAAGTCTCAGGTAATGGAAGATTATTAGTAGATCAAAACTCTACAATACCAAGTGTGTTTAGATATAATTACATGAGCTCTCCTGTAAATATTGCAGGAACAAACACTTACACAATAGAAGGTGTGCTAAAAGATGGTACGGTTGCTTTAAATGCTAATGGAATTGTTAATACAAACATTGCAAAAGACATTATTTTTACTAATGCTCTTGATGGTTCAATTACAGATCCAATTACCTTAGCAGAGCATTGGATTTATACATATGCTCCTTCTTCTGGCGGAAGGTCTAATTGGACGCATAAACTTAAAAATGGAATCATACCACAAACAGATGGTTTTACGATTAAAGGTCCAGGCAGAGAACAAAACTATACATTTGTTGGAACTCCAAAAGATGGAGATTTAACAGCTTCAGCTATTGGTGCAAATGAATATTATTTAGTTGGAAACCCTTTTCCTTCTGCTCTTAGTGCAAAAAAGTTTATAGAAGACAATATAAACTCTACAACTGCAACTTTATATTTTTGGCAACACGTTTCAGAAGAAGATTCATCAAGCACAAGTAGTTCTGGACATTATTATAGTGGATATGTTGGAGGATATGCCACAAGAAATATAGCAATGGGTTTAAGTGCTAATAGTCCTACGAATGCTGGTACTTTTGATATTGCTTTACAATCAGAAAATGCCACTACAAATGGTTCTATTACTACCAATGGAGGTGAAGGAGTTGTTTTAATAAATGATTCTAGCAATTTTGTGGAATTCAGCAATATTATTAGAGGTGTTGATGTTTTAAAAATAAATTACAAATCTAGCTTAGATAAAAATATTATTATTAAAGTTGATAATATTAATAAAGGAGAATTTACACTTCCATCAAGCTCAGTATATACAACTTTTGATATTACTTTATGTGTTGAAGCAGGAAGTGACGTTATAATTATGTCTAATGACTCTAATGATTCCTATATTAACTATTTACAGTTGCAAGATACAGATGGAAATATTAGCTGTGCACCAAGTGCTAATGGGTCGACAGCAAGTTTAGTTCCAGAACTTTACATCCCTATAGGACAAGGTTTCTTTGTGCAGGGAGATACAGATGGAGGTGCTATTGTATTTAATAATAGCCAACGAGAATTTATATCTGAAGGTACTGGCACTTCTGTTTTCTTTAGAAATGGGACTGAATCAAACGCTACTTCTAATGGTCAAAACGGAGAATTTGAATTACCAACTATTAAGTTAGGTATCGATTTTATTAATGATGAAGGTAATAGCATTCATAGACAACTCGGTGCTACTTTTAATTCTAATAATTCTTTTGATTATGATAAAGGGTATGATAGTGAAATATATGATATAGGCATTACAGATGTTTATTGGAAATTACCTAATGATGACTTAAATTATGTGATTGTTGGCGTTCAAGAAGTTTCTGGAGATTTAGAGGTTCCTTTTGATATTGTTATGGCTTATGACGGAAGCTTAACAATACAAATAGATGAAATTATAGCTATTGATAGAGAAGTATATATAAAGGATAAATTAACAAATCAAACCTATCTATTAAATGACAATAATCCTATAGCTCTTCAATTAAATCAAGGAACCTATACAGATAGATTCTTTTTAACTTTTGAAGGCTCTATTTTGTCGACTGATGATAATGTAAATGGGATTTTAAATAAAGAATTATCTGTTTTTATCGATAATTCAACAAAAGAAATTGTTATTCAAAATCATGCTAATTTACAAATTGGGAAAGTTGAACTATTCAATCTAATTGGTCAAAAAGTAGGTAAATGGAACGCTATTGAAGAAAAATTAGAGAACAGACTTAAAGTAAAAAATCTGTCAAACCTTGTGTATATTATTAACATACAAACAAACAAAGGAATGGTATCTAAAAAAATAATATATAGAAAGTAGTAGTAATAAAATTAATAATTTGCCTTTGCGAGGAGGAATGACGAAGCAATCTTTATCAACATAAAATGATTGAAGATAATAAGTCACAGATTTGTTTGTAAATGTGCCTAGCCCAGATTGAAACGGCATCCTTTTTTGGGATGAGATTCCTACAACTTTTGTTGAATGTGATTAAGTAAATCAGGAATCTCATCCCCAAAAAGATATAGTGGAAAGCTGGAAATAGCTACAAATAAAAAACTCCCGAAAATCAATTCGAGAGTTTTTAAATTTTATTTAAATAGATTGCTAACCGAGATACGTCATCAAAATCTTACTTCTTGATGTATGCTTTAATCTTCTAATTGCTTTTTCTTTAATCTGACGAACACGCTCACGAGTTAAGTCGAAAGTCTCACCAATTTCTTCTAAAGTCATAGGTTGATGTTCTCCCAAACCGAAGTATAGTTTTACAACATCAGCTTCACGTGGAGTTAATGTTTCTAAGGCTCTATTGATTTCAATACGTAAAGATTCGTGTAATAATGTTTTGTCTGGATTTGGAGATTCTCCTGAATTTAAGACATCGTATAAATTAGAATCTTCACCTTCAATTAAAGGAGCATCCATAGATACGTGACGTCCAGAATTTTTCATAGATTCTTTTACGTCGTTTACGGTCATGTCTAATTTCTTAGCAATTTCTTCAGCACTTGGTGGGCGCTCATTTTCTTGCTCTAAGAAAGCGTACATTTTATTGATCTTATTAATAGATCCAATTTTATTTAATGGCAAACGAACGATACGAGATTGCTCTGCTAATGCTTGAAGAATGGATTGACGAATCCACCATACGGCATAGGAGATAAATTTAAAACCTCTAGTTTCATCAAAACGTTTTGCTGCTTTGATTAAACCTAAATTTCCTTCGTTAATTAAATCTGGTAATGTTAATCCTTGGTTTTGATACTGCTTAGCAACAGAAACCACGAAACGTAAATTAGCTTTTGTCAACTTCTCTAAAGCCAATTGATCTCCAGCTTTAATACGTTGTGCTAATTCAACCTCTTCATCAGCGGTAATTAAATCTACCTTTCCAATTTCTTGTAAATATTTGTCTAATGAAGCGGTTTCTCTATTGGTTACCTGCTTTGTAATTTTAAGTTGTCTCATGTAATTTGTAGGATTATTGTAGTATTCATACTAGTGTTACAATTCATTATACGGAAGGAAGAAGTTAAATGTTACAAAAAAGAACTTATTTTTTTGAGAAGTAATAAAATAGATCTTTTGGTTCTTCTTTATTTTGTTTTTTATAGCTCTTTTTCTTTGCGAATCTTAGTGATTCTCTGTGTTGCTTTGTGAACTCATTTAAAATAGTATTTCGCGAAGTTCTTCAAAGACTCTCAGAGATACACAAAGGGTATAATTATAGTTTAAAGTTAGGGCAACATAATTTAAACGAATTCAGTCTATTGTCTTTGTTCTAAAAGCGAAGCGGTCTTGATTCTAAAAGCGATCTGTACTTAACTTGTGAAAGTAAGTGGTCTAATTTTTTGTAGTTGGATACAATTGATTCCCTACCTAAAAAAGACCATTAATTTGAGCGTCGATTCTATCAATGATATAACCTAAATCTTCTTGGTTGTCTACAAAGTCTAAATTATCGACATCAATAATTAATAACTTTCCTTTTTTATAAGTAGAAATCCAAGCCTCATAACGTTCATTCAATCTGCTTAAATAATCAATGCTAATTGAATTTTCATAATCTCTCCCTCTTTTGTGAATTTGACCTACCAACGTAGAAATATCTGCTCGTAAATAAATTAATAAATCTGGTGGAGTTACCAGTTTTTCCATCAATTCAAAAAGAGAACTATAATTGCTATAATCTCTATTTGTCATGAGTCCCATTGCATGAAGGTTCGGTGCAAAAATATGAGCATCTTCGTAGATAGTTCTATCCTGAATAATATTTTTACCGGTTTTTCTTAATTCTAAGATTTGACGAAAACGACTGTTTAAAAAATAGACTTGAAGGTTAAAAGACCAACGTTCCATTTCCCCATAAAAATCATCTAAATATGGATTTTCATCAACAGATTCATAATGAGGTTTCCAATTATAATGTCTTGCTAATAGTTTGGTTAAAGTTGTTTTTCCGGCACCAATATTTCCGGCAATGGCTACGTGCATAATTTAGTATTCTAAAGTTTTAGAAAGGGCTGTTAAAGATAATCAAAATTTAGAATTCAGTACTATTAAAATGTGAGTTTGTAGCCAAAACCTCTCACGTTAATAATTTGTATATTCTGATCCTTCATAAGTTTTTTACGTAATTTACTGATAAAGACATCCATACTGCGTGCATTAAAGAAATCATCATCACCCCACAATTTTTTTAGAATGAAAGTTCTATCGAGGACTTCGTTTTGTTTTTCATGCAGATGAAAAAGCAATTCAGATTCTCTATGCGTTAACAAAATAGTTTCATCAGCAATATGTAAGCTCTGTTTGGTATAGTTGAAAGTATAATTTCCGATGATAATTTTTTGATGATCTTTTTTAAGATGTACTCGATCTAACAACGCATGAATCCGAACAATTAACTCTTCCATGGAGAAAGGTTTTTTTAGATAATCATTTCCTCCATGCTGAAAACCATCCAACACATCTTTCGTTTGAGATTTAGCTGTTAAAAAAATGATAGGAATCGAACTGTTTTCGTTTCTAATTTCTTTTGCCAAAGTGAATCCATCTTTTTTTGGCATCATTACATCCAATACCAAAATATCAGGTTCCTCATTTTTGTAATATTCATAAGCTTGCTCTCCATCAATTGCTAAGAAAACTTGAAAATCTCTCGTTTCTAGACTTTCTTTTACAATCTGACCCAAACTGGGTTCGTCTTCAGCCAAAACAACTTTAATAAGCTTATCCATTCGGTAAACTAATTTTAAAAATAGTATTTAAATTATTAGATGCTAAATGAATAGAACCACTATGTTTTTCAACAATTTTTTTGGAATAGTAGAGACCAATTCCAAAACCTTTTACATCATGTCTATTGCCTTTTGGAATTCTATAAAATTTATCAAAAATCTTTTCTTGTTGATTTTTTTCAATACCATTTCCATCATCGGCCACTGAAATTTCTACATTGTTTAGAACAGCATTGATATTAACTTCAATAGTTTCTCCACCGTATTTTATAGCATTATCCACTAAATTTGAAATGGCATTTTCAAAATGGAAAAGATCTGTTTTTAAAAACTTAGCATTGATATTGGATGAAAAGTTGATTTTTTTGTCAGTGAGCAATCGATGTTTGTTGGTGGCTCTAATCACCAAATCTACGATGTCAATCTCTTCCTTTTTCAATAGTAGGTTTTCTGAATCTAATGTTGATGTTTCTAATAATTTTTCGACCATCTGATGCAATTTCTTTAATTGCAAAGAAGACATGGAAAGGTACTTTTGTGTCTTTTTCTTGTCATCAATAACATTAAAATTTTCAATAGCTTCAATGGCTGTTGAAATCGTAGCAATGGGTGTTTTAAACTCGTGCGTAATATTGCTGATAAGGTCGTTTTTAATCTCTGCCAATTCTTTTTGTTTTTTGATAATTTTTAGCAGATAAAAAAGACTACTGATTACTGTAAGAGATAAAAGCAGAGAAAGAAGAATTCCCGTAGAGCTTTTTTTAAGAGCTGCTAAAGTAGGGTCTGAATGATAAAGTCTTAGTTCTTGTGTAGGTCTTAAATAGGTAGACAACGAATTTGTATATAGCTGTAAATTATTTTTCAGATCTTCTTGTGTAGTCTCTAAAACAGAATCATGATCAATAAAATTAAAATAATAATCTGCAGAAATTCCTTTTGTTTCTATTTGGTGATAGAACAAAGAATCTAGCTCAGAAAAATTAAGATCGTCGTTGGTTAAAGCAGTATATACAGACTGTATTCCTTTAATCACTTTTATACTGTCAGACAATCGCCTTCCCGCTTTTAAACGAATAGGGTACTCGACATTTTTAGAAACCGTATTTGCATGATTGATAGTGATAGACCTAGAATAAAGACTATCCGTTTTTAGAAGTGAATCTATAATGCGTGGTGTTTTTTCATGCCCTATATGATCGTCACTTCGGAATTTCAAAGAAGTAATTTGAACTTTAGTACTGTCTTTTTTAAACGAATCATTCTCCAACCATAATCTTTCAAAAATAGAGTCTGTACCTTTTAAACTATCAAAGCTAATTACTGCAAAGAAATTTTCTTTAGATAGGTTGCTAAAATACTCTTCAACAGCATTGTCTAAACTGATTTGAATTTCGTTGGTAATTCGCTTTCTGTTTTCCTGAAAGTTTTTGTAATTCCAATACAACTGAACAGTGACTGTAGTTATAATAGTCGCTGTAATTAGATATAAGATCCAATTGTACTTTTTTATATTCATGCCTCAAAAGTAAGTAGTTAGCCTCAAATAAAATAATGGCTTAACACACGTTAACACTCATTAACTTTGTAATCAACTCTTATTTTACATATTTGTACAATCATAAAAACAATAAATCAATGAAAATAAAAATTTTTATCACGCTGTTATTTTTGTCTGCATCAATGTTTGCACAAGACTTTTACGGAAAGGCAACCTACAAAACACATCGAAAGACTAATTTTAAAGTAGATAGTACTCAGGCTGCTCAGAATCCAGATTTGCAAAAGCAAATAGAAGCGCAAATGAGTAAAATGTTTCAAAAAACATTTACACTCAACTTCACAAAATCAGAATCGACTTATAAAGAAAATGTAAAATTAAATTCACCTCAACCACAAGCTGGAAATGGAGGAGTTATGGTAATGAGTTTTGGCGGTGGCGGTGGATCTGATATTCTTTATAAAAATGTAAAAGAAAAGAAGCTTGCAAATAAGGTAGAATTGATGAGTAAAATCTTTTTGGTAAAAGACGAATTAGTAGAATACGATTGGAAGTTGACAGGCGAAACCAAGAATATTGGAAACTATACCTGCTACAAAGCTGTCTACGAAAGAGAAGCTGAAGATATTAGTATGAGTATGGTTAATGGAGAAGCAAAAGAAACCGTAAAAAAAGTAACGAGAATTACTACAGCATGGTATACAACAGATGTTCCTGTTAGCAACGGCCCAGGAAATTATTGGGGTTTACCAGGATTGATTCTAGAAATCAATGATGGAGAACAAACCATTGTATGTACAGAAATTGTATTAAATCCATCTGAGAAGACAGAAATTAAAGAACCAACAAAAGGAAAAGTAGTCAACAGAGAAAAGTTTGAAAAGATTTCTAGAGAAAAATCCAAAGAAATGATGGATCGTTTTAGAAGCAGAAGAGGAGACGGAAATTCAATGCAAATAAGAATCGGGGGATAGGAATTGGTATTTTTGTTTAACTTTTTTTTAAAAAGATTAAACCTTTGGCTTTTTTTTAAGTCTTATATAGAATTATAAGAAGTATTTTTGCAAAAACTATAAGCCAAATTACCATGAAACAAGTATTTACACTACTGTTAATATTCTTTTCAATTTCAATTTTTTCACAAAAAGAATTCCAAGGAAAAGCTACTTATATGTCTAAAACAACTGTAGACATGAGTGCGTTTGGAGGAGGACAAATGTCTGAACAAAGGAAAAAACAGATCATGGACAGAATGAAAAATTTCCTTGAAAAGACATACACGCTCAATTTTGATAAATCATCTTCAGATTTTAAGGAAGACTCAAAGTTAGAAACACCTGGTGGAGGCGGAAGAGGGTTTCGTTTTGGAGGATTTGGTGGCGGAGGTTCTATTTACAAGAACTCAAGAGAAGGCAAGATGATTGAGTCTATAGAATTTTTTGGAAAGCGATTTTTGATTACCGAGAAAATGGAACAGCCACAATGGGAGTTAGGAACCGAAACAAAGAAAATAGGAAATTATACTTGTTACAAAGCAACTATGATAAAGGTGAATAATGATTTTGATTGGAGAGTTTTTAGAAGAAATAGGAACAATCAAAAGAAAGATTCTACCAAAGTTGAAGAAAAAGAAAAAGTAAGAACAACAGTAGTAACAGCTTGGTATACACCAGATATTCCTGTAAGCACTGGACCCGATGATTATTGGGGATTGCCAGGACTCATTTTAGAAATTAATGCAGGAAGAACAACCATGTTATGTACAGAGATTGTTTTAAATCCCGCTGAAAAAGTAGAAATCAAAGCTCCGAAAAAAGGAGACAATGTTACAAGAGAAGAATACAATGCCATTGTAAAAAAGAAAACAGAAGAAATGCGTGAGCGTTTTAGAAATGGACGTGGAGGCGGACGTGGTAGAGGTAGATTCTAAAAAATAATCAAGACACACAATGAAAAAAATAATATTGATAGCCATTTTATTGGTTACTGGGATAACTAGTGCTCAAATAAAACTAACAGGAGTTGTAAAAGATAGTATTGGAGATTCTTTAGAAATGGCAAATGTAGTCGCCATAGATACGGTAGCAAAAAGAATAGCATCTTATGGTTTTACTGATATAAAAGGGAATTATAAATTGAATTTGAAAAAGAATACTATTTATAATATAAAGGTTAGTTACGTAGGATTAAAAGCAGCTAATTTTATAATTACCACCAAAGAAGTAGATATTGTTAAAAATATAACTCTTGGCTATGACAATACTTTAGATGAGATTAATATTATCTCAAAAATGCCAGTGACTATCAAAGGAGACACCATAATTTACAATGCAGATTCCTTTAAAAATGGCTCTGAACGAAAACTAGAAGATGTGTTGAAAAAGATTCCAGGAGTAGAAATTAATGATGATGGTGAAATTGAGATAGAAGGAAAAACAGTGGAAAAAGTAATGGTAGATGGAAAAGATTTTTTTGATGGAGATACAAAATTGGCGACCAAAAACATTCCTTCCAATGCAGTTGATAAAATTCAAGTTTTAAGAAATTATGGAGATGTAAGCCAATTAAGTGGAGTGCAAAACAATCAAGATAGGATTGCTTTAAACATCAAATTAAAAGAGGGCAAAAAGAACTTTTGGTTTGGGGATGTAACCGCAGGAATAGGAAGAGCACCTGACGAGGGATTGTATTTGTTTCAACCAAAACTTTTCTATTATACCCCAAAATATACACTTAACATTATTGGTGATGTAAATAATATTGGCGAGGTTGTTTTAAATAGACGAGATATCAGAAATTTTAGTGGTGGATTCCGCAGTCAAAGTCCATCGAATGGAACTAATATTAGTCTTGGAAGTGCTGGAATAGGTTTTTTAAATGCGAATGCGAGAAATGCGAATCGTATAGAAACCAAATTATCAGCATTGAATTTTAGCTATACCCCGAATAAAAAATTGGATCTAAGTGGTTTTCTTATTTTTTCGAGCAATAGTAATGGACAACAAAATAACATTCTACAAGATTTTGTAGACCCTACAATTCCAGATGATTTTACGCAAAGCATCACAGACCAAACAAGTAATACCGGATTGTTTAAATTCAGTTCTATTTATAAAAAGAATTTTAATAATCAGATGAATTATGACATTATTGGACGGTTCTCTAATGAACGTCGAGTGGATAATGTAAACTCACTTGTCTTAAGCGATATTAGCGAGAGTGAAAAAGCGACTCCATTCAAAATCAATCAAAATTTGAGTTATTTCTATACGGCTAACGAAAACAATATTTTTGCATTGGAAGTCCAACACTTAATACAAGATGAAGATCCATTCTATGTTGCTTCTTTAGAAAATGATCCTTTCAATAACAATCCAACAGATGATCCATCATTAGAAGATGCAGAAGATGGTTTTGATGATGCCGCAGAAACTTTGGGACTTGACAGAAGTAACTTATTTTACACACTTAATCAAAACAGACAAGTAAAATCGAATCAGATAGATGCGAAACTAGATTATTACTACATACTGAATGCGAAAAGCAATTTAAACTTTGTAGTAGGAACTATTTTAAGCAAACAAAATTTTGATTCTCAGTTTTTCCAAGTATTAGATAATAGAACTATTTTAAATCCCAACCCGAACATTCCTGGAGTGTTAGATCCACAAACTACAAACGATACCGAATATAATTTTACAGACCTGTATGCTGGACTTCGATATCGAGTAAAGCTTGGAATATTTACACTTACACCAGGATTTACAGCACACTCTTATGTCGCTAAAAACACACAATTTGGAACTGAAATTTTTGAAGATAAATTTCAGAAAATTTTACCTGAGGTTAGTATAATCGCTCAATTCAAAAGAAGCGAAAGTTTACGTTTTAGTTATAGACAGCAAGTTAATTTTACGGACGTAAATCAAATTGCTCGAGGAATTGTAGCCAATAGCTATAACTCATTCTTTACTGGAACCGAAGATTTGACAAATGCTTCTGTTCATAACCTAAATTTGAATTATTCTAGTTTTAACTTATTCAATTATACCAATGTTTTTGCAAGGATAAATTATACAAAAACCATAGATCAAATTAACAGTAATATAATTTTTGAACCTGGATCTGTGGTGTCAAGTAGCACAACATTAAATTCTCCTTTTGACAATGAAAGATTTACAGCTTTTGGACGTATCGGTAAAACATTTGATAAAATTAGAACTTCACTAGGAGGGAATTTTACCTACAGCAAAACCTTTCAATTTATAAACACACAAGAAAACGTGAATGAAACGTATTCACAAGGTTATAACGCAAGTATAGGAACGAATTTTAGAAAAGCTCCTAATGTAAGTTTAAGGTATTCATTATCACTTTCAAATCAGATCAACAGCGCTAGAACTGTTGATGTAAAAGGAACTACGCATAGACCATCGATAAACTTTGATGCATATATATGGAACTCGCTAACGGTGAAATCTGACTTCTCATACAATGAAGTAAAACAAAACGGAGTGACACAAAACAAGTTTAAAATTTGGAATGCTACCCTGGCGTATCGAAAAAATAGAGATGCTAAATGGGAATATGAAATAGAAGGAAGTAACTTGTTGGGTACAGGTTCTTCAGCTAGAGTAAGTAATAGTAATATTCAGTTTTCAATCAATGAAACGTTTATTTTACCACGATTTGTAAGCTTTAGAATCCGATATTCATTGTAAATAAATATTTGAATTAATGAAGAACCTCTCTGTACTGGATTTATTTCAGTTTCAGAGAGGTTTTTGTGCATTAATTAATGTGAGTTCCAGATAACGTATTACTGTTTGAATACTATATTGTCAGGTCGAGCCTTTCGACTTAGCTCAAGATAAACTAAGTCGAGACCTATTAAATTAGTAGATTGCTAGTAGCAAAACCATCTACCTTGTCTTTACGAGAAATTTTAATTTCGAAGTAATCTGTATATGAATACTTCATCTTATGCAGATTATTTCCGATGTTAAAAACGGGATTGTAAAGAACAATAAAGCACAATCTTTTTTAGAACCCTTTTATTAGAAAATCATTTCTTTTAATTCAAGTAAAAAGTAGATTTTCGGGAAGTATAAAATGATATATTTGTAAAAAATGTAACCAAATGAAAACATTTGACGTAGCAATCATTGGAAGCGGACCTGCGGGAGCTTCTGCAGCTTTAAAACTTGCAGAGAAAGGTGTTTCAGCTGTAATTATTGAGAAGGAAACCTTACCAAGATATAAAACTTGTGGAGGCGGTTTTGTCTATAGAGGAAGAAAGGAAATGCCGTTTGATGTCAGTTCCGTTGTTGAAAGAGAATTCAGTAAAATTGATATTATTTTTGAAAAAGCGGGAGTCTATTTAACTTCTGAAAGAGAAGAACCTATCATCACAATGATTATGCGCGATGATTTTGATAATTTAATTGTTGAAAAAGCGAAAGAAGCTGGAGTTACATTATTGGAAGGTCACAAGTTGAAAAACATCACTTTTGGCGAAGAAATTATATTGCACACCTCACAACAAGATATCAAAAGCAAATTTGTAATTGCTGCAGATGGAGCTTTAAGTATTACAGCTAAATTAACGGGTTGGAAAGAAACACGGTATTTAATTCCAGCGTTAGAATATGAAGTTGAAGTGCTCCCCGAAGATTTTGAAAGACTTTCCAAAAATGTTCGATTCGATTTTGACGCAGTACCTCTTGGATACGGATGGTGTTTCCCAAAGAAAAATCATCTATCTATCGGCTTAGCTTCAGCAAGAAGAACAAAAATAGACCTTAAAAAACTGTATAGAGAATATCTTCTAAAACTAGGAATTACAGAAGTATTAAAAGAAGAATTTCACGGTTTTCAAATTCCTGTAACCCCAAGAACAGATGAATATGTAAGAAAGGGTGTGTTTTTAGTAGGCGATGCCGCTGGCTTTGCAGACCCAATTACGGCAGAAGGGATTTCCAATGCAATACTTTCTGGAAATATGGCTGCTGAATCGATCATTGAAGGTGAATTAGATCTTAAAAAATCTGAAGAGATTTACAATGCGAAACTAAACGAAAATTTGATTCCAGAATTAAAGATTGGAGTCAAGTTAGCAAAATTATTTTACGAGCAACACAAGGTCAGAAACTTCTTAATGAAGCGATATGGTGAGCGTTTATGTGAAGCAATGACAGAAGTGTTTATGGGCGAAAGAACCTATCCTACAGACGTAATGAAACGGATAAAAGAAAAATTGAAAAGCGCGATTTTTTAATAAGAATTATTTTACGAAAACAGATTACTTTTCACTCTCTTGAGCTATTATTTTAGTTAGCGCTAATATGTATTCGGCATTAACTGTTTCAAACTGATCACTGATTAAATCACAATCTTTTTGCTCAACTTTTCTGAGGTTTAATTTTCCACAAATTACATCGAATAGTTCGATATCATCCAAATCATCTAATCCATAGATTTTATAGATGTCACCTTCAGGGTAAATGCAGAAAAAATCCCAAGTGATAAATTCTTTAATTGTATCGTAAACAATTTCAATTTGTTGTTTTTCATAACCTTTGCTGACAAGTATATTGATATACTTTGTTTTTGAAAGATAGGGTCTACTATCACTAAACCTTCTCATTTCCTCTTCACCTTTTTTAGTTTCATGAAAAGAGAAAAACAGAATGAATATAATAAAACCAATTATAATAATTAATAGTATCATTATTTAAATAAATAACTCTCCATAGTCTAACTAAATACTATAGGAAATATTCATAATAAAGACCCATAGGATAACAGCAAGTAAAGTTAAAAAACCATAGGCTAAATAAGAATAAAGCTGCCTTTTTTTCTCTTCATAAATTAGTTCATTCAAACGAGGAGAGAAACGGATGTTCTCAAAAGAATGTACCGAGGTTTTTCTACGACTTCCATGCAAATGATTTCCGTAAACAGTTTTTATTTTTTCAAAAGGAATTTTGGGCACTCTAGTTGCGATATAGGTTTTGGTTCTTACAAGTCCAAATCCGCTAAAACTCTGTACTCTTCTTTTTCTGTTCATAGCTAAAATTTTAAAGTGAATAAAGCCTTAAGTTACTAAAAATCTTAGACATAAAAAAATCCCCGAAGTGTTTGCTTCGAGGATTTACTAAATATATTTTCATTAGTATCAGAAAGTTTGACCTAGGATCACTGAGGTCTTTAGAGTCAAGAATCTAAATTGATTTTTAGTAAGCTAATCAATTTGAGACCTTAGTTAAGGTTTTGACAATCACTAATTTTTAAAAATTAGTTTATCAGTTAGCTAGCCACACGTCTTGATTCTTTGTTCTTAAAGCGTAGCGGTCTAACCTCTTATAATTGAAAAGCCTCTTTTACTTTGTCAACATAATCTAATTTTTCCCAAGTAAAGGTTTCTACTTCCTGTGATACTGTTTCACCCATTGGATTGGAGAAAGTAACCGTCTTTACCTCAGGAGTTCTTCCCATATGCCCGTAAGCAGCAGTTTCTGAATAAATAGGCGTTCTTAATTTTAAACGTTGCTCAATAAAATACGGACGCATATCAAAAATTGATTCTACAATTTTACTGATTTCTCCATCAGTCTTGTCGATGATTGCAGTTCCATAAGTCTCCACATTAATACTGGTAGGTTTCGCAACCCCAATCGCATAAGAAACTTGAACTAAGACTTCTTTACACAAACCAGCAGCGACTAAATTTTTTGCAATATGACGAGTTGCATAGGCACCAGATCTGTCCACTTTGGAAGGATCTTTTCCTGAAAATGCACCTCCACCGTGTGCGCCTTTTCCACCATAAGTATCAACAATAATTTTACGCCCCGTCAACCCAGTATCACCATGAGGTCCGCCAATCACAAAAGTTCCCGTAGGATTGATGTGATAGGTGATATCATCAGTAAATAATTTCTGAATATTCTCAGGGAGTTTTGCAACAACTCTAGGAATCAAAATCGTTATAATATCCGATTTGATTTTAGCTAACATCACTGCATCACTTTCGTTAAAATCATCGTGCTGTGTAGAAACTACGATAGCATCAATACGTTGTGGAACATTATCATCAGAATACTCAATGGTTACTTGAGATTTAGCATCAGGACGTAAATAAGTAATGTCGTTATTTTCTCTTCTTAATTCTGCCAACTCAATCAACAAACGATGTGATAATTCTAAAGCCAAAGGCATATAGTTTTCAGTTTCATCCGTTGCATAACCAAACATCATTCCTTGATCTCCAGCACCCTGCTCTTCTTTAGAAGCTCTAACTACACCTTGATTAATATCAGGAGATTGCTCATGAATAGCAGAAAATACACCACAAGAATTTCCATCAAACATATACTCACTTTTGGTATATCCAATTTTATTGATGACATCTCTTGCAATCTTCTGAACATCTAAATACGTTGATGATTTTACTTCACCTGCTAAAACAACTTGACCCGTAGTAACAAGTGTTTCACAAGCAACTTTAGAGTCAGCATCAAAAGCTAAGAAATTATCAATTAAGGCATCAGAAATCTGATCAGAAACTTTATCTGGATGTCCCTCTGAAACCGATTCAGAAGTAAATAAATATGACATATATAAATCTTTTAAAAATGATAAAAAGAAGAATTTATGCAGATTGCAGGGCTAAAGTAGTTGAATCACTGCTTTAGCATTTTTCTATGCTGAACTCGTTTTTAGTATCTCATTAATTAAGTACTATGTTCAACAGGTACTGAAACAAGTTCAGTACTATGAGGTTGCAATCAGTCAAATTTCTCCTCTAATTTGGCTGCAAATTTACATTTAAAATCTAAAAGCTACACATAATTTAAAGTTTTATTTATACTCGTTGAAACTTTTTATTCTAAAGCAACATAGCATTCATTTTCTTAAAAGTTTAAATGAGTTCAATATGGATTAAAATAAAATCTAAGCGGTTTCTGAGAATAATGAAATTTCAAAGGGCAAAAATTATGAGATATATAAAAATAAAAAAAACAATCCATAATGTTTGGATATTACACTTTTATGACTGAATATTTGTGTTCACAAAGTTCAATAACTTATTGAAATGTTATCAAGAAAGGCGGAGGGATTAGACCCGTTGAAGCCTTAGCAACCCTTTGCGTATTCCAATACTCATTGGAATCTCAAAGAAGGTGCTAAATTCTACCCCAAGTCCTGAACTTTCACACTGAGCTTGTCGAAGTGCGATTCAGGATCTTATGGATAGATAACTCAAGAAAAATCACTGAAAGGTATTTTTTATGACTTCTTTATAACATTTTTCTATTAAGTACGCGAGAGACGTGCGTTTGACTTTTGGTTTAATCTCAAAATGATTCGAAATACGAAGTATTGAGTTTCTTTTGAAAATGTCATTCTCGCGAAATTTATACTCAACTTGATTGGGTAACGGGAATCAATATTAACTCAAAAAAATTAGAAAAATGAGTACACAAAAATTTTCAACAAATGCCTTGCATGCAGGGCACGACGTAACAAAAACAGGAGGAACTAGAGCCGTTCCTATTTATCAAACAACATCTTATGTATTTAATGATTCAGATCATGCAGCAAATCTATTTTCATTAAAAGAATTAGGGTTTATTTACACAAGATTAAACAACCCTACCAACGATATTTTACAACAGCGTTTAGCCGCTTTAGAAGGCGGAATTGGAGCTGTTGTATTTGCATCAGGAACCGCAGCAATTTCTACAGGGTTATTGACCTTGTTAAAAGCAGGTGATCATATCGTAGCTTCAAGTAGCTTGTATGGAGGAACTTATAACTTGCTAAGTGTAACCTTACCGAGATTGGGTATTACAACCACATTTGTAGATGCATCAAATCCAGATAGTTTTGCAGAAGCTACGCAAGAAAATACAAGAGCATTTTTTGTAGAATCCTTAGGAAATCCAAAACTAGATGTACTAGATTTAGAAGCAATCTCTACACACGCTAAAGCAGCAAAAATTCCATTTATTGTAGACAATACCGTTGCAACTCCAGCTTTGTTAAACCCTATTGAACATGGTGCTAACATCGTGATTCATTCCCTGACAAAATACATTGGAGGCCAAGGAAATTCTTTAGGCGGAGCAATTATAGACGCGGGAACTTTTGATTGGTCTAGCGGAAAATTTCCAGAATTTACAGAACCATCAGCAGGATATCACGGCTTGGTCTATCATGAAGCTCTAGGAGCAGCTTCCTACACATTTAAATTGATTTTAGAAGGATTAAGAGATTTTGGAGGTGCGTTGAGTCCAACCAATGCTTTCCAAATTATCCAAGGATTAGAAACCTTAGAAGTAAGAATCCAAAAACATTCAGAAAGCGCATTGGAACTTGCAACATGGCTAGAAGATCAAGATGAAGTAACGTGGGTAAACTACCCAGGATTGGCATCTAGTAAATACAAAGCGTTAGCAGACAAATACTTGCCAAAAGGACAAAGCGGAATTGTAACATTTGGCGTAAAAGGAGGATATGAATCAGCAAAAACTGTAGCCGATACCACAAAATTATTCTCTTTATTAGCCAATATTGGTGACACAAAATCTTTGATTATTCACCCAGCAAGCACCACACATCAGCAATTGTCAGAAGAAGAACAAGCTTCTGCGGGAGTTTCTCAAGATTTGATTAGGTTGTCAGTTGGTTTAGAAGACCTTGATGATTTAAAGAATGATTTAAAAGAAGCGTTTTCAAAAATCCCTAAAGAAGTTTTAGCCTAGTTTTGACGAAGAAATTGTTATATACAAGTATCAAAGAGTTTACAACTCAGAGCGGTTTCCGACTTCCTAATATTCAGTTGAGTTATCAATTGTTTGGGCGAAAACTGGGAACTGCACCTGTAGTTTTGGTGAATCATGCCTTAACAGGAAATAGTGAGGTTACGGGTGATGACGGATGGTGGAAAGACTTGATTGGAGACAACAAAGGAATTGACACGAAACAATATACAGTGATAGCGTTTAATATTCCTGGAAATGGATTTGATGATTTACAAATTGATAATTACAAAGATTTTGTAGCAAAAGATATCGCTCGCCTGTTTTTAATTGCCTTAGAAGAACTCGAAATTAAAGAGCTATATGCTATAATTGGCGGCTCTTTAGGTGGAGGATTGGCGTGGGAAATGGCAGCATTACAACCAAAGATTGCCAAGCATATCATTCCCATCGCCTCCGATTGGAAATCAACAGATTGGTTAATTGCCAATTGTTTGATTCAAGAACAATTTTTATTGAATTCCAGAAAACCTGTTCATGATGCAAGAATGCATGCGATGATGTTATACAGAACTCCAGAATCATACAAAATAAGATTTCAAAGATCTGTTAATGAAGAGCTGAAAATTTTCAATATAGAAAGTTGGCTCTTACACCACGGAAAGAAATTACAAGAACGTTTTCAATTAAGTGCTTATAAAATGATGAACCAGTTGCTAAGGACGATTGAAGTTACAGCCTCCGAAAATTGGATAGAGCAATTAAGTAATATTGAATCACAAATACATATTGTTGCCGTAGATTCTGATTTGTTTTTTGCAGCAAAAGAAAACAAAGAAACATACGAAGAACTGTCAAAGTCCAACTCGAAAGTTTCCTATCATGAGATAAAATCCATACACGGACATGACGCTTTTTTAATTGAATTCGATCAGTTGGAAAAAATGATTGCACCAATTTTTAAATCGTAATGAAGTTTATGAATGAGTTCTCAAAATACTATTTTTCAAGACCTGAAAGATTTCCAAAACCTGTCAGGTCTAAGAATACAAATTTTGCTCACTAATGTTTTTGAAAAATTACAATCAGATTGCTTATCAAATTGTTCGAATCAAGTCTTTGTTCTTGATTCTAATAGCGGCCTGTACTGAGCTTGTACCCTAAGCCTGTCGAAGGGTGTCTAAGTAAGCGGTCTTAATACCTTTTACAGATCACTAATATTTAAAATATACAAACATGAGTTTCGAAACCGATGCCATACGATTACAAACAGAACGTTCTCAATTTCATGAACATTCTACACCTTTGTATTTAACATCCAGTTTTGTTTTTGAAGATGCAGAAGAAATGCGAGCTTCCTTTGCAGAAGAAAAAGAACGCAATTTATACAGTCGTTTTTCAAACCCAAATACCTCTGAATTCGTCAATAAAATGGTACGTTTAGAAGGAGCAGAAAGTGGCTATGCATTTGCAACAGGAATGGCAGCTATTTTTTCAACATTTGGAGCACTTTTAAATGCTGGAGATCATATTATTTCTTGCCGATCTGTATTTGGATCTACCCACAGTTTGTTTACCAAATATCTTCCAAAATGGAATATCAATACAAGCTATTTTAAAGTAGATGAAGTAGATTCTATAGAATCTTTACTACAAGAAAACACAAAAATTTTATATGTAGAAACTCCTACAAATCCAGGGGTGGATGTTTTGGATTTAGAACAATTGGGAAAACTGGCAAAAAAACACAATCTCATTTTTATTGTCGACAATTGTTTCGCGACACCTGTCTTACAAAAACCCATAGAATTTGGAGCAGATTTGGTAATCCATTCTGCAACAAAATTAATAGACGGACAAGGACGTGTTTTAGGGGGAGTGGCAGTGGGAAGAAAAGATCTCATCAAAGAAATCTATTTGTTCTCCAGAAATACGGGTCCAGCAATGTCACCATTTAATGCCTGGGTATTGTCTAAAAGTTTAGAAACCCTATCCATTAGAGTAGAAAGACATTGTGAAAACGCGTTGAAATTAGCACAATTCTTAGAGCTGAATGACCAAGTGAACCTTGTGAAATATCCATTTTTAGCTTCACATCCCAAATATGCAATAGCCAAAAAACAGATGAAATACGGAGGAAGTATTGTGGTATTTGAAGTCAAAGGTGGAATCGAAGCAGGAAGAAAATTTTTAAATAAAATTCAAATGTGTTCCCTATCGGCCAATTTAGGAGATACCCGAACCATAGTAACACATCCAGCCTCTACAACACATGGTAAATTAAGTGTAGAAGATAGGTTAGAAGTAGGAATTACAGACGGACTGATACGAGTTTCAGTCGGATTAGAAAATATAAACGATATTATAGAGGATATAAACCAAGCATTGGAAAATGAATAGCCGATAAAAAATGTACTTTTGTAAGATATGCTCTCAAGAAAGACAAAATACGGATTAAAGGCACTAGCTTATATTGCACGTCAAGAAGAAAAGACAATGGTGCAAATTGGTACCATAGCAGCTAGTGAAAATATACCACATAAGTTTTTAGAAAGCATACTACTTACCTTACGTAAATCGGGTTTCCTTGGCGCAAAAAAAGGAAAAGGTGGAGGATATTATTTGTTAAAAGAAGCCTCGGAAATTAAAATGACAGAAATCATCAGAACTCTAGAAGGACCCATAGCAATGCTGCCTTGTGTTAGCTTAAACTATTATGAAAAATGTGATGACTGTCCAGATGAAGATGCCTGTTCAGTTCACAAACTCATGATTCAAGTTAGAGACAATACATTACAAATACTCCGTAACAATACTCTTGCCGATTTAGTTTAATCGAAAAGATGCTATTCTCGCAAAAAAGCGGGAATCTAATTACACAATACATTTTAATAATTGTGTAATTTTAAAAGAATCGTATTAATTAGTTAAAATTTAAAAAAAAGCTTTGTAGTTAAGTTTGAAATGATAGATTTGCATCTTAATCCTAGTAATCCGATAGGGTAATAGTATTTTAAAAATGATTATTGAACAAGTACTAGATAAAAAAAGACATTTTAGAGAAGATCAACTCTCTGAAACACCAGTAAGAAGCATTATGAAATCTGCTAGCTGGAGAATTTTAGGCACCATAGATACCATTTTAATCTCTTGGATAATTACAGGAGAAATTTCTGTGGCCTTTTCAATTGGAAGTATAGAACTAGCAACAAAAATGATACTCTATTTCTTTCATGAAAGAATTTGGAACACCATTAAATGGGGAAAAAAATGAACACCATAGAAATTACCATAGAACAAATCAATAACAAATTTAAAAATGCGAGCCCGCAAGAAATCATTCAATGGGCATTATCAATCGCAGAAAAACCTGTGGTAACCACAAACTTCAGGCCCTATGAAAGTGCAATTCTTCACGCAGTTGCATCAGAGAAAAAGGACGTAGATGTAATTTGGTGTGATACTGGTTATAATACAGCACAAACCTATAAACATGCTGAAAAATTGATTGCAGAATTGGCGCTTAAAATAAGCTTATACGTTCCAAAACAAACAGTAGCCCATCGGAATATTTTTTTAGGATTACCAACAATTGATGATCCAAAGCATGCAATTTTTACAGACCAAGTAAAATTAGAACCATTCCGTAGAGCAATGGAAGAACACCAACCCGATGTTTGGTTTACCAACCTAAGAAAAGGACAAACAGCATTTAGAGATAAGATTGACATTGTTTCCAAAAGTAAAGACGGAGTTTTAAAAGTAAGTCCATTTTATCATTGGTCAGATGATGAGTTAAATGAATACTTATTAGAGAATAATTTACCCAATGAATTTGTGTATTTCGACCCAACAAAAGTTGAAAATAACAGAGAATGTGGACTACATAATTAAAAGAAAATGAATACAGAAGTGATTAAAGTTGGCGCCTTAGAAAGTGAGGCGATTTATATATTTAGAGAAGTAGTTGCACAATTTGAAAAACCTGTGTTATTGTTTTCAGGAGGAAAAGATAGCATCACATTAGTTCGATTGGCGCAAAAAGCATTTTATCCCGCAAAGATTCCATTTCCTCTTTTACACATTGATACCGGTCACAACTTTCCTGAAACCATTGAATTTCGTGACCGATTGGTAAAAGAATTAGGTGTTGAATTGATCGTAAGACATGTTCAAGATAATATCGATAACGGAAGAGTACGAGAAGAAACAGGAAAATATGCCAGCAGAAATATATTGCAGACAGAAACGCTGTTAGATGCAATTGAAGAATTTAGTTTTGATGCTTGTATCGGTGGAGCCCGTAGGGATGAAGAAAAAGCACGCGCCAAAGAACGTATTTTTTCTGTTCGAGACGATTTTGGTCAATGGGATGAAAGAAACCAACGACCAGAATTATTCGACATGCTCAATGGGCGAATTGATCTAGGGCAAAATGTACGTGTTTTTCCAATTTCTAACTGGACAGAATTGGACGTGTGGAGCTACATTCAAAAAGAGGAAATTGAAATTCCATCGATCTACTTTGCACACAAACGTTCCACCTTTATCAGAGACGGATTAATTTGGTCAGCAGCAGATGGAATTGTCTATAGAGATGAAAACGAAACAGTACAAGAAAGAACGGTACGATTTAGAACCGTAGGAGATATGAGTTGTACAGCAGCTGTCCTATCCGAAGCAACAGATCTAGTGACTATTGTCAGCGAAATTAGAGAATCCTCTATTTCAGAAAGAGGCGCTAGAATTGATGACAAACGATCAGAAGCCGCTATGGAAAAACGCAAACAACAAGGATATTTTTAAAAAAAGGAAAATAGAGAAAAGAGCCAAGAATCTGGACTGCTTTAAGTAGATAAAAGTCTAGTTTCTTGATTCTAGCAGCGACTTGTACAGAGCAATGTCGAAGTAAGCGATCTAAAACATCTAGAAGAAAATATGAAAGTAATAAAAATAGCAACAGCAGGAAGTGTAGACGATGGAAAAAGCACACTCATCGGACGTCTTTTATACGATACAAAATCCCTAACAGAAGATAAATTACAAGCCATTGAAGAGAAAAGTAGACAGCGTGGGTTTGATTACCTCGACTTTTCTTTAGCAACGGACGGATTGGTGGCAGAAAGAGAACAAGGAATTACGATTGATGTAGCACATATTTATTTCTCTACACGCAACACAAGTTTTATCATAGCAGATGCTCCAGGTCATATAGAATATACAAGAAACATGGTAACAGGCGCGTCAACAGCACAAGCATCCATTGTTTTGGTCGATGCTAGAAATGGAGTTGTAGAGCAAACTTATCGTCATTTCTTTATCAATAATTTATTGCGAATCAAAGATGTAGTAATCGCAGTTAATAAAATGGATTTGGTCAATTATTCCGAAGAAAAATTCAATCAAATCAAAGGGGAGATAGAGTATTTAGTTTCCAAAAGCAAATACAAAAATCAGAACATTACCTTCATTCCTTTATCCGCTTTAAAAGGCGATAATGTAGTCAAAGCATCAGAAAACATGTCTTGGTATCAAGGAGAAACATTGTTACATCACTTAGAAAGTTTGAAGCTAGAAGATGTTCAAGAAAAATCGCAAGTACGTTTTCCTGTACAAACGGTAATTCGTCCAAAAACAGATGAATTTCATGACTTTCGTGGATATGCAGGAAAAATTTACGGTGGAAACTTAGCCGTTGGAGATGAAGTAGTCGTACTACCATCAACCACAAAATCCAAAGTAAAAAGCATATATTTTTTCGATCAAGAATACCAAAAAGCAAAACAAGGAAGCTCAGTAACCATCACTTTAGAAGACGATGTGAATGTAAGCCGTGGAGATATGTTGGTAAAAGTTGATGAAGAACCCAACATTGCCAAAGAACTTTCAGCAACCATTTGTTGGATGGACAAAACACCATTGCAGTCGGCTACAAGGTATTTTTTAAAACATGGAGTTAATGATGTTCAAGCTAAAGTAATGGACTTAAAATCTCTGACCCGTACAGATTTTTCAGGTCAAGAAGAAAATCCATCTCAGTTAAATTTGAATGAAATAGGAGAGGTTCAATTAAAGCTGAACAGACCTATTTTCTTTGATCGCTATGAAGACAATAAGGCAAATGGTAGATTTATTTTAATTGACTCCAAAACAAACAATACCGCAGGAGTTGGCTTCATTAGGTAAGCTTGCTTAATCCATAAAATGAAATGGAACTTGTAAGCGAATAAAAATAAAAACAAAGTATAACTAAAATAAAGAAACCGTAAAGAACTCCTTCCCTTTGGGAAGGTTGGGATGAGCAAATGCAAAGCTTTAGAACTGAAATAGAAAATCCAGTCGTAGAAAAAGATATTCTAGAACTGGACAGGAAAATACAACTCTTCAAAGAAGGCAAAATTGACGAAGAAAGATTCAGAAGTTTACGTTTGGCTAGAGGCGTTTATGGTCAGCGTCAGTTGGGTGTGCAGATGATTCGTATCAAATTACCCTATGGAAAAGTAACCAGCGAACAACTGCATAGAATTGCAGACGTTTCCGATGAATACTCAAGAGGTCGATTGCACATTACCACACGTCAAGACATTCAAATTCACCATGTGAGTTTGGACAGAACACCAGAGTTGTGGGCACAATTGGAAAAAGACGATATCACATTACGTGAAGCCTGTGGAAATGCTGTAAGAAATGTGACAGCATCAGAAACTGCGGGCATCGATCCAAAAGAACCATTCGATGTAACACCGTATGCACATACAACATTTCAATTTTTCTTGAGAAATCCGATTTGTCAAGAAATGGGGAGGAAATTTAAAATATCGTTTTCTGCGACAGATGAAGATTCAGCATTAAGCTATATGCACGATTTGGGATTCATCCCAAAAGTGAAAAATGAAAATGGCAAAGAGATCAAAGGATTTAAAGTGTTGTTAGCGGGCGGATTAGGATCACAACCTCGTCATGCAGATGTGATGTATGAATTCTTGGAAGCTGACAAATTGATTCCTACCATTGAAGGAGTTCTAAGAATTTTTGACAGACATGGAGAACGAACCAAAAGAGTCAAAGCTCGTTTGAAGTTTTTGGTGAAAGAGATTGGATTGGACGGATTCTTAACCTTGGTTGAAGAAGAAAAGAAAGCATTAGCGCATCAAACATATCCGATTGATACTTCAGGTTTTGAACAACCCATTATATTTTCAGAAAACAACATTCCTGAAGTAATTATTGAAGATCAGAACGACTTTGAATTGTGGAAAAACACCAATGTTATTCCACAAAAACAAGAAGGATTATTTGCTGTGGGAATCAAAGTGCATTTAGGAGATTTCTATACAGACAAAGCCAGGTTGTTAGCCAATCTGATTAAAAAATATGCAGCCAATGAACTGCGATTTACCTTACGACAGAACATCTTGATTCGACATGTCAGAGAAGAACTGTTACCGCTATTTTATCAAGAATTAAAAGCATTGGGATTTGCCCAAATCGGTTATAACAGCACCTTAGATATTACCGCTTGTCCTGGGACAGATACCTGTAATTTGGGAATTTCAAGCAGTACAGGAATTACTGTCGAATTGGAACGAGTATTACATGCAGAATATCCACAATATATCAGCAATAAAGACATCACAATTAAGATTAGCGGATGTATGAATGCTTGTGGACAACATAATATGGCACATATTGGATTTCAAGGAATGACAGTAAAATCAGGAGCCTTAGTAGCACCCGCCTTACAAGTTCTGTTGGGAGGTGGAGTTCTAGGAAATGGACAAGGAAGGTTTTCAGACAAAGTCGTGAAAATCCCAAGCAAAAGAGGACCCGAATCCTTACGATTGTTACTGAATGATTTTGAGAAAAATAGAAAATTATCAGAAGATTTCTTGACCTATTATGATAGAAATGGAAAAACCTATTTCTACGATTTGTTGAAACATCTTTCTGATACAACAAACCTTGTGGAAGATGATTTTGTAGATTGGGGACATACACAGAAATATGTCAAAGCCATTGGAGTAGGAGAATGTGCTGGAGTAGTAATTGATTTGATCGCGACCTTATTGTTTGAAAGCGAAGAAAAGCTTAGCAACGCCAAAGAAGCAATCAAACAAAAACAATGGTCAGATAGTATTTATCATTCCTATACAGCATTGATCAATACAGCAAAAGCATTGTTGACTTCAGAACAATTAAAAAGCAATACGCAAAGTGTGATTGTCAAGAATTTTAACGAATATTTTATAGCAAACGGATTGATAAAAATGTCATGTTTCTTTTCAGAATTGGTCTATCAAATCAAAGAACAAGAACCGACAGAAATTTTTGCACACAGCTATTTGAAAAAAGCAAAAGAATTCTACAAGTTGGCAGACGCATACAGGTTAAAACAAGTAAGTCATGCATAGAAAAGAGCCTAAATTGACGCTTGTTGGAGCTGGTCCAGGAGACCCAGATTTGATCACCGTAAAAGGAGCCAAAACATTAGCAAATGCTGATGTGGTGATGTATGATGCATTGGCAAATGATGATCTTTTAAAATATGCTCCAAACGCAAAAAAAATTTTTGTAGGGAAGAGAAAAGGATACAAGCGATACTCGCAAGAAAGAATCAATGAGTTGATTGTTGAAAACGCCTTTAATTATGGACATGTAGTACGGTTAAAAGGAGGCGATCCTTTTGTTTTCGGAAGAGGCTCAGAAGAAATTGAATATGCAAATAACTTTGGAATTTCGATAGACATTGTTTCAGGAATATCATCTTCGGTTGCCGTTCCTGCAACATTCGGAATTGCAGTAACACAAAGAAATATAGCCAGAAGTTTTTGGGTACTCACAGGAACTGATTCCAATAGAAAGCTTGCAGAAGATGTGCAGTTGGCAGCGAAATCGTCAGCGACTATTGTCATTTTAATGGGAATGAGTAAGCTTTCTGAGATTGTAAAACTTTTTCAGAACGAAGGAAAAGGAGAAACACCAATTGCGATTATTCAGAACGGAACATTACCCAATGAAAAACTAGGAATTGGCATCGTTGACACCATTGAAGAGCAAGTTGCTTTAAAGAAATTATCAGCGCCCGCAATTATCATTATAGGAGATGTAGTCAAAGAAAGTCATCAATTGAGAAGCTTTTACGAAGAAGTTGTTGTGACGGAAAATTCAAAATTTGCAATTGAAAACTCGTAATCCGTAATTGTATGAATGAATTATATCCGATTTTCTTAAAAGTTCATCAACTGCAAGTTTTAGTTGTAGGTGGCGGAAATGTAGCTTTAGAAAAACTGACTTTTCTGTTGAAATCAAGTCCCAATGCAAAAGTGCAATTGGTGGCTCCTGAGATTCGGGAAGAAGTTCGTGAGTTAGGAGAAAAACATGATGTTGAGTTTGTACAAAGAAGCTACCAAAAAGAAGATTTAGAGAACAAAGATTTAGTGATTGCAACCACAGATAAAACCGATGTGAATATTGAAGTTTATCAAGATTGTAAAGCACAAAATACTTTGGTGAATGTAGCCGATACTCCTCAATATTGCGATTTTTATTTAGGAGGAATTGTAACCAAAGGAAATGTAAAGATTGCAATTTCTACCAACGGAAAATCGCCAACAACAGCAAAACGATTGCGACAATTTTTTGAAGAGGTCATTCCAGAAGATATTAATGAATTGGTAGAAAACCTAAACAAGTTTAGAAAAACCATCAAAGGAAATTTTGAAAAGAAAGTAGAAACATTAAATAAGTTGACAGAAACATTAATTAGTTAAAATAATGTCAATTCGAGTGGTCACGCTTTCTTGCACTGAGCGTGTCGAAGTGTAGCGTGATTGTATCGAGAATAATTCACCTGTTAGAATTTTAAAAAGTTCTCGATACATCCTGAGACAAACTCAGGATACTCGAACAGACAATTCGTAACTAAATGATAATTAAAAAGAACATAAAACAAACAGATTCCTGCCTACGTAGGAATGATAAAACATGATACAAACAGATATATTAATCATAGGAGCCGGGCCCACAGGATTGTTCACCGTATTTGAAGCAGGATTGTTAAAATTGAGATGTCATTTAATTGATGCATTGCCTCAGCCTGGCGGTCAATGTTCAGAAATTTACCCAAAAAAACCGATCTACGATATCCCTGCATATCCTGAAATTTTAGCAGGAGATCTCACCGATAAATTGATGGAACAAATCAAACAATTTGAACCCGGATTTACCTTGGGTGAACGTGCTGAAACCATCGAAAAACAAGACGATGGAACTTTTATCGTCACCACTAACAAAGGAACAAAACATCAAGCTCCAATAGTTGCCATTGCAGGAGGTTTGGGAAGTTTTGAGCCCCGTAAACCGTTGATCTCAAATCTTGCTAATTTTGAAGATAGAGGTGTAGAATATATCATTCGTGACCCTGAAATTTATAGAGATAAAAAAGTAGTGATTGCTGGCGGTGGAGACTCCGCTTTAGATTGGTCTATTTTCCTAGCAGACATTGCTTCAGAAGTGACTTTGGTACACAGGAGAAATGAATTCCGTGGAGCTTTAGATTCCGTAGAAAAAGTTCAAGAATTGAAAAATCTTGGAAGGATTAATCTAATCACACCCGCTGAAGTAAAAGGAATTTTAGGAAAAGAAAAAGTGACAGGAGTGGTTATTGATAAAAAAGGAGAAGATTCATTCATCCTAGATGTAGATCATTTTATTCCACTTTTTGGCTTGTCTCCAAAATTAGGACCCATTGGCAATTGGGGATTAGAAATTGAAAAGAACGCTATTAAGGTAGATACGTTTGATTATCAAACTAATATTCCAGGAATTTATGCCACTGGCGATGTGAATACCTATCCAGGAAAATTAAAACTGATTTTATGTGGATTTCACGAAGCAACATTAATGTGTCAAAGTGCATACAAACGCATTCATCCAGATAAAAAATATGTGATGAAATATACAACTGTTGGCGGAGTAGAAGGATTTGATGGAACCAAAAAAGAAGCACCAAAAGCAGTCGTCAAAACAATTAATTAGTATTTCCTTTTGTCTTTGCGAAGGAAGGATGACTGAAGCAATCCGCTCATTGTTTTGAGATTGCCTTACTATGAACCTGTAAATATATTTTCGAAAACGAGCTAAAATAAAAAGAAATGTCAGACATCACATTAAAAATAACAGACAGAGAAGGAGTTCTTCACAAAGTATTAGCTCCTACGGATATGGCAATGAACCTAATGGAAGTAGTTCGTTCCTACGAATTAGCTCCCGAAGGAACCATTGGTGTCTGTGGAGGAATGGCGATGTGTGCATCTTGTCAATGTTATATTAAATCAGACCATCAGTTATTAGAAATGAGTGATGATGAAGATTTAATGTTAGCCGAAGCATTTTATGTAGAAGACAACAGTCGTTTAGGATGCCAGATTCCAATCAAAGAAGAATTGGACGGATTAGAAATTGAATTAGCACCAGAAGCATAAAAAATAGAAAGTATAAGAGTTAAAAATGAAAACTGAATTTGCTTGTCATTTCGAATTGAGTCTAGCGAAGATGAGAAATCTCATAGCCTGGAGTATGTCCATTTTTAGACCTTTCAGGTTTTCAAAACCTGAAAGGTCTAAGCTGCTATTCACTAACATTTTAAATTTTTAGTCATTCTGGTAGTTTCATTAAAATGACAATAAGCTCATAGAATATACATGTTTTTAAAACAAATAGATAAAATGAAATTTGTAAACTATAAAATGTCGCTTAAAGATGCAGTAGAAGTATTTACAAAAAAACTTTTCTACTCAATTTTCGATGAAGAATATTGTCAAAAATATGGCGATGAGATTCGCAATTTGTTTTTGGAAATCATCAGAGACATTAAAATTGAAAACGGAAAAGAAATATGGGAAGTCTACCAAGGAACATTCAAAGAAATTAGAAAGAAATTAGACGAAGACGCCTTCGCTTTTGAACAAAGCGATCCCGCAGCAAAAAGTTTGCAGGAAGTATATTTAGCATACCCAGGATTTCACGCCATTGCTGTATATCGATTAACCCATGAATTGTACAAAATGAATCTTCCAGTACTGCCAAGAATGATGAGTGAATATGTACACGGATTAACAGGAACTGACATTCATCCCGGAGCAAAAATTGGAAAATCATTTTTTATTGATCATGCCTCAGGAATTGTTATCGGAGAAACAACAAGAATCAAAGACTACGTGAAAATATTTCAAGGTGTTACTTTAGGCGGAATTCAAGTAAAGAAAAGCTTGGCGCAAACCAAGAGACACCCTACCATTGAAGATCATGTGGTCATTTATGCCAATGCAACCATTTTAGGAGGCGATGTGGTTATTGGTAGGAATAGCATTATAGGAGCTAATGTATGTATCACAGAATCCATTCCAGAAGATTCTTTGGTGATGTATGAATCAGAAAATAAGCTGGTAAAACGAAATAAGTAAAACAGATGAAAACAAAAACCATTATTGATTTTGTAGGAAATACACCTCTAGTTGAAGTGAAAAATATCTTCAACAAAGAAGGTGTAAAACTCTTGGTGAAATTAGAAGGAAACAATCCCGGAGGAAGTGTAAAAGATAGAGCTGCCTACAATATGATCTATCAGGCGATCAAAAGAAAAAACATCAAAGAAGGAGACACACTTGTAGAACCAACAAGCGGAAATACAGGAATTGCATTAGCGCTCATGGCAAAAGTCTTAAATGTGAATATGATCTTGGTGATGCCTGAAAATTCAACAGAAGAACGCGTAAAAACCATGCGATCTTACGGAGCACAAGTCATTTTAACACCACAAGAACTCGGAATGGAAGGCGCCATTGACCATGCTTTAGAATTAAAGTATAAAAAAGGCTATTTCCGATTGAATCAATTTGACAATACAGACAATCCGAATGCACATTATAGAACAACAGGCCCTGAGATTTGGAGAGATACCCAAGGTGAGATCACCCATTTTGTCTCTGCGATGGGAACCACAGGAACCATTATGGGGGTTTCTGACTATTTAAAAGAACAAGACAAGAAGATTCAAATTGTTGGAGTTCAACCCAGTGAAAATTCCAGAATCCCAGGAATCAGAAAATGGTCTAAAGAGTATTTGCCTGCCATTTTTAAACCCAATAAAGTAGATCGATTTATTCAGGTGAATGAAGAGCAAGCAAAAGAGATGACGCAAGTTCTTGCCAAAGAAGAAGGAATTTTTGCAGGAATGAGTAGTGGAGGAGCTTTGTATGCTGCATTGCAAGTAGCCCAACAAATAGACAAAGGAGTGGTAGTCTCCATTGTTTGTGACCGAGGAGATCGTTATCTATCATCCGACTTATTTGAGACCTGAAAGGTTTTTAAAACCTTTCAGGTCTATAATGGATTTAGATCAACAATTGTCTTTAGTTAAACTTTCGAAAGACAGCCTAAAAATTTAAAAATAAGGCAGATTAATAAAAAATTATTGCGTTTCTTTGCGGCAGTTCATTAACTTATACGTGTTATTAAGAAAGGTGGAGGGTATAGACCCCGCGAAACCTTAGCAACCCTTGATGTATTCTGATGACTATCTGAGTTTGAAAGAAGGTGCTAAATTCTACCTCAGTCCCGAACTTTTATTAGGACTTTATGGAGAGATAACGAAAAGAAGTTCCCTTCTCTTTTCTTGATAACAAATTTTGAATTATCAAGAATGTTAGACATATATAAAGAATTACAAAAACGAATCTTAGTGCTAGATGGAGCCATGGGCACCATGTTGCAACGATATAAATTCACTGAAGAAGACTTTAGAGGAGAACGCTTCAAAGAATACCCGTCTCCTTTACAAGGAAACAATGATTTATTATCCATTACACAACCAGAAGCCGTAAAAGAAGTACATAGAAAATACTTTGCAGCTGGGGCAGACATTGTAGAAACGAATACTTTTTCGGGAACTACAATTGCGATGGCAGATTATCAAATGGAAAATTTGGTCTACGAACTCAATTATGAATCAGCGAAACTCGCCAAAGAAGCCGCAGTAGAATTTACGAAAAAAGAACCACACAAACCAAGATTTGTTGCAGGGTCAATGGGGCCAACCAACAGAACGGCCAGCATGTCTCCTGATGTAAATGATCCAGGATACAGAGCTGTTACGTTTGATGAATTGCGAATTGCTTATAAGGAACAAACAGAAGCCTTACTAGATGGTGGTGCAGATTTGTTATTGGTAGAAACGGTATTTGATACACTGAATGCAAAAGCAGCACTGTTTGCTATTGAAGAGGTAAAAGGCGAAAGGAATATAGAAGTTCCAGTGATGGTGTCAGGAACTATTACAGATGCTTCAGGGAGAACCTTGTCTGGGCAAACCGCTGAAGCATTTTTAATCTCTGTATCGCACATTCCTTTATTAAGTGTCGGTTTTAATTGCGCATTAGGAGCCAATTTATTGCAACCACATTTAGAAGCCATTGCATCGAAAACAGATTTTGCAATCTCTGCCCATCCCAATGCAGGATTGCCCAATGCTTTTGGAGAATACGATGAGACTGCCGAAGAAATGGCGGATCAAATAGAAGAGTATTTAAAAAAGAACTTGATCAATATCATTGGCGGTTGTTGCGGAACAACACCAGATCATATTACGGCGATTGCAGAAGTAGCAGCAAAATATGAGCCACGAAAATTTGAATAGACCTTTCAGGTTTTAAAAACCTGAAAGGTCTGATAAAATAATAATATGATTTTAGAAGTAGCGGTTTTAAACATAAAAGAAGGATTGTCTGAAGCATTTGAAATTAATTTTGAAAAGGCAAAAAAGATTATTTCATCTAGGAAAGGATATAGTTCTCATGAGCTTAAAAAATGTATAGAACAAGAAGATAAATATATTTTATTAGTGAATTGGGAAACCTTAGAAGATCATGAAGTAGGATTTAGAAAATCTGAAGAATATCAACAATGGAAGGCATTATTACATCATTTTTATGAACCATTTCCAACTGTAGAACATTATCAATAATGAGTAGAGAAGAAAAGAGATACATGAAGCTATCAGGTCTAGAACCTTTAATTATTACTCCAGAAAGTAATTTTATCAATGTTGGGGAACGTACCAATGTTGCAGGTTCTCGCAAGTTTTTACGATTGATCAAAGAAGAGAAATTTGATGAAGCTTTGGCAATTGCACGACACCAAGTAGATGGAGGAGCGCAAATTATCGACATTAATATGGACGATGGTTTAATCGATGGAAAAGAATCCATGGTTCGTTTTTTAAACCTCATCGCAGCAGAACCCGATATCTGTAGAGTTCCTGTGATGATTGATAGCTCTAAATGGGAAATCATCGAAGCAGGTTTACAAGTAGTGCAGGGAAAATGTGTGGTAAATTCCATTTCTTTAAAAGAAGGCGAAGAGAAGTTTATTTGGGAGGCGACTCAAATTAAAAGATACGGAGCCGCAGTTATTATCATGGCTTTTGATGAAGTAGGACAAGCCGATAATTATCAACGTAGAATAGAAATTGCCGAACGATCTTATAGAGTATTAGTCGATAAAGTCGGTTTCCCTCCAGAGGATATTATTTTCGATTTGAACATTTTTCCAGTAGCAACAGGAATGGATGAGCATCGTAGGAATGCGATTGATTTTATAGAAGCTACCCGTTGGGTACGCGAAAATTTACCACATGTAAGTGTCAGTGGAGGTGTGAGTAATGTGTCCTTTTCATTTAGAGGAAACAATGCGGTACGTGAGGCGATGCATTCGGTTTTCTTGTATTATGCAATTCAAGCAGGAATGAATATGGGAATTGTAAATCCCACAATGTTGGAAATTTATGATGACATTCCAACCGATTTGTTAGAGCGTATTGAAGATGTTGTTTTGGATAGAAGAGAAGATGCTACAGAACGATTGTTAGATTTTGCAGAAACGGTAAAAGGAGTAAAAAAAGAAGATGATGGAAAAGCCTTAGAATGGAGAAATTTACCATTACAGGAACGTATTACACATTCATTAGTCAAAGGAATTGATGCTTTTATTGTAGAAGATTCAGAAGAAGCCAGACTTAGCGTAGAAAGACCTTTGCATGTAATTGAAGGTCATTTAATGACAGGAATGAGTGTTGTTGGAGATTTGTTTGGAAGCGGAAAAATGTTCTTACCTCAAGTCGTAAAATCGGCGCGCGTCATGAAAAAAGCAGTAGCGCATTTGAACCCTTTTATAGAAGCAGAAAAAGAAGAAGAACAAAAAGCGATAGGAAAAATATTAATGGCAACTGTAAAAGGCGATGTGCACGATATTGGTAAAAATATTGTGTCGGTTGTTTTGGGTTGCAACAATTATGAGATTGTCGATTTAGGCGTGATGGTTCCTCCAGAAAAAATCATAGAAACAGCCAAAAGAGAGAATGTAGATGCCATCGGGTTAAGCGGATTAATTACGCCTTCCTTAGATGAAATGGTGTATTTAGCGAAAGAAATGGAACGTCAAAATTTTGACGTTCCGTTATTAATTGGAGGCGCAACGACTTCAAAAGCACATACAGCAGTTAAGATTGATACTCAATATAAAAACGCAGTAGTGCATGTAAATGATGCCTCAAGAGCAGTAACTGTTGTAGGAGATTTATTGAATGAAGACAAGAAGAATGAGTATGTGATAAAACTAAAGAAAGACTACGAAGAATTTCGTGAGAAGTTTTTAAAAAGAGGGAAAACCAAAGCCTATATTTCTATTGCAGAAGCTAGAAGGCGAAAGTTTACGATTGATTGGGAGCATAGTAAGATTACAAAACCCAAAGAACTCGGAGTTCAAACTTTAGAACAATTGAGTTTAAAAGAATTAGTGCCTTATATTGATTGGTCTCCGTTTTTTCGTTCATGGGATTTACACGGTAGATATCCAGATATTTTAACAGACAAAGTAGTCGGCGATCAAGCAACAAGTTTGTATGAGGATGCTAAAAAAATGCTTCAAGAAATTATTGCGAATCAGTCTCTAAAAGCCAAAGGTATTTTTGGACTCTTTGAAGCCAATACAATACATGATGATGATATTTCTGTAAGCAAAAAGGGAGAAGAGGTAGCAATTTTTAGAACCTTGCGTCAGCAATTGAAAAAACGAGAAGGAAAACCAAGTTTTGCCTTATCTGATTTTATTGCCCCCAAAGAAACAGGTACTCAAGATTATATAGGAACTTTTTGTACTGCTATTTTTGGAGCCGACGAATTGGCGAATCAATACAAAGAACAACAGGACGATTATAATGCAATTATGGCGCAAGCCTTAGCCGATCGATTTGCAGAAGCTTTTGCAGAATATTTACACCATAGAGTGAGAACAAAACATTGGGGATATGCCTCCGCAGAGAGTTTAACTAATGAAGAATTAATTAAAGAAGGCTATAAAGGAATTAGACCAGCGCCAGGATATCCTGCATGTCCAGATCACTTAGAAAAAGAGACGATATGGGAGTTGTTAAAAGTAGAAGAGAACATTGGTGTAAAATTGACTGAAAGTATGGCGATGTGGCCAGCAGCAGCAGTTTCTGGATATTATTTTGCCAATGAAGAAGCAAAATATTTTGGACTCGGAAAGATTATAGACGATCAGGTACGAGATTTTGCCAATAGAAAACAAATCACACTAGAAAAAGCAAGAAAATGGTTGCATCCAGCGATTGCCGAAATGTAGCCCTTCGATAGGCTCAGGGTAAGCTCAGAGTAAATTTAATCCTTTTGTTGTCAGTTCGAGTTTGCTTTAGCAAGTATCGAGAACACAACAAAAGATATAACGGAAAGCACGACCTGACAAGGGAACGCCCAAAAAATAATAATAAAATAAAGTATCAAGAGATATTGAAATAAATTCAGATAAATGAAAGTTACTGATCATCTTCAGAAAGCAGCAGGAAAAACATTGTTTTCCTTTGAGATTATTCCGCCTAAAAAAGGAAAGAACATTCAAGAATTGTACAACAATATAGACCCGTTGATGGAGTTTAATCCGCCATTTATAGACGTTACCACCTCACGAGAAGAATATATTTATATTGAAAAGAGTGGGTTGTTGGACAGGAAAATCACTCGAATGCGACCAGGAACGGTGGGGATTTGTGCCGCCATTAAACACAAATACAATGTAGACACGGTTCCGCATGTTTTGTGTGGAGGTTTTACCAAAGAGGAAACGGAGTATCTGTTGGTAGATTGTCATTATTTGGGAATTGACAATGTGATGGCATTGCGTGGCGATGCTATGAATCATCAAAATTATTTTGAAGCGACCAAAGGCGGACATCAATATGCCAAAGGTTTGGTAGAGCAGATTCGGAATTTGAATCAAGGAAAATACTTGCACGATGTGATGGAAGTAGATGATAGATCTGATTTTTGCGTTGGAGTTGCGGGATATCCTGAAAAACATATTGAAGCACCTTCCTTACAATCTGACTTAAAACGATTGAAAGAAAAAGTAGATGCAGGAGCGGATTATGTGGTAACGCAAATGTTTTTTGACAATCAGAAATATTTCACTTTTGTGGAAGAAGCTAGAAAGATGGGAATTGACGTTCCAATCATTCCAGGAATTAAACCGATTGCCATTTCAAAACACCTTCAGTTGTTGCCTCAGGTGTTTAAAATTGATCTCCCACAAACGTTAATTGCTGATGTAGAGAAATGCAAAAGCAACAAGGAAGTTAGACAGGTTGGTGTAGAATGGTGTATTCAGCAAAGTAAAGAGTTGATTGATTATGGTGTTCCTGTATTGCATTATTATTCTATGGGAAAATCGTCTAATGTGGAGCAAATTGCAAAACAGGTTTTTTGACTTGTCCCCTTGAGGGGACTTAGAGGGGTGTCTTTGCGATCACGCTTTGGCGTGAGAAGCAATCTGTTAATTTTAAGAGATTACCACGCTACGCTCGTAAAGACGTTAATGGTTAGTCTTTGCGAGGAATCCCGAAACTTCGGGATGACGACGCAATCTCTAAATTAAGTTACTATTTTAAGAGATTACCACGCTACGCTCGTAAAGACGTCAATGGTTAGTCTTTGCGAGGAATCCCGAAACTTCGGGATGACGACGCAATCTCTAAATTAAGTTACTATTTTAGGAGATTACCGCGCTACGCTCGTAAAGACATCAATGATTTGTCTTTGCGATCACGCTTTGGCGTGAGAAGCAATCTGTTAATTTTAAGAGATTACTACGCTACGCTCGTAAAGACTAATAAAAAAGTATCTTGAAAGAGCTTTATCCTTGTAAGGATAAACTTCGTTGATAGACTCATAACGAAAAGTAATTTTCTTGTACCTAAAAAGGCGAAATATTTAATTACTTTTGTATTTCAAAATTTGAATTAATTAGAAAAATATAAAATCATGGCATTAGAAATAACAGATGCAACATTTGAAGAAGTAGTACTGAAATCAGACAAACCGGTAATGGTAGATTTTTGGGCAGCTTGGTGTGGTCCTTGTAGAATGGTTGGACCTATTATTGATGAAATTTCTGGAGAATATGAAGGAAGAGCTGTTGTAGGAAAAGTAGATGTTGATAATGCTCATGAGTACGCAGCGAAATTTGGAGTTCGTAATATTCCTACCGTTTTAATCTTTAAAGATGGTAAGGTTGTAGATAAGCAAGTGGGTGCATCTCCTAAGAGTGTATATACTTCAAAACTTGATGCTGTTTTATAGATAGCTATATCTACCCAAAGTAGAATTAACAAAATTGAAACAGAAAAGGTTTGGCGAATGCCAGACCTTTTTCTATTTTCGGTGACTATGATCAATCTTTCTCAAGTACAAGGCTCAGAAATTAAAAACCTCGAACTATTGGCTCGCCAAGTAGTAGAAGGTTTTATTACGGGAATGCACAAAAGTCCGTTTCATGGGTTTTCTGTGGAGTTCTCTGAACACAAATTGTACAACAAAGGTGAAAGTACACGCCATATTGATTGGAAACTTTTTGCAAAAACAGAAAAGCTGTACACCAAAAAATATGAGGAAGAAACTAATTTACGTTGTCACTTAATTGTAGATAATTCTGCTTCGATGCATTATCCAGAAGTGAAAACACAGAGTTTAGACAATCTCAACAAAATAGGTTTCTCGGCAGTGGCTGCGGCTTCGTTGATGGAAGTGTTAAAACGACAACGCGATGCAGTGGGTTTGAGTATTTATTCTGATACTTACGAATATTACGCTCCTGAAAAAGGAAGCGATCGCCATCGAAAAATGATCTTGCACCAACTCGAAAATCTATTGACAAGTTCTTCGAAAGCAAGTACAGAAACCTATCAATTTTTACATGAGATTGCCGAAAAGATTCACCGACGTTCTTTGATCTTTTTGTTTACTGATATGTTACAATCCAATACCAATCAAGAAGAGTTGTTTGAGGCTTTACGACATTTAAAGTACAACAAACACGAAGTAGTGCTCTTTCATACCTTTGATGGAAAGACCGAATTCAATTTTGATTTTGACAATGCACCCAAAAAATTTGTGGATGTAGAAACTGGCGAAGAGGTAAATCTGTTTAGTGAAAACATCCAAGAACACTACACAAAGTTGGTAGATTCTTATTTTAAAGAGTTAAAGAATAAGTGTTTACAATACAAGATCGATTACGTTCCTGTAGATATTCAAATTGGATTTAGTCAAGTCTTAACGAGTTATTTTTTGAGTCGACAAAAAATGATGTAATCTATTAGTAGAATGGATTAGAAAAACAATTTCCTCAACAAAATAATCAAAAGAACAATCAATATAATTACAGGAATCACTCGTGAAGACTTTATAGAACCATCTTAAGTGTTGCTACCTCTTCTCTAGAACTCGATTAAGTTTTTCTAAAACGAATTGTGCTTTGTGTCTGATTAGCCTTCACTTTCTCTTTTTAATTTGGCTTCCACTTTTTCAAGATCTTCTAAGGCATGTTCAACACAAGAACCAATTTCAGGGTCGATCCAAGTGAGAATTCCTTCTAATTCTTGTCTGGTAAATGCATTTCCCCAAATGGATATATCTAAAGAGGTTTGTACCTCATTTATTTTTTTGGGTAGACTGCTGAGTTTGTTTTGAGACAAATCTAATTCTTCTAACTGAGGCAAATCAACAATCCATTCGGGCAACTCTTTCATCCGATTGTTTGAAACATCCAAATGTTCCAATGATTTCAGTTGAGAGATGGGTTTTGGTAATTCAGTCAGTTGATTGTCTGACAATTTCAGATACGTAAGATTAGAGAGCTTTGTAAAGGTCTCAGGTAGGGCAACAATTTTGTTTTCCCTCATAAGCAATGTTTTCAAAGCGATTAAGTCTCCGATACACTCATGAACAGAACTAATGTTGTTAGATGCTAACCTCAAATCATTCAAAGAGGTAAGACCTGCATAAGCTTCAGAAATAGATGTAAGCTGATTGTTAGCTGCGTCTAAACTGTGCAACTGTTTTTGATGGGTAATTAGAGGATCTATGTTTTTCAACTGATTTCCTGATAAATCCAAGCTTTTAATAGGATTTTGAAAAGAGAAATCAGCAGGGATCTCAGTAATAGAATTGTAAGAAATTCCGATGTTTTTAATCTTTGGAAGCTTTGCCAAGACTACAGGAAACGTAGTAAACTTGTTATGTCTGAGGGTTAATCCTGTGAGGTTTTCTAGCAACGAGAACGATTCGGGCAACTCCATCAAATTTTTACTAGTAAAATCTAGATAGGTAGTGTCGAGAATGAGAGCAACGATTTCTTTGTCATTCAAATCGGGTTCAGTACATCGATATCCGTAAATCACTTTCTGATCAATTAACCACTGAAATAAATCCAAATACGCTGTTGCATCATCAATATGAATTTTCTCGCTCTCTTTCTTGATACGCTTCCTTCTTTTTTCTAAGGGTTCCAACCCAAAAGATTCAGCCATCGAAAACTCCTTATCAACTAGTGATGCTGAAAGACTGCTATACCCTGTGTCCCAGCTCCCCACTTCTTTAACTTTTTGTTTGTGTAAGATCGCTCCAAATCCATGTTCCGTATCCCATTCGCAACCTCCAGTCAATCCAATATGTGATATATTTTCCTCTTCACCTTTCTTAATACTAATCTTATTAATGGAGAAGTATTTGTGTAGTTCGTGATGAGTTTTACAATTGGGGAAACCCGATTCATATTCTCCATCATGCAGATAGAAAATATCAACCCACACTTCTTTATCTTTATTCATGTAAGTTAGCAGGCTCTCAAATATTGATTTTGTGTTTTCTAATAAAAACTTAAAGGCACTTAATTGTGATTCTGTGGGCATGTCTTCATCATCTGTCCAGTCAAATTCAATTTCCAATCCATATACATCATCTTCTTGAGACCATTCCTCAAAACCTGTAAAGAAATTCTTAGGATTAAACCAAATAGCTAAATTATCTTCTTCATTTCTTTCAAATTCGTATTCCATATGCAATTATTATTTTCGTCAATTTTTGACTTTTCGTAAAATTAGCGGTATTTGTAGCGTACTACAAATAATTTTGAAGAAAAATTAGTTAGAAAAACATAAAGTTATTGAGGTGTTTTTGCTGAACTGTTGATAGAGAAAACTATGTGAGAACCTCTTTATTAGGCTATTAATTTCTATTACAACTGCTAAGTACCCTTCGAGAACCTCAGAGTACAAATTTGTTTTTGCTTATAGAATTGAGTTTGAGGTTTTTTAAGGTAATAAAATTTTATTTTTCCTTTGCGAAAACAAAAAACTGACTTATCTTTGCCCTCGCATTTATGCAACGGTTTGGTAGTTCAGCTGGTTAGAATACATGCCTGTCACGCATGGGGTCGCGGGTTCGAGTCCCGTCCAGACCGCAGAAGTCCTTGATAATCTTTTGATTTTCAAGGACTTTTTATTTTTAACTTCTTTTCTGTGTCGGTATTTGTGTCGGTTTTATCTACCAATAATGATTCTTAACCTTATTTTAAGACATGAAATTTGAGCTATCGTATTAAATTTTTATTACTTTTAAACAAAATCAATAAGTTACGTCCCCAATGTAACAAATGTTTTGATTGTTATCTCGAATAGAGTTTCAAAACCTTTTCAGAAACAGAGAAAAAATTGTGCCATCACATATTGGTTATAAATCAAACGAACAAAGCTTTGTATAGTCTCTCTATTTGAGGTCTATATTGATGAAGTGTAGGTAGTTTTGATGTTTAATGAATCAATATTTATTGGTAACAAATAATATGACGAAAGAAGAAGAAATAAAGTATTCCAGCAATATACTCTACAGATGGAGAGAGAAGCATGAAGAGTTTGTCCTATCTGAATTAGGTAATAAGGTTGATGAGATTGAACTGGAGGAGATAAAAAAACACATTGCTAATTTTGAGAATTTGCCACCGATTGTAAGACGTATTGTTATAGATAAACCAGAAGGATGGGAGTGGAGATTGGCATCTGAATTGATGAAATATTATAATGCATCTTTTTTTAGAAGACTAGATGATCTTAAGAATGGGTTATATACTAAATCTCAGAGTTTTGTAAGTAAAGATGAAATTGAAAAGTGGGTGAATGTAAGGATGGTTGAACTTTCTAAATTATCTAGCCCAGTACCTTTATTATTAGAGAGATTGAATCAAAGTTTTGGAAAACCTGGTGAGTCTGGAGATATTAGAGAGATTCACCATGTAACTATTTTAATAAGGGATTCAATAAAAAATGTGATAGATTTTGAAGAGAATATATATTTTGTCAATTTTCCTGAGAAATATGATTCTATTTTGCAATTGTTCAAAGACACCTTAGGTTCTCAGGTGAAAAAACTTTCTAGTATTCCTGAAAAACTTGATTATGTTGTTTCTCTAATTGCTACTGATCATGGAGGGACTTCAGATAAACCGAGAAAAATAGAAGAGAGAATTGAATTTGATTTACCTGAAAATTGGGGTAATGATATAGTTAGAGAAATGAAAAAACTACATTTTGATAATGAAAATTCTAGTGGATGTATCTCTTCAGTTTTCTTGTTTCTTTTATTTGTTTCTTTTGTTTTTCTTGTTTCTTAATACTCTTAATTTTTCTTTAAACCTTAAGTATTTATGGGAGTTTTTGAGATGTTCATGTAAGAAACAACACTGTTGCAATTTGTTTGTTGATGTTTTTTAACTTCTAATTATACTATCATATTTAAATCCAATTAATTCATTTTCTTCAACTTTTCCATAGAAGTTCATGTCATATTTAGTTATAGGTAAATTACTTAAATCCAATTTTATTTTCTGTTGACCTTGTGGAAAATCCATGTCAAATACAAAAGCTGGGAATAAGTCATATTGAAATTTATATTCTTTCGGATTTAAGCTCTCAGTTTCTTTGCAAAAAGGTATGAAAATTTGAAAAACTAAAATACCTGAATAAACAACTAAACATAGATTAGGCCGATATATGTTTTTAGAAACTTCTGTTTTTCTTTTGTATAATATGGCTGATGGCTTTGAATAGTGTTTGTTTGAAAATCGAGTTCTCAATAAAAGCAAGGGTATATCATAAATAATATTTTCAATATCGTCTTCTTTTTCAGACAACCAATTAATCGTTTTTCTGTAAGATTCCAATTCTTTGTTAGGGCATAGAGATAATCCAATTTTTACCAAACCTTTAAATACATTAATTGGAACGAATTTTTTCTTTCTCAGAGTAATATTTAGTTGATTGTTTTGATAATCATATTTAAAATCTGAAAGGTTATTTCTGAAATTAAAATTAGGATTTCCATTAATATTCTTAATGATTGTGGGATGTTGATTTTCGTTCTTTCTGCTTTGAAATATTGGGATTTTCTTTTTTGTTTTTTGCCCAATCAATGTTTGATATGGGCTTACATAATTAGCCAAATCTGTCTCAAACCTCCCAAACAATTTGTTGCAATTATCACACTCTTCATTGCTTGTGAAATTGTTTTTTCCGAAAAGCTCCGGAATTACGTGTGGAACATTTTCAAATGTTGTTTCATTTGATGTTTTAGAACAAAATTTACAAGTTTTACGAACATTTCGAGTAAACTTCTTTTCAAAACTTTCAGTTGAATTTATATTCTCAAATTTATTTAGAAAATCAGTTATGTTCATTTTTTTATACACCTTTGGTAGCTCATTATATGTAGACAAATGTATTAATTTGTCAATTAATCTTGGAGATAAGAGGGCAAGGGTTTCTGTAGTTTTGTATCAATAAAGCTCTTGAAATTACTTGTGTCGTAGTTGTTTTTCCTGTTTGTTTATTCTGTTTCTTTTGTTTTTCTAATTTATTAACCTTATTTAAACCTATAGTGTTTATAGGTATTAAGTGTATTTGAAAAAATAAACAACGATATTGTTTTTGTTGTTCCAGTTGTTTATTAGAAGATAAGAAACAAAGCTTATTGTAATTTTACATCAATAAAGCTGTTGCAATAGTTTGTTGCTGTTGTTGCTATTGTTGCTGTTTTGATATAAGTATAATCAAAAACCGTGTGTTTATAAGGGTTTTAATATATGTGCATGTCTGCAACAATGTTGTTTTTGCTGTTTCTTTTGTTTATTCTTAAGCTTAGAATCTATAAAGAAGTAAAAGCAATTATCTCAATTACTTTTACTTCTTTGATAAATTAATATAGAATTAAAAACTGACTAACCTTTGTGTAATCAGAAAGGTAAATCATCAGATTCTTCTTGAGTTATTTGACGCGTAGCATCTCCCCATATTTTACCATTTCCCAAAAAAATACGTTCAATTTTCTCTCCGCTTTCTTTTTGTTTTAATTGTTCCTCGGTTAAAGGAAGTGAAACAGAGAAATGATTCCCAAATTGATCTGGCTCATCATAATCGTACGTTGTTAGGTTTAAATACATTTTTCCGTTGGAATGTTTTACAATTCTGTCTTTTGGTAATTCCGTCAGGCAGATTGATAGTGTTCTACTTTTACTCATAATTGAAATATTTAAAATTAATACTTACAGAATTATACATATGTGTATAATTTTATCTGTCTTTTTTACTTCTATTTATAATTATTCAGATATACATTTATGTATATGGAATCCCGAACATCATTGTTCGGGATTTTTGTTTTTTAAAAAATCACAAATCGAGCCTTAAAACTCTCAACATTTGCATGCTCTCTTTATTTGCTACTAAACGATGCTTATCATCTACTTTTTCAAGTAATTCAACTAACTTTTTTTTCATCCTTGACTTCTCCTGAGGAATTTCAAAAATATTCAGAGCTGTATATATATTATGCTTATCAGATCCTCTAGATATCAAACGATTTATGAGCTCTAGAAGAAGTCTGTCTGTAGGAGATAATTCCTTGTATTCTCTTATTATTTCTTGAGACATAGTGTATGTTTTAATGCCATTGAAAAAGAATCTTTCTAATGTTTTATGCTGTATTTTGAGAAAATCATCTAACGTTTGATAGTTAAGCTTCAGATATCTTTTGTGACGAGAATTCTTTATTGTGTATTCAAAACGTCCTAAATTTTGAAAGTCAACATTCTTTAAAAAGTGTTTGGTGAATTCTTCTGATTTTGTTTCTAGTTCTGTTGTTTTGTGATAGATTTTGCAGTAAGGTTTTGATGGTGTTGATTTTGATCTATCATTAAATTGTAATCCAGTATTTGTTTTTCGTCTAAAAGGTTTGTCTACATATTTATGACAATGAGGAAGAATGCTTTCGTGAATTTTTTGATTAGTTTCTTGCATTCCGTTCCGAGTAATATTGAAGTCATAGCATAAATCTATATCAGAGATTAAACCGTTTAAAAATATTGAATAGTCTAAATGAACTAAATTAAAGCTCATCAAATATTTGTAAATAACCTTTATGTTATTTCTGTTGATACCCTCAAAGTATTTTTGTTTAAGCTGTTTAGCGTTGATTTGAAAAACTACATATTCACCACCCCCTTCTGCATCCATTGAGTGAACTACTCCAATTCTTGAAGTAATTCCTTTTTCAATGTTCACTTTGTGTTTGTCTAAGCTAATATGTTCATCAATTTCACCCGTATTAATGTAAATTTTTTGATATGCAGATGAAAATTTAGAATCCACAAACTCTACAGCTACACGAGGGATACGAAGCTTAAAACTATCTATTTTAATTCTTTCTAACATTCAATTTTTTGTATCTTTGATTGTTGGCAATGCTGAAGAGCAACCAATGACCTTTTGAAAAAAAGATTAAAAGAGTTTCTGTAAAGAAGCTCTTTTTTTTATGTGAAAACATCTAAATTTTGTATTTGATTCTTTCAGGGCTCTGCCCTTAAACCCGAAGTTTTTCTACCCTTTGAAGTCAAGATTTTTAACTATTTCAATCTTAAATTGATACTTAAAATATTCAATAACAATTGTAGAATTAGGAATTATATTTTCTACTGTAAAAAACTTATTTGACTCAAGAGAGTATTGCTTCTTTTTAGTACCTTGCAGGTGATTTTTAACCGAATCTTGGGTGCTATTTATAGTGCCCTTTTCTTTTTTTGATTTACTCATAACTAATTATCAATTTTAGTTAATGCGCTTTCTACTTCAGTACGTTTAAATCTTTTTTTATTGCCAATCCTGTAAGCTATTAGAATCCCTTTTTTTGTCCATATGTCAACAGATACAAGAGATATGGAAAGTATTTCCCCAACTTCTTTTCTACTAATCCAAATAGTAGGTTTTTTGGGTTGAAAGTTTTCTTTAAAAGAGTTGAGTTTTTCTTCTACTCCAGATAATAATGATTGAAGTAAGTCCTCCTGGTTGACGTGGTGGACTTGAGTGATTTTTTGAGGTTCCATAATTTTTTATTTTAATTATGGCAATACTATTCAGAAAAATGTTTTTAGTTGATTCATCATATGTTCATCTTTGTTCAGATGTTACTATATTTCATTTAAGAAATCCTCAACATAAGTATTAAATTCATCAGATAAGTGATTGTTGTTCCCTATTTTAAAACCTCTTTTGATAATTATTTTAGCATCGTATTTGTCATTCAAAAATTTAGCAAATTTTGCTTCTGTAACCCTTTTTTTCATTATCCTATTTTTCAATCTATCAACTATGTGGAAAAAATTTGCAGAAACATTTTTAAAACCTTCTTTTGCTTTATTGTTGATGTCAATTACGTTTTGATCAATAAGTAATTGATGAAACATTGTTTCAAATATTTTAGAAATCCAAATATTGGATAAATAATTATTTAGATTGCCTGTTTGTTTTTCAGTCTTAGAGTATGGGTTAAATAATTGTAATTCATGAAGTTTATTTTTCAAGTACTCAATAACTAATTTATGATAACATAATTGATACCATTCTTCAAATATGCTATTTACACTGAAATCTATATTTTGCCCGTTAACTAAAAAATCTTCAACCATTTCTTCATGAGAAATAATATTATTTTTAATCATTCTATGAAATTCTTCATTGTTGACGTTTAAATCTTTATCACAAATTAATAAGCTTTCGGATAATTCTATATTTTTTATTATTTCTAAATTCTCTTTTAATTTAGATCTTAATAACTTGTTTTTTTCTTCAAAGTCATAAGCTAAATTATACTCAATATCTATTTTGTCAGTGTCAGAATGTATGGAGCCTTGTATATAATCTATATAATCAAACTTGTAGAGATTAAAGATGTCATCAATTAATAAAGGATTTGTATGCCTATCGATGGAAATTTCATAATCAAAAAATGCTTCAATTTTTAGCTCTTTAAATTCATCAGGAGAATAAAACTTTTTATCTGAAGGCATGAGCTTATTTATTAAAACATAGCCAGTAGGAACATGAATTTCATTCATTAGGTAGAAGTTTTCTGTTTCTTCAATGCTCGATAAGTTTTTATTTGTTAAAACCCCGCTAAAACATCTTCTTCTTTTTGGGTTTAGTATAAAAAGCATAACCTTATTAAGGTTTGAGAATTCATACCAATCATAAAAAATGGAATATTTTAAGAAATCCATATCTTGTCCATTGATAAAATAATCTACTATTATTTCTTCTGTAATATTTGAGCAAATAAAATTTAAAAAGTGTGCATCTTCACTGTCTAATTCAATTCCTAAATTATTTAAAATTGGGTATAATTTGGTTTGTTTTAGATTTTCAGAATAACTTTCTAAAACATGTGTCATGTTTCTATCATAGTAAAAATATGGCATGTGTTTTAGGTCGAAAATTGTTTTATTACTGTCGCAGTTTTTAAATAAATAAAACTGAAAACTTTGAATTATATCTGTTTCAATTTTAGAATTAAATTCCCATTTTTTAGTGATGAAATTCTGATTGTAAATTTTTTTACAAATAACAAATTTTATTAAATCCTTATATTCGTTTTTACTATCGTTTATTAAACTTTGCCAGTGTTCTAGCGTTGTTATTTCTTCGAAATTAACAATATATTCATCATTGCTTGGAGGAAAAGGGGGGATGTATTCAATTAAATGTTTCGTTACATAATCTATGTTTCTGGTAATTAAACTTTTGAAACTAACTTTCTCCATTTTATAACTTTAATTTTTTCTTTATACTAAATGAAAATAAACAGGTAAGCCTGTTTTCATGTAGACGGACTCCCTTTTTTTCTTACCATATAAATATATTTCATTGTAACCGATTTTTTTAATACCAGACAAGTACTCTGTAAGGTTGGAACCTCTTTTTAATATTTCGGAATAAAAAATATTCTCGACTATTACTTTTTTATTTTGAGTGTTATAAACATCGAAAACATATTTCGGGTTTTTTAGTAACATTTTTTTGAATTCAAGTAATCTAATTTCAGTTTCAATCGTTTCAATAGTTTCCATTTTTATATGATTTTAAGTTAAACAATTTTTAATTCATTTTTTGGTTGAAAAAATGGGTTTTCAGCTATTTTAATCGCTCTTTCATTAGCTGTTATTTTAATGTAGTTTAGGAATGTTTTTTCTGATGAATGGCCACTAATTGCCATAATATCTATTGTTGACATACCAGTAAGGTATGCATTTGTGCAAAAACTCCTTCTAGCAGTATGATTTTTAATTAAATCATACTTTGATAGTATTCTGGTTGCTTTTTTGCCGCCTTTTATACTGTTTATTGTAATCTTTTCGAAAATTTTAGCTTTATAGCCAATTTTACTCAAAGCATTATTTATTTTTTGAGAGTGCATTTTTTTTGGAGGGTGCCCATTGTTCTTTGCTAATATTTTTTCAACTTCTGGATGTAATGGGATAGGTAGGTATTTACCAGTCTTTTTTATGGTCAATTTAAAGATCCTTTGGTTTTTATACGTGGAAATATTCTCTTTTGTTAAACCGTTAAAATCTGACACCCTCAAACCAGTAAATGCACCAATTATGAATAAATCTCGAGCATTGTCTAAAACAGGATCGTCAGTTAGATCTAATTCTATTATTTGATTAAGTTCTTTTAAGTTTAAATAGATTTGTTCAGATTTTGCAGTAGGTTTTACAAAGTGCTTGTTTTTGAAGCTTAAATTAATATTACAACCTTGTTCTGTCGCTCCATTCATAAAAACCTTCAGTACTTTAATGAATTTACCAATTGTATTTACAGAAAAATCTAATTTTTCTAAATAAGTTACAAAAGCATAATAGAACTCCAGATTTATTGTGTCAAATGTAATTTCATACTTTTTCTTTTTTTCAAAGGATTTGATTAGATTTAAAACTCTTTCATAATCTTGAATAGTTCTTTCAGATATCTTTACTCCAGTCTTTTCAATAATTCTGTTCTTTGATTGTTTAATAAATTTTTCAGTAAAAGAGTAGAATGTTAGTTTTTCTTTAACGTCTACTACTTTTTTGCCAAAAAATATGTCAATATCTTCTTTCAATAAATTTGCAATATCATTGTTGCTATATGTTTTGTAATCGTTGATTTTTTGAAAAACAAAAGAATTAAACTCGGAAAGCTTATTATTGATACTATCTTTTATAGTTGAAGCAGCTGCAATATTCCTAACTTTTTGATTGACTTCGTCCCAAAACTTTGGTAACACTTTTAACTTCGTTGATCCTCTTAATCTATCCGTCGCAGATAAATGAATGTCATAATAAATACTAGCAGGTTTTATTGCTTTTTTATTCCGCAAAAGAAATTTGACAGATGCCATAAAGAACGATTTTTAACCATCTCAAAGATATGTTATTATTTTATTGTGACGGTAATTGTGACGGTATTTTATTGTGTAATCGTTTTCTAAGTTTTGTTAAATTATACTTTTAATTAATATTTATAAGGCTTTAGATAATATTTAGAAAATTTAAGAATAACTTAAGTTTAATGTTTTGTAGTCCCGTCCAGACCGAAAAAGCCTCTCAAGAAATTGAGAGGTTTTTTCATTTCTGAACGTGACGAATTTATTCGTTAAAGTTTAGAAATGAAAAAATATCGTTGCAAAGCAACGAGGCTTTTGTAGGGCTGCCCATTCGGGCCGGGCGAATGCAATGAGCCAATCCCGATTTCTTTTCAGGTTTATTAGGCATTAAAAAGGGATCAAGACCACATAAAAAAAATTGTCTAAAAAATAAAATGCTAGTAACCTATATTCTTTGTTCCCACAGGTTTTCAAAACCTGTGAGGTCTTTATAGTAAGCAATGAAATATAAAATAATTTTTGCTTTGAGTTCTGTATGTTTAGACAAAAAACGTGCATTACTTTTGGTAAGAAGCATTCCCACCACGAATTCACAAATATTTATATAATAGAGTTCAACGATTATTTTTTAATACAATATCATTCGTGTATTTGTAGCAAAATCATTTCCTTTTCTAAATACCTAATAATAGGTATTTACACCTATTGATTTAAAAAGTTTATTTGAATAAGTTAAATGTTTTTTAAAGTAAATAATTATGGACAGTCAAAAAATTATAGACAGCCATACACATTTATGCAACCTAAGATACATTCCCATATAATTTAAGAGAAAACTTATGACATACGACTTAGATACTATTGTCTCGGAAATACAATCTGAAGCAGCCAGACTACACAGGTTTAAAAATGGAGAGGAAGATATGTATATAGCTTTAAGAGCTATTAATAAAAAACGTTTAAGAGAACTCGCTACCAGATATATTGGAGATGAACAAGGCCCTGTTAATTCTTTGCGATTTCAGATTTTAGAATTGTTGGTGAATAGCAAACAGAAAATCAACGCAAATGTAGTTGAAGAGCTAAAAGAGAGAATCAATAGCAGTACAAAAGCCGATAGTTTTAAAGCATGGAAGAATGATTTTTCCGTTTTATACCCTTTACTTATTAAAGAGTTTTCATTTGATATCAAAGACGTTTTTATTGACCTAGCCAATGATTTTATTCCGTATGCTGGCTTGCAAAAAATAGTAGCAAAACCGCATGCAGTAGACTTTAATGGTTCTAGAAACTTTGGATCTGATCATGTTTGGCTAGCCATCTATAATAAAAGCCATGAAAGTCAAGAAACAGCAATACAACTCTTTGTGATGATTGATAAAGATGGAATGAAATGTCATGTTTACAATCGTTTTAAAGATGAATATCTCTCTACAATAACTGTAACAGGATTCCGAAATGTTAGATCGCAAGTGTTTGATTTTTTTAACGATCAAAAGGGTTTTATCATTAACGATGAAGCAGGTAAAAAAGAAAAAGAGTACAGAAAAATTGGGGTTAAAGATCTCAACATTTATAAAATCTCCCATGGAACTGAATTTTTCCCTACTCAAAAAGAGATTCAACATTGTATTGACAATCATATTGTGGTTGTACACCAAGACACAAAAGCCAAAGGGCAAAAAGCAGAAAGTCAATTTGATACCTTTAAAAATGCCAAAAAAGGAGATTTGTTCTATCTCTGTTGGGGAAACAGTCGCTGTCTTTTAATAGGTCAGTTTATTGATGAAGATGTTGGAGAATATACCTACGAAGGAAAAATAGGGTGGAAGCAGCGCGAATACAAATTTTTATACCAAAGCACCTCAGCAAAACCCTATAAAGGAAGTGCAAAATGGTGGGCACCCAACAGTTCATCAACCTGTATTTTAATTCCCAAAGAAGACATAGAACTTGCCAATGAATTACTATTCCAAGAACATTTTCAATCAACTATAACCTCAGAACTTACCACAGAACTAGAATCGCCAAGCCCAAATATAGGCATTTCAACCAATCAGGTCATTACCATCAATGAAGACTTGGATGCAAAATTAGAGGTGAAAATAGTTGTAAAAGAATTGACCGGAATTATTGACAATCTTAAAAAGAACAAAGGTCAGATGCTGGGAATTTTTGGTAGTTGGGGGCGTGGAAAAACCTTTCTATACGAGCAGCTAAAAGATTATATTACTACTAATAAAGAAAATAAATTTAAAAAATACAAACACCATATATTCAATGCTTGGAAATATCAAGAAACAGAAGCCATTTGGGCGCATTTGTATGGGTCTTTGTTAGATAAATACCTAGAGGAAGAAGGAGGTAATTATTTTGCAAGGCAATGGAAAATATTCTGGCTTAACATTAAAAGAAAAGGAGCTTGGTCTTTTATAAAAATTATGGGAAGCTTTTTACTGTCTTTAGTACTTGTGTTTTTTTCAACAAAATTGGTAATAGATGCTAATCCTAGTTGGGTAACAGGCACTAATCTTGAAAAAAATACCAATTGGGTTATTGCTATTGTTACAGGATTATTTGGTTTAGGAGGTTCCGACATAGTATATAAATTATACAAAAAGCATTACAAATCAATAAAAGAAGTTGTCTTAAACTATACGTCTACATACAATTATGGTGAAATATTAGGTCTGCAAGCCGAAATTCAGAATGAGCTTATTGTTCTGATGAAGCATTGGCTAGAAACAAAAGAACGACTACTATTATTTGTAGATGACTTGGACCGATGTAGCGAAAAGAAAATTATTCAGGTGATTGATGCACTTCGCGTAATGTTGGATGATGAAGAATTGATAGAAAGAGTCATTATCTTGGTTGCGGTAGATGAGATTCTTTTGGAAAGAGCCATAGAGCATAAATACAAAGAGTTTAATTTAGATAAGAATTCACCCAAAGAAGTGGTCAAAGAATATATGGACAAGCTATTTATTGGCGGTGTCAAATTACCCAAACTTACCGAATTTGAGCAAGGTGTTATTCTTAAAGCTTATGCAATAAATAATAGAATTCTTGAGAGAGAAGTTTTGGATTCTTCTCTTGAAGATACCGAAGGAGATACAAATACCATTATTGATAATATAGATCCGAATGTTGAAATCAGGTTTCCCGAAAAAGACGATGAACGAGTGGTTGTGCCCTCAGAGTTTTTTCTTTTGGAAAAAGAATTGGAATTGCTAAAAGCAAATTCTGATGCACTGTCTAAAAATGTCACCCCTAGGCAATTGCGAATTTATATCTATCGCTATTTGTTGGCGAAGAACATCGCTTCTAATTATTTGGATAAAAAAGGTGTTAACAATCAATTATCGGATAGCTATTGTGAGTTTTTAGCAAAGGCTATTGCAGTAAAATCAAACAAAGCAAAAAAAGAAGGAGTGGTCCAAGAAGAATTTTCTGAAGAAGTTATTGAAAATGAATACCTACAGATTTTTACACCCAAACTTCTAGAAATTGTGGTTCCGTATTAACCCAACAATGAATTAAAGAATAGGATCATTCATACTCGTTTTACCGTATGATTTCTTCCCTGTTTTATGACAATAATTTTCCGAATAATTATAGTTACGGTAAATATTCCATTCTCTGTAAGCCATTAAACTTAAAGGTTTATCAGGGTTAAAATCAATTTCTTTTCCTGTTCTTATACAGTATCCCTTTTTAGGCTTACTGTTTTTATGTGCTCCTCTAGTAGGTTTTGTATTGAAAGTTTTACTTACATCTTGTAACTCATCTAAATTAAAGTCTGAAAGATGTTTGACTTCATACCTTCTTCCAATAAAGAAGTCAGTAGATATATCGAAAACAACCCTAGAGCTCTGATACGATTTAGACAGGCCAAAATACTTTTTCTTGTATTGCGGTTTTTTTAAAAAAACGACTTCGCTTTTTTCAAAAAATAATTCATCTGTAAACTCTTCTGTTTCCTCAAAGACTTTGTCAATGGGATTTAAGTTTTTTGTAAAATGAATACCGTATTCTATGTTGTTAACCATAGAATAGTCATATAAATTCAAAGAAGTAATCAATCCTTCTTTTTCATTGCAATAATGTTTTGCATGTAAATCTTTATTGTAAAGAATAACAATGTTTTTAAACTCTTTAAAATAATCATAATCTTCTTCGCTAAAGCTTTGTTGTTTGTAACCTTCATTTTTCCCAAACATTAAGTACAAACCAACTTCATGGGTAGACTTTATTTTGTCAAAAACACTCCGTACATGATTATCGAGCTTTATAAATGGCGACATGATAAGAACAAACTTCTTAGCATGCCAAATAATATCGGTTAACTTTCCTTCTAGATCTTCACCTGTTAAAAATTTACTCATTTACTTTTCCTTTTTTCTCTTTCTCGTAAATATATTTACGAACTCTTTGTAGCCCTTATGTTATCATAGCATTTCTATTATAAATTAACTTTCAAGTTTAAAGAACACACTCTTTTTAAATATTCCTTCAATTAGCGTTTTGAAAGAGTTTAAATTTATGAATCTTATTTAACAAATAATGTGAGAAACCGTAAATCAATTACTTTATAATTTCAAAACAAGTATTTATACCTAACTCTATTGAATAAAGTCCCTTAAAAACGTATATAGTAGATCCAAAAAAAGAATTTTAAAAGGAGGTGATAGCTGTCAATATTGTTTGTGGGCGGTAAGTATCAACGGGGCTTAGAGACTTTCAAACCCATTATTCTTCCAAAGCTTTAATTCGAATTTCTTAAATTGATACAAAGGAATATACTCGCTATTTTCTTCAATAAAATCCGAATTGAAAATAATGAGTTTACTATTTTTTCTAAACTCAGACCCAAGTGAAGATTGATAGCCATCAATAATTTCTCCCGTTTTACGATTCACAACAACGCCATACTGACAAGAAGTCCCGCAACCCCAATAAATAAGTGTATAATGTCCCGCAAAATTGATTCCCTCTTTGCAGCCTTCTTTGATACGTGTGATAAACATCTTGGCTTCTGGATTTGTTTCAAAATCTGGGTCAGCTAATTTACCCTCATATACATCCACTTTATAATCCTTAAAAGAAGATGTTAGCGAGAACTTTTTATAAACCTCTAAGTTGTCTTGATCTTTTTCCTTGGCAAGAATTGCATTCTCCTCATCCGTTGCTATAATATAAAAGTCTTTGTGTTTAGAGGTATCAGCTAAAGTAACTAACAGAACAACATTGGGTCTTCCAAGAACCAAATATCCCTTTTCATGCAATAAAGTATCTATTGTAGATTTTACAACATCCGATATTTCAGTCGTAGTATTTTTATCTTGAGAAACATCCATTGCTTTTTCAGTAAAAAAAGTGAAATAAAAAAAACTCACTACAATGGTTACCACAGTAACTCTAACAAATCTATTCTTCATATCTAAATTAATATTGATGCATTGATAACAAAACTAAAGTACAAGCAATTTCTGAAATAATTCCTTTTTCTGCTAATAGGTTCATGAATTTAGGGTTCTCAGTTCCCGGATTGAAGATCACTCTTTTTGGGTGTAATCCTATAATATAATCGTAATATTCTTCTTGTCTTTTGGGGTTTAAATACAGTGTTACAGTGTCTATCTGAGAGTAGTCTTTTTTCTCTGTATCTATGGTTACATCGTGCACCTTTCCTTCCTTCAAACCATTAGCAACCACGGGGATATTCTGACCTCTTAAACGATGAATAGCAATGTTAGAATATCGGAACTCTTTTAAGGAAGCACCTAAAACCAAGGTATTTTTTGACATATGTTAATTATACGTTAAACACTGTTAAAACGAGTAACAAAGATACAATTTAAGAAGTCTACTAAGCATCATAAACAAAAATCAAAAATCAACCCAAATGAAAAAAATTATGCTTTTATGTTTGTTAACTGTGTCATTCAATTCCTTTGCACAATTAGCTAAAAGCGAACTACCAAAACCTGGAACTATTTATGGAAAAGTAATTGACGAAACAACTAAAGAACCTCTTCCTTATGTAAATATTGTTGTAAGAGATATGGCGAAGAAAGTGATTACTGGAGGAATTACAGGAGACAAAGGAAATTTTAAAATTAAAGACATCCCAAAAGGAAATAGTATTGTAGAAATCCAATTTATAGGATATACCACTTTTTCGAAGCAAATTAGTGTTACCAATAAAGAACGAAATATTAATTTAGGAACCATTCCTTTACAAGAAGATGCAGCGCAATTAGATGAAGTAGTTGTAAGAGCAGAAACTTCTACTGTGATACAAAAAGTAGACAGAAAAGTAATTAATGTAGGAAAAGATTTAACCTCTGCTGGAACAACAGCTTCGGAGCTTTTAAACAATGTGCAATCTGTTAGCGTAGACAGTCAGACTGGACAAATTAGTTTGCGTGGTAACCAAAATGTACGTGTATTAGTAGACGGAAAACCGACCAATATTCCTACAGCTCAATTGTTAAGACAAATTCCATCTAATTCGATTAAAAGTATTGAATTAATTACCAACCCTTCAGCGAAATACAATCCAGAAGGAATGAGTGGTATCATCAATATTATTCTAAACAAGAATGCCAATATTGGTTTTAACGGATCTGTTACTGGTGGAGTTACTGCGGGTCATTATGTGCGATACAATACATCAACCAATATGAATTATAAAACAGGTGATGTAAACTTTTTTGCAAATTATGGTCATAATAGTGGTGATAATTACAATTTCGGTTTTGTAGAAAGACCGGGAGTGAATCTACAAGAGTTTGTTTTTACCAATTCTAATGAATCTAACTTATTAAAAATAGGGGCTGATATCTATTTGAATGATAAAAATACACTATCATTTTATACAACTCAAAATTGGTTTAACAGTTCGGCTAACGGATCTGCTATCATCACTTCAGGAGGTATTATAACAAATAATTCTCCAAATACTCAGGCATCTGATAGTAAGAATGCAGCCTATAATTTAAATTATAAAACTGAGTTTAAGAAAAAAGGACATAATTTAGAATTTGAAGTCACTTATTCTGAAAACGATTCGCCTCAAAATTTAGTAAATCAAGACCTTATAAATCCTGGTAATGGTGAGTTAAATTACTTCAACACCATTACTAATGATAGAACAAATACATTGGTGAATGTAGATTATACAAACCCTCTTTCTGATAAGACAAAAATAGAATTAGGTGTAGAGTATCGTGAAAATAATACGGCCAATACAAACGACACAAATCAAGTAGGATTTACCGATTCTTCTTTTGATTATGATCGTAAAATATATTCTGGATATGTAAATTACAATCAATCTTTCGGAAAATTAACGATGCAATTGGGTGCCAGATTAGAGAACTATGAAATTGATGGTATCTTTAGAAGAGAAACTATCGGTTCAGAAACTGTTACAGATAAAATTTTCTCTATCTATCCTTCTGGATTTTTCACCTATTCTCCTTCTGAAAAAAATCAATTTCAGTTAAGTTATAGTCGAAGAGTAGACAGACCTGGTATCGGTCAAGTAAATCCAATTAGAGAATGGAGTACTCCATTAATTACTTCTGTTGGAAATAAAGATTTAGTGCCTCAATTCACAAATTCTTTTGAATTAAACTATACAAGACGAATTAAAGGCGGTTCATTAACTTTCGGAACTTTCTATAGAAAAGTAAATGATGTAATTTCTAGAGTTACTTTCAGAGATCCTTCAGATCCAAGTAATGTAAGACAGATCTTATCTTTTGCAAACTTTGATGATACGGATGCTTATGGATTAGAATTCTCTGCGAATTTTAAAATCAACAAATGGTGGAGAGCAAATTCTAGTATAGATTTCTATTCTCAGAAACAGTTTGGAACCAATGATTTAAGCAATCCAACTGCTCAAAGAGTTGAAGTGACAAATCAAGCTTTTAATGCCAGAATTAGCAATAGTATTAAAGCCAGCAAAAATTTAAGATTGCAAGTGTTTGCAATGTATAGAGGTGCTAATCAAGATATTCAATGGGAAGTAGACCCGATGTGGATGGTAAATGCTGGAGCAACCTATTCTGTATTGAAAGGAAAAGGAACTCTTTCTTTACGATTCAATGATATCTTTAGAGGAATGAAATTCCAATTCAATTCAGAAAGACCATTTGTTCAAAACGGACGTTTCCAATGGGAAAGTAGAACCACATACCTTGGATTCAATTACCGATTTGGAGGTGGAAAAAATAAGGCAAAACCTCGCAGAAGAAGAGACAGCAACGAGAAACAAGGTGGCGGTGGATTCTTCTAAAAACCCCCAATAATTATTTGAAAAAAGAGTCGCATTTTGCGACTTTTTTTTTGTTAACATCATGTGTATTACATTTCGCTTAAAATACAAAGGACTTTCAGGTTTTTTTATTAGATTTGGAGTGTTATAAAAATTTCAATTTAAACTAACTATAATGAAGAAATTAATCGCTCTACTATTCTTAGTTGCTTTTTCAATTAGTGCCTCAGCACAATTTCTATCAAGTAAACCTGAAAACTATGCAGTAGGAGCAGAAAATTACATCGACTTTATCCCAATTGCCCCCATTCAAATCAAAGCTGATATTATTAGTGCTACTTCAAATAATGAAATCAAAGCGCAATCTGCTTTGCAATTATCGATGGATAAGCAATCTGTACTTAATTTTATTCCCAATGAATCTATGGAAACTACCATCCAACGCTTTAATGCAGATGGAACTGTTTCTTATTTATACTCTGGAAGATCACTAAAGAAAGGAACCTACAGATTAATTGTAGATTACAACAAATATATCATTCAAACTGTTGAAGGAACAGGAAACGATAGTTGTGTTGGATATGCAAAAATTGGTGTTGGTTTACGTATTGTTGCGAATGTAAATGCATTGAGAAATAATATAGACATTAGTAGTTTAGTTGCTTTAGGAGCAGCTGCTGGGAGAGGTGAAGTATCAGGAAGTGTTGGTTATGAAGTTGTTGGAATCGAATCGAAAGAGATTACAGCTGTAATTCCTATCAATTCAGAAATTACTTCTTCGATCAACCAAGTTTTCTTACAAGCCATTGGTGTTGTAAAAGGAAAAATTTACGATAGTGCTACTCGATTATATCCACAAATCATTGCGATTAAGCATACAGGTTGTGATATTAAAACGATTACTAAAAACTTAATTGGTCAGTACGGAGCTTCTAACTAATTAGAAAAAAACATATAAAAAAATCCGAAGTAAAATTTTACTTCGGATTTTTTTATGAACTCGTTAAACTTTTCAACACTTAGTGCTTCGGATTAATTTTTAAAAGCTTATTGAATCAAAACTAAATGTTGCATTCATTCAGTCAGCTCTTTTTCAAAATCCATTTCCTTATTAGCATTGAACACATAAACGCCAAAATTAGAAGCCATATAACTTGTTTGGTAGACAGATACTCCTAAATCGTGATATTCTTTTTTACCTTTTATTTTTATTAACCAATCATTTAAAATTCTATTCTCCATTGGTTTGTACGAGTAGTTATTAATCTTCCCTTTTTCTTTTAGTTCTGAATGAATTAATCTTGCTAATTTATTTTTGATAATTTTATTGGGTTGGGGATTGATCATTTCTACGATTATCAGTGTGTTTTCGATATTATTTTTATCACAAAACATAACGTAGTTATGAAATTTACTTTTCAGGTTTTCAATTTGTGAAATTTTAGAAGCAACAAATATTGAATCCGTATAATTTTCTTTAATAATGCTTTGATAGTCGTCAAAGTTTATTGATATATAATTTTCAGGGATATTGAGATTCCTATTTAGAAACTCAATATTATGCTTTACATGCTTGATCGTGTCCTTCTTTTTTTCAGAACAATTAAAAAGTAAAATCGATATAAATAATAGTGTACTCTTTTTCATATATAATTAAAACCATTTTTTTTTTTACAATAACATTCGTGTATTTGTGGCTATAGCTTTAGGATATTTCAGAAGTAAAACAAAGCTTTAAGGATTCAATAAAACCTATAGAACTAAAAATATTTACGATTCCTAATACCCACCACCTAATACCTAATAATTACCACCTAATAATTACGCTTCCCCAAGTAAACCCACTACCAAAAGCAGCCAATACAACCAGATTTCCGTCATTAATCTTACCTTTCTCCCAAGCTTCCGTTAGCGCAATAATTACTGAAGCAGCTGTGGTATTCCCATACTTCATAATATTATTATACACTTGGTCATCACTCAATTGAAATTTACGTTGAATGAATTGTGCAATTCTCAGGTTTGCCTGATGTGGAATTAACATATCAATTTCTTCTTTCTGCAATCCGTTGGCTTCTAAACCTTCTATAATTGCTTCAGAAAAACGAACAACTGCATGTTTAAAGACAAATTGTCCGTTCATATATGGAAAATACGATTCATCATCAGGATTGTTTTCTGCTAAAATTTCAGGAACCCAACGTCCCGTAGACGGTCCATCTAACATTAATTCACGAGCATGTTTTCCTTCAGAATGCAAATGAGAAGATAAAATTCCTTTTCCTTCTTCGTCGCTTCTTGATAAAACTGCGGCTCCAGCACCATCTCCAAAAATAACGGTCACATTTCTACCTCTAGTAGAACGCTCTAAACCTCCACTATGATTCTCAGCGCCAATTACCAAAATATTCTTGTACATTCCTGTTTTAATAAACTGATCGGCTACAGACAAGGAATAGATAAATCCAGAACACTGATTTCTAACATCCAATGCACCTACCGTTGGCATGTTTAACATATCTTGTACACGAACACCTCCACCTGGGAAATACATATCTGGACTTAGTGTAGCAAAGATGATAAAGTCGATATCATCTTTTGTTAAGCCAGCACGTTCAATGGCAATTTTAGAAGCTTTCACTGCCATGGTAGATGTTGTTTCTCCTGTTGCAGGATCTATCCATCTACGTTCTTTAATTCCAGTTCTTTCCTGAATCCATTCATCGCTGGTTTCCATCCATTGCTTTAGATCATCATTCGTCACCACATTTTCAGGTACAAAATAACCTAATCCAGTAATTTTAGAATTGTACATATTAATAAGTTGAATTTGTTTGTTCTTGCTAATGTAGCAAAAATACTGGTAAAATAAATAAGCCTTTAGTTCTTGCTAAATAAGCTTAGTGGGAGATAGGAGGTTTTAGTCAGTAATCATGACTATAGTATGAAACTCAAAGAGACATAAAATTTTGTCAAACTTATTCATCGTAAACTAAACGGAAAACACTTTTCCAGCATCAGCAAGTTCAACATTGTCAAAAACTTCTTCGGCTTCTTTTTTAAATAGAGAAGTGTCTTTATATCGACTGGAATAATGCCCCAGAACTAACTGTTTTACATTGGATAAAGAAGCAATTTCTGCAGCTTGTTTCGCAGTTGAGTGTTTTGTTTTTAAAGCGAGATCTTCTCGGTCTGATAAGAAGGTTGACTCGTGGTATAAAAGATCAGAATCTTTGATGACTTCAGCAATGTCTGGCTTATAAGAAGTATCACTGCAATACGCGTAACTTAATGGTTTTGAAGGGTCTAAAGTGAGTTTGGCGTTTTCTAAAACTTCACCAGAAGATAATAGAAAATCTCTTCCCGCTTTTAGATTGTTATAATCGCAAACTTCAATTTCATCAAACTGGTTGATGACAGCAATGTTTAACTTTCTAGGGTTTTCTTTTTCTTTAAAAAGATACCCATTGGTGTACACTCGATGGTGTAAAGGAATGGTTCTTACTTCAACCTTAGCATCTTCAAAAATAAGTTCACTTTCTTTAGAAACTAATTCATGAAAAATCAAATCGAATTTTGCGTACGATTTGGAATGTTTTAACTGTAAATTGATGACTTCTTTGATCCCTTTTGGTCCGTAAATATGTAAGTCTTTTTCTCTGTTTAGAATTCCATAAGTAGAGATTAATCCAATCAAACCAAAGAAATGATCGCCATGCAAATGAGAAATAAAAATATGGTTGATTTTAGAAAATCCGACTTTGTATTTACGCATCTGACGTTGCGTTCCTTCACCACAATCAATTAAAAAATGTCGAGAATTAATTTCTAAATACTGGGCTGTAGGATGCGCGTTAACTCTAGGTGTTGCTGAATGACATCCTAAGATGGTAAGTTCTAAACTCATTTAATGACCAAACGTTTCGAAACAAGTTCTTTGCTATTTCGTATTGCATAAATGTACATCCCGGAACGTAAATCGTTTTTTAAGAAAGGAATCGAATTCTTTCCTTTTTTGATTTTATGTCTCTTGTTATATACAGTTTTACCAAGTACGTTTTTAACGCTAAGAATAATAGTTTGATCCGTTTCGGAAACAAAAGTAATTTTGGTTTCGCTGACGAAAGGATTCGGTGCAGCAGCCAACTTGGTAAGAGATTTTTGAGAAAATCCTACAGTTGTAATACTTAAAAAAAGAATAAAAAGTATCTTTTTAATCATACTGTTTGCTTAGTTAAAATCCTAAATCACGTTCAATTGCTTCCATCTCCAATACATCTTCTGCTTCTTGCAATGTAGGTACAATATTAAGGTTTTCAGGAAAATCATCAATATTTATACCTGACTTTATTACTACAAATGATGTGCCATTTGTTTTAAAATCGACAGCGATATTCAAAAATAAAGAGATTTTCTCTTCATCTATGTTAAGGTTTTCAGAAACTTCTACAATCAAATGATTTGATTTTAAATCGTTTAATTGCTGTTGGAATGTCGAAAAAGAAGCTTTATCAACTGTGATTAATGTGTAATTCTCTTTCATGACTACCTTTTTATTTGTTGTGCTAAAAGATAAATTACAGCCATTCTTACAGCAACTCCATTTTCAACCTGATTTAAGATGATAGACTGATCCGCATCGGCTACATCACTTGTAATTTCTACACCTCTATTGATAGGTCCTGGATGCATAATCACAATTTTCTTTCCTAAATTGTCTAAGATTTCTTTATTGATTCCGAACAATTGCGTGTATTCTCTCGTAGATGGAAAGTATTTGATGTCCATTCTTTCATGTTGTACACGTAAAACATTGGCAACATCACACCATTCTAAAGCTTTCTTAATATTGGTTTCTACTTCCACTCCCAAACTTGTAATGTATTTAGGAATTAAGGTTGTAGGGCCACAAACCTTTACTTGTGCACCTTGTAATTTTAAAGCGAAAATATTTGATAAAGCAACTCTAGAATGTAGAATGTCTCCAACAATCACAATCTTTTTCCCTTTAACAGTTCCTAGTTTTTCTTGAATGGAATAACTGTCTAATAAGGCTTGCGTTGGATGTTCATGTGTTCCATCACCTGCATTGATAATTTTTGCATCCACATGTTTTGATAAGAAAACACCAGCACCCACATTCGGATGTCGCATCACAACAATATCAACTTTCATGGATAAAATATTGTTGACAGTATCAATTAATGTTTCTCCTTTTTTTACCGAAGATTGACTTGCAGAGAAGTTAATGACATCAGCAGATAATCTTTTTTCTGCCAGTTCAAAAGATAATTTTGTTCGTGTACTATTTTCAAAAAATAAGTTAGCAATAGTAATATCTCGTAAAGAAGGAACCTTTTTAATCGGTCTATTAATTACTTCTTTAAAATGATTGGCAGTTTCAAAAATAAGGTCGATATCATTTTTAGTGAGGTATTTAATTCCCAATAAATGTTCTACGCTTAACTGCTTCATAATTATTTATTATCTATATATATTGCATCTTTTGAATGCGATTCTTTCCAATTTACAATAACGCGTTCTTCATTAATAGCATCAACTTGTCTTCCTCTATAATTAGGTTGAATGGGCAAATGTCTGCTAAAACGTCTATCGATAAGTACCAATAACTCTACGTTTTCTGGCCTTCCATAAGATTGTATGGCCGTTAAAGCAGCTCTTACACTTCTTCCAGAAAACAATACATCATCAATCAAAACAACATTTTTGTTTTCAATTAAAAAATCAATCTGAGTATCTGTTGCTTCTAAAGGTTCATCTCTTCGTCTAAAATCATCTCTATAAAAAGTAATGTCTAAAAGACCCAAATTAATATCCTTTATATGGTAGTCAGTCGTTAAAATATCAGCAAGTCGTTTTGCTAAAAAACTACCTCTGGGTTGTAAACCAATTAAAACGGTTTCTGAAAAATCATTGTGATTCTCGATTAACTGACAAGCTAATCGATGAAGAATAATTTCAATTTCTTTAGAGTTCAGTAAGACTTTTTTGCTCATGAGAAATGGATCAATTTAGCTAAAATACTAAAGTAGGGCAAAGCTACTATAAAAAAAGAGATGCGCAAAATTTATGATGCAAATTAGATAGGGCTAAGACTCGCTATAATCTTTTGATGTTTTGCCACGAATCCACAAATCATTTTATGAAACTCACTTTTCTTCTCTATTCCTTAAAAAATGATTGAAAATAGAATCCTTTTTTAAAGTTTTTATTTATCAAAAAATAGAAATGAAATGAGTTCAATATTTAAAAATAGAAAAAGTCGTAAATTTGTTGACCTTCTTTGAAGCAAATCAAATTCTTGCATGGTTTTTGGACTGTTAATTAAATTGTTGAAAACAAAAGCTAGTTTTTATAAAGAAGCGTAAGAGGAATAGTATTTTTAATGAAGTAATTCAAATCATAATTGCGTATGCCATTGTCTAAGTTTGAATCGATGCTGAAAACAAATAGCATTTATTTTTTTGATTTAGTAGAATTTGAAGAAATTATCGTTCACTATCTCGATACTGGAAAACATTCTCTTGCTAAGAAAGCCGTACAACTGGGCTTACAACAACATCCAACATCTATAGACCTGAAATTATTAGAAGTAGAAATTTTAATTTTTGATGACAAGCTAGAGAAAGCTGCGAAGTTGGTCAAAAGAATTGAAGCTTTAGCTCCTGATAATGAAGAGGTTTATATACAAAAAGCAACCATACTTTCTAAAGGCGGAAATCATAAAGAAGCCATACAAAACCTAAAGATTGCATTGATTCATACAGATGAAAAAGTAGATGTTTGGTCTTTAATGGGAATGGAATATTTGTACTTAGACGATTTTGAAAATGCTCGACTAAGTTTCGCAAAATGTATTGATGTAGATTATGAAGATTACTCTGCATTGTACAATGTGGTGTATTGTTTTGATATGGAAAAAGACCACGAACAAGCGGTTACTTTTTTGAATTCTTATCTTGATAAAAATCCATATAGCGAAGTTGCATGGCATCAATTAGGGCGTCAGTATTTTGTATTAAACATGTACAAAGAAGCTTTAACTTGTTTTGATTACGCTGTTTTAATTGACGAATCTTTTATTGGAGCTTATTTAGAGAAAGCAAAAACCTACGAGCAATTAGGTGAGTATAAAGATGCGATTAACAATTATATGGTAACGTTGGAACTCGATGATCCAACGGCTTATGCATACGTAAGAGTAGGCGAATGTTATCAGGAATTAAAAGAGTTAGAAACTGCAATTAGTTTTTACAAAAAAGCAGTACATGAAGATCCATTATTAGACAAAGGATGGATATTACTAACCGAAGCGTACTATGCTCAAAAAGATTTTCAAAAAGCATTGTATTATATATCCAAAGCAATTAAGATTGACGACACGAATGCCTTGTATTGGAGAAAGTACTCTGACATTAATATCAAACTAAGTTTTTATGAAGAAGCAATTAAAGGTTTCGAAAAATGTTTAGAGTTAAAAGATGAATCTATTGAGATTTATATTGCCATGTGTGATGTGTTGCTTTTTATTGGCGATTTTAACGATGCGTTAAAAGTGTTGTTTAGCGCACAAAAGATTTACAAAGACTTTGCAGAAATTGAATACAGACTCTCAGGGTTGTTCTTTGTTTTGAATAAAGAAAACCATGGAATAGCACATCTTATTAGTGGAATGAAAATAGACTATTCATATCATTCCATCATTCAAGAACTTTTTCCAACAGTATATGACCATCTTGCCGTAAAAAAAATAGTAGCGGATTACAAGAAAGCCACAGAATAATAAGGAGGTAGTTTAATTAATTAGGAAGGATTCCTCCGAGGTAAAACCTCGGAGGATTTGAGGTGGGATTATTTCTTAAACATATCGAAATATTGTAGGAGTATAATCAGGCAAATCAGGAGTCTTAATTTGCAAAGTTATTTCACTTTTTCACTTATCTTCGTACATATAAACAAATCAAACAACCATGAGTAGATCTTTAAAAGACTATGTAATTATATCCTTAAAAGGAATCGCTATGGGAGCAGCCGATGTTGTTCCTGGAGTTTCTGGAGGAACCATTGCATTTATTTCTGGAATTTATGAAGAGCTTTTGTCTTCTATTAGCAGTTTTAATTTTGGCTTACTAAAAACAATCAAAAATGAAGGAATAAAAGCTGCTTGGAATCAAGTAAATGGGAATTTTTTATTGGCTTTATTCTTAGGGATTTTTATCAGTATTCTCTCCTTAGCAAAGTTAATCGAATCGTTATTAGAAAACCACCCGATACTTATTTGGTCGTTCTTTTTTGGATTGGTTTTAGCCAGTATTATTTACGTTGGAAAGCAAATTACAAAATGGGGTGTAGGAAGTATTCTTCTTTTAATTTTTGGAGCTGTATTAGCTTATTACATCACAACATTAAACCCAATGGTTTCTGAAAATTCTTCACCATGGTTTCTATTTATAGCAGGAATGATTGCAATTTGCGCAATGATTTTACCGGGCATTTCAGGTTCTTTTATCTTGGTGCTTTTAGGCGCCTACAAACCTGTATTGAATGCAGTAAATGATAAAGATTTTTTCAGCATTGCTGTATTTATGGTGGGAGCTATCGTTGGACTTTTATCATTTTCAAGGGTTTTAAAATGGCTTTTTACTAAATATAAAAATTTGACATTAGCTGCCTTAACAGGGTTCATTATAGGATCGTTAAATAAAATTTGGCCTTGGAAAGAAACAATTTCTTGGAGAACAAATTCTGAAGGAATTGAAGTTCCTTTTAATCAGGTAAGTAAATCTCCTCTGACTTTTGAAGGCGATGCACAACTCACTTCGGCAATTATAGTTGCTGTCATTGGATTCGGATTAATTCTATTATTAGAAAGGCTAGCAGTTAAAAAAAGTTAATGCACACTACAAGAACCTTTACGCAAAAGCTGAGTCTTTTTTTAAAAGGTTTGGCAATGGGAGCAGCTAATAAAGTTCCCGGAGTTTCTGGCGGAACCGTTTCCTTTGTCTTAGGTTTTTATGAAGAACTGATTTATTCTTTTCAAAAGATCAATTTAAAAGCATGTAAACTTCTGTTGAATGGTCGATTTAAAAGCTTCTTTCAATACATCAATGCACAATTTTTAGGATTTGTAATTGGTGGAAGTATTTTTAGTTACTTCAGCATTTCACTACTATTAGATTACTTTTTGCGAAACTATGAACTCTACGTTTGGAGCTGGTTTTTTGGAATGATCATCGGTTCTATTTATTATATAGGGAAAGGCTTTGGCGATTGGAATTTTAAAAATATACTCTCATTAATTATTGGCGCAAGTATTGGTTTGGGAATTAGTTTCTTGACACCAGCAAACGAAAACGACAATCTTTGGTTTGTATTTATATGCGGTATTATTGGAGTCTCTGGAATGACACTACCAGGATTATCAGGGTCATTTATTCTGATTTTAATGGGGAATTATGTCTTGTTATTGGTAGATTCTGTGAACGTACTTTTTGACGTTATCAAAAGTATTTTTGTTTGGGATTTTGATTTTGCTGATGATCCCGTGAAAATTAGATATTTAAAAGTTATAGGAGTTTTTACAGCAGGTTCTGCTTTTGGATTGGTTTCTATTTCACATGTTTTAGGATATGTACTAAAAAGATGGCATCAGATTGTAACTGCAATTATTATTGGATTTATTACAGGGTCTTTAGGAATTGTTTGGCCATGGAAAGAGAAGATTTTTAAACAAGAAAACGGAGAGTTTTTAGTAGACCAAAGCGGAAATAAAATTGTAGAAAACTATCAACGGTTTTTACCAGATTTGTCTAATGACGTCACTAGGTTTGCCATTTTCTATATTGCATTAGGAATTGGTTTAATCTTAGCAATTGATTATTATGGAAGAAGAAGGAAAATTAAATAAAGTGCTTTTTGGATTGGTTGGAAAGAATATTTCCTATTCTTTTTCAAGGGATTATTTTTCAAAGAAGTTTGAGAAATTAGAACTTGACCATCATCAATATGTCAATTTTGATATTGAAAAAATTGAAGATTTTTCTAAAGTAATTCACGAGTTTAAATTTTGTATCAAAGGATTAAATGTTACCATTCCGTACAAGCAAGATGTTTTTTTGTATTTAGATAAGGTTCATAAAACTGCTAGAAAAATTGGTGCTGTAAATACCATCAGAATTACAAAAAAAGGAAACTTAAAAGGATACAATTCGGATGTTGTTGGGTTTCAAAAATCAATAGAACCTCTATTAAAATCTCATCATACAAAAGCAATTATTTTAGGGACTGGCGGAGCCTCAAAAGCAATTGCCTATGTTTTTAAACAACTAGGAATTAAATTTCTAAAAGTGTCTAGACATCCTAAGAGAAAAGAAATTTCATACTCAGAAATTACTCAAGAATTATTAGAAGAATACACTATCATTGTAAACTCAACTCCAGTAGGAACCTTTCCTAAAACAGATCAAAAACCTCAAATTCCTTATCAATACTTAACTCATAAACATTTGCTATACGATTTAATATACAATCCAGAGGTTACCGCTTTTTTGGCTGAAGGAATTAAAAGAAAAGCTCAAACTAAAAATGGGTATGAGATGTTAGAGTTGCAAGCGGAAGAGTCTTGGAGAATCTGGAATCAATAGTTTTCTGTTAACATCCTAATTATCTTTTGTGGTTTTGTAAGACATCTGTATCTTTAGAGACTGATAGTAGGAACCTTAAACATTGTAGATATGTTAGACTCAAAAGACGGGAAAGTAGAACCCGAAGAAATCGATAAAAATATTTCAGAAACAGAAACCGAAGTAACCAATACTGAAGTAGAAAAAGAGAAAGAAAAGCCTGTAGAGGCAGAAGATGTTGTTGAAGTAAAAGTTGAGGTAGCTGATGAAAATGTTTCAAAAGAAGAAACCGAAGCAATCGATACAAGAGTTGAGGAAAAAGCAGTAGAACCTGTAATAGAGGAAGAGACTGTCAAAGCCGTAGAAGTAGCTGATGAAAATGTTTCAGAAGCCGAAGCAATCAATACAGAAGTTGAAGAAGAGAAAGCAAAACCTGTAGTTGAGGAAGAGGTTGTTAAAGCCGTTGAAGCAGTAGAAGAAAAAGTTGCAGAAGATGCTGAAAAAGAGGAGTCTTCAAGTGCAGTTCCTGCTGTAACGTATGATGATTTATCATTAGAAGAACTTGCTAATGAGTTAGAAAAACTGATTAAAAATCATCCAATACAACAAATTAAAACGAATGCAGAAGCAATTAAAAGTGCTTTTAATCTAGGATTCGGCAAGTTATTAGCAGAAAAAAAAGCAGCATTTTTAGCAGAAGGAGGAAACTCAATAGACTTTCAATTTTCTAGCCCAGTAAAAGCTAAATACAATCAACTTCTCTCAGATTATAAAAAACAAAGAGATGCGTATTATTCTAATTTAGAAAAGGAGTTAAAAGAAAATCTTGAAAAGAAACTTAAGGTCATTGAGGATTTAAAATCTTTGATAGAAAATGCAGATACAAAGACAATGTATAAGTCTTTTAGAGATTTGCAAAATACTTGGCGTTCTATCGGTGGAGTTCCAAAAACAAAATACAATGATGCATGGAAAACATACCATCATCATGTTGAACGTTTTTATGACCTACTTCATTTAAGCAATGATTTTAGAGACTTAGATTTTAGAAATAATTTAGAAGAGAAATTAAAATTAATAGAGAAAGCGGAAGCTTTAGCAGAAGAAAAGGATATTAATTTTGCATTTAAAGAATTGCAAAAACTCCATAAATTATGGAAAGAAGATATTGGACCTGTTGCTAAAGAAAAGAGAGAAGAAATTTGGAGGAAATTTAGCGATGCTACTAAAAGTATTCATGATAAAAGACATGATTATTATAGGGAAATGAAATCTCAATATGGAGAAATCATAAAAGTTAAATTAGCGGTAGTTGAGGAGATTAATAATTATGATTTTTCTAAAAATACGGCTCATAGTGATTGGCAGAAAAGTATTAAAGATATTGAAGCCTTACGTCAAAAGTATTTTGATGCTGGCAAATTACCTTTTTCGAAAAGCGAAGCTGTTTGGCAGAAATTTAAGGCTGCCACGAAGCAATTCAATCAAGCTAAGAATGTGTTTTACAAGCAAGAAAAAGGTTCTCAACAAGAGAACCTTAAGAGAAAAGTGGAACTTATTGAGCTTGCAGAATCTTTAAAAGATAGCGAAGATTGGGATTACGCAACAAACACACTTAAAAAAATACAAGCGGATTGGAAGAAAATTGGACATGTTCCAAGAAAGTTTTCAGATGATATTTGGAAAAGATTTAAGGCAGCTTGTAATCATTATTTTGATCGTTATCACAACCAAAAGAATGCTTTGAATAAAGAGCAACAAGAAGTGGTAGATAAGAAAAATGAATTCTTAGAAGCGCTTAACGAAGGTGAATACACGACCAAAGAATCTATCAGTGATTTGATGAATATATGGAATTCACTAGGAAGATTGCCAAGAAGTGCAAAAAGCGTTGATGTTAAATTCAATAAATTTATCGATAAAGCCTTAGGAGGTTTGTCTATTGATAAAAATGAAATTGTGCTATTGAAATTTCAAAATATTGTAAACGGTTACTTAGCTAATAATGATGTAAGAAAGTTAGATGGAGAACAAATCTTTATCCGCAAAAAAATCGATGAAAGTACTCGAGAAATTCAGCAGTTAGAGAATAACTTAAGCTTCTTTTCTAATGCGTCTGATGATAACCCGTTGGTTAAAAACGTTCACAAGAGTATTGCACAATTTAAAGACGGATTGGAAATCTGGAAAAAGAAATTAGATTATTTAAGAAGTTTAGAATACTAATATCCGAAACTTTTGCAGTAAGACCGTTTACTTCGACAGGACTCATTACGGCTCACTGGTAGATTCAAGATAAAAGACTTTTGAAAATCAGCCCTTTAAGCGACTTTACTTTCATAAAATTCTGTTTTATTTAAAAAACTATCTTTTTTATGATATAAAAAGTGTTAAAAAGTTACGATATTTAACTCTTTGAAAATCGACACATCTTGATTCTTTATTCTAAAAGCAGAGCGGTCTTAAGTCTAGCTTTCGAACAGCAGTGATATATAAACAAAAAACTCGGACGAAAGTCCGAGTTTTTTATGTTATTATAGGAATTGATTAAGCGAAAATGCTATCAATTTTTCCTTTCTCTTCAGCAGCTAAAGCAGCATCAACTAAGATACGTCCACTGTGCTCATCAATAGTGATTTTCTTACGAGTGGCAATTTCTAACTGAACTTGTGGTGGAATTGTAAAGAATGATCCTCCTGAAGCTCCTCTTTCAATAGAAACTACGGCCAAACCATTTTTTACTTTATTTCTTATTCTCTTATAAGCAGTTAATAAGTGACCATCAATAGAAGCAGAAAATTCTTCAGATTTTTTCAATAAAAGCTTTTCTTCTTTTTCTGTTTCTTTTAAAATGGCATCCAACTCAGATTTTTTGTGATCTAAATGTTGTTGTTGCTTATCTAATTTTTCTTTAGTAGTTGCAATAACTTCATTTTTCTGTTCAATCTTAACTTTAAATTCGCCGATACGTTTTTCAGACAATTGAATTTCTAATTCTTGATATTCAACCTCTTTAGCCAAAGAGTCAAACTCTCTATTGTTTCTAACTTTCTTTTGTTGCTCGTCGTATTTTTTCATTAAAGCATTAGATTCTTCAATCGCTAACTTTTTGTTATTGATGTCAGTTTCTAAATTAGCAACGTCTTCAGACAGGTTAGAAAGTCTTGTGTTTAATCCAGCTACTTCATCTTCTAAGTCTTCAACTTCTAAAGGCAACTCTCCTCGTACACTTCTAATTTCATCAATTCTTGAATCGATTAATTGTAAATCATAAAGAGCTCTTAATTTTTCTTCAACAGTAACTTCTTTCTTCTTTGCCATGTTTATAAATAATAAATTGGATTTGTACTTTTTTCTGATAAAATGACTGCAAAACTAGTGAATTTTTTTGTAAGATACTCAACCAAAAGGGTTTTTGTAAATTGCTCACTTTCATAATGTCCAACGTCAATCAACAAGATTTTTTGTTCAGCTTTAAAAAAATCATGGTATTTAAAATCTGCACTAATGTAAACATCTGCTTTTTCTTGAATTGCATTCGAAATGGCAAAACTTCCAGATCCGCCTAATACTGCCACTTTTTGAATAGTTTTTCCAAGTTTTTTTGAATGACGAACTCCTCCTGAATTAAAAACCATTTTTGTATAATTCAAAAAGTCTTGTTCATTCATGGGTTCTGGCAAATCACCGATCATTCCCATACCAATATTTTCATCGTTTTTAGGAATTAATATTTGATGATTTGTCAAGCCTAAAACGTCACACATTTTTGCACTAACTCCCACTTTACTATTGTCTAATGCTGTATGCGTCGCATAAATGGCAATATTATTTTGAATGGCTTTTAAAACAACTCTTTCTACATAAGAATTCCCGTTGATCTTCTTGAGTCCACTAAAAATAATAGGATGAAAACTTACAATCAAATTACATTTGTTAGCAATAGCTTCATCTACAGTCTCTTCTAAAGTGTCTAAAGTGACTAAAACTCCTTTAACCTCAGTATCATAACTACCAATCAATAATCCAACATTATCAAAATCTTCTGCTTGGTGAAGCGGAGCGATTTTCTCTAAATAATTTGCAACGTCTTTAATGGTCATTTCGTTTTACTTTTTAATAGTTCTCGATACGATTTTGTCATCTCGTGCGGAGTCGAGAGAAAAATCACTCGAACTAACAATTGTCAAAGTTACTATTTTTAATGTATTTTCGTGCTGATGAAGTTTGTTCGATTTTTATTATTTCCATTTGCTGTTTTATACGATTTAATTACCAGGCTTCGTAATTACTTTTTCGATATTGGTGTTTTAGAATCGACCTCCTTTAAGGTTCCAATCATTGTTGTTGGGAATTTAAGTGTCGGTGGAACGGGAAAAACACCACAAATAGAATATTTAATTCGATTGTTGCAAGCGAATAAAAAAGTAGCTGTTTTAAGCAGAGGATATAAAAGGAAAACAAAAGGATTTGTTTTGTTGAATGCTTCTCATAAAGCAGAAGATGTTGGAGATGAACCCTTGCAATTCTTTAAAAAGTTCCCAAATATTTCTATTGCTGTAGATGCCAATCGCGTAAGCGGAATTCAGCAATTACTAGAAAAAGTAAATCCAGATGTTATTTTATTAGACGATGCATTTCAACATAGAAAAGTAAAACCTGGATTTTCTATTTTGTTAACGAAGTATAACGATTTGTATACTTCTGATTTTATCCTTCCGACAGGGAATCTAAGAGAAAGTAGTAGAGGCGCAAAAAGAGCTGACCTGATTGTAGTGACTAAATGCCCGAAAGATTTCCCTGAGACAGATCAACAAAAAATCATCCAAAAGTTAAAGTCGACGAAAGATCAACAAGTGTTTTTTTCAACGATTGATTATTATAAAGAAACAGGAGGGAAGCTCCATATTGGCTTAGATGAACTTTGTGAATATGAAATTTTGTTGGTAACGGGAATTGCAAATCCGACGCCTTTGGTACGATTTTTAAAAGAGAAAGGATGTAAAGTCCACCATCAAAATTTTTCGGATCATCATCATTTTACTTCTCAAGAAATCAAACAACTACAAGCAAAATTTGAAGGACTTTCTGCTAAGAAGAAAATACTATTAACTACTGAGAAAGATTATATGCGATTGTCTGATCGAATTTCTGATGTGAGTTATATAGAAATAGAAACTCGTTTTTTAGAAAATACAGAGGGGTTTGATGGGCGAGTTGCTGAGTTTGTAAGTTCAATTAACAATTAACAATTAACAGTTTCAAAGGCTTCAGAGTTTCAGAGTTGCAAAGTTCCTGAGTTTCAAAGTTGTAGAGGCACAAAGTAGTAGTTTTAAACATATTTTTCAACTTCAACTTCAACTTCAACTTCAACTTCGATTTCGATTTCAGTTTCAACGTTAAAAAGGTTAAATAGTTTTTCAGTTTAAAAAAGAGTCGTAATTTTCTGTATATCCCTAAATAGAGTTGACCGTTTTTAGTTATTAATTTGATTGTTAAAAATAGTAATTATTGGTCTTTTGTTGGTTGATAATTTTGTCCAATATTTCTCAAATTTATCAGGACTCATTTTTGGTAAATGTTTATGAGCTCTAATCATATTGTAATTATCTACTGCTCTTTTTACATATGACTTTAACTGATTAAATGTTTTAGGGTTCCAATAATTTAAATATTCTTCTTTAATAGTTCTATTAATACGTTCTGCATAGGCATTATCTAATCCACTAAAAGACATACTTATTTTAGTATTATTAGCTCTTAAAATTTCTAAATATTTTCCATAAGTATATTGACTACCTCTATCTGAATGATGTATTTTGGGTGCTTGATTATCTTTTAAAGCCATCTTTAAAGCAGACACATTAGCCTGAGCTCTCATGTTATCAGAGACTTTAAAGCCAACAATCTTTTTGGTATAGACATCTATTATAAACACAGCATAGTAATGTTTGCCATTTAGAGGTAAATAAGTAATGTCAGACTGCCAAAGAGTATTTGGTTTACTTATTTGTAACCCTTTAATAAGATTAGGATAGAATTTCTTTCCAGCAATTGTAGTACGTTTATAGTTCTTTACTTTCTTTATTCTATAACCTAAAGCCATCATTGTATCTATAAATCTGTCACGACCTATAAAACTTGGGCTTAAAATATGATACATTTTTTCTACTCCACAACCTGGATGATCCTTACGTAAGTCATCTGCCTCTAAAATCAATTGAGAAATTTGATTGTCAAAAATAGCTTGCCTTTTTTGGTATTGAAAAACAGCTTGTTTACTAATACCAATAACTTTATATAGTTGATTCATACTAAAAGTTATTGTTTGTTGGTGCTGCCCAAACCAGTGGATTGCGGAGTGTTGACATTTTTTTTGATATCAATATTTAGCTCATCACTTGCAATGTCTATAACCTTCTCTAAATAATCTATCTTTATTTGTTTACGTCCAACAATACCTTCAAGCTCTTTTACACGAGCTGCAAGCTTTTTTAATGCATCTGAACTACTATCTTTCTTCTCTACCACTCGGATCCCTTTTTCGTTAAAGGTAGAATATTTATAAATCCAATTATAAATTGTCACATTATTTACTCCATGTAATTTTTCTAATTGGAGTACGCTAAAGCGACCTGATTCAAAATCCTTGACCAGACCTCGTTTAAATGCTTCTGAGTAAATCCGCTGTTTTTTTAATTGTTTTAAATTTGCTTTCATATAGTTTACACTTTGTTTAAAGTGGTCAACCTATATCAGGGACATACATTCGTCTAGCGTCTAGCGTCTAGCGTCTAGCGTCTAGATCTTATTATAATATAAACCTTTAATAATTCCGTCTGCCAAACCAATTTTTGGAACGTAAATTTTACGTGCCCCACTCCACTTCATAGCGGATAAGTAGATTTTTGTTGCAGGAATAATTACATCGGCTCTATCAGGATTTAAACTGAGTTCGGTAATACGATCACTATAACTCATTTTCTTTAAAAACTGATATTGAGCATTCAAATAGATATATGAGATTGGGGCTCCTTCTGTTCTTCCAGACATTTTAAAAAGCCTATTGATATTTCCTCCTGAACCTATTAAAGAGATTTTGCGAAAACCTTTAGTGTTTTCTTTAACCCAAGCTTCTACTTTTTTAAATGCTTCTTTATTTTCTGATTTGGTATTATTTAGCAAACGAACAGTTCCTATTTTAAAGGATTTTGATTTTACTATTTCCCCTTCAGAAAACACAGTAAATTCAGTACTACCACCACCAACATCTACATATAAGTAAGATTTCTCGCTAGAAATTAATTCGTTTAGATCCGTAGAAGAAATAATAGCAGCTTCTTCTTTTCCATCAATAATATCAATTTGAACTCCCGTTTTCTCAAGAATTCTTTGCGCAATTTCTTTGCCATTAGAAGCTTCACGCATTGCCGATGTTGCACAGGCTTTGTATCTTTCTACGCCATGAACATCCATTAGGAGTTTAAAAGATTCGATCGCATTGATCATTCTTTTAATATTTTCTGGACTCACTTTTCCTCCTACGAAAGAATCTGCTCCCAATCGAATTGGAACACGTACCAAAGATGATTTTTTAAACTGAGGTTCTTTGTCTTCTCTTTCTATAACATTGGCAACAAGCAATCTGATGGCGTTGGAACCAATATCAATTGCAGCATATTTTTTAATTGAAATCAAAAAGTTCTATTTATGATTTTTAGGAAATTCTACTAAAATAGTAGTTCCTTTTTTAACGTTTTTCCAGTGTTTTTCGTCAAAACGAATACCAATCACTCCACAAGTAGGTACATGAGCAATGGGTTTACTTCCAAATTTATTGACAAACGTGCTGATTCCATGATCATGACTAAAAATGATGGCAGAATTAAAACTATCATCCAAAGCCTTTACCGTTTTTACTAAATATCCATCGCTAAAACTATAGAGTTCTTTTTTGATTTTTAAATTAGAAAAAGGATAGTTGAAGTTTCGACAAAAAATGACTCCTGTATGTAGTGCTCTGTTTGCAACACTAGAAATAAAGACATCAGGTCTGTCAATTTTTTCTGAAAGAAATTTAGACATCAAATGCGCATCATTAATTCCACGCTTTTTTAAAGGTCTATCAATATCGCCAATATCTTCGTATTCCCAAGATGATTTAGCATGTCTCACAATGTAGAGCGTTTTCACACAAAGAATTTTTAGTGTTGTAAATATAGAAAATTACGGTGCTAATCTTTCGATCTCCCAAGAAAAATCTTCTAACAATGTATATCTAATTCTATCGTGCATTCTATTGGGTCTTCCTTGCCAAAATTCAATAGAAACGGGCTTTACCAAAAAACCTCCCCAATGTGATGGTCTTGGAATTTCTTTTCCTTTAAATTGTTGTTGATAAGTTTTTAGATTGTGATCTAATTCATTTCTTGAAGAAACTACTTCACTTTGGTTGGATGCCCATGCTCCCAGTTTACTTCCATTGGGTCTGGATTCAAAATAACCATCGGATAAATTTTCTGCAGCCTTCTCTGCTTTTCCTTTGATAATGATTTGTTGTTCTAAAGCGGGCCAGAAAAATGACAAACAGACATGATTGTTTTCTAAAATAGCCTTCCCTTTTTCTGAATTGTAATTGGTGTAAAAGATAAAACCTTCCCAAGTATATTTTTTAAGCAAAACCACTCTGTTTTTTGGAAAGCCATCCAATCCAATAGATGAGATATTCATTGCATTGGCTTCACTGACCGTTTCTAAACCATCTGCATTTAAAAACCATTTTTGAAATAACTCCATGGGATTTTCAGGACAATTGCTTTCTAACAGTTCTTGCTTTTCGTAGGATTTTCGATGATTACTTAAGTCTTTTGGCATTACTGAAAATTAGAAATGTAAAAATACGAAGGATTTTTATTTATGCTGTTTTTATAGCGAAACAATTGATTTAAAAATCAATATGCTCATAGGCGCCAACATCAGGATTCATAGCTCGTACAACGCCTAAAATATCAAAAGGAACTAGTGCAGCTCCAGTTGTATTTCCTTGGTTGATTGCGTCACTATCCTGACCAATAATAAAATCATTTGTCGAAGTATTTCTAAAATGAGTGAATCCATTGAGGATGATATTTTGATACAAACTTGCATCATTAAAATCGAGCTCAGGAATTCCAGAAAATGAACCATCCGTATCGTTAAATTGAATTAAAGAGTTGGCAACATTAAAGTTGAAGATGCTTCCATCAACTCTGTCTGGTATAAATTCAACATTGTTATTTCCGTCAATGATACAGTTGGTGAAGTTGGCTGCCAGTAAATCTCTAGTTTCTACAATCTGCATACCACTTCCGTTTGTAAACGTAAAGAAGTTATTGATTAAAACTGCGGGTAAAGATCGAGGACCATTGCTCCAATAATTGGCAAATGTACTATGCGTAAAGTTATAAGAACCTCCAACAATACCAGCAAAAGAAGCTTCACCTGCGTTTCCGATGACAACATTTTCACCTAAAATACTAGTTTCTCTAGCCAAAACACCAAAGTTTGAATGATTGAAAATTTCAGTATTTCTCAACGTTAATGTTGGAGTAGAGGCGGATGCAATTGAATCGACCAAAATTCCAATAATTCCATTTTTTATTTGTGCGTGATTAATTTCATTTTCAGTACTTCCAGCTCGCATCCAAATAGTTCCCCACTGACCTGGAATTGTACCAAAAGAATTTTCCAAACGATCGCCTTCAAAAACCACTTTTTCATTCAACGTTCCGTTTACTTTTAAACTCCCGTCTTTATCTATAATTAAGCCTGAATCGTCATGAAAATGAATTCTTGCTCCAGCATCAATCACTAATGTTTTATTTGCAGGAACCGCAGCATAACCATAAATAACTGTCGGTTTTGCATTTGTGAAATTCAATTCAGAATCCAATAAAAAACGACCACGAATTGTTGTTGGTTGCCCGTCTAATGTTAAAGAATCAATTTTCATTGAAATAGGATCTCTTCCAGGAAAAATAAAGTTAGCGTCTTGTACTAAGGTGACTAAATCTACATCTTGTTGATTCATTCCTGTATCAAATAGTATTCGATCTGTATATAAAGGATCAGGAACCGAGGTAACATCAATCGTAGTTTCAACAAAAACAAAAATACTGTCTTTGGCAAGAATATCAATATTCTGAAATTCTTTCCCTGGGATTCCATCTACATTTAAACGGTAATTAGAACTTAAGCCTCTTTCTAAAGCAATATTTGGAATGGTAATGTCCTCATTACCTCGATTATAAACACGAAGATTATAGGTGGCAGAACCAATATTGGTAAATACGGTATCTAAAAAAACCGTATCTCTGGAAAATTCTAATTGACCAAAACTAGGAATCGTGCTAAAATCCTTTCTACAGGATGTAATTGAAATAGAAGCTATTAAAAATAGTATGGGAACGATGTATGATATTCTTATTCTTTTTGTCACTTCGAGTGATTTTGTTTACAAAATTATATCGAGAAGTATTTTTTAACCTCTCGACTCTGCTCAAGGTGACAACTCAATTTGATAATTATAAAAGTATAACTTTTAAATGATTTGATTATTGCTTTTTGACAAGTTCTATTTCAAAGAGTTTTCCCCAGTTTTTACCAGTAACAAACAAACGATCATTTTCAGCATCGTAAGCAATTCCATTTAAAACATCATCTTGTTTAAGCTTCTGTGTTTTCTTCATCTCATTAACTACTCCAGTTAAATTGGCAATACCTTCCACAACTCCACTTTCAGGATTGATAATAGCAATCAAAGGTTTTTGCCAATAGTTGGCATAAATTTTTCCGTTGACATATTCCAGTTCATTTAATTTAGGAATGGCTTGTTTGTGATTATACGCCTGAATAGACCTTTTCTCTTTTTGAGTTTCGGTATTTAAAAACCAAATTTTAGTCGTTCCATCAGATTTAATCAACTCGGTGCCGTTATGTGTTAATCCCCAGCCTTCATTACTTTTATGGTAAGGGAATTCTTTTTCTTTGGTAAGTGTTTCTAAATCATAAACAAAACCTTTATTAGATTGCCAAGTTAGAAAGTAAATTTTGTCATTAAAAATAGTCATCCCTTCTCCAAAGTAACGATCTTCAATATCTACTTTTTGTACAACCTCACCAGTTTTTAATGCTACTTTTCTAATTGTAGATTGACCTTTCCTACCTGTACTTTCATATAAAAAACCATTATGATACTCTAAACCTTGAGTATATGCAGTTTTATCATGCGGATAAACATTTACAATTTTATAATCGTAAGCTTGATAAGGAACATTAGAAAAAACCTCTACAGAATTGTTTACTTTTTTACTTTTTCCATTTCCAAATAATACCATGGCAGAGATAAAATGCTTGCCAACGCCATAGTCTTTTGTATTGAGTGTAAACGAATTTTTGTCAGAAGAAACCTCTTTTCCGTTGACGAAAAATGTGGTTTGTTCTATTGGATTGTTATTTTCCTCTACAAGACTTACAGTAACGTTATCATTCAAAACGGCTTTTTTAGCAATCTTAATAGAGAATTTATAGTTAGCTTCACAAGAAGCTAATGTAATGATAGTCAGTAATAAAAGAGAAATTCTAGTGATGGTTTTCATTCAGATTATTTTTATACAAATAAAACAATTTATTTGTTTGTAAATCCAAAAATATGGTTAAATTTGCATCCTCAAATAGCTAAATCTAGCTTTTTGGGAATTTAAGGGGAAAGCTTTACCAACTTTGTTCTTTGTAAAACAAGATTTTAGAATATTTAAAGATAGTAAAAATGAAAAAAGGTATACATCCAGAAAATTACAGAATGATTGCTTTTAAAGACATGTCTAACGGAGATGTTTTTTTAACTCGTTCTACTGCTAACACAAAAGAAACTTTAGAAGTTGAAGGTGTTGAGTATCCTTTAGTAAAATTAGAGATTTCTAGAACATCTCACCCATTTTACACTGGTAAATCTAAATTAGTAGATACAGCAGGACGTATTGACAAGTTCAAAACGAAATACGCAAAATTCAAAAAGTAATTTTTGTAATACATCATATTCAAAAGCCTCGACGTCAGTCGGGGCTTTTTGTTTATGTGATGTTTTATCAGAGCCATTTTTTCTTCCCTTTAAAGCCGTTTTTTCCCTTTAACAGATTTATATCCGTTATAAACGATTCATTATAAATAAATTACCTCGTATTTAGTGTGTAAAAGGTGATCATAAACTTTAAATTATGTTCCCAGAAAAGCCTTAAAACAGTTTATAAATTTAATAATCTACTACAATGAGAAAAATTCTTTTTATACTTTTTGGAATAGCGTTTGTTACTACAGCTACCGCTTATCTTTTCCCCAGTTTAATAACTGTTTCTGTGAGCGGAGTCGCTGTTCTTGTTTTTCTATCGGGAGTTTTCGATGTCTTTCAAAAAAACCATTCCTTATTAAGAAGCAATCCGTTAGTTGCCAGATTACGATGGGTTTTTGAAGCTGAGAGAGATAAAATAAAGCAATATTTTATTGAGTCTGATTTGGATGGAACTCCTATTAATAGAGAACGAAGAAGTATTGTTTACCAGCGGTCAAAGCGACAAACAGAAACGGTTCCTTTTGGGACACAGCATGATTTGTATGCCAAAGGATATGAGTTTATGCAACATTCTATGTTTCCTATTAATCATAATGAAATTACAGGTGATCGTGTTCTTTTTGGTTCCGATAAATGTTCGAAACCTTATGATGCTTCCATTATTAATATCTCTGCAATGTCTTTCGGATCGTTGAGCAAAAATGCAATCAAAGCTTTAAATATGGGGGCGAAGGAAGGAAATTTCGCACACAATACAGGTGAAGGAGGAATTTCGCCCTACCATTTAGAAGGTGGTGATTTAATTTTTCAAGTAGGAACTGGATATTTTGGCTCTGGAAGAACTGGTGAAGATGGAAAACGATATTTTGATGAAGAAGTTTTTAAAAACAATGCCACGAGACCCGAAGTAAAAATGATAGAAATAAAACTATCACAAGGAGCTAAACCTGGACATGGTGGAATTTTACCTGCAAAGAAAAATACCGAAGAAATCGCTAAAATTCGTGCAGTAGAACCAGGAACTAGAGTTGATTCGCCGCCTGCACATTCTGCCTTTTCGAATTTTGAAGGAATGATTCATTTTATTCAAAAAGTAAGAGACATTAGTGGAGGTAAACCTGTAGGAATTAAGATGTGTGTTGGAAATAATGAAGAAATAAAAACAATGATACATACGTTTGCTGAGCAGAAAAATTATCCCGATTTTATTTCTGTTGATGGAGGAGAAGGAGGAACAGGTTCTGCGCCATTAGAATTTTCCAATTATATGGGAATGCCATTGCTAGAAGGTTTATCATTTATTAATAGAGAACTTAAAAGTCAGAAGTTGAAAGACAAAATAAGAATTATTGCCAGCGGAAAAGCCGTTAATGGATTCGATATTATAAAATTACTAGCCCTTGGAGCAGATACCGTAAGTATGGCGCGTAGCTTTATGCTAAGCCTTGGATGTATACAAGCCAGAGAATGTAACTTGGATAGTTGCCCTGTTGGAATTGCAACGCAAAATCCAGATTTGGTAAGAGCATTGGTGGTTTCTAAAAAATACAATCGTGTTAAAAATTTCCATGCAAAAACCATTGATGCAGTAAAAGAAATGATTGGTGTTATGGGTGTTGACTCCATTCAAAAAGTAACCCCAAAGCATGTGTTTAGACGTTTAAAAGATGATAAAATTGTTTCTTTAGAAAATGTTTATTTCAAAGAAGAAGAAGCTCTGAGTTCGTCAAAAAAACTTGTAAATGCTGAGTAAAAATTTATAACAAATTAAATTCAAAAGCCTCGCATCTCGACAATTCAGGATGCGAGGCTTTTTTATTGTTTTAGACTTGTAAACTTACTTTTAAACAAATCAACGTTTACACATATTTTACCCCGCTCCCGCACGAATCCTTTCGTGTGGTAAAAAAACTAGAAGATTGAGAATGTTATCGATTATTCTGTAGAGCAAGGATTACAAGAAAATGGTTTCACTAAAGTGGGAGTGAGTAATCCAAAAGATGTAACTAGAGAAAGGGTCTTAATAAAATTTTTAAAAGAGAAATAATGAAAAGTATAACAATTAGCAATGATAGTTTTAATGATAAAAATTATTTTGAAACTTTTGCTAAACAGGACAAGTACAAGTTTTTCAATGTGAATGATGGTACAAGCACATTAGTATCTGAATATGAAAACTTATTAAAAGAAGTTTTAAGCGATGTTTTAGATACATTGGTTGATGATTATGAATTAGTGAAAGAAAACACTCTTGAAATACTTCAGGTTTTTGATAGAGAAATTATAGAAAAATTGGCAAATTGGAAACCTACAGGAAATCTTCCTCATAAAGATATAGAATATAATGGAAAAACGTATGCATTAGATTTAAGATTGACTAATCCAAGGGATAGACAAATAAATGATTATTTTTTAATTATTAATATATGTAAAGAATGCATATCTGAGAACAAGTCAATGTATCTAACTATAGAATAACAGCTAACGCTGTTTGTAGTGCTCATAACTGAAAACCCCAGCAACAAAGTTGTTGGGGTTTTATCTTATAAACAAAAAACAAATCAACGTTTACACATATTTTAAGCTTCCATATAATCCTCAATCGGATTACAAGAACAAATTAAATTTCTGTCACCATAAGCTTCATCAACACGTCGTACACTTGGCCAGAATTTAGTTTCGTATACAAACTCTAAAGGAAATGCAGCTTCCTGTCTAGAGTATGGGAAATCCCACTCATCAGCAGTAATCATTGCCATGGTATGTGGTGAATTTTTCAATACGTTGTTTGCATCTTCCTTCTTGGCAAAAGCAATTTCTTTTCTGATAGAAATCATGGCATCACAAAAACGATCCAATTCAGCGATGTTTTCAGACTCAGTAGGTTCAATCATCATCGTTCCGGCAACAGGAAAAGAAACCGTAGGCGCGTGGAATCCGTAATCCATCAAACGCTTTGCAATGTCCGTTACTTCTATTCCGTTTTCTTTAAAATCGCGACAATCGATAATCATCTCATGTGCCGCTCTTCCCATTTCACCTGTATACAAAGTTTCATAATGTCCGTCCAAACGCTCTTTGATATAATTCGCATTTAAAATTGCCATTTTCGTAGAATCTGTAACTCCTTCTGCGCCTAACATGGTAATGTATCCGTAAGAAATCAAACAGGCCAAAGCACTTCCCCAAGGAGCGGCAGAAATCGCAGTAATTGCATTTTCTCCTCCAGTCGGAATCACAGGATTGCTTGGTAAAAATGGAACCAATTGTGGAGCCACACAAATAGGACCAACTCCAGGTCCGCCACCGCCATGTGGAATGGCAAATGTTTTGTGTAAGTTTAAGTGACAAACATCAGCGCCAATGGTAGCAGGATTTGTCAATCCAACCTGAGCATTCATGTTTGCACCATCCATATAAACCTGTCCGCCGTTATCGTGGATAATTTGCGTGATTTCTTTAATAGCACTTTCGTAGACTCCATGAGTGGAAGGATAGGTTACCATCAATGCTGCTAAATTATCTTTATGCTGAATGGCTTTCGCTCTTAAATCTTCAACATCAATATTTCCGTTGTCAGCAGTTTTGGTGACGATCACTTTCATTCCTGCCATGACAGCAGAAGCAGGGTTTGTTCCGTGAGCCGAAGCAGGAATCAAACAGATATTTCTATGATGATCTCCGTTGTTTTGGTGATACGCTCTAATGGTCATTAAACCAGCAAACTCACCTTGAGCACCAGAATTGGGTTGCAAAGAAGTGCCTGCGAAACCAGTAATTATATTTAATTGATGTTCTAATTTTTTCAAAACTTCCTGATATCCTTGCGCTTGATCTAAGGGAACAAATGGGTGAATATTTCCCCAGTTCGACATACTTAAAGGAAGCATTTCTGAAGCAGCATTTAATTTCATCGTACAAGAACCCAAAGAAATCATAGAGTGATTCAATGCTAAATCTTTACGTTCCAAACGTTTGATATAACGCATCATTTCAGTTTCAGATTGATACGAATTGAATACTTCATGGTCTAAGAAAGAGGTATTTCTTAGAATGTTCTCAGGAATAATTTTTGATGCTGTAGTAGGAGGTAATCCGTCACTTGTAAGGTTAAAAGCCTCTTCAAAACAGTGTACAATCTCTTTTATATCTTTAATTCTAACAGTCTCATTGATAGAAATAGAGATATGATTCTCATCTATATAGTTGAAGTTGATTCCGTTTGCTTCAGCAATTGGACGTAATTTGTCGGCTTCTACCTCAATGAACAAGGTGTCAAAGAATACGGTGTTTTTTTGCTTGAAACCAAGATCTACCAAAATAGCAGATAATGTTTTTGTATATCTATGAACATGATCAGCAATAAATTGCATACCGTCTTTTCCGTGATATACAGCATACATTCCAGCCATGACAGCTAACAATACTTGTGCAGTACAAATATTTGAAGTCGCTTTTTCACGTTTAATATGTTGTTCGCGCGTTTGCAATGCCATACGCAACGCACGGTTCTCATTTCTGTCTTTTGTAACCCCAATAATTCTTCCAGGAATACTTCTTTTGTAAGCCTCTTTGGTGGCAAAATAACCAGCGTGAGGTCCACCATAACCTAATGGAATTCCAAAACGTTGTGTGGTTCCAACAACTACATCAACACCAAACTCAGCGGGAGCTTTTAATTTTACCAAGGATAAAATATCCGCAGCAACAGCAACCTTAATATGATTCGCATTCGCCTTTTCAACAAACTCCGTATAATCATACACCTGACCGTGTTTTCCAGGATATTGAAGGAAAGCACCGAAAAAATCATCAGAGAAATCAAAATCTTCGTGATTTCCAATCACCAATTCAACTCCAATTGGAATTGCTCTTGTTTGTAAAACTGATAAATTTTGCGGTAAAATTTCTTCAGAAACAAAGAACTTATTGACATTCGCTTTTTTCTGAGATCGTTCTCTTACATCAAAAAGCAATGCCATTGCTTCAGCAGCAGCAGTAGATTCGTCTAATAAAGAAGCATTTGCCAATTCCATTCCTGTTAAATCGCAAACCATTGTTTGATAGTTTAACAAAGCCTCTAGCCTTCCTTGTGCAATTTCAGCTTGATAAGGAGTATAGGCTGTATACCATCCTGGATTTTCTAAAATGTTTCTTTTGATAACACTAGGAATAATAGCTTCATGATATCCTAAACCGATATAACTTTTAAAAACTTTATTCTTTTTAGAAAGTTCTTCAATATGATGTAAATATTCATATTCGCTCATCGGAGCTTCTAATTGTAAAGATTCCTGTAGGCGAATATCGTCAGGAACAGTCTCGTTAATTAATTGGTCTAAACTATCAACTCCAATAGTATCGAGCATTTGCTTTTGCTCATTTTCACTAGGCCCAATATGTCTTCTCTGAAACGAATTTGTATTCATTAAAATATACTTTGATTTGCGTATCAAAAATAGTGAAATTTGAAATGATTTGTGAACTAAAAAAAGGAGAAAGTTTACATACTTTATTTTTAAACTTCTAAGCATTTAAACATTCTAACTACATTTGTATAATGAGGATTCTAAAATTAATTTTCAACTTTTATATCAATGCGAGCATTCATGTCGCGTTAGCTGTTTATTCTCTGACAAGAATTACAGAATACTATTTTGATATTCCATATAATGAAAACCTAGACTATTTTATCTTTTTCGGAACTATTACCGCTTACAATTTTATCAAGTATGCTGGAGTAGCAAAATTTTATCATATGAGTCTGACAAAAAGCCTCAGATTGATTCAAATTTTTTCTTTTGTATGTTTTTGTTTGCTAGCCTATTATGCTTGGTTGTTGCCGATAAAAACGCTCTTATATTTTGCGCCTTTCGGCTTGGTCACAATTTTATATATCGTTCCTTTTTTAGGAGGATTTCAAAAGAATTTACGGGCAATCAGTTATTTAAAAATATTTGCTGTTGCGGGCGTTTGGTCGGGTGTTACTGCCGTGATTCCACTATTGGCTAGTGGCTCTGAAATCGATTCTAATTTAGTATTGTTCTTTGTGCAAAGAATGCTTTTTGTACTCGTATTAATATTGCCTTTTGAAATAAGAGATATGGAACTAGACTTCAAAGATATGAAGACCTTACCTCAGCAAATTGGCGTAGAACAAACTAAAAAAGTAGGCTTTGTATTGCTATTGTTCTCATTAACCTTAGAATTTTTAATCACAGAATCTTTAACAAATAAAAATATTTTCTTAGCAGTATGTTTTGTATTGCTGTTTTTCTTGATGAGGTCGAAAGAAAAACAATCCAAATTTTATAGCTCTTTTTGGGTAGAATCTATTCCGGTAATTTGGTGGCTCATCCATTACTTTTTTTAGATAAAAAAAAACACATACTTTAATAAGTAAGAAATATGATTGCATCAAATATGGCTATTTGTCATTTTAAGAAGAAAAGAATTTTCAAATTCATTTACCTGATGGTTTTTTGCCTAACTGTTCACACTTACGGACAAACCTCGGAAGTAAAAGAACCTAAAACATTTTGGCAAAAGATTGCGGGAGAACCATTAAAGACATCCATTACTTTCTTGCCAGTAGGTTCTCATACCAAAAATGTTGATGTTTTTGGTGTATGGTATACTTCTTACAATTATAAAAGTATAGAATTCGGAGCTTTCTCAAATTCATATGGAGAGTTAACTTTTGGATTGTTCTATAAAAGAGAGATTAACTTTACCGATAAGTTTTCACTAATTTATGGAGGAGGTCTTTTATATGGATATCATGGAAAATTGCAAGATGTTAAAGGAGTGCCTTTTAAAAAATCTTTTTTATTTAATGGCGAGATTAATCCAATCTTAGGTTTAGAGTTGGATTATAAAATTTCCAAAAAGATAAGTTTTCATACCAACATCGCTCCTCTTATACTGATTTATGGAGTAAAATATTACCTTTAAAAAGAGGAATTCTTAAGAGGAAGATTTCTTTGCACTTCCAATTTTTTTAGTAGAAAAAGAATAATGAAATCGTTTTAGTAAAAAATCACTTAGAAAGAAGATTTTACTACCGCTATTTTGTAAGTTTATACCTTGCAAAATTGACAAGATGATTCAGACAAAAAGAAACTTTGTATTTGACTTTGATAGTACGCTAACAAGAGTGGAAGCGTTAGATGTATTAGCAGAAATCACCTTAGTAAATAATCCTAAAAAAGATGAAATCATCGATGAGATTATTGAAATTACTAACTTAGGAATTGATGGAAAAATTTCCTTCACTGAATCCTTAGAACGAAGAATCAAATTATTGAATGCTAAGAAATCTGATTTGCCTATTCTAATTGATGAACTTCGTAAAAAAGTATCGCTATCTATAGAAAGAAACAAAGAATTCTTCGAAGATTTCTCTAAAGACATTTATGTGATTTCTTGCGGATTTAAAGAGTTTATAGACGACATTGTAAAAGACTATAACATCCCATCAGAAAGAGTGTATGCAAATACATTTGTGTTTGATGAAAATGATGTGATTATTGGTTTCGATTCAGAAAATGTTTTGTCGACCCACAATGGTAAAATTCAATGTTTAAAAGACATGGATTTAGATGGTGAAGTACAAGTGATTGGCGATGGTTATAGCGATTATGTAACCAAAGAAGCAGGAGTTGCAGATAAGTTTTTTGCCTATACCGAAAATGTGTCAAGAGAAAAAACGATTGAAAATGCAGATCATATTACGCCTAATTTAGACGAATTTTTATACGTTAATAAATTACCGAGAAACATTTCATATCCAAAGAATAGAATCAAAATCTTATTGTTAGAAAATGTACATCCAGACGCATTTAAAAAGTTATCTGGTGATGGATTTACTGTAGAAACAGTCAGCACTAGTTTGCCTGAAAAAGAACTGATAGAAAAGTTAAAAGGAGTTCATGTATTGGGAATCCGTTCGAAAACTCAGGTGACAAAAAAGGTCGTTGAGTCTGCAAAAAAATTGATGAGCATCGGTGCTTTTTGTATTGGAACCAAACAAATTGATCTTGAAGCCTGTAAAGAAAACGGAATCACAGTTTTTAATGCACCCTATAGCAATACACGTTCTGTAGTAGAATTGGCAATTGGTGAGATCATTATGTTGATGCGTTCTGTTTTTCAACGTAGCACAGAATTGCACAACGGACAATGGAATAAAACAGCACAAGGTTCGCGAGAAGTACGTGGGAAAAAGCTCGGAATTGTCGGTTACGGAAATATAGGAAAACAATTATCTATCTTGGCTGAAGCCTTAGGAATGGATGTGTACTACTATGATGTAGAGGACAAACTAGCTTTGGGAAATGCAACTCGAATTGAAAAATTAGAAAACTTATTGGCAATTGCCGATGTCATTACTTTACACGTTGATGACAATGCAGCGAATAAAAATTTCATAGGACAAGAAGAGTTAAATCAGATGAAAGATGGTGCTTATTTGGTGAACCTTTCACGTGGATTTGTCATTGATATTGAAGCATTAAAAGAAGCATTAAAATCTGGAAAATTAGCGGGAGCGGCAGTGGATGTTTACCCGCAAGAACCAGGAGCAAATGGATCTTATGAAACAGAATTAAGAGGGTTAGACAATGTAATTTTAACACCTCATGTTGGAGGAAGTACCGAAGAAGCACAAAGAGACATTGCAGACTTTGTTCCCGGAAAAATAATGGCATATATCAATTCAGGAAATACAGTCGATGCAGTAAATTTCCCAAACATTAGATTGCCAAGACAAACCAACGCGCATCGTTTTTTACACATCCATAAGAATGTGCCAGGAGTGATGGCGAAGATCAATAAAGTATTGGCAGAATTTGAACTAAACATCACAGGTCAGTATTTATCTACCGATGCAAAAGTTGGATATGTAATTACAGACATTAATAAAGAATACAATAAGAAAGTTATCAAAGCACTTAAGAATATTGATGGAACGATTAAGTTTAGAGTTCTTTATTAATAAGAAAAATTAAACTGAAAATTCATTCATAAAAAATGATTGTTCTATCTTTGAGAACAATCGTTTTTTATTTGATGACTTACCAAAACTCACTAGACTACGCGAAACAACTAGATCAAGAAGATTCACTTTCTTACTTACGCCAAGAATTTCACATTCCAAAAGATAAAGAAGGAAATGAGTGGATCTATCTCACTGGAAACTCCTTGGGTTTGCAACCTAAAATTACTCAACAATACATTCAGCAAGAACTAGACGATTGGGCAAATTATGGAGTAGAAGGACATTTTGAAGCAAAGAATCCATGGATGCCTTACCATGAGTTTTTGACAGAAACGATGGCAAACATTGTGGGTGCAAAACCTATAGAAGTTGTGGTGATGAATACGCTAACAACCAACCTTCATTTATTGATGGTTTCGTTTTATCAACCTACAAAAACAAAATATAAAATAGTCATTGAAAGCGATGCATTTCCATCCGATCGTTATGCCGTTCAATCTCAATTACAGTTCCACGGATTTGACCCCAATGAAGCTCTGGTAGAATGGAAACCCAGAGAAGGAGAAGAGTTACTGAGAATGGAAGATTTAGAAACCATTTTGGAAGAGGAAGGTGATGAAATTGCACTACTAATGATCGGCGGAGTAAACTATTATACAGGACAATATTTAGATATTAAAAAAATTGCAGAATTAGGACATGCTAAAGATTGTATGGTGGGAATTGATTTAGCACACGGTGCCGGAAACATTCAACCAAACCTGCATGATAGTGGAGTCGATTTTGCCGCATGGTGTACCTACAAATATTTGAATTCAGGACCAGGAAGTTTATCAGGATTGTTTGTGCATGAAAAACATGCCAACAATAGAGATTTACCACGTTTTGCTGGTTGGTGGAATCACAATAAAGAAACTCGTTTTAATATGCGTCAACCTTTTGATGTAATGCCAGGAGCAGAAGGATGGCAATTGAGCAACCCGCCAATATTATCAATGGCAGCAATTAAGGCATCATTGGATGTCTTTGCAAAAGTGGGAATGGATGCTTTGCGTGAAAAATCGGAAAAACTAACAGGATATTTTGAGTATTTAATCCATCAAATAGATTCGGATTCGATAAAAATTATCACACCAAACAATCCAACAGAAAGAGGATGTCAATTGTCTATTCAAGTCAAAAATGCAGATAAGAATCTACATAAAAAACTGACAGAGAATAACATCATTACCGATTGGCGCGAACCCGATGTGATACGTTGTGCGCCAGTTCCATTGTACAATAGTTTTGAAGATGTTTATAGAATGGTTGCAATTTTAAAAAGCCTTTTGTTGTGACATTTGACGAATTTAAAATCTTACATGCAAAGTATAAAAACATAAAAGAGTCCAAATCAAAATGGATTGCTGATGAGTATGAATCCTATGTTGAGGCAATGCATGATAATCAAGAATTTCTTGATTGGAAGCTAATTCAAGACTTAGAAGAAAAAAACTTTGAGTATAAAGATTTTTGCTGTGTTTTCATGGCTCATAAAGTGAGTGAAAGCCTAAATAAAAAAGGAGAAATAAAATATAATGATTACGATGTTATCATTCATAAGTGGAATGATGGAACTTTCGGAATTCCTATTCATGATGGAGGTTCGTCAATTATTGAAATCAATTTTTGCCCTTGGTGTGGAGGAAATTTAAAGAAATGAAATAATATGAAAAAAACACTCTACATCCTTATTTTCTTGATTTTCAGTCAATATGGAAGTGCTCAAAATGAAGAGAAGGATAATAACAAAAATGTATTGTTTGGTTGTCTAACTAAGAAAGATATCGATATCATAAATGAAGGAATTACTATTTTTAAAGAACAGTTAAAAAATCATTATTTAGTTGAGACAAAACTAGATATTAGTGTTTACGAGAAGTATTTGAATGATTTCTCTAGAATGAGGCTGCCAAGAGATTTCTTTTCTTCTAAAGAAGCTATTAACTATCTAAAGCAAATCAAAAGAACATCTACATTTAATGTTTTATACAAATTGTATGAAGAACCTAAGTATGAAGAACCTGAGCCTGGAGGAATAGAAATACCTATTACTAAAAGAATAGAAGTCGATGAGAAAGAAAAAGAAGAACTTCCAGATTTTTATGTGCTTGATGGAAAAGAAAAATTTGTAACTTGTTTGATACAAAAAAGCAAAGACAAAGATTTGAAAGACTACTTTCAAACATTAGAAGAGATTTCAGATTTATCACCTACAATCAAAGCCAGTGTATTGGCTGAATTAATAAATCAACATGAAGAAGATGTTGATGTAATCACTTTGTCAATCACGTTTGATCTTTTTTACGGATCTATACTTATGTTTAATAAATTCTAGATGAAGAAGAAAGAAAACATATTAATCATTGGCGCTGGTTTATGCGGTTCCTTATTGGCTTTGCGCTTAGCACAAAGAGGCTATCATGTGGAGGTATATGAAAGTCGACCTGACTTAAGAAAAACAGATATTTCAGCAGGACGATCCATCAATTTAGCATTGTCAGATCGCGGATTAAAAGCCTTGCGATTGACGAAAGTAGAAGAAAAAGCAAAAGCTATTTGTATTCCGATGAAAGGACGTTTGATGCACGATACAGAAAGCAATACATTCGAATCTAACTATTCCGGTAGAGAAGGAGAATATATCAATTCAATTTCAAGAGGTGATCTAAATGGAATCTTATTAACCGAAGCAGAAAAGCATGAAAATGTAAGCATCCATTTTAACAATCGGTGTTTAGGAGTGGATATTGAAAATAATATAGCAACATTTGAATCCTATCAAACCAAAGAACAATTTACCATTGAAGCGGATGTTATTTTTGGAACCGATGGAGCTGGATCATCTTTACGAAAAAGTTATGAGAAGCAGCTATCAGATTTTAAAATCTCTCAAGAATTCTTAACGCACGGATATAAAGAATTAGAAATTCCCGCAGATAAAAAGGGAAGCCATCAAATTAGCAAAGATCATTTGCATATTTGGCCACGTGGCGATTATATGTTGATAGCGTTGCCGAACATGGATGGGAGTTTCACGGTGACGTTGTTTTTAAGTTTTTCAGAAGGAAAATACAATTTTGAAAACCTCAATACAAAAGAAAAGATTACAGAGTTTTTTAAAGAACAATTTCCTGATGCATTAGCATTAATTCCAGATATTTTAAAAGAATTCGAAAACAATCCCACTGGAAAATTAGGAACCGTAAAATGCCTGCCTTGGGCATATCAAGGAAATACATTATTAATGGGAGATGCAGCACACGCTATAGTCCCTTTCTACGGACAAGGAATGAATGCTTCTTTTGAAGATGTGGTGGTTTTAGATGAAGTTTTAAATGAGTTTGAAGGGAACTGGTCAATAGTATTTTCTGAATTTCAAAAAAGAAGAAAGCAAGATGCAGATGCTATTGCAGATTTAGCGATTGATAATTATTATGAAATGCGAGATCATGTTGCGAACCCTTTGTTTAAAGAAAAACGAAAGATTGAAATGGACTTGGAAAAGAATTTTCCAACCGTCTATTTCTCCAAATATTCTTTAGTGACTTTCAATTCAACGATTGGTTATCATCAAGCAATGAATCAAGGAAGAGCCCAAGACAAAACTTTGCTAGCATTGGTAGAAGGAAATGAGGTTCCTACTTCTTTAGAGATGTCAAAGGAAGAATTGAAGATTGTATTGAAAAAAGTACAAGAAGAAACATCTAAGATTCTAGAATAATCTAAATGACAAGATATATTGTCTTATTAAGAGGAATCAACGTATCAGGAAAAAATAAACTCCCGATGGCAGAGCTCCGTGAATTGTTATCAAAGCTAAAGTTTGAAAATGTTCAGACGTATATTCAAAGCGGAAATATTATTTTAGATTCCAGTGAAACCAAGGAAGTTGTTTGTCAAAAAATAAAAGAAGGCATTGCAGATCAATTTGGATATGATGTTCCTGTATTAGCAAGAACTGTTGAAGAATGGAAAAAAATAATTGATAAGAATCCGTATTCGCTTAATACAGAGAAATCGTTGCATTTTACTTTCCTAGACAAAACTCCTGAAAAAACAAACATAACAATCAATGCTTACGAGAGTGATGAATATACAATTATAAAAGATGTTGTTTATTTATTTTGCCTAGGAGGTTATGGAAATACAAAATTGAGCAATAATTTATTCGAAAAAAAACTTAACGTGAGGGCAAGTACTCGAAATTATAGAACAACCCTAAAGCTATTAGAAATGGCTACAAAATAAGTGGGCCTCACAGGTTTTCAAAACCTGTGAGGTGTACAAAGATTAATTTTAGAATACTTAAATTAGACTTTTTATTAGAAAAACATGTCAAAAAAAGTAACACCGAGAGGCGCATATCCACACGTAAAAGTGGTGGGTGATTTTATTTTTGTTTCAGGAACCAGTTCTCGAAGAGCAGACAATACCATTGCAGGCGTAGATATTATTGATGAAATGGGAACCAAACGATTAAACATCGAAGCACAAACTAGAGAAGTACTACGTAATATCGATAAAAACCTACAAACCGTCGGAGCAAGTATAAAAGACGTGGTAGATGTTTCCACATTCTTAGTCAATATGAATGATTTTGCAGGCTACAACAAAGCCTATGCAGAATTTTTTGACAAAGAAACTGGACCCACCAGAACTACGGTTGCAGTACATCAATTACCACACCCAGACTTGGTAGTTGAGATTAAAGTGACGGCCTATAAAGAGAAAAAATAGAATCAAAAGACTGATGTAGATTCTTTTCTCTTGGTTCTTTTTATTTTTAAACAAAGTGAGAATATTAGACAAGGAATTAAAATTTGGTTGGCTGTTCTAAATATGAGTTTGTAATGAATCGATATTTAAAAAATAAAGTAGAATTAGAAAAGCGAGGGTTTTCAATTACAGAAACCATATTTGATGAAACAGAATTAAACTCTTTGATAAACTTGATTGAAAGCAGGAGTTCTGAGTTTTCAATACGACAACTTGTAAATCAAATTCCAGAAATCCCTGAAATCATATTTAAGAACCCACAATTTAAAAAGCTATTTCAGTCTATTTGTAGTGAGGATTATTTTCTTTCCAAAGCGATATATTTTAACAAACCGAGTAAATCAAATTGGTTTGTCGGATATCATCAAGATATGAGTATTAGCGTCAAAGAAAAAATTAAAGATGAAAACTACACAAATTGGACGCAAAAAAAAGACCAATTAGGTGTAATTCCGCCAATAAGTATTTTAGAAAATAGTGTTACTTTTAGAATACATTTAGACGATACAGATACTACCAACGGAGCGTTAAAAGTTATAGAAAGTTCTCATAATAAAGGAATCATCAGGGTAGATGAAAAATTTGATAAAGGAGCTTACGGAAATGAAGTTGTTTGTAAAGTAAACAATGGAGGAGTGATGTTAATGAAACCACTTTTACTACATTCCTCTAACAAATCAATTTCTGAAAACGATCGAAGAGTGATACATTTAGAATTCTGTAACCAAGAAATTTCTATGGGCTGGCTAGAGAAAAAGAAAATTAGTTAAAATGATCAACATTAAACAAAATGTCTCCTCGAGCGTGTCACACTGAGCTTGTCGAAGTGTAGTCGAGAGGTTATTATGAAAACATATTATGTTTACATATTAAAATGCTCAGATGAATTTCTATATACAGGAATTACAAATGATGTTGAAAGGAGATTTGAAGAACATGAGAAAGGGTTGAATAAAAACTGTTTTACATATAAAAGAAGACCATTAGAGTTAATATTTCATCAAGTTTTCAATGATGTAGAACAAGCAATTTATTTTGAAAAGAAAATAAAAAAATGGAGTAGTAAGAAAAAACTAGCTTTAGCTAATGATAATTTTGATATGTTAGAAATCTTATCAGAATGCAGAAATGCTACACATTCAAAATATAAACCAGATAATAAATGAGGTCTCGACTGTGCTCGACCAGACAGAAAAGATAAGACCAGACATAAAGAATAATATGAATATTAAAAACTACATCAACGGAGAGTTCTTGTCGCCTGCCGCAGACAAGTGGATAGATAATTACAATCCATCAAATGGAGAAGTCTACGGACAAATTCCAAATTCAGAAAAAGAAGATGTAGCAAAAGCTTACGAGGCTGCCAAAGAAGCATTTCCTAGTTGGTCTAATACAACCTTAGAAAAAAGATCACAGATTCTCTCAAAGATCGCACAACTCATTACCGAGAGATTACCAGAATTAGCAGCAGCAGAATCTAGAGATAATGGAAAACCATTAAAACTTGCCACAGCCATTGATATTCCAAGAGCGTCCGCTAACTTTCAATTTTTTGCCAATGCCATCACACAGTTTGCTTCAGAAGCACACGAAAGCGTTGGACTCAATGCGATGAACTTTACGTTGCGTCAACCGATTGGAGTTGTAGGATGTATTTCACCTTGGAATTTACCATTATATTTATTCTCATGGAAAATTGCTCCAGCCATTGCAGCAGGAAATTGCGTCGTTGCAAAACCAAGCGAAGTAACACCAATGACAGCGTATTTACTCGGAGAAATTTGTAATGAAGCAGGATTACCAAAAGGAGTGTTGAATATCGTACACGGATTAGGAACCACAACAGGTCAAGCTATTGTAGAACATCCAAACATCAAAGCGATTTCATTTACAGGAGGTACAACAACAGGAGCACATATCGCTAGAATTGCTGCACCCATGTTTAAAAAACTATCTCTTGAATTAGGAGGAAAAAATCCAAATATCATTTTTGCAGATTGTAATTATGATGATATGCTCAAGACAACAGTTCGTTCTTCCTTTGCCAATCAAGGTCAGATTTGTTTGTGCGGAAGTCGAATTTTTGTAGAAGAATCTATTTATAAGAAATTTAAAACCGATTTTATTGAAGCTATTTCCAATTTAAAAGTTGGGAATCCTTTTGACGAATCGACTAATATCGGAGCTTTGGTTTCCAAACCACATTTAGAAAAAGTAAAATCGTTTATCGATAATGCTTCAGCCTTTGGTGGAAAAGTACTCTTTGGAGGAAAAGAAGTTGAGATTGATGGTTTCGAACAAGGATATTATTTACAACCTACCATTATTGAAGTAGAAGACAATCAATGTAAATTGAATCAAGAAGAGATATTCGGACCCATTGTTACCATTATGTCATTCAAAAATGAAGAGGAGGTTTTAGCAATGGCAAATGATGTGCCTTATGGATTGTCTGCAACATTGTGGACAAACAACTTAAAAAGAACCATGAGGATATCCAAAGAAATTCATGCTGGAATTGTTTGGGTAAATACTTGGTTATTACGAGATTTGAGAACGCCTTTTGGCGGAATGAAAGCTTCGGGAGTTGGTAGAGAAGGTGGTTTCGAAGCCTTACGGTTTTTTACAGAACCAAAGAATATTTGTATTAAATATGACTAAAAAGATAAGGGAGACCTTTCAGGTTTCTAAAAGCTGAAGGTCTTATGATTAAAATAAACAACGAACTTTATTTTTCTTCCAACAAAGAAGATATGGATTTGGAGGTAATTTTCACCTTTGTTAAGAATTCTTATTGGGGAACTTTAAGAACTTATGAAGAACAAAAAATAGCATTAGAAAATAGTATCAATTTTGGACTATTTAAAAACGGAAAACAAATTGCTTACTCTCGGGTGATGACAGATATGGTTTTCTTTGCATATTTGTTAGATGTTTTTGTTGTTGAAGAAGAACAAGGAAAAGGATATTCGAAAATTTTAATGGATAAAATATTGAATTTTCCAAGTATTAAAAACATAGATCGATGGATGTTGGCAACCAAAGATGCACATTCTCTATATGAGAAATTCGGATTTGAATTAGTAAAAAGTCCAGAGAAATTAATGGACAGAATGAGTGATCGAGCAAAATTGATTTATGAATAGAAGAATTCTTAGAAAAGTAAGTAAGAGTCAAATAAGTAATGAAGAATAAAACCTGGATATACATTTCTTTAATCATCCTTATAACTGTTGTAGTTTTCTTTCCTGCATTAGAAGGAGAATACCTCAATTGGGACGATAACCAGCAGATAACAGAAAATCAGGATGTCCTGAATTTGAGTTGGGAGAGTTTTAAGAACTACTTCACATCCTATTATGTAGCTTCTTATCAACCACTGGCATCTCTTAGTTACGGATTAGAATATTACTTGTTCGGAAACAATCCATTGGTGCCACACGTAACGAATTTAATAGTACACCTTTTAAATACGATACTTGTTTTTTTCTTAGTGGTAAGATTACTTCCAAAGCAAAGAATTCTAAACTATTTTATAGTAGCTATTTTTGCAATTCATCCGCTACAGGCCGAGCTTATTGGCTGGATTTCCACAAGAAGTACGCTGTTATTTAGCACTTTCTTTTTAGTATCATGTTTACACTATTTAAAGTTTATTTCAGGAGAAAAGAATTCGAGAAAGTATTATTGGCTAGCGTTGTTGTTTTTTGTTTTGGCGCTTTTATCGAAAGCAGCATCTGTAGTATTACCCTTAGTATTGCTCCTCTTAGACTATGTATACAGAAGAAGAGTATCATTGAAATTATTCATTGAAAAGATCCCGTTCTTTATAGGTTCTATAGTCATAGGTATTGTAAGTTTACTTTCAAGGAAAGTAAGTCAATCTATAGGCGACTTTGATACATATTACACCTTCTACGAAAAGTTAAGCATCAGCAGTTTTTCGCTTTTTCAGTATTTAAAAAAATCATTCATTCCAAGTGATTTGGAATTCTTTTACGGTTATCCATATAAAGTAATAGAAGGAGAATCTATAGATTTTACTTTTTTGATTGCTCCGCTATGGGTAATTCTCATTATTGCATTTTGTTGGTTGATCTATAAAAAAAGTCCGAAGGAAAATAAAAGACTTTGGATTTTCGGAGTACTCTTTTTTGTTGCGAATATCATTTTGGTCATTAATGTAACACCATTTACATCAACATTTTTCTCAGAAAGATATATGTACCTTGCCATTATTGGTGTTTTTATAGCGGTTAATATTGTATTGAATGGATTTATTTCAAAAAACCCTATCGTAAAGAATGGAGTTTATATTGGTTTAAGTATTTTTTTGGTGACGCTTGCTGCGAAATCAAGAGAACGTTCTAGTTTATGGGTTTCTGATTTTTCTCTTTGGTCCTATGTAGAAAGTTATAAAGGACAAGCCGCCACACCCTACAGAAAGTTAGGACAAATATATGCTAATAGAAAAAATCACATTAAGGCAATTGAAATATATAACAATGGAATTAGTAGAAACCCGTATAGCATAGAATTGTATTATTGGAGGTCAAAATCTATTATGGAAACAGGAGATTTAGAATATGCAAAGAAAGATTTGAACCGCGTTATTTCATCGAATGATAAACTAAAAGGGGAGGCATTTTATGAAAAAGCACTCATTTTTAGAAGACAAAATTTATTGGATAGTGCTAGGGTTAGCATGGATAGTGCAAGAGTTTACAATTTAGAAAAAGCCCTTTTTGATGAAGGCAATTCGCCAAACTCATTCAATCAATTAAAAGTAGCTGAGACGAATATTTTGAAAATAATAGACTCTTTGATAAAGACCGAAAACTATATAGGAGCTATTGAAAGATATGAAAGTTTGCTATTATTAGTTCCTGGTACTACAAAGTATATGTTAGAAAAAGGAAAATTAGAAACCCAAACAAGGCAATGGGAAAAAGCAATCACTACTTTTGATCAAATTTTGGAAATAGATTCTAAAGATAAGATCGCTCGATTAAGCAGAGCGTTCATTTTCTCTAACACAAATAAAATGGAAGAAGCTATAAAAGATTATTCGTTTGCAATTGATAATTTTGATGATACCACAGGAGAAATTTACTATTTCAGAGCGATGACATACTTTAGAAATAAGCAAAACAATTTAGGATGTGCAGATATCAGTAAAGCTGCAGCTTTAGGATATAGTATCCCCAACGAAATAACGACAAAGATTTGTAAGTAATAAGATATGATTTTACAATTAAACAATAAAAATGCACTTGTCTGCGGAAGCACACAAGGAATTGGAAAAGCAACAGCAATCGCTTTGGCAACAGAAGGAGTGAATGTCACATTAATTGCTAGAAACGAAAATGCATTGAAAGAAGTTTTAGCGGAACTTCCCAAAAATGAAAACCAAGAACACAATTATTTGGTGGCAGATTTTTCAGACCCAAACAATGTAAAAGAAGTTGTCGCGAACAATGCTAATTTTCATATTCTGATCAACAATACTGGAGGACCCAAAAGTGGTTCTATTTTAGAAGCGAGTCCTGAGCAATTTTCAGATGCTTTTCAAATGCATGTTCTGGTGAATCAAATTTTAGTACAAGCAGTTGTTCCTTTTATGAAATCAGAAGGATTTGGTCGTGTAATCAATATCATTTCAACGTCCGTTAAAGAACCCATTCCAGGGTTGGGCGTGAGTAACACGATTAGAAATGCAGTTGCCAATTGGGCGAAAACCATGGCAGAAGAATTGGCAGGATTTGGAATTACCGTAAACAATGTATTGCCAGGGTTTACGGATACAGCTCGATTGGATCAAATCATTAAAATAAAAGCAGAAAGAGCCAATACCTCTATTGAAGAAATGACTCAAATTATGAAAGGCTATGTTCCTGCAAAACGATTTGCAAAACCAGAAGAAACTGCAAATGCCGTTACCTTCTTGGCAAGTGAAGCAGCAAGTTATATTACAGGAATTAATTTACCTGTTGATGGTGGAAGAACGAAATCTTTGTAAATTTATAACGGAGTCTCGCGTTAGGGATTGAAACGGCATCCCACGCATTTGGCGTGGATATAGTGAAAAGCCCGACCTCTTGCACTGAGCTTGTCGAAGTGTTGAGGGAACACCCAAAATTATATAAGAATCAAAAACCTAGATTTTTAAAGCCAAGACATTTTAACTACCTTTAAACAGTCTTGACTCTTGTTTCTAAAAGTCTAAAAAATCTATACAAATGAGCAAACTAGTACAACCTTTAAATTTTCAAAAATGGATTGATGAAAATCGACATTTATTAAAACCGCCTGTTGGAAACAAATGTGTTTGGGATGGTGGCGAATATATTGTGATGGTTGTTGGCGGTCCGAATAGCAGAAAAGATTATCATTATAATGAAACACCTGAATTTTTCTATCAAGTAGAAGGCGATATGGTCTTAAAGATTATTGATGAAAAAGGCGAACAAATTGATGTAGAAATTAATGAAGGCGATATCTATTTATTGCCAGCCAAAGTGCCACATTCACCGCAAAGAAAAGCGGATACAGTTGGTTTGGTGATTGAATATCCAAGACCAGATGGTGTGATGGATGCTTTAGAATGGTATTGTGAAAGTTGTGACGCTCCATTATATAGAGAAGAATTTGCATTGGATAATATTGAAACAGATATGCCTAAAATATTTGATACTTATTATTCGGATGAAACAAAATGTACTTGTGCCAATTGCGGAACAAAAATGGATGCTCCAGGGAAATGAGTTAATGTGAAAATGTAGCAATGTAGCAATGTGGTAATGGATCAATGTGGAAATGTAGCAATGTAATAATGAAGTTAATGAACTACTGGTGACTGAGTGTCGTGGTAGTCACTTTCAACTTTTTAACCTAATGATCGAAGAAGCAAAAAGAAGTTTTGACAAGCAAGGTTTTATGAAAACCTTAGGCGCAAAAATTATTGCCATAGAAAAGGGATTGGTGAAAATTGAATGCTCTTTAAAAGAGGAGTTGACACAACAAAATGGATTTTTCCATGCAGGAGTCATTACTAGCATTGCAGATGTTGCGTGTGGATATGCCGCTTTAACTACCATGCCAGAAGGTTCGGATGTGTTGAGTGTTGAGTTTAAAACGAATTTATTAAGAGCAGCAACGGCTCAAAAAATTATAGCTACAGGAAAAGTAGTGAAATCAGGGAGAAACCTTGTTTTTTGCGAAGCAAGAATTACTGATGAAAAAGAAGAAAAGTTATTTGCTACCTTGCAAGGAACTATGATTTGTGTACAACCAACCAAAAATAAATAAACACGTGAAACGTAAATTAAGAATCAACGGTCACTCGCATTTACTTCCTTATCCAGAAGAGATTCCACAGTACATGAAAGACAAAGAAATCTTTTGGGTAGACAAGGATCGAAAATACATGCTGCAAAAAGATTGGAGTAGACCCGTAACAGATTCTAGCTTTTTTCTGGATGAGAAACTCGCTTGGATGGAAAAATTCAACATAGACCATGCGGTTGTATTGAATCTTTCTCAATTGTATGGAAATGGTTTACGGGTGGAAGAGATGAAACAAGCTTTGCGTTTTCAAAACGATTTTAATGCCAAAGTTCAACAAGATCATCCTTCTAAATTTACATGTGGATTTGTAGTTCACCCGGGTTTTGTTCGTGGAGCAGAATGGGAGATTCAACGTTGTGTAGAAGAATTGGGAATGCGTTTGCTGTGTTTGCCAACGCATTATATGGACACCATTGGTACTTGGCGTTGCATTTTTGATGAGGAAAACGAACGGATTTTTGAACTAGCAGACAAATACAATCTGGCTGTTGAGATACATCCTTATGATGGTGAAAAATTTATCAAACTTCAAAATACATCATGGCGATTTCATTTAATTTGGATGCTGGCGCAATGTGCAGATGCCTATCATTTTTTAACATTGAATGGATATTATGAAAAGTATCCTAATATGAGAGTTTGTTTTGCGCATGGAGGACAGTTAGCCCAAATGAATCTAGGAAGAAGAATTCAAGGTTTTGATGGAAGACCTGATTTATTTGAAGGAATGGAACATCCTAGAAAAGCAGTTGGACATAAAAATATTTTCTTTGATACGTTGGTACACGACACAGGTTCTTTAGAGCTGCTGATTAAGAATCAGGGATCAAAACAAGTACTGATGGGCTTAGACGATCCATATCCTTTAGGAGAAATGGAAAGCGAAAATCAATCTTCATATCCAGGTAAGATTTTAGATTTAGGCGTTGAAAGAGAAATCATTACTTCACAAGAATACGATGCTATTTGGGAAAATAATGTATTGCAATGGTTGTATGGAGATGATGAAAAAGGGAAACAAGAACTCATTAATAGAATTATCAATTAACAATTATCAATGTGTAATAAATTGAACATTGATAATTGTTAACTGTACATTGAATCTATTTCCCGCAACTATCTTTTAATACTTGTTCAGCGCGTTCTTTTCCCCATGAAGGCATAAATTGAGCTGGCTTTTTTTCAGTTTTAAAGAGCTCCAAAGCCTTTTCTATATCTTTGCAATAAGGTTCTGTAGACTTACCAAAAAACTTTGCTCCGCCCATATCCCATTCAGCTTTACTTAAAATAACTCTTGGATTTTTTGGCGCGATGGCGAGGGCTTTTGTATAAATTTGTACATTCTTCCCAGATAAAGTCATTCCATATTTCTGACCATCGAAGGCAATAAATGCCGTATTATGAAGTGCTTGTGCAATCATAATTTCTGGGTTGTTTGGAGAAATGGCATCCGCTTTATTTAAGAAGGCTTCTGCTTTTTCTAATTTAGATTTTAAGGCAGCTTCATCTTTTATTCCGAAAGTAGACAAAACGGTAACATACCCTGCGTAAAATGAAGGCAACCAGTTATCTTTTTCAACTTTAGAAATACGTTCAAATAGATTGATTGCTTCTGTAGTTTTTCCTTGTTGCCAAAACTCAAAAGCTTTGATCATTCCTGTCTCATACTGAGATTGTGCGTTTAGGTTTAAGGCAAATAATATTCCAATGAATAAAAATATTTTTTTCATAATTAATTGATTTTAAAATTGTTAGTTGATTATTTGGAGTGTTGTTACTATTTAATATGTATCTCTATATGTTTATCTTGATGTATTTCTATGAGCGCCTTTTCAAATTTCGGGGGGCCGAAGCTCCCTTTTTGATTGTTTGAAAACCCATAAGGCTCTTTAGGAATACCGAAGAAATTAGTATCTAATTTGTTATTGTTATTGACATCATGAAATAATGAAAAAGCATAAGCACCTTTTTCTATTTCTTTAAATTCAATAGTAGCTTTACCATTTTCAACTGTAACCGTAGCGCTTTTATAAGCTTCTTTCATATAATGCTCTTTCTGATTATACAAGGCAAATAAAATTTGTCCTTTATGATGTTTAGTCACTGTTATTTCTATAGTAAGATTGATGGTTTCTTTTTCTTGAGCAATCAAGGAAACAACAGTACTAGAAATAAATAAAAGAATAAATAATAAAAGCCTCATTAGTTGTTTTTGATGATTCAAATATCTCATGTTTTTTTTATTGATACATATAAACTCTTCCGAATTGTTGTTTTTTAATACTGAATTGTTCTTTTTCAAATAATTGTTGCCTTCGACTACGCTCAGGCAACAACAATTTTGTTGAACTATACTTATAGATTATCCAACTGATTTGACTTTCTATCATCACTAATTGTCCAGAAAAAGCCGACAAAGAAAAATTGATCTGCATTGGGTACAATCGCCTCTCTAGCGAATGTTCCATTTATGTTAGGTTGATTTGCATAGTTATATCCAAATACATTTTTTGTGCCTAAAACATTGTTCACGGAAAAATACAGAATTTTTTGTTGGTCTATTAAATATGCCCAGTTAAAACTAAGAGAATTATAGCTTTTTGTTTGTCGATTTAAAAACCCTGTTTCATTGGGATCTGTATACGTTCTTCCAGAAGCAAAACTATAACTGAAACCGATTTGACTTTTCCATTTTTCAATCCAGTGTTTCGTCACAACAGATAAATTATGGTCAGATGCAAAACCTGGGGTAGCTGTTGTAGGGTAGTTTCTATAATCTCTTTCCGTATCTAAATACGAATATGAAATCCAATAATCTGTGTTTTTTATCGATTGATTGTCTCTCCAGAATACATCCACTCCTTTTGCAAAACCACTTCCAGTATTTGTGTAATTACTTGAGAAATCAGCAAACTCAGTGTCAAACTTCACCAAATCCGCATAATCTTTATAATAGGCCTCAATTCTAAAGATTTTCTTATCATTTACATATTGATAGTTGGCAATTAAATGAGAAGTACTTTCAGCAGAGAAGTTATCACTAAACTTTAGAAAGTTATTATTAGGGTTCTGATAAAATTGACCGTAAGCGAATGAAAACTGAGTGTGTTTTCCAGTTTTATAAGCAATTGATGCTCTTGGTGAAACGGTAGTTTGATTTAACAATTCAGAACGTTCAGCTCTTACGCCAATTTTTGAAGCTAATTTTTTTGAGAAGAAAATATCTACCTCTGTAAAGACTCCAGAAATATTGTTTTGAAATCCATATTTGAAGTTTCCATTTGCAGGACTTAAAAATTCTTCATTAAAATCGGTGATAAAATATTCTGCTCCAAAATTTAATTTGAATCGATTGCTAAAACGCTTCCTTAGTTTTATTTTAAGATGCGCAGAATTTTCATTGCTTTTTACCAAATCATCTTCAATATTGATGTTGTTATTGTCATTGGCAAAAGAGAATCCAGTAGAAAGAATCCAATTGTTTTCTAAAAACCCTTTATAAGAACCGTTGATGTATACGTTTCTATTCTCTAGCCCAAAGCGAAGCCCATCAACAAAATTAATGTCTTGTTGAATTAGATCGAAATTAGTATAACTAAAAGCCCCATACAATTTGATTAAATCACTATCATTTACTTTATAACGATATACCATTTCACCACTTGCAACTTGTACTGGTTTTTTCCAAACGTTTCTATCTGGAAATAACTCTTGGTAAGGAGCGAGATTGATATAAGAAGTATTAATACTAAAAGATCCTTTATCCCATTTCTGTGTATTTCCAACGACTGCACCAACAGTCATCAAGCCAATATCTGTTTTTTCTTGAACAGGCTCATCTATCGTATTTAATAAAAGTACACTTGACAAAGCTTGGCCATATTCCGCAGAATAACCTCCTGTTGAAAAAGAAATTCCTTTAAAAAGAAAAGGGGAAAAACGACCACGAGTAGGAATGTTATTTGCTGATGGTGTAAACGGTGTAAAAACACGAATTCCATCAATAAAAATCTGAGTCTCTTCAGCTTCTCCACCTCTTACAAATAAACGACCATCTTCCGCTACGGATGATGTTCCAGGCAAGGTTTGCAAAGCGCCGACAAAATCGCCTAAAGCGCTTGCAGTAGTTACTACGTCCAAAGGTTTTAAAGCAGTAACTCTAGCTTTTTCGCCAGCTTCAAAAGTTCCCGCACTAATAATCACTGCATCCAATGTATTGACATCATCGCGAAGTTTTATCGCTAAATTTTTAAAAGTTGTCACATCAGCAGAACTTCTGTATTCTTCATAAGAAATAAATGAAACCACTAAAGTTAGCGTTCCTTTCTCTGTGGTTGTAAAGTTGAATTCTCCTTTTTCATTGGTAGAAGCACCATCATAAGTTCCCTCCAAAAATACATTGGCGCCAAAAATAGCTTCTCCTTTAGTATCGGTTACTTTTCCAGAAATGGTTGTTTGTGCAACAAAAGATAGGCTGCAGAATACACTTAGTATAAATAGAATTTTTTTCATCGTTTGGTTATTTGATGGTACAAATGTGAAACAATGTTAGCGTGTAGGATAAAAAGAAATACCGAATTGTAATTTTTTGAGGTTGAGTTGTTGCCTGAGCGAAGTAGAGAGAAAAATACGCTTCTCTTGCAATGTTTTCTAATAGTAATTTGTGATGTAAATTCTTTTCAATATGATAAATAACGTGAGTTCGACGTATGATTTTTAAACGTAAAACCTAGTAAATATGTAAGATGTCACTTCGAGCGGAGTCGAGAAGCTCTCAAAATCTAATATTTTTTATAAAGGTCTCGACTGCGCTCGACCTGACATATCTATAAATTGCTGATAATCAAATATAAAATTGATAATTTATATCGAACTCATATTAAATAACCTGATTAATTCTGGCTACATTTTCTTTAATAACCTTTTGAGAAGCACCCACTTTGTTATTTATCAGCTTTAAATGAATACTTATTTTTATTCTTAAAAGGTCTAATGATCAATCGGGTTTCACGATCAAAACGAACGTAATTGTAGACCCAATTCATAAAAACAACTGCTCTATTTCTAAAACCTATTAAAGAGAAAAGGTGAACAAACATCCAAACAAACCAAGCAAAAACCCCTTGGAATTTAAAGTTAGGTAAATCTACTACGGCTTTATTTCTTCCTATAGTAGCCATAGAACCTTTGTCGTGATAGACAAATGCTTTTTTCTTTTTTCCTTTCAGTTCTGCCAATATGTTTTTCGCTAATAATTTTCCTTGCTGAATAGCAGGTTGAGCCATCATTGGATGTCCAAGTTCATATTTTTCAGATTGCATAGAAGCGACATCGCCAATTGCATAGATATTGGTATAACCAATGACTTTATTGAACTCATCAACTTTAAAACGATTGGCTCTTTCTACCACACATTCGTTCTCTAAACCAGAGATTGTATCACCATAAACTCCTGCAGCCCAAATAACAGTAGCCGCATCAAAAGTTTCTTCCGTATTGGTCATTACATGAGTGCCATTATAGTCTTTTACATAAACATTTTTCCAAACGTTTACCCCTAATTTGATTAAGAAATCTTCTGCTTTTTTAGAAGCTTTTTCACTCATAGCGTCCAATAATCGATCAGATCCTTGAATCAAATTTATTTGCATTTGACGAATGTCTAAATCTGGATAATCTTTTGGTAAAATTCCTTTTTTCATTTCTGCCAAAGCACCTGCTAATTCTACACCAGTGGGACCACCTCCAACAATAACAAAATTCATTAAAGCTTTGCGTTCTTCAAAGTTTGAAGTTAATAAAGCCTCTTCAAAATTTTCGATAATTAAACTTCGGATATTCAAAGATTGCGGAACCGATTTCATTTCCATGGCATGTTTCTCAACATTTTTACTGCCAAAGAAATTTGTTTTCGAACCCGTGGCAATCACTAAATGATCATACTCTAAATTCCCGATAGTGGTTTTGATGGTATTCTTTTCAGAATCAATATCAATAACTTCTGTCAAACGGAAGTAATAATTTTCTAAATCTTTAATAGTTTTTCGAAGTGGGAAAGCAATGCTGTCGGGTTCTAAACCTCCAGTTGCCACTTGATAGAGTAAAGGTTGAAAAGTATGATAATTATGTTTGTCTATCAGAACAACTTGTAGTTCTTGTTTTTGCAACCCTTTTGCGACTGCGAGCCCTGCAAATCCTCCTCCGATGATTACTACGCGAGGAAAACTGGTCTGTGGTATGTTCATAAATTTTTTCTAGTGTATAGAACGTGTTACAAATTTACGAAAAATTAAAGCCTTAAGAAATTTCTTAAGGCTTTTGATTCACTATTATTGTTTTACTATTTTATAAGTGCTTGAGTTGTTTCCTATGCTGACACGTACAAGATAAATACCCGATTTAAGGTTGGATAAATCCATGCTATGATCTTGTAATTTAGGTGTGCTTGAAAATACTTGTTGCCCTAATAAGTTATATATGGAAATCTGATCAATTTTTTCATCAGTTTTAATAGTAAGATCATTTTTAACTAAAGTTGGAAACACAGAAATATTAGTTATAATTTCATTATTAATACTTGCGGTTGCGTCAGAGATTACGAAGTCATCAATAAAAAAATCAAAGACGTCTATAAGACCACTAGCAGATGCATAAAAAACAAACCTTACTTTATCTCCATATCCAATTAGCTGAAATTCTTCAGATTGTCCTGAATTAACATCAGTAGTATTATCCCATCTGGAAACTTCTGTCCAGGTTTCACCTTCATTTTCTGTAGCTAGTAAAGCAATATAACTATTAGAAGGGAAAATAGCTGGGCTAGTTGTATGCCATTGAGTAAGTGCGATATTAAAACTCAAAGTATGATTTCCTCCTGTAAGATCAAACCTAGGTGTAATTAAATGAGTACTATTACTCCAAATGGTAAACTTTACAGCTAGTGAGTTGTTAATGTCATTAGCAAAATTTGAGAAATTTATCTTATTAGATTGATTACCTGATGGATTTCCGTATGGACCATGGTCTGTTGTTAACCAATACTGAGGCGGTGTTTCAAAACTTTGATCGTAAAATGGTGTAAATATTGGATGTTCATCCTCTACAGTGAAAGACCATGTTGGACAGCCAGTAGCAGAACCAGTTAAATTATAAGGTACAACTTTCCAATAGTAAGTTTCGCCATTTTCTAAATTAAGAAGATTAATGCCATTAACCTCAACAAGATCAACAGATACTAAATTATTAGGCTCTGTTCCTAAAAACACTTCATATCCTTGTGGTATAAATCCAGTTTGGGCTCTTTGCCAAAAAAGGAATACTTCTTTATCAAAAGCAATTTGAACATTAGTAGCTCCATCATCAGGATTAGGAAGTCTTGCGCATTCTGGTACATTTGGCGCTTGAATTAAATCTACATCATCGATATACCAATCATCACCATCATCTTGTTCCATTACAAATGCTAGATATATAGGAATTCCATCATATGCAGCCAAATCTACAAAATGTTCCTCGTATGTAAGATTCAGATCATTTTCAGATTGGGTGTCAATAATAATATTAAAGTCGCTATGGTCTGTTTGTGAACGCGTTGAAATACGAACGGTATAAACTGTGCCATCGTCTATTGCATCAGATTTTCTTTGGTAAAATGACAATACATTAGATGTTGGCGAAGGAATAAACTGTGGAGTCACTAACCAGTCTTGTGCTAAACTTGAAACATCTTCAAATTCAACATAAGCAGCTTGAGACCCAGAAGCAACAATATTTGTACTTGTCCAATCTGAGTTTGCCCCTTCTCCATTTACCCCTCTGAAAGTTATCCAATTAGATGGAGGTACACTGTTTTCAAAATCTTCTGGAAAGGGAGTTGTAGTTCCAGTTGAAGTAATAATATCAACCTCATCTACATACCAAGAATCTCCGTTATCTTGTTCCATGACAAAAGCCAGATATATTGGTGTATTGTTATAAGCAGATAAATCTACTGTATGTATAGAATAAGAAGTTCCAAAATCATCTTCGTTTTGAGTGTCTACAATGACAAAATCACTATGACTAGTCTGAGAATTTGTAGAGACACGAATAGTGTATACTGAGCCTAAGAATGCTGAACTTGTTTGTTTTTGTGCAAACTTGAGAACATTAGCTGATCCTGTAGGAGTAAACTGAGGAGTTACCAACCAATCTTGAGCATTCCCACCAGAGACATCTTCAGGATCTAATCTTGCTGTTTGACTCCATTCTTCTCTCCAATTACTATTAGTTCCTAAGCCATTGGCTCCTGTAAAAATTGTCCATCCCGTAGGAGGAACAGAATTATTGAACCTTTCAGGAAAAGGATTTATGATTGTTGTTGTCGGAGCAATAATATCAACCTCGTCTATATACCAAGAATCTCCATTATCTTGTTCCATGACAAAAGCCAAATATATTGGTATATCGTTATAAGCAGATAAGTCTACTGTATGTTCAGAGAACCTGGTTCCAAAACCACCTTCGTTTTGAGTATCTACAACGACAAAATCACTATGATTAGTCTGAGAGTTTGTAGAGACACGAATAGTGTATACAGAGCCTAAGAATGCTGAATTTGTTTGTTTTTGTAAAAACTTAAGAACATTAGCCGATTCTGTAGGAGTAAATTGAGGAGTTACCAACCAATCTTGAGCATTTCCACTAGAGACGTCTTCAGGATTTAATCTTGCTGTTCTAATCCAACTTCTCCAATTATCATTAGTTCCTAAGCCATTGGCTCCCGTAAAAATTGTCCATCCTGCAGGAGGAACAGAACTATTGAAATTTTCAGGAAAAGGATTTATAGTTGTCGTTGTCGGAGCAATAATATCAACCTCGTCTATATACCAAGAATCTCCATTATCTTGTTCCATGACAAAAGCCAGATATATTGGTGTATCGTTATAAGCAGATAAGTCTACTGTATGTTCAGAGTAAAAGGTTCCAAAGCCACCTTCGTTTTGAGTGTCTACAATAACAAAATCATTATGACTAGTCTGAGAATCTGTAGAGACACGAATAGTGTATACAGAACCTAAGAATGCTGAATTTGCTTGTTTTTGTAAAAACTTAAGAACATTAGCCGATTCTGTAGGAGTAAATTGAGGAGTTACCAACCAATCTTGAGCATCGCCACCAGTTACACTTTCGGAAAAGACTCTTGCATCAAAACCAGAAACTTCCCAATTATTACTAGTACCAATACCATTAGTTCCAGTAAAGATTGTCCACCCAGATGGAAGAACAAATCCAGAAAAATCCTCAGGGAATTGCGCAATGGCAAAAAGAGGCACTAGCATAATAGCCAGAAGCATAGTAATTTTTTTCATAATACCTTTTTTTTAACAGTGAATGTAAATATACAAAGCCCCGTAATTATATTTTACATACGATTTGCTATAAATTGTTAAAGTTTTATGCTTATTATAATCGAGTTTTTAAAGCTGTTTTACTTTTAATTGATCATTAAATAGCAGACTAGTTAACAAAAAATAATAAGCCTCGATATTATCGAGGCTTAAAAAAATCTACCTAGATTTTGTAAGGGTAAAATTAAGATAGATCTCATTTTCATAGCAATTGACGAATGAATACCACTTCCCTAATAATGATAAACGTCCTTCTTAAAACCACCTTTATTAAAAAGTAAGCGTATAGCAAATATTATAATATGTTTTAACTTAAATGTAAGGGTTAACTCTAATTTTTTATAAATAATCATAGCATAAAAAAGAGGTCGTCTATAAAGTAATTTATAGGCGATTTTTTTTTTGTTATTTTGAGTTTTCAGGAGATATTTTGTTTTTGAGTTCCAAGTTTCAAGTTTAAAAGTTCCAAGTCTGTTCTACATTGCAATTGTGAGCTTTTTTAGGTTATGTGCCATTGCAATAAGTCCTATTTCGGTTTCTACCTTTTCGATTCCTCTAAGCATAAATCGTTTGAAGTTCATATTGTGTTTGATATTGGCAAAAACACCTTCTACATCCCAACAACGTTGTTTTCGATGTTTGACTCCTTGTTCAGATAAGAGGTTTTCTTTCGCTTTTTGTTTAAGACGTATCAGGTTGTGGTTTCTTTCTATAATTCTATTCTCTGAGGCTTTGTGACAAAGTGATCTTAGAGGACATCCACTACAGTTCTTTGCTTGATATATATCGAGCTCTTGTAGATATCCTGTAGTTGTTTTACGTTGTCTATTCCCTATCTTTTCCATGGCTTGTCCCATAGGACAATAGTAGGTGTCTGTATCTTGATTATAATACAGCTTGTCAGAGGTAAAGGGCTTTTTATCAATCTTTAATTTGGCTTGTTTTTGTTCTTTGTGGAAGTAATTGTATTTGACAAAGGTGTCAATCCCTTTATCTTCTAAATCTTGATAGTTTTCTTCACTACCATAGCCTGCATCAGCAGTAATAGAATTAGGAGTTTGACCAAAGTATTCTATATGATCGTTTACTTGATCTATCAGTGTATTGGTGTCATTAGTGGTTTGTGTAATAGCATATCCTGTAATGAACTGGTTGTTAGAGGATGCTTGAAAATTATACCCTGGTTTGAGTTGACCATTTTGCATATGATCCTCTTTCATTCGCATAAAGGTAGCATCAGAATCGGTTTTACTCATACTATTTCGATCCCCTAATTGTTTTTCCTGTTCATTGTATTTTTGAATATTCTTAGGCCAGTTCTTCTTGGCATACCCTAGCTTTTGCTTGATCCTTTTATCAACAGATTTATCTTGTAACGCTGTATTGATCTGATCAATGGCCTGTGATACTTTCTCTGGATCAATCGCTTCAAAATCGGGAGTATTAGGAACCTGATCTTCGTTCGCATAGACCTTCTCTACATAAGACCATAACTCTTTTAATTGTTTACTGATCTTAGCGCGATTGTTTTGGATACTTTTAGACCACACAAAAGTATATCGATTTGCATTGGCTTCTATCTTGGTGCCATCAACATACAAATCTCGTAGACTTAAAAATCCTTGTTCACACAAGAGTAAAACTACTTGATTGAAAATTTTCTTGAACTGCCCCTTTAACTTGCCTGAACGAAAGTTACTAATGGTATTATGATCGGGAGTGATACAACCACTGAGCCACATAAAGTGAACGTTTTCCTGAAGAGTCTGCTCTATCTTTCTAGAAGAATACAAATTACGCAAGTAGCTATACACTAAAATCTTCAATAATACCTTGGGATGGTAACTTGAAGTTCCTCCGCCTTTGTAGCTCTTCTCAATACTACTGATATCTATTTGGTCAATGATCGTATTAACGATACGTACAGGATGATGCAAAGGAACTAAATCATCATAACTCGGAGGAAGTAAAATCAACTGATCTTGATTGTTGGTCTTCCAAACTACTTTTTTATTCATAGACAAAAGATACAAACATCAAAATTTAAAACAAAAAAAGAAGCTGCCTTTTTAGACAGCCTCTTCAATTTATTTATGTGAATCGTTGTTATTTCACTTCTTCGAAGTCTACCCTTCTACTACGCTCAGGATAAACCTTTCTATAGATTCCAAAAACAAGTTTTGGAATAAACGATTCACAACATTTTGTTTTACAAAATGAGTTCTCTGCTTACTTGACTTCTTCGAAGTCTACGTCTTCAACATTATCTTCTTCGTTTGCAGTAGCTTCAGGTTCACCTTGCTGTGCTCCAGCTCCTCCAGCTTGTGCTTCTTGCTCAGCTTTGTACATTTCTTCAGAAGCAACTTTCCAAGCTTCGTTAATCGTTTCCATGGCAGCATCAATCTGCGCGATGTCTTTCGATTCGTGTGCTTTTTTCAATTCTTCTAAAGCAGCTTCAATAGGGCCTTTCTTATCATCAGATAATTTATCTCCAAATTCTTTCAATTGCTTTTCAGTTTGGAAGATCATTCCATCTGCAGCATTGATTTTTTCAGCAGTTTCTTTTGCCGCTTTATCCGCATCAGCATTTGCTTCCGCTTCCTGTCTCATTTTCTCGATTTCTTCTTCTGACAATCCAGAGGAAGCTTCAATTCTAATCTCGTGAGATTTGTTAGTTCCTTTATCCAAAGCAGAAACTTTAATGATTCCGTTTGCATCAATATCAAAAGTAACTTCAATCTGAGGAGTTCCTCTTCCCGCTGGTGGAATTCCATCTAAGTGGAAACGACCAATCGTTTTGTTATCAGCAGCCATCGCTCTTTCACCTTGTAATACATGAATTTCTACAGAAGGCTGATTGTCTACTGCCGTAGAGAATACTTGCGATTTCTTTGTTGGAATCGTAGTATTTGCATCAATCAATTTGGTGAAAACATTCCCCATAGTTTCAATCCCTAATGATAACGGAGTTACATCCAATAAAAGAACATCCTTTACATCACCTGTTAAAACTCCACCTTGAATAGCAGCTCCTAAAGAAACAACCTCATCAGGATTTACTCCTTTACTTGGCGATTTTCCAAAGAACTTTTCTACCGCTTCTTGAATTGCTGGGATTCTGGTAGAACCACCCACTAAAATAATTTCATCAATATCAGAAGTAGATAAATCAGCACTTTTTAAAGCTTTTTTACAAGGCTCAATCGTTCTCTTTACCAAATCGTCAATCAATTGCTCAAACTTCGCTTTCGTTAAACTTCTTACCAAGTGCTTTGGTCCACTAGCAGTAGCCGTTACATAAGGCAAGTTAATTTCAGTAGCCGTTGTACTCGATAATTCAATTTTTGCTTTTTCAGCAGCTTCCTTTAAACGTTGTAAAGCCATAGGATCTTCTCTTAAATCCATGTTTTCTTCCGCTTTAAATTCTTCAGCCAACCAGTTAATGATTTTTTCATCAACATCATCACCACCTAAATGCGTATCACCATCAGTAGCCAATACTTCAAAAACTCCGTCACCCAATTCTAAGATAGAAACATCATGTGTTCCACCACCAAAATCAAATACAGCAATTTTTTTATCATCATTCGCTTTATCCAAACCATAAGCCAAAGCAGCGGCAGTTGGTTCATTAATAATTCTGCTAACTTTTAAACCAGCAATTTCACCAGCTTCTTTTGTAGCCTGTCTTTGTGCATCATTAAAATATGCAGGAACAGTCACTACAGCTTCAGTAACATCATGACCTAAATAGTCTTCAGCAGTTTTTTTCATTTTTTGTAACACCATTGCAGAAATTTCTTGAGGCGTATACAAACGTCCATCAATATCTACACGAGGTGTATCGTTATCTCCTTTTACAACTTTATAAGGAACTCTTTTGGCTTCTTTAGAAGACTCAGAGAATTTATTTCCCATAAAACGTTTGATAGAATAAACTGTTTTTGTTGGATTTGTTACGGCCTGACGTTTTGCAGGATCACCTACCTTACGCTCTCCACCTTCAACAAAAGCAACAATAGAAGGAGTGGTTCTTTTTCCTTCTGCGTTAGGAATTACAACAGGCTCATTTCCTTCCATAACAGAAACACATGAGTTGGTTGTTCCTAAATCGATTCCTATAATCTTACTCATAATTAATATTTATATTTTTAAATCGTTGTTTTACTATTTTATAACTGGTTATCTATAGTCAATTTGCATGCCAACAGGTTTTTAGCTAAAGATTGTCAGAATTTTAAAATATTTCACTTTTTTTAATGACAAATTGACAGTGTCTAATGAGGTAATGTAGCAATGAATCAATGTAGCAATGAATCAATGTAACAATGTAGCAATGGGTTGAAAGGAAAATGAGAAAGGATTTGATACGTATGCCTCTATAAAGAAACTTCAGAATTTTGGAATGACTGAAGTTATCTTTTTTCTTAAGTAAAGCTGAAAGAGTAAAAGAATTGTCTTTGCGATCACGCTTTCTTACACGGAGCTTGCCGAAGTGTAGCGTGAGAAGCAATCTTTCGGATGAAAACTAGAAAGCTCAATTTTTAGGGCATGCCCACAAGGGTCGGGCTATCCGCATTACACGGTAATTTGCTCCTATCCCTCATGCGACCCCTAACTTAAAAAGTAATTACTAATTCATAATTGATAATTGTTCATTGCCAATTGATAATTATTCATTACTCATTATCCATTGCCAATTGGTAATCGTTTTTGGCTATATTTGATTCGCTTAATTAAAACAAACCTTGAAGGATGAGTAAATTCGATGAAAAGATTAGTTTCTATAAAGGAGTCATGGATACCATGGGGTTGTCTTATGAAGACGAACTCTTTGATAAAATCACTCGAGGTTTAGGGCCTTCAATCTTTAAACGCGATGCTGCTTCTGTTTCTACTTCCGATGCCACAGAGGTAGAACGAGTAAAACAAAACTTTCTAATTAGAAAACTAGGATTAGAAGATGGAGCACATCTTGATGCCGCTATTTCTGTAGTTGCTGAAAAAATGGGAAGAACCAATCGAGTAAAATACCGTGCTATATTTTACTATTTACTTGTCAAAGAACTAGGTCAAGAATCTAAAATCTAAATTGTATGTCGCAATTTATTAGCGTTTTTGATATGCTTAAAATTGGTGTTGGACCTTCAAGTTCTCACACCTTAGGACCTTGGCGGGCTTCCCAAGAGTGGATTCAAATCTTATTAGCAACCAATCTTTTTTCAAAAATCGATCGTATAAAAATTGATTTGTACGGATCACTTTCATTAACAGGAAAAGGACATGCTACCGATCTCGCAATTCAATTAGGGTTAAGCGGAGAAGACCCAGAAACCATTGATGTCAATGAAATTGAAAATATCATTCAAGATATCAAGACCTTTCAAAAACTAAAATTCAACGGAATCAAAGAAATTGAATTTTCGCAAGATGATTTGGTGTTTAATCGTGAATTCTTACCCTTTCATGCCAACGGAATTACATTTAGAGGATTTGCTGGTGAACAAGAACTCAATTCAGAAACCTATTATTCTATTGGTGGAGGTTTTGTTGTTCAAGAAAGCGAGGTTCTTGTCGATGAAATAGAAATTACCAAACAAAATTTCCCATACCCAATTAATAAAGCAAAACAATTAGAAGAGTATTGTATCAACAAAAAGTTGACTATTTCTGAGATTGTTTGGCAAAACGAATTAGAGTTACGCTCTGAAGAAGAGATCAATTCCGACCTAAGAAAAATATGGGAAACCATGTTAGAATGTATGTACATAGGTTGTCATACAGAAGGAAAATTACCAGGCGGATTAAACGTAAAACGTCGTGCTTTTGATACACATAAAAGATTAATCAAAGATTCAGAATATCAAAATCAATTAGAGTGGATTGATGCCATTCGTGGTACAGAAGTAAAATTTCGAGAAATTTTAAAGTGGGTAAGTTGCTTTGCGTTGGCAGTCAATGAAGTCAATGCATCCTTAGGAAGAGTCGTTACAGCACCAACCAACGGAAGTGCAGGCGTAATCCCAGCAGTTTTAATGTATTATTTGGTCATTGAAAACCACGAAGCCGATTTTGAACACATCAAAAAATTTCTATTAGTTGCTGGTGAAATAGGAAGTATCTTTAAAAAGAACGCAACCATTTCAGCAGCTATGGGCGGTTGTCAGGCAGAAATTGGAGTCTCTTCAGCAATGGCAGCAGCAGCTTTAACAGAATTGTTAGACGGAACACCCTCTCAAGTTTTAGTCGCTGCCGAAATTGCGATGGAACATCATTTAGGATTAACCTGCGATCCCATTGGCGGATTGGTACAAGTTCCTTGTATAGAACGAAATTCTATGGGAGCTATTAAAGCAATTCACGCTGCTGAATTGGCTTTAGAAACAAATCCTGAAGATTCCTTAGTTCCATTAGATTCTGTGATTGACACCATGTGGGAAACTGCCAAAGACATGAACAAAAACTATAAAGAAACTTCAGAAGGAGGTTTGGCAATTACGGTTGGATTGGCGGATTGTTAAATCAATGAACAGTGGTCAATTATCAATGAACAATGATGAATTAGTAATACGATTAGTAAATATATTTTCGAAATTTTTTATAAGAGACAAGAAAAATTACTTTTTGCTAGATGCTAGATGCTAGATGCTAGATGCTAGATGCTAGATGCTAGATGCTGGTTGTCTTTGTGAAGTAAATTGTCATCCTAGGCGGAGTCGAAGGAAATTTACTGAAGCAATCTGTTTTTTATGAGTTAGTGGTAAATTATATTTTTAAGCTTTATCTTTAATTAAAAAAAAGAGTAAGGGAAAAAAGAGAGCAAAGAGTAACGATTTTGCAATTTGAAGTGTCTTTGTTATTAGAACCATAAAAAAATAAATGAAATTACTTTTTAGATTTACAATAGTTATTCTGTTAATCTCTGCGTGTACAACAGAAGATAACAACACATTTAATAAATCAGAAAAATTTACGACAGAGCTTATTGAATTAAATAATTATTTTCAAATTCCAGGATTAGCTGTTTCTGTAGAACAATTTGGAGAAGTTATTTATGAAAACCATTTAGGTTTTTCTGATTATGAAAATAAAATCGACCTAGATTCTACACACTTATTTCCAATTGCTTCTTTAACCAAAATATTTTCAGGAGTACTAATCATGAAGCTTGTTGAGCAGCAAAAAATTTCATTAGACGAATCTTTAAAAAAGTACATTCCTAAATCTAAAATAAACGACTCAATTTTAATTAAGCATATACTTTCGCACACCTCTCAAGGCAAAATAGGTGAAAAATTTTATTATAGCTCTAGGTTTAGTCTTTTAACTAAAGTAATTGAAAAAGTATCAGGGAAACCTTTTAATACTGTGATGGAAGAAGAAATCTTTGAACCATTAAAATTAAAAAACACATTCTTATTGAAAGATTCTACTCAGATCATTCAAAAAAATCTAAAAATTGCAAAACCATCTATTTTAGATAATGGCATTGAAAAAGGATTTATAGATTTTGGATATTCTACATCAGCAGGAATCGTTTCTAATTTAAAAGATTTAAGAATTTTCAATCAAGCTTTAGATCATAATACCTTAATTTCTGAAAGCTCCAAAAAAAGGATGTTTACACCCATAAATGAGAACATTCCGTATGGTTATGGAATTTTTAATCAACGTGTTAATGGAATAAAAGTGATTTGGGGTTATGGACAATATGATTGTTATTCAAGTTTATTTATTAAGGTACCTTCCAAGAACATTACGGTAACTATGATGGCAAATAATAATTTAATGAGCGACCCAGCTCGATTAATTTATGGAGACGTTACTTCTTCTCTTTTTGCAATTAGCTTTTTAAAAAATTATGTTTTTGAATTGAAAGAGATGAAGTTATTTGAAACAACAGATTCGCTAAATTTTAAGATATCATCTAATGTAGAATTTTATAAAAATAAAGTATTAGCACAAGCGCTTTCAGAATCATTTATGGCAAGATTTGATTCACAAAAAATGCAAACGAGTGCTCAGTTATTAGAAAGCGTGTTTTTAAAATACCCTAATTATTTAGAGTATGCAGATATGAATCTATTGCATAATCTCACTTTTTTAAAAGACGTGGCTTTTTATAGAGAATTAGGAGAGTTTAATAAGTTTGATAATCAGATAGAACAAATAAGCGCTAAACTTTTGAAAGAAGATTCTCAAAACCCTTATTTGCATTCATATATGGGAGTCTATTACGATCGAAAAGGGAATTTAGAAAAAGCTAAATATCATTATACGCAAATTGTAAAAGCTTCGAATTTTTCAAGAAACTGGTATAGTATAGAAGCAGATGAATGGTTGAAAAATAATTAAATGATTTCGATCTAGCAATTGTGAGTAATGAGCAATATTATTAACAATTTACATTTCATTACTCAATCCTCTTCTTATAGGTTCTTCTTCTTTTGTGTGTAACAGGATCAAAGCTTTTCCATAATTGATGAATAGCAGTATTATCTTCTAATTCTGGGGTTCTTACAATTGTTTCTACACCCAATGCGTTAAAAGAATTTGTAAAATCGCTAAATATAATAGCAGTGATTCCTTTGTTTTGATATTGAGGATCTACACCAATTAAATAAGAAGTAACTGTCTTTGCGTTTTTTCTAGCTTTTAATAAATGGAAAATTCCGAAAGGAAATAATTTCCCTTTTGCTTTTTGAAGCGCTACAGAAAAAGAAGGCATCATAATCCCGAATGCCACAAGTTTGTTGTCTTTATCAATAACAAATTTGATAAATTCCGGATTTATAAAAGAGATGTATTTATTTTTAAAATATTTAATCTGAGCATCGGAAATTGGAACATAAGATGATAATGTTGAATAGGTTTTGTTAAACAAATCAAACATCTCATCTACATAAGGCATGATGTCTTTTGTCTTTGTAAAATTCAAAGACGTTAGCTCAAACCTACGTTTGATTAATTTAGAAACTCGTTCGTAATATGTAGCATCAACATTTTTGAGTTGGAATTTATTCTCCAAATATTCTTTTTCTTTTACGTATCCTAATTGCTCTAAATGCTCTTTATAGTAGGGTAGTGAATACCACGTGATCATGGTTCCAATATGATCAAAACCATCAATTAAAACACCCACTTTGTCTAAATTAGAAAATCCAACAGGACCTTCAATGTATTCAAGATGGTTTTCATGACCAATCTCATTTACTTTATCTAAAAGTGCTTTTGAAACTTCTAGGTCATCAATCATATCAAACCAACCAAAACGCATCTTTTTAATTTGCTGTTGATTTACCTCATATCTATTAATAATAGCGGCTACTCTTCCTACAATTTTTCCATTTTTAATAGCAACAAAAAACCAAGCATCTGCATTTTCAAAAGCTGGGTTTTTTTCTTTATCCAGAACTTCCAATTCATCTTTAATAATAGGAGGGACCCAATACTTATGGTTTTTATATATCGAAAAAGGAAACTTAACAAATTGTTTCATTTCCTTTTTCGATTTCATTTCTTTTATAGTAATCATAAAATTATTTAGCCGTTTTCGTCCTCTTTTTTAGAATCATCTTTCTTCTTCTTTTTCTCTTCTTTCTTTTTCTTTTTTGCCTCTTCTCGTTTCCTTCTAGCTTCTTCTCTTTTTTGTTCCTTCTCTAGTTTCTTCTGCTCTTTATCAAGTAATCGTAACTGTTTGTCGACACTTTTTTTACCGTTTTTGGCATCTTTCTCTTTTCTAGCTTTTTCTTTATCTGCAGCAGATTTTCCTTTAAAGATACCAAACAAACCACCTTTTCTTTTTTTCTTAACAGGTTTTATTTTAGAAGGTCTTACTCTAGCACGCTTAGGTCTTGTTCTAATAGGCTTAACAGTTCTTACTTGTAAACTATCATTGTTAATGGTAATTTCGTCTTTGTTGGTATTCTTTTTAATAGACTCTATGGTCTTTTTCTTAAGCGTAGTATTTCCGTCTACGATTCGTTTTCCTTTCTTCTTAAAAATGCCAGTTGCTTTTGAGAGTAATTTACCAAAGAATCCTTTTTTCTTAACACTTCCGTCTTCTTCATCTTCAATAGGTTTTCCGTTTTCATCTAACTCAATCATTTCATCTTTATGTCTATCAAATCGATAGGAAGCACCAATAGAAGTATAAAAACCGCTGGAATTAGGATTAGCTAATAAACGTAATGAGCTATTAATCTGTATGTTTTTATTATATAAAAATGCCAAGCCAGAACCTAAATTGGTTCTGTATTCAAATTTGTTAGAGAACGTTTGGTTTTCAAAGAATGTAGACCATCTATCATTAATACTATAGGTTGCTGTTATAATATATGAGAATTCAGGAAGGTCAGTTCCAATTCTATCATAAAAAATATTAGTAACGACATTGAGCTCTTTTGATAAATCATTTTGTAATAAAACACCTACTTTAGGAGAAAAACCACCAGTTGCATGAATGTCGTTAACAATACCTACATTAACTCCAACATAACCAGCAACAGAAGGAATTAATCGTTTCCAGTCAAAACTGTGACGCTCAACCCAACTTCGTACTTCTTCAGATTTGTTTTTATATTTTTGCTCATAAATTAAATACTTTCCAGCAACGATAAACTTGCTAAACCCAGAAGTAAAATAACTAGAAGTAAAGATATTTCTAAAAGCTACTTTATCTTTTTGATACGCAAAATTCACATTGAATTCTAACTTCTCTTTTAAGAAGCTAGTTCTAAACAAAAAATCGGCTCCTCTTGATTGAGGTAAAGAAAAAGTAGGATGAATTCCAGTATTTCTATAAAAAATACTTGTTTCTAATTGATAAACTCCAGTACCAACACTATACGGGCTTTCTGAAAATCCAGGCCTATTAGAATTGATGACTCCTGTATATTGCGCAGATAATGCGCTGGTAAACAGAACAATACATGAAATCAACAATTTTTGAAATTGATGCATAGGTTGAGTTGGTTGAAAAAACCAAAATGTTTTTTTGGCTTTACACAAACATACTGTAAAATTAGGATTCATCAAATGCAATAAATGCTTTTTTAAGAGTTTAAAGTTTTGTAATCTATTAACGTATCAATTATCTTCAAATTGTTACTTTTGGTATTAATTTTAAAACTAGATATACGAAGCAATGTTATTAGGCTTACTTAGAACACTACTTATCATATTAATTATTTACTATGCCTTTCGTTTTTTAGCAAGGATTTTTGCACCTATTTTAATGAAAAAGATGGTCAATAAAATGCAAGAAAAAGCGCAGCAACAATACAATCAAAACACACAAGAATCTACAAAGACTAAAGAAGGCGAGACTATTATAGATAAAAAGCCAAAAACTACTAAAAAAGAAGGAAATAGTTCTGTAGGCGAATACGTGGATTTTGAAGAAATCGACTAACATGAATTTTAAAAAATATTTACCTCATTTAGCGTCGCTAATTATTTTCATTATTGCATCACTGCTTTATTTTCATCCTGTTTTAAAAGGAGAAAAAATGTCGCAATCCGATATCACTCAGCATATCGGAATGGCAAAGGAAGTCAATGATTTTAGGGCAAACACAGGCGAAGAACCCTATTGGGCAGAAAGCGCTTTTAGCGGAATGCCAACCTATCAAATAGGAACGTATTTCCCCAATGATTTTGTTACGAAATTAGACAGCTTAATTCGATTTTTACCAAGACCCGCAGATTACCTATTTCTTTACTTCTTAGGATTTTATGTGTTGCTATTAGCGCTGAAAACGGATTGGAAACTCGCCATTGTAGGTGCATTGGCTTTTGGTTTTTCTACCTATTTAATTATCATATTTGGCGCAGGTCATAATGCAAAAGCCCATGCTATTGCGTATATACCTTTGGTTTTAGCAGGCGTTCTTTGGATATTTCAGAAAAGGTATTTGTTAGGATTTACGGTCACAGGGTTGGCAATGGCTTTAGAAATTAAAGCCAATCATCCTCAAATGACCTACTATTTGCTATTTGCAATTCTAATTTTAGGAATTGTTGAACTGATTGATGCGATCAAGAAAAAGAATGTTCCGCTGTTTGTAACACAATCCGCTACAATAATAGTGGCTGTGATTCTTGCCGTGGGTGTAAATGCCACTCGACTGATGGCTACCAAAGAATATGCAGACTATAGTACACGTGGAAAATCAGAATTAACCATCAATCCAGATGGAACAGAAAAAGAAGTAACAAGTGGTCTGTCTAGAGAATACATTACTCAGTATAGTTACGGAATTGATGAAACCTTCAATTTATTGGTTCCAAGATATATGGGGGGCGGAACCTTTGAAAAACTAGAAAAAGACTCCAATACATATGAATTTGTTGAATCTGTTGCTGGACCAAGACAAGCGGATGGATTTGTTCAACAAGTATTGACATATTGGGGGAAACAACCCATTGTTGAAGCACCAGCATATATTGGTGCTGTTATTTTCTTTTTCTTCTTTTTAGGAATTTTTCTGGTGAGAGGAAAATTAAAATATTGGTTGGTAGCCACTACCATTTTTTCGATCCTGATGAGTTTAGGAAAGAATTTTTTCTTAACAGATTTCTTTATTGATTATGTCCCATTGTACAATAAGTTTAGGGCAGTTTCCTCATTTCAAGTAATAGCAGAACTGTGTGTTCCGCTTTTAGGAATTTTAGCAATTAAAGAATTCTTTTCTTCCAATGTGACAGATTTGGTGAAAAAAGAAGCATTGAAAAAAGCATTATATGTTACAGGAGGAATTATACTTGTTGGTCTGATGTATGCATTAATGTTCTCTACTTTTGAAGGAATTAGAGATTCTCAATATGCACAATACGATGGTCTAATTGATGCTGTAAAAGCAGATAGAGAGTCGATGCTGTATACAGATAGTTTTAGATCATTGGTATTAATAGGCTTGGCTTTTGGTGTTTTATGGTTGTTCCTAAAACAAAAAATCAATCAATCTAAAGCCATTGTTGGTTTTGCAATTCTAATTTTATTTGATTTATTAAACGTGAATCTTCGGTATGTAAATGCAGATGATTTTAAATCAGCAAGAAAGATAGACAAGCCTTTTATAGCTTCTGAAGCTGATAAAGAAATTCAAAAAGATAAAAGTCATTATAGAGTTGCTAATTTTGGAACCGATCCATTTCAAGATGGGAGAACTTCCTATTTTCATAAATCGATTGGAGGATATCATGCGGCTAAAATGGGAAGATACCAGGAATTGATTGAGTTTCAATTTGCAAAGAATAACCTAGAAGTCTATAATATGCTGAATGTAAAGTATTTTATTATTCCAGGACAAGAAGGAAAAGAGCAAATACAAGTAAATCCTGATGCAAATGGTAATGCTTGGTTTGTAAACAATTTAAAATTGGTAAATTCAGCAGACGAAGAAATTAAGGCTTTAGATAGTTTACCAACAAGAACAGAAGCAACGATTGATGTTAGCAAACTTGCGATACTTCCGTCCATTGAAAGTGAAGTTGATTCTACAGCGACCATAAAGTTAACAGAATACGCCTTGAATGAATTAAAATATGAATCGAGTTCCACTCAAAATCAGTTTGTAGTTTTTTCTGAGATCTATTACAAAGATGGTTGGAATGCCTATATAGATGGTGAATTGGCGCCTTACTTTAGAACGAATTATGTTTTAAGAGGTATGGAAGTTCCCGCAGGAAATCATACTATCGAGTTTAAATTTGAGCCCAAAGTGATTCAGACGGGAAGTACTATTTCATTGGTGTCTTATGCGCTACTTCTACTTGTACCTTTAGGGTGGTTTTTTATGGAAAAGAGGAAGGCTAAAAAATAATTCTCTATTTTACAATGTAATATATTCAATACAATATGTTTCCTAACCATCATCAAAGAAGATATGAGCTCACTTTGAATTTTTTTAAAAAAAATCTTCCAGCTCCAGCAACAATTTTAGACTTAGGAATAAGAAATCCATTTACTGAAATTATGGAACAAAATGGATATACGGTTTTTAACACAAGTGGAGAAGATTTAGATATCTTACCTGAAATTGTGAAAGAATATAATGTTGATGCAGTGACAGCTTTTGAAATTTTTGAGCATTTAATCGCTCCATTCAATGTTTTGAGAGAAATAAAAACAACAAAATTAGTAGCATCTATTCCGCTAAGTTTATGGTTTGCAAAAGCCTACAGAAGTAAAACCGATATGTGGGATAGACATTATCATGAGTTTGAAGATTGGCAATTTGATTGGTTGTTAGAGAAATCTGGCTGGACAATCAAAGAATCTGAAAAATGGACAAGTCCGATCAAAAAAATAGGATTCAGACCCATCTTAAGAAAATTCACCCCAAGATATTATGCTGTGTATGCAGAGAGGTAAATAGTTTATGAAATGAGTCATAACAGTTCTTGATGCTTAATGACGAATTACATCTGATCGATGAAAGACAGTAAAATTTAAACAGATGAAAATTGGAATGATTCTAGACGATACGTTTCCTCCTGATCCCAGGGTGGAAAATGAGGCGATTACTTTAATTAATTCTGGACATGAAGTTTTTCTATTTTGCCTTAGTTATGGAAATCAAAAATTAGAAGAAACAATTAATGGAATAAAAGTACGACGTTATCAATCCAATAAATTAGAGTACAAACTATCAGCGCTTGCCTACGATTTTCCTTTTTATCGTACGCTAATGAAAAGTAAGATCAATCAATTTATTAAAGAAACAAAAGTAGCTGTTTTACACATTCACGATATTAGAATTGCTGAGACTGTTTTTAAAGTGAATCAAAAATATCAACTCAAAATTGTATTAGACCTTCATGATAATATTCCTGAAAACATGAAGTTTTATCCACATTTAAATAAATTTCCAGGGAAGTATCTCATATCACCCAAAAAATGGAAAAAGAAAGAAGAAGAATACATTCATAAGTCAGATAAGATTGTTACCGTTTCACCTAATTTCGCGAAAGAAATTATAGAAAGAACTAGTCTGCCAAAGGGAAAAATGGTTTTAGTCCCTAATACAGTAAGACAATCATTTTATAAAGAAGCTAAAATTTCTACAGAGATCGTAGACAAATACAAAGATCATTTTGTTGTTTTATATCTAGGAGACACCAATGTAAGGAGAGGTTTATTAACAGCAATCAAAGCGACTGAAAATCTTGTAGAGAAAATTACTAACTTTAAGCTAGTTATTGTTGGAAAGAATACGACTGATTATATCTTAAAAGAAGAAGTACAAAAAATGAACTTAGAAGGTTATGTCGATTTTGAAGGTTGGCAAGATGTCTCTTTATTTCCATCATATATTCTTGCGAGTTCTGTTTGTATATCGCCTCTGTATAGAAGTATTCAACATGATGTTGCCTATGCAAACAAGATTTTTCAATACATGAGTTTCGCAAAACCTGTGTTAGTAAGTAATGCAATTGCACAAAAAGAAATTGTGGAAAGATCAAATTCAGGGCTCGTTCATGAAGAAAAAAATGCAGATGATTTTTCTGATAAAGTTTTAGAGATGTATGTAAACAAAGACAAATCTGAAGAGTTAGGAAATAATGGAAAAGAATTTATAGAAAAAGAATTTTCTTGGGAAGTTACTTCGCAAGCACTAGTACAACTTTATGAAGAACTCTAAAATGAAAGCTCTAATCATTACTTATTATTGGCCGCCATCAGGAGGTTCAGGAGTTCAGCGGTGGTTGAAGTTTACAAAGTATTTAAGAGATTTTGATATTGAGCCCATTATTTATACAGTAGAAAATCCTAAATATGCCATTCAAGATGAAAGTTTAGAAAAGGAGATTCCTGAAGGCGTAGAAACTTTGAAGCTGCCTATTTTTGAACCCAATTCCTTATTATCAATCTTTGGAGGGAAAAGCAAAAAAGAAAGTGCGGGATTTTTAAATCCTAATCCAAGTTTCTTTGGTAAGATACTGCAATACATCAGAGCCAATTATTTTATTCCAGATGCTCGGAAATTTTGGATACAACCTTCTGTAAAATTTTTAAAGAGCTATTTAGAAAAAAACCAGATTGATGTTGTTATTACAACAGGTCCACCCCATAGTTTGCATTTAATTGGGCTCGAGTTAAAGCAACAAACAAACATTAAATGGATTTCAGATTTTAGAGATCCTTGGACAGAAATCGACTATTTTCACCAACTACCTCTTACAAAAAAAGCGAAAGAAAAACATCAGGAATTAGAACAAAATGTTTTGAGAAATTCTGATAAGGTGATTGTTGTTGGAAATACAATGAAAGACAACTTTCTACAGTACACTGATAAAATTGATGTGATTACAAATGGTTTTGATACTGAAGAAACCCTTGATTTGGCTGCCTTAGATACTACATTTTCAATTACGCATGTCGGAATGATGAATGCGGATAGAAACCCAAAAATTCTATGGCAGGTATTGAAAGAATTAAGTGATGAGAATTCAAGTTTTAAAACCGATCTTAGAATCCGTTTGATTGGCAAATTAGCAAATGAAGTCAAAGAAGATGTAAATATTTTTAATGAAGACAATTTAGAATTTATAGATTACTTAAATCATAAAGAAGTCAGCAAATATCAAGCTTCTACTCAAGTGTTGTTGTTAAGCATTAATGATGTACCTAATGCAAAAGGAATCATCACAGGAAAAATATTTGAGTATTTACAAGCAAAACGACCTATTTTAGCAATTGGACCCGAAAATGGTGATGCAGCAGCAATTTTAAGAAACACAAATGCGGGTCATATTTTTGGATTTGATCAGAAAGAAACGTTAAAAGAACATATTTTAGCCTTGTACAAACAATACGAAGAGAATAAGTTAGTTGTAGAACCCAAAGATATTCAACAGTATCATAGAAGAAATTTGACAGAGAAGTTGGCAGAAGTTATCAAAAAGACCCTAGCATAAGAGGATGAAAAAAATAGTGACCGTTTTAGGAGCAAGACCACAGTTTGTAAAAGCTGCGGTATTGAGTCGAGTAATCAAAAAATACAACGATATTGAAGAAGTGATTGTACATACAGGACAACATTTTGATGCAAACATGAGCGATGTGTTTTTTGACGAAATGATGATACCTAAGCCTAAATACAACTTAGATATTAATAGCATGAGTCATGGTGCTATGACGGGCAAAATGATTGCTGAAATAGAAAAGGTTTTACAAGATGAGAAACCAGACGCTTTGGTAATTTATGGGGATACTAACTCTACGATTGCAGGAGCTTTGGCAGCAAAAAAAATGCATATAAAAGTAGTGCATATTGAAGCTGGATTACGTTCATTTAATATGAAAATGCCTGAAGAAATCAATCGGATTTTAACCGATCGAATTTCAGATTTATTAAGCTGTCCAACACAAACTGCTATTGACAATTTAAACAATGAAGGTTTTGAGAATTTGCCTATTTTGATTGAAAAACATGGCGATATTATGAAAGATGCTGTAGGGTATTACAGTCAGGTTTCTTCTGAAAAATCATCAATAATTAAAGATCAAAAATTAGAAAAGAACGGATTTGTTTTGGCAACAATCCATCGTCAAGAGAATACAGATGATGTAAACAAATTGACATCTATTTTTTCTGCATTAGAAGAAATTCATAAAGATCAACCGGTAGTATTGCCGTTGCATCCAAGAACAAAAGCAATTTTAAAGAAACATGCCATTCACCCTAATATAACGCTCATCGATCCCGTTGGCTATTACTCCATGTTAGAGTTATTAAAGAATTGCTCTATGGTGGTTACTGATAGTGGCGGATTGCAAAAAGAAGCTTTCTTCAATAAAAAACATTGTATCATTGCTAGGGAAGAAACGGAATGGATTGAGTTGGTTACCAACGGATTTGCAAAAATAGCAGGAAGTAATATTGAAGAAATTACATCAGCATTCAAAGCATTTAAAAATTCAGATAAGGATTTTTTAATGGAACTTTATGGAAATGATGTCGGAGAAAAGATTTATCAATCCATACACAAACTAATACAATAAATTTTGGGAATTGTACTAAAACAATCTTTTAGAAACACCTTGGTTATTTACTTGGGATTTATTGTTGGCGGAGCAAACGCAATTATTTTATATCCAAGAATTTTAGAAGGTGATTATTACGGAATCGTTGTTTTTCTATTATCTGCCTCAAACATCATAATGCCTCTGACGGCCTTAGGGGTTCATCATACAATTGTCAAGTTTTTTTCATCCTATACTGTAAAAGAAGAAAAAGATAGGTTCTTATCCATTGTTATCTTCTTACCATTATTAGTTGCAATACCCATCGGTTTTTTAGTCTCAGAGTTTTATGAGCAGATTGGAATGCATATATCTAAAGAGAATCCTATTTTAAAAGATTATACGTCTGTCATTTTTATTGTAGCAATTGCATGTACTTATTTTGAAGTTTTCTATTCATGGGTTAAAGTACAAATGCAGTCAGTTTTTGGAAATATTCTAAAAGAATTTTGGAATAGAGCAATCGTTTTTATTTTGCTGATAGGAGTTTCTTTTGACCTTTTAACCAAACCACAATTTATTTATTTCCTTACGGGAGCTTATGTCTTAAGAGCTGTGGTCATGATGATTTATGCGTTTTGGTTATACCTGCCGAAGTTTAGTTTTCGATTGCCAAAAAACGCCAAAGAAGTATTTAGATATTCGTTGTATATGGTATTAGCAGGAAGTGCTGGCGCAATATTATTGGATATTGATAAGGTAATGATTCCAGGTAAAGAAAGTGTGCAGTTAGCTGCATATTATGCAGTTGCTGTTTTTATTGGTACTGTAATTGAAGCGCCTGGAAGAGCTATGGCTCAAATTTTGCATCCGATTACTTCTAAAACTTTGAATGATAATAATATCAAAGAAGTAGAAAATCTTTACAAAAAAAGTTCTATCAATTTGTTTATTATAAGCGGACTCTTTTTTCTTTTGGTGAATTGTGGCGTTCATGAATTATTTAAACTGATGCCTGACAAAGGATATGCAGGTGGAGAATGGGTGGTACTAATGGTTTCTGGTGCCAAAATGTTTACCATGTTTTTAGGAAACAATGGCGCAATTATTAACAATTCTAAATTTTATAGAGTGGCGTTGCCTTTAAGTTTAGGGATGGCTATTTCTGTTTATTTTTTAAATGTTTGGTTGTTTGAAGTATATGGGACAGACGGTTTAGCTTTAGCTACTTTACTCGTGATTTTTACATTTAATTGTGTCAAGTTGATCATTGTGAAATACAAATTAAACATGTCGCCACTGACAGACAAAAGCTTTAAAGTATTCTTGTTGATTTCGATATTGTTCTTTAGTTTTTACTTCTGGAACTTCGGTTTTCATCCATTGATAAATATCATATTAAAATCTGGACTTATTTTGATTCTTTTTATAATATTGACAGTACGATTAAAACTTTCTTCTGATATAAACCGATTAATCTCAAGATTTGTGAAGCTTTAAAGATAGCAATCTATAGTATCTGCAATCATATGTAACAATAATCCAATAGCTAAGATTCTAACCTTTTTAGGAATCAACATCAGTACATAAACACCCATAGCATAATAGGAGTGAAGCGGATGAAAATTGATACTACATCTATTAAGATCATATATAGGGTTTGCCAATAGATGATCTAAATCTACCAACATGGTAGCAATTAATATCAAATAAATAAGTTTCCATTTATCTTTATAAAAAAAGAGAGCGATACCTAATGGAACGATATAATGCAAACCGTAATGGATGATGAATTTTAAAGTCATTTATAAATAATAACACATTATAGAATAAATAAAAAGCTTGCTTTTTTAAAAAAAGCAAGCTTTAAAAATACGGGTAAAATAATAATTTCTTGGGGGAAAAAATTAAGGGATAAAGTTACAATTTTTTTTATTGAAAAAAAGTTAACCTATGTTAATAGATTATTTTCTATAGAGATCTTTTCTTATTCTACTTAATTGTACGGGAGTAATATTTAAATAAGAAGCGATGTGGTATTGGGGAATAAGGTTTTCAATTTGAGGAATATGTTCTTTTAATTTTAAATAACGTTGCTTTCCATCTAACAAAGAAAGTTCTAAAATTCTTTTTTCCATTCTAATAAAAACTCTTTCTAACACAGCATTATATAACTTAGAAAGTTCAATATTTTTTGAAGAAAGGAATTTAAACTTATTAAAATCGCCAACAAGCACTTCGCAATCAGTTAAACAATCGTAGGCAATTGTTGTAGGTTTTTGTTCAATCAAAGCAGAAAAAGCGCCAACAGCACTCAAAGGTATATACAAAGATCTAATAAATTCTTTTCCCTTTTCATCTGTGATATAGGATCTTACAATGCCAGATTTTAAAATAAAGAATTTAGTAGGAACTTCAGCTAACTCAGCAAGCTTGTCCTTTTTTTTATAACGTTTTATTTCTAGAATTTTTAAAAATTCTTCTTTAGCTCTATCTGACAACGGATAAAAATCAGATAAAGCATCTATTAATTTTTCCATTCTTTGAATTCTAAATTGGGGGTAGAATAAAGATGCTCAAAGATACCTCTTTTTTTTTCTAAATAGCCAAGCAAAAAGGCTTACCAAATAAATTCAGCAAGCCTTTAATAGCAGGGGACGCTAGAATTTCATCTAAATGAAACTCCTATAACAAAGATAAAAGATTAAAATTCATAGGACTTAACCTATGTTTAGATAATTATTTAGAATACACTTTTTTACGAATCCTACTTAGCTGTATTGAGGTAATATTTAGATAAGAAGCAATATGGTTAAGCTGAATCAGTTTTTCTATGTCTGGAATTTGCTTTTTTAAATAAAGATATCTTTCTGTTGCATTTAGAGTTGAAAGTATAGTTGCTTTATCTTTCATATTTATAAATGCTTCCTCTAAACACTTACTATATAATATAGAAATGTCATGATGAATTCTTGTCAGTTCAACAAACTTTAAAAAATTACCTTCAAAGAGAATAGTATCTGTCAGGCAATTGAATTCAGCTTTTGAAGGTTCACTATTTAAACTGGAAATAAGTGAAGTAAAAATAGCAGGAGCTTTAAAGAGCGTTCTGGTTTTTTCTTTTCCATTCCTATCAATCACTACAGATCTAGCAACGCCTTCTAATAAAATGAAAAATTTACTAGAAGCTTCACCACTACGGTATAATACTTCATTTTTCTTATACGTTTTTTTAGAAAACAAATCTTCAAACTTACTCAGAGAATCAGGTGATAATGTGTGATATTTTGAAACAAACTCTTTTATCGTCTCCATAAAAATAGATCAAGTATAAAATCAGAAAAAATAAGGAAGAGGGCTATTCCAAAGTTACGGTAACTTTTTCTAAAAAACTAATAGAATTTGGACCTTCCATAAAAATAAGATCTAAAATAGAAAGGTTTTCTATATGACCATATTTGGTGTCAAACACCTGTGTATATGGCAGGTGAACGTTATGTAGATGAGGTTTGACATTGGCTAATTTCCTGAAATCAAGGTCAGTAACATCTTTGTATTCTTTGGTGATAGAAAAAGATTTATTGAGATCAAGAGCCGTATTTACAAATTGAAAAGTATCCATAGAAAGATCTAAAAGATATTTGTAGTTTTTATTAAAAATAGGCAACAAGTCATCTTCATAAAATTCAAAAAAAGGAGAACTACTATACGCAATTTTCATGGACTTAAAATGTTGTTTCTGCCATCGAGAACCTTCCTCAATAAGAACATCTTTACTTTTTTGTTTGATGCCATTTTTTTGATGCCGAATGGGAATATTTAGCAATTGTTTACCATTTGCTCCATAAATATAACAGCGACTTCTGTAGGTTTGCTTTTGAAAATTATCTTCAACTTCAAACTCTAACGAGTTAGAATTGAAAATGACTCCATATTGTGAAATAGGAGAGAAGTATGTGGGTATAAAAAGCGCCATGGCGTTTTATGCTGCTTTTTTCTTTTTTCTGAAAAAACTATAGGCAATATACAATCCTAAAACAATTAAGAAATATTTGAAGTAGGATACAGGTTCTCCGTCACCTCCAACCGTTGTAAACATTCTGTCCCAACGGATACTCCCAGTATCAGAATCCCAGCTAAACCAGATAAAAACAGGTTTTCCTACCACATGATCAAAAGGAACATAACCCCAACCACGGGCATCGTAAGAATTCTGACGATTATCACCCATCAACCAATAATAATCCTGTTTAAATGTATAAGAATCTACTTTTTTACCATTGATAAAATAATTGTCTCCTATAATATCTAATTGATTGTGTTCATACTGAGAAATAATCCGCTTATAAAAAGGGATTGAATATGCATCCAATTTTACAGTAACTCCTTTCTTAGGAATATAAATAGGACCATAATTGTCATTATTCCAACCTAGACTAGGAACTTGTGGGAAAAGACTTGGATCTGAAACTCCAACGGGTTCTACCCTTTTTATAACACTATCTATTTCTGAATCTTTTCTTAATTTTTCTGCAATTTCATCTGTTACATTTGCGTCTCGTTCATTAGTCTTAATTTCTCTAATACTTATTCGATAACTAGCAATAGATTGCATTGGTAAATCGGCACTTTGAGTAGTTAACAATATTTTATTATCACTTGTTTTTGTAAAAGATCCAAGATATTTAACCACCTCATATTGATTCGCATCTAATGAATTTATGATATACTTTCGTTGAAATTCTTTCTTTGTGTAACGCTTTAACTTTTCAGTAGATAACCCTTTTTTCGAGTATATAGTATTATAAAATTGCAATTTTGTTCTGTTGGATAATACCGTTTGTTTTCCATTGATAAAAACATAACCATCTCTTACTTCCAAAGAATCACCCGGAATTCCAACACAACGTTTTACGTAATTTGTTTTCTTATCCAAAGGTTTATAATCAATTCCTTTTCTGGCATCTGTCCAGTGGACTAAAGTATCTACAGGCCAGTTAAAAACAACAATTTCGTTACGCTTTATCTTCTGAAAACCAAGGACACGCATATAAGGCAATTGTGGCGACCTCAAATACGATTTTGTATTTTTCCCTGTAACAATAGAAGTTGGTAAGCTATCGTGTAACATAGGTGTCGCAATTGTTGTCATTGGAACTCTAGCTCCGTAATGAAACTTACTTACAAATAAATAATCGCCAATAAGCAATGTTTTTTCTAAAGATGAAGTTGGAATCGTATACGGTTGCATAAAATATGTATGCACCATGGTTGCAGCTATAATTGCAAAAGCAATAGAACTTACCCATTCTCCTAAAGAAGTTCTAGGATCTAAGCTTCTATCTTTTTTATAAACGGCATCTGTAGCATAATTGATATAGAAGATGTACAACCCTAAAGTAAGTACTACTAAGGCAGTATCTTTTCTTTGATTGAATCCAAAGCTTCTCGCTGTTTCAATCCAAAGAATTGGAAACATCAATTGATTCACAATAGGGAAGAATAATAAAATTACCCACCATTTTGGTCTTTTTATAATTCCTAATAATACAACAGCATTGTAAACTGGAATCGCTGCTTCCCAAGCTTTTCTGCCAGCTCTTTCATATAATTTCCAAGTTCCAGTAAAATGAACAACCTGAAGTATTAGAAAAAAAAGAATCCAACCAGTAAATGTCATAATCTATATTTTTTTAGCGTTTTGCTATTCGTTACAAATAAAAGAAATTGTTACGGTATTTAACCTATGTTTAACACATCTTTCATACTATAAACTCCTACTTTGTTTACCAACCATTCGGCGGCAATAACTGCTCCAAGTGCAAATCCTTTTCTGCTATGTGCAGTATGTGTTATTTCAATGGAATCAACTTCAGATTCATAAGAAACAGTATGTGTACCAGGAACATCGGAAATTCTTTTGGCTTCAATCGGAATTGCATTCGACTCGACCTTATTGGCTTCCTCTGTTTTTAATTCCCAATTACTGTTACGTGAATTTTCTATAATTCCTTCTGCCAATGTGATAGCAGTTCCACTAGGAGCATCCAATTTTTTTATGTGATGAATTTCTTCAATAGAAAGCTGATAATTCTCTAAAGAATTCATCATCAATGCTAATTTTTTATTGAGCTCGAAAAAGATATTCACGCCCAAACTAAAATTTGAGGCATAAATAAATCCGCTCTTATTTTCATTACAAATATTGACAGCTTCTTCGTATTTATCTAACCAACCCGTAGTACCTGAAACAACTGGAACGTTGTGCTTAAAACAATTTGTAATGTTTAAAAAAGCAGCACTTGGAACACTAAAATCAATGGCTATATCAACTTTTGTAATATCATATTCTTCACCTTCTTCTATTCTTAAAACAATTTCATGTCCTCTTTGTAAAGCAATTTTTTCAATTTCTTTACCCATTCTTCCATAACCTAAAAGTGCTATTTTCATTTTAAAAAGAATATTTGAGACGTAAACCTACCGTTGGTGCTTCCACTCTAATGGGATCAGGTATTAGTATTGGTTTTAAAGATAAGTTGTCATTGGTATCAAATTGCAATAAATGTGCATTTACACTGGCTTCTACAATTTGTGCTACATAAAATAATACAGTAAATAATAAAGACAAATCTCTATTTCCTCTTAGTGTGGTTTGTGCCCTTTCTAAACCAGATTCAGAGATCAGTTCTGTGCCATCGTCTAAGGTGAATTCATCTTGCAAACCCGCTCTTCGTTGTTTAAAAGCTCTTCTATATCGTTTGTATTCGCTGTTGTTATCTAAATAAAAATAAGTAGGTATTCCTACTCCAGCCCAAACTAAAGGAACTTTCCAATATTTCTTGTTATAAATCTGCCCACCTCCTGGAAAAATTGCGGAATAAAATGCAGCTTTAGATGGAGATAAAGGGTTGTATTCTTTAGAAAAAACGTCTTGTTTTTTATTTTTTACACGAGTGGAATCTTTTTGCCCATAACTAGAAAAAGAAAAAAGGAGCAAAAAAAGCAGCGATATGATGGTATTCTTAAACACTTATTTCAATAAGTTTTTAATTCTTTCAAAATCTTCTTTCGAATGAAACGGAATGGATATTTTCCCTTTTCCTTTTCCATTGACGCTTACTTCTATTTTATGACCAAAATAGGTGCTAATTTCTGGGATACTGTCTTTGATGTATCTTGGAGTGGTTTTCCTTTTTGGTTTTGTTGTTGTTCCTGATTTAAGGTTTTTTACCAATTCTTCAGTTTGTCGAACCGATAATTTTTCTCGTAAAATCTTTTCGTAAATATTCAATTGATCATCAGAACTATTCACATTGATTAAGGCTCTACCATGTCCCATGGAAATAAACCCGTCTCGCATTCCTGTTTGTAAAATAGGGTCTAACTTTAATAAGCGTAAGTAGTTGGTTACCGTAGATCTTTTCTTTCCAACTCTAGTACTTAATTCTTCTTGTGTTAACTGAATTTCATCAATCAACCTTTGATAAGAAAGGGCAACTTCTATAGGATCTAAATTTTTACGCTGAATGTTTTCAACCAATGCCATCTCTAGCATTTCTTGATCATTGGCAATTCTTATATAGGCAGGAATTGTTTTGTTTCCTATTAATTTTGAAGCTCTAAAACGACGTTCTCCAGAAACTAATTGAAAACTATTATCAACTTTCCGTACTGTAATTGGTTGAATAACTCCCAACTCTTTTATAGAACTAGCAAGTTCTCTTAAAGCCTCTTCATCAAAATAAGTTCTAGGCTGATATGGATTTACATCGATTAAATCTAATGCAATTTCAATGATGCTTCCAACAACTTTGTCAGCATTTTTATCAGCAACAGAATTGACTTCTGAAGTGTCTTTCAACAAAGCAGATAATCCTCTTCCTAAAGCCTGTTTTTTAGTGGCCTTTGCCATAATATTGATTCTTTTTTAAGAGTTCGTTTGCCAAATTTAAGTAATTTACGGCACCTTTGCTTGTCGCATCATATGCGATAATGCTTTCTCCGTAACTTGGCGCTTCTCCTAAACGTGTATTTCTTCTAATAATTGTATCGAAAACCATCGTACTGAAATGCTTTTGCACTTCATCTACCACTTGATTGGAAAGGCGTAAACGAGAATCAAACATGGTGAGTAGCAATCCTTCTATGTCTAAATTCGGGTTGTGTATTTTCTGAATGCTCTTTACAGTATTTAATAATTTTCCTAAACCTTCTAAAGCGAAATACTCACATTGAATGGGGATGATTACTGAATCTGCAGCGACCAATGAGTTTAAAGTGATTAGGCCTAAAGAAGGCGCACAATCAATAAGTATATAATCGTAGTCCTGTTTGATTTCTGCCAAAGATTCTTTCAGCATATATTCTCTTCTCTCTTTGTCTACCAATTCAATTTCTATCGCAACCAAATCTATGTGTGCAGGAATAATATCTACATTAGGAGACGTTGTTTTTTGAATGGCATTTTTTGCAGAACAGGTATGCTCAAGAACTTGATAGGTTCCATAAACCACTGATTCTACATCAATACCGAGTCCCGAAGATGCGTTCGCTTGAGGATCTGCATCTATTAGAAGAACTTTTTTTTCCAAAACTCCTAAAGAAGCGGCGAGATTAACAGTAGTTGTAGTTTTACCTACACCACCTTTTTGATTTGCTATAGCAATAATTTTACCCATGAAAGCTTACTGATTTCAACAGGTAAATTTACGATTAAATACGACTTGTAAAAAGCAAAGATGTTAACAAAAAGATAAAAATGTAAGTAGCTGTTATGCTTTAAGTTATCCTGTATATCTTAAAGCTTTTAAACAATTTTAAAAAAGCTACTTTTAGACAAAACTTTCTAATTGTTCTTTATGAATTAAGCTGCTTTTTTAGGAATATTTCGTAAGATTTCTAATAAGAATTTCCAAAATTTCTGAACGGAAGAAATACTCACTCTTTCATCCGGAGAATGTGCTCCATGTATGGTAGGTCCAAAAGAAATCATATCCATTTCTGGATAGTTTTGCCCTAGAATTCCACATTCTAAACCTGCGTGACAAGCAACTACATTTGGTTTTTCTTGGAACAAATCTTCATATAAACTGGCGAGAACCTTTAATATTTCTGAGCTTGGATTGGGTTGCCATCCTGGATATGCTCCTGAATATTCTACTTCAAATCCAGCTAGTTCAAAGGTAGATCGTAAAGAATTTGCCAAGTCTTGTTTTGAAGATTCTGACGACGAACGCGTAAGACATCCCACACTAATGGTACCGTTTTTAACAATAACTCTTGCAATATTGTTGGAAGTTTCTACCAAATCTTCTATTTCTAGACTCATCTTATAAACACCATTTAAAGCGGCATAAATCGACTTTATAAAACTTTCTTGAACTTCTAAATTCATTAGGGTTTCAGGGCTATTAGTAGCAGTAATTTCTATAGAAAGATTGGGCTCAATGCTTTTGAATTCTTCGGTAATTGTTTTAATTAATATTTCCATTTCAGAGAGAAAAGACTCTTTAGAAGTTTCATTAACTACTAGTGTTGCAAAGCTTTCTCTTGGAATTGCGTTTCGAAGACTCCCTCCATCAATTTCAGAAATACGCAAACCAAAATTCTCAAAGCCATTGTAAATCAATCGATTCATAATCTTGTTTGCATTTCCCAAACCTTTGTGAATGTCCATTCCAGAATGTCCACCTTGTAAACCTGTTACAGAGATTTGAAAACCAGTAGTTTTTTCTGGAGTTGTTTCTTCTTTATACGTTTTGGTAGCTGTCACATCTATTCCACCCGCACATCCCATATCAATTTCATCATCTTCTTCCGTATCGAGATTCAATAAGATTTCACCTTTTAAAATTTCGCCTTCCAATCCCATTGCACCTGTCATTCCTGTTTCTTCATCAATGGTAAACAAAGCTTCTATGGTTGGATGCTGAATATCTTTTGAAGACAAAATTGCCATAATAGCGGCAACTCCTAAACCATTGTCAGCTCCTAATGTCGTTCCTTCTGCAGTCACCCAATCATTGTCGATAAACATTTTAATTCCCTCCGTATCAAAATCAAATTCAGTATCAGAATTTTTCTGATGTACCATGTCTAAATGACTTTGTATGACGATGGTTTTTCGATCTTCAAAACCTTTGGTAGCTGGTTTTGTGATGATGACATTTCCTACTTTATCAACAAATGTTTCTAGGTCTAGTTTTTTTCCAAAATCGACCATAAATTGAATGACACGTTCTTCTTTTTTTGACGGCCTGGGAACCGCATTTAAATCTGAAAAATGATTCCAAAGTGATACAGGTTCTAGTTTTCTAATGTCAGAATTCATAGGAAAGTTCTTGAAGATTTCTACAGTATCAAATGTAAAGAAATGTAAGGCTGTTACGAAATTTCTAAGACAATTTCTTCGATGTTTTTCCGTACCTTTTTTTGATCTTTCATAAAATCATCTTCCGCTCTATATCCCACAGGTAAAACCAATACTGAAGACAGGTTTTTTGAAGTCAAACCGAGTACTTCGTCATATTTTTCTGGTAAAAACCCTTCCATCGGACAGGAATCTATTTGCTCGTTAGCACAAACGGTTAATAAATTCCCCAGTGCTAAATAGGCTTGATTCTTTGCCCATGCAAATAAATCTTCTTGTTGTTTGCTTGTAATAAGGTCTTTTAAATATTCTTTAAATGGATTGATGATTTCATCAGGAGTATTTCTAGTTTTTTGAACACGGTCAAAATAAGTCTCCACATCTTTTTCGCCTAACTGAGTGTCAATACAGATGACTAAGACATGCGAAGCCTGTACTACTTGTTGCTGATTCCAACTATGTACTACCAATTTTTCTTGTAGTTCTTTATTTTGAATGACCAGCAGTTTGATGGGTTGCAATCCATAAGAAGTGGCAGTTAGGTTAAATGCTTCCTTTAGAATTTGAACTTTTTCTGTGCTTAGATATTTATGATTGTCAAATTTTTTAACAGCGTAACGCCATTGTAAATTTTTGATGCTATTCATTGAGTTAAACTTTGCACAAAAATACCTCTTTGTTTTTTGATTTAAGAAGTACTCATATGATTAAAATTGATAGGAGTATAAATACTGATAATGCTTATTGTATATTTTGATTTATTGGTTTGCATTAAGCAGATTGCCACAGCTTTTTTGCAAAAGCCTCGCAAAGACACTTCTGTATTGTCTTCACGATCACGCCTATAAGCGTGAGAAGTGATCTCATAAAAAATGGGTGAAAATTTACTCTAACTGACAATTTTTCTTTAGATCTACAACGGTTCATTACTCTTTATTTTTAATGATAAGTGCTGGGATGTCTAAAGATTTGTATAAAGCATTATAAGCATTCATTTCAGTTTGTATAATAGCATCACGCTCGTTTTTATACACTTGCCAATCCTTCATTAAATCGTCAAACCGTTCTTTAGCACCTTTGGTAACTTTAGGATCTGCCTGGTCTATATAACTTTTAAGTTGAATAAGTTGTGCATTGAGTTTATTATTAAAATTAATCACATCTTGAAATGTTTTTTGCTTCGCCTGTATCAAGTTTTCTTCCCAACTGTTAATGCGCTTTGTTAAGGCATTTCCTTTTTTTATCAAAGGCTTTGCATTTTCATTGCCTTTTAAAAGTTTAGCATAGCTAGCAAGTTGAGTTTTCGCAGATCGCATTTGGTTTACAGATTCATGCATCTCTCTAATGGTATTTTCAATACTCACCAACATCTTTTGCTGTGCTGCAAAATCTTGAGGAGTCGAATGAACGTTAGGATTTGGAAGAATGCTTACATTGGTTTCAACAATATCACTTTCTAAAGTTAATCGTAACGTATAGTTTCCTGGAGCGACACTAGAGCCTGAAAGACCACCAAAAACAAAAACTTTACTTATAGCAGGCAATGCTTCACGATTAAAATCCCAAGTAAAACGATGATACCCTTTTTTTGAAGGTAAAACTTGAGGTTTGGCCGGACCACCTGGCCATGATTTAAATCCTTTAGGTTTTTTATTCGTATAGGTTCTAATCACTTTTGAACCCTGTAAAACTTCTAATTTTAAATCTAAGGTATCTGCGTCTTTGCCTAAAAAATAATCGAATGTTACACCGCTTTTCGGATTTTGCCCTTGACCTGTAGCTTTAGATCTACCACCAAAAATACGATAGGTTGGTTTGGGTTTAAATAATTGAACGGATTTAGTATTCGCATTTATATTTTGCAACACGCCCAAATCATCTAAAATCCAAAACCCTCGTCCCGATGTGGCAGCGACCAAGTCATTATCCTGAATGATTAAATCATTAATAGCAACCACAGGTAAATTTAGGTTTAAACGTTGCCAGTTGGTTCCATCATCATTAGAAACATACAAACCTGTTTCTGTACCTGCATAGAGCAATCCTTTTTGTTTTTTATCTGCTCTAACCACTCTCGCAAACCCGTTAGGATCATCAAGACCTTTGACAATTTTTGTCCAAGTTTGTCCATAATTATTAGTTTTATAGATATAAGAACTTAAGTCCATTGATTTGTATCTCATCACAACCACATAGGCCGTTGCAGGATCATGTTGAGAAATATCAATGCTATTTACAATCCCATCGTTAATTTCCTTGGGCGTAATGTTCTCCCAACTTTGACCTCCATTTTTTGTAATATGAATCAATCCATCATCACTACCTGCATACAGTATTCCTTCTTCATGCTGGGATTCTACCAAAGCGGTAAGCGTATTATAATTCTCGCCACCAGCAGCTTCATTTGTATACGGACCTCCTCCTGGACCATGCTTTTCAATTTCATTCTTTGTTAAATCTGGACTTACCACAGACCAGTTTATTCCACCATCGGTAGTTTTAAAAACAACATTACCCGCATGATAAATTGTAGTTCTGTTGTGTGGAGATGTAATAATTGGCGCATTCCAATTATACCGATATTTAGCATCCTTTGGGGCTATACTCAATCCTAATTCGGGATATTCTTTAATTGACTTTTGCTCTTTAGACGTTTTTGTCCATTTACTAATATTTCCTTGATAAGTACCTCCATAAACGGTTTCAGGATTGTCAGGATCAAAAGCGATAAAAGCACTTTCACCTCCTGCTACAGAATACCAATCTTTCCAGTCTATTCCTCTGTCATTGGTACGACTTGCAATGGCTATTGCTGAATTATCTTGCTGACCGCCATAGACATTATAAGGCACCAAATTATCTGTAATAACACGATAGAATTGAGAAGTAGGTTGGTTTTGTTGTGTACTCCAACTTTTTCCTCCGTTAAAAGAGATGTTAGCACCTCCGTCATTGGAATTAATAAGATTGCTGTTGTCATTTGGATTGATCCATAAGTGATGATTGTCACCATGTGGAACAGGAATATTAGAAAAGCTTTTTCCTCCGTCGATGGATTTCATGACTGGAGCATTTAAGACATAGACTACATTTTCATTTTGAGGATCGGCAAAGATCTCCATATAATACCAAGAACGTGCAATATTAACACGATTGCCATTCACTTGTTTCCATGTTTTTCCAGCATTATCAGAGCGATAAACGCCTCCTTTTTTGCCTTCAGCTTCAATCACAGCAAACACGCGCTCTGGATTTGCTCTAGAAACAGAAATTCCAGATTTCCCAAAAGCTATTGGCAATCCTTTTTTCATTTTTTCCCAAGTAGCTCCGCCATCAGAAGATTTATACAATCCAGAGTCTTCACCACCAGATTCCATAATCCAAGGATAACGACGATGTTGCCACATGGAAGCGTATAAAATACGCGGATTGGTCATGTCCATAGAAAGGGAAGAAGCTCCTGTGCTGTTATTTACCGACAATACATTTTCCCATGTTTTTCCGCCGTCAATAGTTTTATAAATTCCTCTTTCGCTTGAAGGTGCATATTGCGCTCCTTGAGCAGTTACATAGATAATATCAGGATTTGTAGGATGTATTATAACATCAGAAATATGACGCGTTTTATCTAAGCCTATATGTGTCCATGTTTTTCCAGCATCCATAGATTTGTAAACGCCATCTCCCATAGAAGTCATAACGCCTCTTGCTGCATGTTCTCCCATACCAACCACAACAATATTGACATCACTTTCGGATACAGCAATGGCGCCAACTGAGCCTGTTTTAAAAAATGTATCGGAGATATTCTTCCAAGTAATACCATCATCAGTAGTTTTAAAAACACCACCGCCAGTAGAACCCATATAATAGGTGTGAGGTTCTCCTATAACCCCTGTAGATGCAACACTTCTACCTCCTCGAAAGGGGCCAATATTTCGCCATTTTAATCCATGAAATAAAGAATCTGTCAGTTTTATAATGGGTTGCTTAGCTTTCTTTTTTCTTCTTTGCGAATGCACGGTTATTGGGATTAAAAGCATACAAATAAGAAGGAGCTTTAGTGTTTTCATAAGTCTAGTTTTGGTTCGTTGTTTCAGCACCTAATTTAGGAAATAAAAAACGAACTTAAGAACTAGTAAATTGTTAGAAAGCACTGTCAGTGCCTGAGTACTTTGATACACTTAGTATAACATTTGCTGAAGGGAGTAGAACTTGCCATAATTGTAGTTATACATTGTTGTATTCTTTTTTTTTAAACTATTTCATCAAATTTAGCCATTCTAAAATGGGCTTAGAAAAAGCTGACCGCATTTGAGGCTCTCCATTTTTGAACTCAAAAAGGGCATGTGATTCATTTGGCAACCAAACAACTTTTAGATTGTTTTGCTGCCCTGATTTTTTAAAAGAATCTTCCCAAACTTGTTTTGCTAAAAGAGAAGGGACATGTTTGTCTTTTTCAGCAAGTAATACAAGTACAGGTATTTTTAACGAGATTAATGTCAATTCAGGGTCATATATTATCTTTTTAAAAAAGAACCAACCGATGTGATTTAATTTATCTGGGGTAGGAGGCTTCTGGTTTTCAAAAGAATGTTCGAGTAGTTTGAACCAACTTTTATCCTTTGACAATTCATATAGTTTTACTATTTCATCATAACCTTGTTTTGTTGCAAGATAGGTTTCTAGTTTTATCAAATAATTTGTTAAACTATCTATTTGTTCTTTAGAGTGATTTTTTTCTTGTTGTTTGATGGTATAATGATGATATATTCCTTGTTGAAGTGGAGTTACACCACCTCCACAACTAACAATCATAAAGGAAATATCTTCACATGCTACAGCAGCCAGAGGCATTACCCAACCAGCCTGACTATGACCAAAAAGACCAATTTTATTTTTGTCAACATCATTTCTGTTTTTCATAAAATTTACAGCAGCGATTAGATCACCAGCTGCAACAACAAAATCGGGAGTTTCGATATATTTGCCATCAGAATCTCCAACACCTCGTTTGTCAAAAAGTAGCGTTATATACCCACTATTAGCATATTTTTGAGCCATAGATCGCATTCCTCGGAGTCTTCTATGTTCCTTGCCTGAACCGTGGCTAATAACGATGGCTGGAAAGTTTCCAGTTTTGTCAGGTATAAATAAAGTACCATATAATTTTATCTTGCCGTTTTGAAAGACTATTTCTTCTTCAACTATAGTAGAGGAAGCTTGAATATCACATGACAAAATAAATATCAAAATAGAAGCGATATATTTCGATATGGTTAGTTTATACATACGCTATTTTCTTTTTTTTAATAAAAAAATAATAATCCTGTTCCAAAGTAAAGACCTGTCAGAACTATTTATGTGACACCATTTTCAAACTAACTTTCATAAGAACTCAATTTTTGAATTATTGAAACAAAACATATCTAGGCGGCACAAGTCCGTTTAGCCTCATATAAACCAACATTTGCCCTCTGTGATGGGTTATGTGATCCGCAAGTAATAAGAAGATTTGTCGCTTTGTTCTATTCAACCCGAAGTAGTCTAGCTCGTCATCAAATTGAGTTGTATCAAATTGTTTGATCAATTTTATGGCTTGATCAAATGTCTTATTCACTGTTGCAATCATTTCTTCTTTAGATTTATTAGCAGTCTTAAAAATGGTATCTGTTTTCCAATCTCTGGATGCCCGTCCACCTAATAATGACTGACTATGCCAATCGATCGCAAATCCTATATGCATTAAATTTTCGGCAAAAGTCAATGACTCTGGTGAAGCTTTAAAGTCGTACTTGTCTTCGGGCATTGTTTCTGCCACAAGAAGTAAATACTTTCTAGAATTCTCTAATCGCTCTAAATAATCTTTAATAAAAGAGTCCTGTTGCGCAAGTAGGGGTGAGGTAGCCGAACTCAATAGTATTACGGTTGTTAGAATAAATATCTGTTTCATCGTATTTGAATTTCGTTTCAATGGTTTTTTATTTTTCAATTATTTCGGCTTTTATAACATTCGCTTGATTCATTGCGTTTTCGGCATCTCTCAATGTTCTGTATTTAGAAGTAGTTGTCCATTTTAAGTCTCCATAAAACTTCTTTGTAATTTTTACTTTGATCGTCCTTTGAACTTTATGCTTTTTTCTATAGCTAACAATATTTCCCTCTAAAATATCAATATCTTTTCCGTCTTTTCTCCAACGTTTATTTCCAACTCTCTTTAAGAAGGGACGCAAATGTTTTGCCCATTCGCCACTTCTATATTTTCCCTTATGATATGTTTTATTCAGATTATTCATTACAGTCGGTTAAGAAATTCGATTCCGCCAATTTTTTTTTCTTTTAAAATATCTAAAACGATCTCTCCTTTTTCTTTCGAATGTAAAACAATATTTTCATCAAACTGCCATTCTGAATTTGGTTCGTTAGGATTTTCTGAATGTATAAAGTAATAATAAGCTTTACTTTCTTTATAGCACTGAATGCAGCTTTTTAAATTCTCAATAACCTCCTTTTCTTCTGGAATTTGTTCTTTTGCTATTTTTATGAGCCAATCTGGATTATATGTTTCCCATTTTATTTTCATCAAATTTACAGTTCATGTATTTAATTAAGGTTGAGTTTAGTAAGCAGGCTTGTACTACAGTAAATTATAACCTTTGTCGTAAATAGTTTATTTCTTCTTCAGTTCCAATATTATTTAATTCAATTTTCTCTCCATTCTTTTTATAAATGGTAAGGATAGATTCTCTATTTGAATTTTCTCCAGATCGAATAATCCTGTTTAGAAGAAACAAAGTAAATGAGAACTTAGCGGGAGTGAATTCAATACTATGGATTTCGTCATATCGAATGAATTCTTTTGAAACTAAAACTTTAAGAATATTTGAATGTGTTATTTCAATTCCTTTACTATCAGATTTTATTTTACATGATTCATCTATAACTAGTAGAAAAAAAGATATTATGAATATGGATATTCCATAAATTTCTTGATTGTCATTAAAATTAAAAATTAAATAAAGAATAACACAGAACCCAACAAATTTAAAGATGAAACGGCTTGAAAAATTTTCTTTGATTTCAAATTGATTTTTTTTCTTTTTCATACTTATTATCAAGTTTTTTCTTTCGTTTCGTGCCAATTTTTTTGGTCTAAATACTTATCGAATTCCTCGTCATTCATTTTAAACAAAATCTTTGAAAAGTTCCGAGATTCCTCTATTTTCCTATTTTCAAGAAAGTCAGTTATCAAATAATGAATGAAGGGATGTTCAATATCTTCCATTTTTAAAGTTGAATATCTTTTTCGTGATTTCGTATACTGTTTCCAAAACCGTTTGTAAGTACTATAAATTCTATCCGTTACTTTTGAAATTATTTCGTTGAGTAATTCCTTCGGAATTTGATTATTAGAAACTCCAATGTAATACTCTTTAATTTTCGAGTAAAAATTCCGTTTAGGCTTAATTCTATTTTTAGTTTTCCAGAATAGCACTTATGTTAATTGTAATTTAATATTTTCATGTTTTTTTATGATCTCAATTATTTGATCAAAATATTTTAGTTCAGATTTACTTTTACCGCTTTTGTACCATTTTAAAATATATTTTTCATCCACTTCGTGAACTCCAAAACCACCATACAAAACGTCATTGAACGCATCTAGGTTTCGTCCAATTTTCCAATCCAGACCACAAGTCATTTTCGATTCCACCTCTCGATAAAAACCTTTTAGATTTGAAAATTTATTCCCATTTATCTCAATAATTCGCATTTCAGTAAATTAAGTACAACTAATTACATAAGCACTAAAGAACCTGTTTATAGCTTATCATTTCGGGATAATAGGAACTCTATGCTCTTATCATTCTTTAAATATAAGATGTTTCCATGACATGGACATACATGTGGTTTTTACAAATTTTTTGTATCTTGAAAACAAAAAAATAAAAACGCTACTGATGAAAGAAGAATTTCTCCACTATGTATGGAAGCATCAACTATTCAATACACCAAATTTAAAAACAACGGATCAGGAGCCTTTGATGGTTCTTAATTCCGGACTTCATAATAAAAATTCTGGACCTGATTTTTTGAATTCTAAAATAGAGATCGAAGATCAAGATTCGATAGGTTCACCGACTCTTTGGTATGGAAATGTTGAGATTCATGTAAAATCCTCCGATTGGTATTTGCATCAACATGAAACAGATGAAAACTATGATACTGTTATTTTGCATGTGGTTTGGGAACATGATACCGATATTTATATGAAAAATAATACGCCCATTCCCACATTGGAGTTGAAACATTTTGTAGATGAAAAATTACTAGAAAACTACCGTGATTTAAATCAAAAAAAATTGCATTGGATTCCCTGTGAGCAAGAACTCAATACGATCGATTCTTTTTTAAAGGATAATTGGCTAGAACGTTTGTTTGTTGAACGGTTAGAGGCAAAATCGAAGTTGATTCAGCAATTATTAGAAGATTCAAAAAATGATTATGAAGCGACTTTATTTGTAATGCTCGCTAAGAACTTTGGATTAAAAGTAAATGCTGAAGCATTTTTCAATTTAGCAACATCAATTCCGTATACGATCATTCGTAAAGAACAAAATAATTCGACAAAATTATCTGCCTTATTCTTTGGTCAGGCTGGTTTTTTATCAGAAGTAGTGGAGGACGCATATCATTCGCATCTTAAAAAAGAATATGAATATTTAAAGCATAAATATCAATTAAAACCTTGTTCTAATCATCAGTTTCAGTTTTTTAGAATGCGACCTTCTAATTTTCCTACCATTAGAATTGCTCAATTAACTGCACTATATCATCAGCATCAAAACTTGTTTTCTAAAGTTATGGAGATAGAAAGTAGCAATGATTTTTACAGGTTGTTTGAAATAGAACTCCCCATATTTTGGGAGACACATTATACCTTTACAAAGACCTCAAAAAGAAGAAAGAAAAAGTTTACAAAATCGTTTTTAGACTTACTGCTCATCAACACAATTATTCCTTTGCAATTTCATTACAAAAAAAGTATTCATACCCTAGATCAAGAAGTGTTGTTAGAAATGATGCGTACATTAAAACCAGAAAAGAATAGCATTATTTCAAAATTTGCTGAATTGCAAGTTGAAGCAAAAAATGCCTTTGAAAGTCAAGCACTGTTAGAGCTTAAAAACAACTATTGCGCATTGAAACGTTGTTTACAATGCGCAATAGGAAATCAATTGTTAAGAAATTGATTTATTAGTGAAGCTCAAGGTGGAGAAGTCTGTAAGACGTACTCAACATTGTAAGTTGAACTAATCCCGCTGTTTGCTGAACTTGTTTCAGTATCTAGCGGGATCTTGGTTTAATACCTTTTATTTCTTAGGATCTAAAATATCATTAATTCTAGAGACACAATCTTTGTAATGGTATTTTGTAATACTATTTACAGCTCTGTTTCCAGCGGTTGTTAACTGGCGTTTTAAAATACCCAATTCGCCTCGAATGATTGAGAATAAATCTGAATTCTCAGCTCCTTTTGTGTTCATTAAAGTTCGCATTCTTTCGATAAAAGATTTCTGCAAATTTCTTCTGAATACATCCGTATTTTTTGTGGCATTGGCTTCAGAGAAAATTCCTCTACGTAAATCTCTTACCATTTCTCTTGGTGAATAAAAACTAGTCTGAGTCACTTCAGCATTGCTCATTCTTTGGAGCCTGTTTGTGCTAAGAAGACTATATAATTGTCTGTTTTGTAAACTCAGCATTCTTTCTGCATACCCTGTTGGTCTTGTATTTTGAATGATGTCATTAGGCATCAACCATTTTTGAGTCGTAAATACATTTTTTTGCAGCCAATTCATGGCTTCTTTTTGTTTTGCTTTGGACATTGTTACATACACATTTCCATCCTGTTCTGGTTTTTTATTGTATTCGGCAACACCACCAATAATACCAGAAACATGTCCAGAATACCTGCTGTAAACACCTAATAATTCACCGTGTAGTTCGGCGAGATCATCATAATTATTGGTTTGGTCTGAGGTCCATTTTTGTAAGTTTTTAGCAACTATTTTTAGGTTTTTTATTCCATAGGTACTTGCTTTTACTTGATCGTTTCCAATTCCTTCAGTTTGCGATTCTGGATCAAAGCCAGATCTTCTTTGAATTCCGAATTTATAGATGGGATCATCTCCTTTACTTGAAATCCATTGATCTAAAGTTTTGGTTTCATCGTCTGGATTATTTGCATTTGGAATGACACGATATCCCCAATTAATAGAGTAGTGGTCATAAGGTCCCAATTGACGAATAAAACGAATGTTTTGATCGCCAGGTTGTGCAATATAATTGTAACGAGCGTAATCCATAATGGTAGCTGCGATTCCATATTTCTGAGTAAAAGCTCCAGAACGTAATGAATCTACAGGATATGCATAACTAGCCGCCATATTGTGCGGTAGCCCTAAAGCATGACCAATTTCATGAGAGATTACCATACGCATCATTTCTCCAATTTCTTCAGGCGGAGTATCTAAGGTTCTTGCTGATGGATTTGCGGCGCCAGTTTCTAGTAGATATCTATTTCTATAAGAACGTAAATGATTGTGATACCAAATAATATCACTTTCAATAATTTCTCCTGATCTAGGATCAGAAACACTAGGTCCTGTTGCATTTCTTGTTGTACTTGCTACATATCTGATAGATGAATACCGAATGTCTTCCATGCTAAATTCTGGGTCTTCTTCTTTGCTAGGAGGAAGTTTTGCCATAATTGCATTCTTAAATCCAGCAGTTTCAAATACTTTTTGCCAATCATCTACTCCTTGTTTGATGAATTTCCTCAGTTTTTCAGGCGTAGCGGGATCTAAATAATACACAATCGGTTTTACGGGTTCTACCAATTCTCCTCGTGCATAGGCCGCTGGATCTTTGGGTTCTAATCTCCAACGCCTAATATATTGTTTTGCGTCCGCTTTTAAAGCTTCGGAATTATAATCCACATTTCTTACGGTAAAGTATCCCACACGTTTGTCAAACAATCTTGGCATCATAGGTTCTTCAGGTAACAGAATCATAGACTGATTGATGCGAACGGTAATGGTATTTGTACTTCGGTTGCTGGGCGGTGTATCTGCATCAAAAGTAAAATCTTGAACGACTTCTATATTTTCTGGATAACTTTTAATAGAATTGATAAAACTCCTTGAAGCATCCAATCTTCTTACTTTATAGGTTCTTCTAAAAAAACTTGGCAGACCAGAAATGGCTTTTACATCGGTAGAGAAAAATTTAGTAACATCAACTACAGTTGCAGTAGAATCAGGATTCTTTACTTTGATGTCAAAGGCGTAAATAATCGGCTCTAAATTATTCGCTTTTACAGATTTGTAAATGGGTAAACTGTCGTTGGCAATGGCATTATAGGAACGAACTTTTAAAAGGATTTTATTTTTAAACTTCTCCCAAACAACGACTTGCGTGTTTATCTTACTTCCTGCGTTTACATATCCACCGCCTAGCCCGGCTGGAATTTCTTTTAAACGAGTGACCAAAAGCATTTCTTTTCCAAGCATAGCATCAGGAACTTCGTAATAGAATTTTTCCTTGCTCTCATGCACAGAGAAAAGTCCTTCGTCTGTCTTGGTTTTTTTATTGACAAAGTCTGAGTATTTTGGAGTCTTCTTTTTGGGTTTTGGTTTTTTAACGGGAACCTCCGTTTTACTTTTTTTGGATTTCTTTCTTTTTTTAACTCTTCCGCTTTGGGCAGAGATACTTGAAGGAATTGCAATGCAAAGAATCATTGCAATTAATACGATTTTTTTCATTTGGGAAATGATTATTAGTTGAAACAACTAAGGTATCAAATATCTGAATGTAAAAAAAGATAGAGAAGTGTTAAAAAATTGCTTTCCGTAATGAGTTTAAGATTTAATACAAACTCTTAAATTCCGTAGGATTCGCTTCATGCATCATCTCATAGGCTTTTTCAAAAATGTCTTCTGCGGATGGTTTTGAGAAGTAATCGCCGTCGGTTCCGTAAGCGGGTCTGTGTGCCTTGGCTGTTAAAGTTGCGGGTTTGCTATCTAGATATTGATATCCGTCTTGATTTTCTACAATTTCTTGTAATAAATAAGCAGAAGCTCCGCCTGGAACATCTTCGTCTACGACTAGCAAACGGTTGGTTTTTTCAATAGATTTTACGGTATCGTGATTGATATCAAACGGCAATAGACTTTGAGCGTCTATAATTTCTACATCAATTCCAACTTGTGCTAATTCTTTTGCAGCTTCTTCAACAATTTTGATGGTAGAACCGTAAGAAATAATAGTAATGTCGTTTCCTTCTTTGAGGGTTTCTACCACACCAATAGCAGTTGTGAATTCTCCTAAATTTGTAGGCAATTGTTCTTTTAAACGATATCCGTTTAAACATTCTATAATAATGGCAGGATCGTCGCCTTGCATTAAGGTGTTGTAGAATCCTGCGGCTTTGGTCATGTTTCTTGGAACCAAAACATGCACGCCTCGAACGTTATTAATAATTCCTCCCATCGGAGAACCTGAATGCCAGATTCCTTCCAAACGATGTCCACGAGTTCGTATAATTAACGGTGCTTTTTGCTTTCCAAAAGTTCTATAACGTAGCGTTGCTAAATCGTCGCTAATAATTTGTAAAGCGTATAATAAATAGTCTAGATATTGAACTTCTGCAATGGGTCTTAATCCACGCATTGCCATTCCAATTCCTTGTCCTACAATAGTTGCTTCACGTATTCCAGTATCCGAAACTCTCAATTCGCCATATTTCTCTTGCAATCCTTCTAAACCTTGATTTACATCTCCAATTTGACCTGCATCTTCTCCAAAGATTAATATTTCTGGATGTTTGTTTAACAGCACATCAAAATTATCTCGCATGATTACCCTAGCATCTACAGAAGAACTTTCTGAACTGTATGTAGGATCTACTTGAGGAATGTTGATTGCTGCATTTTCAGTTTCACTTGTTAGGTGTGATGAATATTTTCCATAGGCACTGCCAATAGCGGATTTGATAAAGTTTTGTAATTCTATCTTTTCTGCAAAATTCTCATCTTTTACGTATCGTAAGGCTTTTCTTGCGGTAGATAAAACGTCTTTTCTAATAGGCTCAACAATGGCTAATAAATCGTTTTTCAATTTTGTAATGAACGTACCATTACTACTTTTTATAGCTACTCTTTCTAGTATATCAGCAGCAGTAGCTGCTTCTGATTTTATTTCATTGATAAACGCATTCCAAGCATTTCTTTTTGCGGCGCTTACTTCTTTTTTTGCCTCTTTATCGATTGCTAATAATTCTTCTTCTGAAGTTACAAACTTTAAATTACCGCCGTTTCCGTCTTCTAATTCGAAGTCTAAAATCCATTGGCGCATTTTTTCGATACAATCAAAATCTCGTTCCCATTGCAAACGAGCAGCATCTTTATATCTTTCATGAGATCCTGAGGTAGAATGACCTTGAGGTTGGGTGAGTTCTTTTACATGAATTAAAACAGGAACGTGCTGTTCTCTGGCAATTTTTGCAGCTTTATTGTAAGTGTCAATAAGTTGTACATAATCCCAACCATTGACTACAAAAATTTCATATCCATTGGTATTCTCTTCTTTTTGAAAACCTTTTAGAATTTCAGAAATACTTTCTTTGGTTGTTTGATATTTTGCATGTACAGAAATCCCATATTCATCGTCCCATACACTCATCACCATCGGCACTTGCATTACACCGGCTGCATTGATGGTTTCAAAAAAGATTCCTTCACTGGTACTTGCATTTCCAATGGTTCCCCAAGCGACCTCATTTCCTTCTACAGAAAAATGGGCATGCTTTTCTAAACCTTTTACATTTCTAAAGATTTTTGAAGCTTGCGCCAATCCTAAAAGTCTCGGCATTTGACCCGCAGTAGGAGAGATGTCTGCACTCGAATTTTTTTGAGTTGTTAAGTTTTTCCAACTTCCATCTTCTTTTACACTATGCGTAGCAAAATGTCCTCCCATTTGACGACCGGCAGACATGGGTTCAATTTCAATGTCTGTATGTGCATACAATCCTGCAAAAAATTGTTGCGCATTCAATTCGCCAATAGCCATCATAAAAGTTTGATCTCTGTAATATCCAGAACGGAAATCGCCATTTTTAAAGGCTTTTGCCATGGCTAATTGAGGAACTTCTTTCCCACCTCCAAAGATTCCAAATTTTGCTTTTCCAGTCAAAACTTCACGGCGACCTAACAGACTACATTCTCTACTAATTCGAGCAATTCTATAATCATTTAAAATTTCATTTTTAAAGTCATTAAAGGAAATCTCGGTAGCATTAGATGTAGTTGCGGTATTCGGCATAATTCAAATTCTTTAGGTTTTGCAAAGGTAGCTTTTTTAGATGAAACTTAAAAATACTTCTAATCATTAAGGATATCGTAAAAAAATAGTCAAAAAATGAAGTTTTATTGAGTATTCTATAAAAAACCTCGTTTAAAAAAGTTAAAAATCGCTCTTGGCTTTGCTACAATCACAAATCGGATACTTTTTGCATAGGCATTCCTATTAAGTTCCCAGCCATTGTTTGAGTATAGTGGCAAGTAAAACTCGAAGATATTATTGATGAAGTTTAATCGGATACCTGCTTCATATCCGAAGAAAACAGCATCGCCTTTGTTTTTTAAGAAAGCTGTACTGTTGTACAATTCCAGCCATCGCCAAAGCCCAATACTAGAGTTAAAAGAAACTAAAAACTGATTGGCAAATCGTTCTTCTAAAACAGATTTAAATCCGCCTTCAGCTAAGATAAATTGCTGACTGAATATTCCTGAATCTTCTGATCTTCCAATATAATTCAATTCAAATAAATAATCATTTGCTCTGTCTAAACCAAAACTAAAGAAATCTGAATTTGTGTTGTTTTTTAAGAAAGTACCTGCGTAGATTCTAAAATCTAATTGCCTGTTTTTTGCAGTTAACTTTCGATATCGAATTTCACCAATTGCTTTTGAATATTCGCTACCAATCTCAGCGCCAATAGAGTATTGAAACCCTTTAATGATGTCTGGTTTGTTGTAAAAATAACGAAGTTTAAAAATGCTGTATTTGTCAGAATCTGTTCTTGAATCACCTGGAGTCAGTTCTCTGTTGATGTTGACTAGGCGAGCCGATAAAAAACTGCTTCCCACATCTCGTAAACTCTTTCTTCTAAACTGAGCAGTAACACTTTGGTTAAAGGTATTGAATGATAAATCTTCGGTATAGTGCAAATTGCTTCCTGAAACGGAATAAAAGACTCTATTGATTTTTGAATTTTCGAAGTATTGAACGTAACGTGTACTGAAGGTTCCGTTTAGGGAATTACTTTTTGTACCGTAAAGCGGACTTAAAGTAAACTGAAAATTTCTTGCTAAAATGGGTCTGTTGTGAATTTTTAACCCTAATAAAACGCCGTCATAAAAATTATATTTGATGTTGGGTTGTAAGTACAATTGATGATAATAAGGATCATCAATATCTTTGTAGAGTTTAAATCGGATGGGTTTGTTTAAAAGATTTTTTCCAATTTTTTTCCAGTTGTCTAAGGAATTAAATTCAGGATATGAATTTTCAAAATTTAAGGAAATCCGATTAAAATCTCCTTTTGGAATGACAATAGTTTTAGTACTGTCTATTTTATCTAACCATTTTTTGAACTTTATCTTTTTGTTTTTTACACCATATAAAGCTACAGGAGCAGTAACATTTCTTTTGTTCTTGATGGTTACATATACAGAATCATTTTTTTCAAAGGCTTTTTTAATCGTGTAATCTATTTTCTTATTGGTTTTTAAATAATCTCCAAAAAACCAACGAATGTCTTTATTTGTTTTTGAAGTAACAATTTTTCCAAAGGCGTCACTTTTAGAATACTTGAGTTTATTTTTCAAATAAAATTCTTGAAAAGATTCTCTGATGATGCTATCTCCAACATAATCTGCTAAATATCGTAAACCTAAGCCAGCCTTGTATTTGTTTACAATCTTTCGATTAAAATTTGATAATGAGTCTGATCTAGTGGTTAAGGATTGATCTAAAAATTGACGTGCACTAAATTGATAGACAAAAGGATATTTATCATTAAATTTAATTTTAGAGAAATTAAAACTTCGAAATCCCCATATTTTTGAAATATTCCCAGCTAGTTTTATCTCTGGGTAATATTCATCAATATACACCATCATGAGATAGGTTTGTAATCCGTCAGTTAACCAATAATCTTTTCTTCTATCTAACATCAAAGTATTGTCGATGTACTTTTTTGTCATGGCTTTTAGCATGGTTAAATCCCACTCAAAGACATCTGGAAAAGGTCTTATAAACTTTGGCAATTGATTTAATCCATAGATAGGATTTTTTCTTTGGGTAGCTCTGTCAATAAATATTTCTTTATGCGGATATTCTCCTAAGAAACGTTTGATGAAAAGCAATTGTCTGTTTAAAATGTCAGTACTTAATTTTTGACCTACAACATCTTTGTGTAAATCTGTCTTTATGTCGACACTCTTAGTTTTAAAGGACTTGAAATTGTTATTGATATCAATATCTAACAGCACTTCAGTTTTCTTTTTTCCAACAATATAATACTCATTAAATTCCCCTTTTGGTGTTTTGTATTCGTATAAATTAGAGCTTAAATAATACTGTTTTGGAAGCATTATTTTAAGGTCATAATCGGTGATATTGGTTAATAAATCATCCATATTTAGATTACTCATAATCTTCCAATGTTCTTTAAAAACCGCCGGAACTAAATACCAATATCTAAGGTGATATCCAGTTTTTGTTTTCCCATAACCGCTAAAACTTGCATTGGGAATTTTTACGTCATAACTGATTACAATTTCTACGGATTTGTTTGGATATAAAGGTTTTCCTAACAATATTTTAATGACATCTATTTGATCTTTTTCAAGTTCTAAAAAGGAAACACTTTCAAAGTCGATGGTTAAATTTTTGATGTCTGTATGACCTCTGTCTTTTTCTTTTGCAAAGTAGAGTGATTTGTTATAATCTTCAATCAACCTTTTGGAGAGTGGAGATTTTTTATCCTTGTAGCCATTTGCCCAATTATGAAGATAAATTTCTGTTAATGTGGAATCAGAATCATTGTAGAAGACAATATTTTGCTTGATTCTTAGAATATCCTTTTTATCATCTAATTGTGCCTCCATAGAAATACGATGCTCTTGTCCGTGTATTTGGACAAAAGTGATCATAAAAAAAAATAGTATGGGTATATATTTCTTCAATTAAATCTTTACAAACTTTAATGGTTTGCTCAAGTTTTGTGCCGAAAGATAGTAAATCCCATTAGAAAGATGTTGCACATTAATTCTTATGGAATTATCCAATAGATTTTTTGTGCTTACAGACTTTACGAGTTGACCATTAATATTGTAAATATTCAGTTCTTTAATCGTTGTATCTGTGTTGATAGAAATCTCTAAAAAATCTTCAATGATGTTGGAGTTAAAGAATTGAATCGCTTCAGAATAAGATTCTGTTGATAAGGTATTTTCTGGAGTTTCTATTTCCATGACTACAGGTAAATGATCACTAAATTCAATTAAAGCATCTCGCAAACTTTGAGAATAGGTTCCTGAGCAACTTGGGTTACTGATAAATGAATTGTAGCAATTTGCATTATTTCCGATGGCTTTGTAACTATCATTCACATAAAATAAGTCGGAACTTGTAGTGAAATTATTTGACATCATTATAAAATCAAAACGATCATCCAAACCTCCAGTAGCTCCACTTGTATCTATTAAACCTGTATTTGATGTTCTCGTAGATTGGGTGTGTATATCTGAAAACGAACTATTTCTCCAGAAAAAACTGGAACTAGAACTGTAAAAATCAAAAGGATCACTAACACTTGAGTCATTAGGAAACGGAGTTGATGGTCTGTCTATAGGATCGATCATTAAAATGGGATTACCGTTATCAATCAATCGTTGGTAGCCTTCTTCATTGCTGGTGTAAAAATTAAAATCACCTGCAAAAATCACATAACTATCACTAGGAATATCATTGGTTGCAACTACAAAATCTTCTACAGAATTTAACCTTCTCTGTCGATTAGAACTTCCTGTTGATGCTTTTAAATGTGAAATAAATACTTCTAATTTAATTGGGCTTGTCGCTGAATTCTCAGTGTTGAGTCTAAATGTATAGTGATTGATATCTCGAGTATCTGCAACAATCACTCGACTGGTTTCTAAAACAAGTTTCTTTGTGTTGTAATATACCATCTGCTGTAAATTAGCACCAGAAGATTGATTGACTTGAAAAGTGGCTTTTTGAAAATCAGTATTATGAGGTGCAATGGCATTGGTAAACATATAGTTTGACCCTGCTTCACTCTCTAATTCACAAACCATAAGTAAATCTGGGTTTATTTCATCTAAAACGGTTCTTAGAAAAGGGGTTTTGCTCTGGCTCACTGCATCGCTAGAATAGTTCAATAAGTTATACATCATGGCTTTGATACGAGTCTGACCAAATCCTTGAAATGCAAACAAAGAGATTGAAAAGAATAGAATAATTCTTTTTAACTGAAAACGAGAAGGCATATTTTAGAAGTTAGGTTTTAAGCTGTACTTCGCGTAGAATTTATTCAAATGTTCAATAGCTTCATCAGCAGTATCTACAATTCTGAATAATTTTAAATCAGGTTCACTGATATTTCCTTCCTCTAATAAGGTGTTTTTGATCCAATCTATAATTCCTGCCCAGAAAGATGATCCGACTAAAATAATAGGGAATCTTCCAATTTTTTTGGTTTGAATTAAAGTAATTGCTTCAAATAGTTCATCTAAAGTTCCAAAACCTCCAGGCATTACAATAAATCCTTGAGAGTATTTTACAAACATTACTTTACGAACAAAGAAATAATCGAATTCTAAATTTTTATCATGATCAATCCAAGGGTTGTCGTGTTGCTCAAAAGGTAATTCTATGTTTAAACCTACAGAAGTTCCTTTACCACGATGTGCTCCTTTATTACCAGCTTCCATAATTCCTGGTCCACCACCTGTAATCACTCCATATCCATTTTGGGTAAGTTTAAAAGCAACTTCTTCTGCCAACTCATAATATTTTTCTCCAGGTTTGGTTCTAGCAGAACCAAAAATAGAAACACAAGGTCCTATTTTACTTAGTTTTTCATATCCATCAACAAACTCAGACATGATCTTGAAGATCGCCCAAGAGTCATTTGTTTTTATTTCATTCCAAGTTTTCTGTTGTAGTTTTTCTCTTATTTTTCTGTCGTCATTATTCATATCCTGTAATTTTATATTGACAAAGTTAATGCAATTCCCTCTCCAAAAACTTTGCCGTATAACTTTTTTTGTTTTTTATAATTTGCTCAGGTGTTCCTTTACAAAGTACTTCGCCGCCTTTTTTACCACCTTCCATACCAATATCAATGATATAATCAGCCAATTTTATAACATCCATATTGTGCTCAATAATCAAGACGGTATTCCCTTTGTCTGCTAATTCGTTTAAAACTTCCATCAATACTCGAATATCTTCAAAATGAAGTCCCGTTGTAGGTTCATCTAAGATATAGAAGGTATTTCCTGTATCGCGTTTAGAAAGCTCTGCAGCCAATTTAATTCGCTGTGCTTCACCTCCTGAAAGTGTGGTAGATTGCTGACCTAGAGTAATATATCCTAATCCAACATTTTTAATGGTTTTTAATTTGTTGTAAATCTTTGGAATGTGTTCAAAAAATTCAACGGATTGATTGATGGTCATTTCTAAAATATCAGAAATGGATTTTCCTTTGTATCTGATTTCTAAAGTTTCTCTGTTGAAACGTTTTCCTTGGCAGGTTTCACATTCTACATGAACATCGGGTAAGAAGTTCATTTCAATCACTCGAACTCCACCACCTTGACAGGTTTCACATCGTCCACTTTTTACATTAAAAGAAAAACGACCAGGTTTGTATCCTCGAATGGCAGCTTCTGGTGTTTTGGCAAACAAACTTCTAATTTCACTAAAAACCCCTGTGTACGTAGCAGGATTGGAACGTGGCGTTCTTCCGATAGGAGATTGATCAATATCAATCACTTTGTCGACATGTTCTAAACCCGTAATCTTTTTATAAGGCATTGGTTTTTTTACGCCTCTATAGATATGTTTATTCAAGATAGGGTAGAGGGTTTCGTTAATCAAAGTCGATTTTCCGCTTCCAGAAACTCCCGTTACGCAAATCATTTTTCCAAGAGGAAATTCAGCAGAAACATTTTTTAGATTGTTCCCCGTAGCTCCCGTAATTTTTATGGATTTCCCATTTCCTTTTCGGCGTTTTTTTGGAACTTGAATTTCTTTTCTTCCTGATAAGTAATCGCCCGTTAATGTCTCTTGATTTCTTAAATCTTCAAAAGTTCCTTGGCTTACAATTTCACCTCCGTGTCTTCCTGCACCTGGGCCAATGTCTAAAACAAAATCGGCATGTTCTATCATGTCTTTATCATGTTCAACCACCAAAACAGAATTCCCGATATCTCTTAGTTTTACTAAAGAATCAATCAATTTCTGATTGTCACGTTGATGCAATCCAATACTGGGTTCATCCAAAATATAAAGCACTCCAACCAACTGAGATCCAATTTGAGTTGCCAAACGGATTCGCTGTGCTTCTCCTCCTGACAAAGATTTTGAGGTTCTATCTAAGGCTAGATAATCCAAACCAACGTCTAAGAGAAATTGAATTCGAGTTCTGATTTCTTTTAGAATTTCAGCAGCAATGATCAATTGCTTTTTAGAGAGTCTTTCGTCTAAGTTTTGAAACCAATCTGCCAATTCATTAATATCTAATTTGGCAAGATCACTGATGTTAAGGTTATCAATTTTAAAATGCAGGCTTTCTTTTTTCAATCTATTTCCTTCACAAACAGAACAGGTTACTTCATCCATAAAGCCTTTTGCCCAACGTTTGATAGAAGTACTTTCACTGTGTTTGTATTGATTGGTTATAAAAGCAACAATCCCTTCAAAATCTATTTCATAGTTCCGTGTAATCCCCATAGTTTTTGAAGCGATGGAAAATTTTTCGTTTCCTCCGTTTAGAATAATATCCAATGCCTCTTTTGGAATGGATTCTATAGGATCGCTTAGTTTGAAATCATATCGATCTGCGATGAGTTGTAATTGTTTGAAAATCCAACTATTTTTCTGTTCACCTAGGGGAACAATTCCTCCGTTTTTAATTGAGATACTTGTATCTGGAATGACTTTAATATGATTGATTTCATTGGTAATTCCCAATCCGTTACAATTTGAACAGGCTCCTTTTGGCGAATTGAATGAAAATGTATTGGGCTCTGGATTTGGATAGGCAATTCCTGATGTCGGACACATGAGTTCTCTACTGAAATAACGTGGTTTTTCATCATCGACATCAATCACCATTAAGATATTATTTCCAGTATATAGAGCAGTTTTGATGGTTTCTTCCAATCGTTTTTCCGAATCAGAATTTACAGCCAATCGATCAATAACAACTTCAATATCATGCGTTTTATATCGATCCAAACGCATTCCTTTTTCAATTTCTTTGATTTCTCCATCCACCCGAACGCGTAAGAATCCTTGCTTAGAGATTTGTTCAAACAATTCTCTGTAATGTCCTTTTCTCGATTTGATCAATGGTGCTAAAACTGCAATCCTTTTATCCTGAAAATCAGAAAGAATTAAATTCAGAATTTGTTCATCGCTATAACTCACCATTTTCTCTCCTGTATTAAAGGAGTAAGCATCTGCAGCTCTAGAGAATAATAATCGTAAGAAATCGTAAATTTCTGTAATCGTACCTACTGTAGAACGTGGACTCTTATTCGTAGTCTTTTGCTCAATAGAAATCACAGGTGATAATCCATCAATTTTATCAACATCAGGACGTTCCAATCCACCTAAAAACTGACGTGCATAGGCAGAGAATGTTTCGATATAACGTCGTTGTCCTTCGGCATAAATAGTGTCAAATGCTAGTGAAGATTTTCCACTACCACTTAAACCTGTTACAACCACTAATTTTTCCCGTGGAATCTTAACGTCTATGTTCTTTAAATTGTGAGCTCTGGCTCCAAAAACTTCAATATATTCTTGGTCTTTCAATGTAGGTAGCATTCAGAAAAACGCAAAGTTACAGAATCCTATTGTAGTTAGGAAGTTAGTATGTAATAAAGTTTCAAAGTAGTAAAAGCTTCAAAGTAGCAAAGTTTCAAAGGTTTCTTTTGCAACTCGTAAATATATTTTCGAACTTACATTACACTCACTCCTTAGGAACCTTATTTCTGTGTTTAAATCGCTTGTGAGACCAAAGATATACCTCGGGGTTTTTTCGAATGTTTTTTTCTGTAATTTCTAGAAACCGATCTGTCAATTGGAAATCCTCAAATGTACTAGGTTCATTGGTAATAAGTTCAAATTCGATTTCGTAATATCCTCTTTTAATTTTTCTGGAAGTCCAAACAACATAAGACATGTCGTACTTTTTGGCAAGCATTTCTGCTCCTGTATGGATAGGAACTTTTACGCCCATAAATTCACTCCAATAATTCGCCTTATTAATTTGAGGAGATTGATCGCTTAACAAACAATACAAACTTTGTGTATTATTCTTATAGTTTCTATATACATTTTTAATGGTATCCGTTGATCGATACATGATCCCTCCAAATTTTGATCTTGTTTTTTTTACAATTCTTTCAAAATATTTATTGGCAATTTTTGTGTATGCTGCTTGACATTTTATATTTTCTATATTCAAAGGAATACCCAATAGCCATTCCCAATTTGCTTCATGACAGCCCACAATCATAATACTTTTTCCAGTTTTAACAATTTCATCTAAAACGCCCATGTTCTTATACTTCATTCGTTTTAAAACCTCTTTTTCTGAAATAGAAAATGATTTGATACTTTCAACAAAGAAATCTGTGAGGTGCTTGAAAAATTGTTTTCTAATTTTTTTTAATTCTTTTTCTTCTCTCTCAGGAAAAGCAAGTTTTAAGTTTTCTAAAACAACCTCTTTTCGATAGCCTATAATGTAATAATTTAGTAAATAAAATCCATCAGAAATGATGTATAGGATTCTCATTGGTAATCTAGAAATTAACCAAATAAAAGGGTAAATAAGTGCAAAGGTTAAAAACTGCATAAAATTATTTCTAAAAGGCAAATGTCGGATTAAAATTTTAAGAATACATAAAGAAACCATTGTTTTTGTTATGTTTGTGTTATGCTAGAAAATATACATCCAATCGTTTTATCGTTGATTGTACTCACAGTATTAGTTTCCATAAAAGGTTTTGGAGATTATGCTTTTTTTGAACGATTTAAATTTCAGGTAACTAGAATTTTAAATGGCGAAAAAATTAGAATGGTAAGCTCAGGTTTTTTACATGCCGATTGGCTTCATTTGGGTTTTAATATGTACGCTTTGTTCTTATTTGGCGATATTGTAGCGTATCGTTTAGGAAACCTACCGTTTTTATTCATCTATTTTGGAAGTTTAATCATAGGAAGCTTATATTCACTCTACTATCACAAAAATGAACCTTACTATAGTGCAATAGGAGCATCAGGAGCCGTTTCAGGAATTGTGTATTCTTGTATTATGTTGTATCCAGAAATGGAGTTAGCATTAATTTTGATTCCGATTCCAATCCCCGGATATATTTTTGGAGTGGCTTACTTATTATATTCTATGTACGGAATGAAAAAGAGGTTAGGGAATATTGGACATTCTGCACATTTAGGTGGAGCTGTTGGCGGATTTGGGTTAACCTTATTGATTTATCCCCAAGTATTTCTAATCAATCAAATGATGGTAATTATTCTTTCTATTCCTATCTTGATTTTACTCTTCTTTGGAAAGAAACTGAATATATAAAAAGGTGATTTCTTAATCAGTATAAGGTTATTTATTATACTGTCTTCACGAATGAGTTTACGAATGAAGTGATCTGCTTATATTGTTGAGATTGCTTCGCTGCTCTCGCAAAGACAGTTTAGAAGTTTATTCGCGATTTGATTTCGATCAATTATTAATTTTTTGTTTATCAGCTAGTTAGCAATTAGTCTTGTCTCTTGGTTCTAGCTTCTAGCCTACAGCTTCTCACTAAAGCACATTCGTCTTAATTTTATTCCACACTTTTATCAGTAAAAAACCGGAAACCAAAGCAGCAATGCTTAATCCGATGGCATACGAATAATCTCCATAAATCCAATAGCCTGTTGCAAACAAACAACTATAGATTAATACGCAACCCAATAGCATGGCTATAATACCAGACGGAACGCTCCAAGGCTGTTCATCTGCAATAATATCTTGATCTTCTTTCTGTGCATCTTTCACGACTTTTTTCCAACCCGGACCTCCAGGTTGTGTCTTTTTATAAAAATTAAAGAGCGTATTGTTTTCTTCTGGTTTGGTCATAAAAGTGACAGCAACCCAAATAATTGTTGTCACTAAAACGATAAAAGGAAATTTAAACCAAGAAGGAAAAAGGCCAACAACATTTTCAGCGTCAAATAAAAATCCACCAACCGAAGTAAACGTAATAATCAAAGAAATAACTCCTGAAGAAACCATAGCAGCAATTTCGCTCCAAGAATTAATACGCCACCAAAACCAACGTAAAATAAAGATCAAACCTGTTCCGGCTCCAAACATTATAATAATATCAAATAACTGTTTGGCATCTTTTAATTCCAATGCAAATAATGCACTGAAAACCATTAAACCAACGGTTGATATTCTTCCTACTAAAACTAATTTTTTTTCTGAAGCTTTTGGATTGATTTGTTGTTTGTAGAAATCATTTACGATATAAGATGATCCCCAGTTTAAATGTGTAGAAATCGTACTCATATAAGCAGCTACCAAAGAAGCCAAAACCAATCCTAACAACCCGCTAGGTAATTTGGTCAACATGGCTGAATAGGCAAGATCATGACCCAATTTGTCTTTTGTTACATTGGGAAAAGCTTCTTGTATACTTGCTAAATCTGGAAACAGAACCAAGGATGCTAATGCAACTAGAATCCATGGCCAAGGACGCAAAGCATAATGCATGATATTGAAAAAGAAGGTTGCACCCATAGCGTGATTTTCGTTTTTAGCCGCTAACATACGTTGCGCAATATAACCACCACCACCAGGTTCAGAACCAGGATACCAAGAACTCCACCATTGAACAGCTAAAGGAATAATCAGCAAGGTTATTAAAGCCTCTTTATCATTAAAATCTGGTAAAAAAGACAATTTATCGGCTACATTTTCATGTGCGATTAAAGCTTCTAATCCGCCAACTTCTGGCAAGTTCACTAAATAATATGCAGCTCCAATGGCTCCAGCCATTGCAACAAAGAATAATAAAAAATCAGTATAAACAACTCCTTTAAAACCTCCGATGGTACTAAAAACAACGGTAATAATTCCTGCATAAACTATGGTTTCCCAAGGTTCCAATCCTAACATTATTTGTCCAATCTTTATGGCCGCTAGTGTTACAGCAGACATTGCCAAAACATTAAAAATCACACCCAAATAAATTGCTCTAAATTTTCTTAGAAATTTTGCTGGCTTACCGCCATAACGCAATTCGTAAAACTCAATATCTGTGGTCACATTAGATTTTCGCCAGAGTTTTGCATAGACAAAAACAGTTAACATTCCAGTGATCAAGAACGCCCACCAAACCCAATTTCCTGAAACACCATCTAGCCTTACAACATTGGTGACAAAATTTGGTGTATCCGTAGAGAATGTAGTAGCCACCATAGACAAACCTAACAACCACCAAGGCATATTACGACCCGATAAAAAGAACTCTGAAGAGCTTTTACCTGATTTTTTTGAAACGTAAATACTTATGAATAAAGTAATTGCAAAAAATGTGAAAATTAAAATATAATCAAAGGTGCTTAATGTTATCATATCGATGATTTAAATGGATCAGTTGTGTATTTTGATACAATTCACTCGAACTGACATTTCAAAAGCTAATTTAACTCAAAATGCACAACGACTTAAATGATGCTCAATGTACCAAAAATATTAATTGGGATTTGATTTTTCTGACATTCACTTAAAAATATGTGCTAAGATTGGTATAACAAACAGATTAATTACTTTTGACTCATAGCAGAATTATTTATGAAAGAACTGACTTTAGTAATTTTAGCCGCAGGAATGGGAAGTCGTTATGGAGGCTTAAAACAATTGGATGAAATGTCAGATACTGGCGATACCATTATAGATTTTTCTATGTATGATGCGATCAATGCGGGATTTTCTAAAATCGTTTTTGTGATTAGAGAAAGTTTTCAAGATGATTTTAAAAAGCTATTTGATAAAAAATTACAAGGCAGAGTAGCGGTTGTTTATGTCTGTCAAGAAGTAGGCAATCTACCCAAAGAGTATAGAAACGAATCACGGATAAAACCTTGGGGGACGGGTCATGCCATGTTGATGGCTAAAGATGAAATCAAGGGAAACTTTGCAGTCATCAATGCGGATGATTTTTACGGTAGAGAAGCCTATGTGAAAATAGCAGATCAATTGAAGAAAACCGCTCTCAATAGTACTGATTTTTATATGGTGGGGTATCCGTTGAAAAATACAATTTCAAAACATGGATCTGTTTCTAGAGGTCATTGTTTTATGAATCAACTGCAGTATTTAGAGAAAATTATTGAGCGAACTCATATAGAAAAAAACAATGAAGTCATTTTCTTTAAAGATGAAAAAGGAAATACTTTTGAAATTGAAAATGAGGCTACAGTCTCCATGAATTTTTGGGGATTTACCACAGCCGTATTTCCCTTTTTAGAAAGAGAATTTCATTCCTTTTTACAAGACAATAGTAAAGAGTTAAAAGCGGAATTTTACATTCCGCTATTGGTGGATACTCTGATGAAAAATACCGAAGCGACTGTGAAAGTTTTAAAATGCGATTCGAAATGGTTAGGTGTTACTTACAAGGAAGATAAACCTTTTGTTGTCAAAGAGATTGCTATATTAAAAGAAGAGAAATTGTATCCTAAGCAACTTTGGTAAAATGAACTTAAAAGCACTATTTCATCAATTTCAATATTCCTCAATTTGTCAGTGCACAAGAATTGAATTCAAACCAGACCACCGTCTATTTTTTAGATAAAGACCATAAAAAAACCTCATCAATTAAGATAAGGTTCTTAGAGCGAGAGACCAGGTTCGAACTGGCGACATTCAGCTTGGAAGGCTGACGCTCTACCAACTGAGCTACTCTCGCTGATAGATGCTGCAAATATAAAATCATTTTTGACTTGGGCAATGATAATGATTACAAAAAATCAATAAAATTTTGCATCTTTTCTCATGACTTTTAGCATGTGAAACCCAAAGATTTCATAGCCTTCATTATAGTAGAATTTATGAGACTTTCTGTTTTCTACATAGGTGTTTAATTCAATAGCTTCACAGCCTTTAGATTGCGTGTACTTATGAATCCATTGAAAGAATTTTTTACCCAAACCTTTGTTCCTATACCCTTCATGAATCACAACATGATCAGGTTCTACGGTCTTTCCTATATAATGTCTTGTTGAATACCAAAGTCCAGAAATTCCTATCAATTCATTTTTAGAATACATTCCTATACATTCATAATGCGGAAGTTGAGCCATTTCAATCAACCTACTTTCTAGAAGTCCATCAGGAGTTTTGTGATTAATCTTCCGTAACAAAGGAATAATCTGTAAGATATCACTTGGGGCTATTAACTCTATACGCACGTCCATACTACCTATTTTTAGGTAAAGATATTGTTTGTATTTTGTTTCACAAATCAAAATTGAATTCAAATTAACTAAAATTGAAACCCATCCTATTTTGCCAGCGATATTAATGTAAAAGTTTCGTTTACTTCCTTCCTAATGGTATAAAACAAGTATGTATATCTTATTTTTTATTGAGTGAAGTAGTATATTTGAAAGAACCAAATTTTTAAAAGCAGGTGCTTCCTACCATTGTTTTAGGTGAATGAGAATGCTAAATTTGAGGAGTGTTTCTCAAGTTTTTACGATTTTTTATTCCCATTAATTCATAAACTGGAGGAATAAGTTCTATTTTTAAAAAATAACGAAACAACCTTTTTTATGAACCTTTCAACGATAAAATCACCAGGAGTCTATATTGATGAAGTTAATGCATTTCCAAATTCTGTAGCTCCAGTTCCAACAGCAATTCCAGCTTTTATTGGATATACATCACAGGCTTCTTATGAAGGAAAATCATATTTGAATACACCAACCAAGGTTACTTCTTTTTCAGACTTTCAAGCAATATTTTGCTATTCAAATCCAGCTCCGCCAGCTGATCCTGCCAAGCAGTACAATCCACAATATTATTTAGTGAAACAAAAGAATCAACCAGAAAGAGGCAATTACATGGCGATTGAATCTGAGTATTATGCTGTTTTGCCAGATCCTAATACCATTTATTATTTGTACAACAGCATCAGGCTTTTTTATGAAAATGGAGGAGGAGATGCTTATATTGTTTCTGTTGGAAGTTATGGTTCTCCATCAGGAAAACCTATCAGTTTAGGTGATCAGCTTGTGAATCCAAACGTAAAGTTGAATGACCTTTTACATGGAGTTGGGTTATTAAAGAAAGAAACTGAACCCACCATGTATATCTGCCCAGAAGCAACATTGTTATCAGTAAGTAATAATGGAACTTTAATGGAAAGTATGCTACTACAAAACTCACAAATGCTAACCGCTATTAGTATTTTTGATGTGATAGGAGGAAATCAACCAGACCCAATTAACTATATAAAAGATATTGAAACATTCAGAAGCAATGCAGGTACTAATGGATTAAATTTTGGAACAGCGTATTATCCTTTTGTAGGAACTTCAATTATGCAAACGAATGATATAGATTACACCAATTTATTTGGAGGTAATATTAAAGAGTTAGAACCCTTATTAAATCCAATTTCCAACCCCAATAGTGCAGCAGCAACAATTCTATCAAATATAGAAACTCCGCCAAACAAACCGTTAACGGTCAGTCAGTATAACAATTCATTAATACTAGCAAGTAAAACATATAAAACGATCATCAATCACATTTTGAGTGATGTAAATATGTTGCCCCCAAGTGGAGGTATGGCAGGCATAATTGCAACAACAGATCATACGGAAGGTGTTTGGAAAACTCCAGCAAATACTTCTATGGTGGGTGTTACAAGCTTACCTATTAATTTGTCAAGTAACCAACAAGCCGATTTAAATGTTGATGCTGTTTCCGGAAAATCTATTAATGCGATTCGTTCTTTTAAAGGAGTGGGAATCTTAATTTGGGGAGCAAGAACTTTGGACGGAAATAGTCAAGATTGGCGATACTTATCAGTAAGAAGAACCATGACCTACATAGAACAATCCTGTAAAATAGCAGCTAGAGCTTATGTTTTTGAATCAAATACAAAAAACACGTGGGAAGCTGTAAAAGCAATGATTAATAATTTTTTAGCGTCTGTATGGAAACAAGGAGGTTTACAAGGAGCAAAAGCAGCAGATGCTTTTTCTGTAGAATGTGGATTAGGTACTACCATGACCTCAGAAGACGTTTTAATGGGGTTTATGAATGTAACGATTAAAGTTGCTGTTGTTAGACCAGCCGAATTTATTATTCTTACCTTTCAACAACAACAAGCAACTTCAAGCTAATAAACAACATTAATAATGATGAGTAAAAAAGAAAACCCCATAGGACAAGAAGGTCTACTAATTCCTAATGCAGGTTTAGTACTTTTGAATGCCTATTTTATAATGTTATTTGATCGATTAGGAATCGTAAAAGAGAAACAATTTATTACAGAAGAAGCACAACTAGATGCTTTGATTTACCTTCAGTTTCTTGCTACTGGAGAGACTACTGCCGAAGAACACCACTTATTGTTAAACAAGGTTTTATGTGGAATTAGTTTAGAAACACCTGTAAAGGAAGGTTTAAATATTTCGATCGAACAAAAAGAATTAATGGAAGGATTATTAAAATCAGCTATTGGGCACTGGTCTGCTATAGGCCGGTGTAGTATTGATGGCTTTAGAGGAAATTGGTTAGTACGAGAAGGAATCTTAAGAGAAGAAGAAGATCGTTGGGTATTGAATGTAGAAAGAAGAGCTTATGATATTCTGATATTAAAATCACCTTTTTCTTTTTCCATCATTAAAATGCCATGGATGAAAAAGCCACTACATGTTGTTTGGCCATATTAGGATAAAATAGATACATATAAAATAATACATAATGGCAACAGACGACGGAAGTGTAGAAGGAGCAACTTGGCCCATGCCAAAGTTTCGCTTTGAAGTAGATTTAGGAACAGAATTAACAGGAATAGCATTTCAAGAAGTTTCTGGAATGGATGTGGAAAACCAAATCATTGAATACCGAAAAAGTAATAGCAAACTTTTCTCAACAGAGAAAATGCCTGGGATCGTAAAGTATGGAAATATTACCATGAAAAGAGGTGTTTTTCCTAACGACAATACTTTTTGGAATTGGTATGATGAGATTTCCATGAATACAGTGAAAAGAAGAACGGTTTTGATTAAACTTTTAGATGAGAATGGAGATGTTACCATGCAATGGCAATTAGATAATGCATGGCCAACAAAAATTACCAGTACAGATTTAAAATCTGATGGAAATGAAGTTGCGGTTGATACACTTGAAATTGCTCACGAAAAACTAACAATTACGAATGGCTAATTACAACGAAAATTTCTCTGTTGGATTTTATTTTGAATTTTCTTTTGAAGGAGGAGATACTGCGTTTAAAGAAGTCTCAGGAATCTCTAAAGAATTAGGTGTAGAAGAGATTGAAAGTACTGGGGAAAATCGATTTAAGTATCGACTTCCAACGCTAACCACAAGTGGAAATTTAGTGCTTAAAAGAGGAATTACACCCAAAGATTCCCAATTAATTAAATGGTGTATAGATACATTAGACAATGGATTAACGAATTCAATTGAAACCAAAGATATATCTGTAAACCTATTAAATAGTGAAGGAGAAGTGCTTATGAAGTGGATGTTTTACAAAGCATATCCTGTAAAATATGCAGTAGCAGATCTTAGATCACAAGACAACGAAGTTCTTATTGAAACATTAGAATTAGCCTATACTTATTTTGATACCAAATCTTAAATATAATCAACCCAATAAAAATTAGTGCAATGAGTGGAACAACAAATATAAAAAGTGGAGGATTAGTCACTTTTTCGATAAAAGTAAATGGTAATGTCATTCCAGATACAATGGATATCAAAGGGATTGAAATTGAAAAAGGAATCAATAAAATTTCAAAAGCTATAATTTCTATTATAGACGGAAATGCAAGTACAGGTAAATTTAATGCCAGTTCTTCAAGTGATTTTGTGCCAGGAAACGAATTGACTATAGAGCTAGGATATGATACTGAAAACGAACTTGTTTTCAAAGGAATCATTACCAAACAGAGTATTAAAATTCAGGGGAGTGTTGGATCATTACTAGAAGTAGAGTGCAGAGACGAAGCGATTAAAATGATTGTAGGAAGAAAGACTTCGACTTTTTCTAAGAAAAAAGATAGTGAGATTATTCAATCTATTATTGGGAATTATTCGGGATTGTCTTCAAATGTAACGACTACACCTACTACATGGCCAGAACAAGTACAATATTATACAACCGATTGGGATTTCATACTTTCAAGAGCAGAAGCAAACGGACTCGTTGTAACAACGCTTAATGGGAAAGTAGCTGTATTTCCACCAAACAAGGATACCACATCAGTATTAGATATTAAGTATGGAGATAATTTATTAGAATTCAATGCAGATTTAAACGCTGTAAATCAACTGAATTCTGTACAAGGAAGTTCATGGGATTATCAAACTCAAAAAGTAGTGAATGGTCAGGCTAAGACTGATTATTCAGGCCCAGGAAACTTATCCACAAAAAAACTATCTGAAGTAGTAGGGTTAAAAGAATATGAAGTGCAAACAACTGCTCCACTCAATGTATCTGAGCTTACAAACTGGTCTAAAGCTACAATCATAAAAAGCGAGTATGCTAAAATTCAAGGAGAAGTGACCTTTCAAGGAAGCAACCTTGTAGATCCAGGAAAATATATAACACTTTCTGGTTTAGGAGATCGATTTAATGGAAATCATTTTATTTCAAACGTTCAGCATACAATTAGAGATGGAAATTGGATCACGGAAACTTCCATCGGTTTATCATCTACTTGGTGTACGCAAGAACCTGATGTAATGGCACCACCAGCTTCAGGATTATTACCAGGAGCACAAGGACTCTTTAATGGGACGGTAAAAAAAATGTATGAAGACCCAGATAGTCAATACCGAATTTTGGTAGATGTCCCAATGTTTGACGCTAATGGCGAAGGAATATGGGCTAGGTTATCTAATTTCTATTCAACTTCTGGAGCTGGAGCTTTCTTCCTTCCTGAAGTAGGAGATGAGGTGGTTATCGGTTTTTTAAATCAAGACCCAAGATTTCCAATTATCTTAGGAAGTTTGTACAGCAGTACTAAGAATAAACCCTATAATGGATTAACTCCTAATGAAAAAAATAGTATAAAAGCTATTGCCTCTAAAAAGGGAATTTCTATGGAATTTGATGATGAAAATGTAGTGCTTACATTAAACACTCCAAGTAAGAATCAAGCGGTTTTTAGTGATAAGGATAAGAAAATAACCATTAAAGATCAGAATGGGAATAGTATAGAAATGTCTTCTAGTGGAATTACACTTAAAAGCTCTAAAAACATCAATATTGAAGCATCACAAAAGCTAATACTGAGAGGAGATGCAGGAGTAGATATTCAATCTTCTGGAGATGATGTAAGTATAAAAGGGATGAATGTGAAGGCGTCAGCAGACATGGGGTTTTCAGCAGTAGGCGAGATTTCTGCTCAACTTACAGGAGGAACGGAAACCACCATCAAAGGAGCGATGGTAATGATAAACTAATAATAAATTAAAATAAAATAGATATGCCACCAGCAGCAAGATTAACAGATTTTCATGAATGTCCAATGCAAACACCAGCAATTCCACCTATACCTCATGTGGGCGGACCTATTATAGGGCCAGGAGAACCCACCGTTTTAATCGCTAAATTACCCGCAGCAAGGATGGGAGATATGTTAGTATGCGTCGGTCCGCCAGACAGTATTGTTGAAGGTTCCAATACTGTAATGATTGGTGGTATGCCAGCGGCTAGACTAGGAGATCGTACCGCACATGGAGGAAGTATCGTATTAGGTGCTTTTAATGTCATGATAGGAGGATAAAATAAAAGATTCCAAAAACAATCTGAATGTTCTCTTATCTCGAAACATCCATTTATAATTCTATATATAGATAGAACATTATAGAATGTCATCATATAATTATTGAAGACTTATAAAATCAAGAGCTTAGACTATCTTGATTCTAGTAGCAATTTGTACTAAATCTTCCTAAGCTAAGTTGTTACACTGAACTCGTACCCTGGGCTTGTTGAAGAGTGTCGAAGTACAGCGATTTTATTTCTAAAATTAAGTCAGAAAATCTTAGTTATGACGAATTGTTATGATTTAGCTATGTCTATTTGGATATAATAAATCTTGGTCAAATACACCAAAACACTTAACGATACTTCCTTTTCCTCAAATAATTAAAGATAAAACCGAAAGCAAATAATAAAAGCAACGGCAAAGCTACATTGATGAATTGCCAAAAAACTCTTTCTTTGAAGGCTTTTTGTTTGTCTAGCAAATTAATTTGTAATGTCTTATTTCTTAATGCGATTAAACCAGAATCATCTAGTAAATAGTCGACGGCATTTAATAAAAATTCTTTATTACCAAATTGTTCCCCTGTCCATTTATCAATAGATAAGTCGGTAGGTTGACCTTTAGAAATTTGATTTTTCCCTACATCACCATCAGCAATTACAATCATTTTATTTGCAGAACTTTTATCAGCAAAATTTGTGACATCAAAAGGTTTTATTCTATTCGCATAGGTCGATTTGAATTCACCTTCTAATAATACACTAAAAAGTTGAAAACCTCCTTTGTAATCTTCTTCTTTGGGTTCTTCAGCAATACTTTGTAATTCAATAAAATTGGGAGTTCCTATTTTCCGTGTTAAGGAAGAACTTATTAAAAGAGGTGTTTTTCTAATGTCGTTTTGTAGTGTGTCAATTTGATTGGCAAATCGCAATCGAACTGGAGCCGTATTTTTTGTAATTGGGTGATGAGGGTTGCTATTCGTTAAAGGATGATAAAACCATTGTAAGTTTTGAAATTGCGGCTGGTTTCCAACATTTCCTGTTGCTAATGGAATTTTTGATGCGTACAAATCTTGAATCAATGTATTGTTAATGCGGATGCCATAGGAAAAGAAAAAATCGGTAAGATTTAGATCTATTGGATAGGCCAACATTTTACCATTGTTGAACAAACTATCGATATCTGCTTGCGTGTTTTCTAGCATCCACAAGGTTTTTCCGCCTTTCATGATAAACTGATCGAGTACCATTTTTTCTTTTTCAGAAAAAGATTGCGTGGGTTTTGCAATAATAGCAAGATCAAAATTTTGAAGATCTTTTAAACTTCTAGCAGGATTCTTTTCAACAGAGTCTAAGGTAAATTGAGCCAAAGGATGCTTTCTTGCTACTTCGCTTAAAAATGAAAATAGGTGAATGTCTTCTAACTCTCCGTTTCCTTTAATCACTGCAACTCTTTTCTTTTTCTTTTTAGAAATAGTAGCGATGGCATCAACAAAAGAAAATTCTAAATTTTCAATGGCAACTTCTAACTGTTGTTCTTGAGACTGAATGACTCCGTTGGGTAACAATGAAACAATCTCGGTTTTATTTTGATAGGTGATTTCTGCCCAAGGGAAAATAATTGCGTTGGATAATTTTCCATCTTCTTCAACGGTTAATTGACTTGGAATCATTCCCGCTTTTACCAATCGTTCTCGTTGATCATCTGGATTTATAAACTGAATTTTAATAGAAGAGTTTTCTGCACGTAACTCTTCTAAAAACTGACGCGTTTCAACTTGAAGTCTTTTAAATTCTGAAGGGAAATCGCCTTCTAAATAAACCCGAATAACGAACTGTCTATTGATTTTATTTAAAACAGAAGAAGTTACTTCTGATAGTGTATAGCGTTGGTCTTTGGTGAGATCTAAACGTTTATAAAAACGCTGACTTCCAAAATTTAATAGCAAAATTCCAGCGATAAGAAGCGCAATATGTTTTGTCTTTCTATTCATTGCTCAACTTTTGTTTGGTCATCCATAAAAAGAAAACAATAATGCTTAGAAAGTAAATGAGGTCTCTTGTGTCAATAACGCCTCGACTCATACTTTTAAAATGCTCGTTCATTCCGAAAAGTTGAACAGTATAACTAGAACTGCCAAACAGATTGGAAATGGCATCAAAACCATAGTATAAAAAGAAGATGATTAAGACTCCTAATAAGAATGCTACAATTTGATTTTTGGATAATGTAGAGGTAAACAATCCGACAGCTGCATAAGCTGCGGACAATAAAAACAAGCCTACATACGAACCAATTGTACTTCCATAATCGATATTCCCAACAGGATTGCCTAGTTGATTCACGGAATATACATAGACAAATGTGGGAATGATGGCAATACTAATCAGCAGTAAAGCGGCCCAAAACTTCCCTAAAACAATTTGCCAATCGGTGATGGGTCTTGTTTTTAAAATCTCTATGGTTCCTGTGCTCAATTCATCAGCAAAAGTCTTCATGGTAATCGCAGGAATCAAGAATAATAGAACCCAAGGAGCTAAATAGAAGAAACTATTGATGTCTGCAAAACCTGCATTTAGAATATTAAAATCATCATCAAAAACCCATAAGAACAACCCGTTTACCAACAAGAAAACCCCAATCACCAAATAGGCTATTGGCGAAGCAAAAAATGAGTTGAATTCTTTTTTTAAAATCGGGATCATGAATTTTGTTAGGTGTTAGTATTTTAGTTTTAAAGTTTTTGTGTTTTGTAAATATATTTTCGAAATTTGATTACACATTACACATTACACATTACACATTACACATTACACATTACACATTACACATTACACATTACACATTACACATTACACATTACACATTACACATTACACATTACACATTACACATTACACATTACACATTACACATTACTTCATTGTTACATTTCCACATTATATCATTAACTCATTGACACCACTTTGTCAACACTCCAAGCTTGAGGTTTTTCATTAAATAAAATCTTTGTTTCTGCCCAAACTTCTTTAAATAAATCGGAATGTCTATAATTATTTAAATCATCTTCAGAATCCCAATAACTATAGGTAAAGAAAATATTCGAATCTTGTTGCCCTCTGTATAACTCTAATAAACGGCATCCTGAGCTGTTTCGTATGAATTCTTTCTTCTGATCAAAATTCGCAAGAAAAGTTTCTATATGTTTTGGATGAAAACTCATCTTTACGATTCTAACTAGCATATACGTTTTTATAAAAATTCAATAGTTACCGTATCTCTGTAATCCAATCCCAAAAGGGTAGAAGCTCCACCAACCGTTTTTAAATTACTTCGATAAATAGCTATTTCTAAATAGCCGGCTGAGTTAAAAATCGCCAATCGGTTTCCATCAAATTGGCGAGCATCTGTGCTTTCGACATCTACAACTTCATTATACTTGTTAAAAATCTTTGTAAATGTATACCGTGCGGCAGAAATTCTAAAATCTCGTCCTTTACCAACTTCAGTAAATAGTTTCTTGTTGATATTGCTAATGATGTTTCCATAATTATCAATATAGATAACACCTCCAGTAATTGACTTTTGATCTTGACTAATTTTCGGCTGAATCTCAGTCATCTCTTTATAGGTAGAAATCTCTTTTCCGATTACTCCTAAATTTCCGCCTCTAGAGATAAAACAAGCCACTTGCACAAAAACATCCAGTACAGGAAAGCTACTTTCTATCCTATCATGAATGTTGATTTCTACAATTTTTGTCGGTTTTATATCCTTGGTAATCATACAAATTAAGCCATTGTCAGGGCAAATAAAATAATGATTGTCTAGCTCTAAAGCAATGTGTTTATTATCATCACTTAATTCAGAATCAACTCCAATAATATGAATTGTTCCATCAGGAAAACTTTTGTATGAATTCTTTAGGATGTATGCAGTTTCAGTAATATTAAATGGAGAAATATGATGCGTAATGTCAACAATTTTAGCATCTGGCAATTCAGAATAAATTGCTCCTTTTACGGCGCCAACAAAATGGTCTTTGGTTCCAAAATCTGTAGTTAATGTAATAATTGACATTAAGGAGATGGCTGTTAATTAAATGTGTAAAAGTTGCTCAAAATATTCACACAAAGCTAAGCAATTCTGAAAATTTATTCACTATTTTTAGATTGAATTATTCAATAATAACTAATAAAAGAAAACATTTGAACGAACGCATTATTGAGCTTACAGAAATCAACCCAAAAGATTTCTTTGGCACCCATAACAGTACAATAGAGCAGTTAAAAACGTACTTTCCTAAAATTAAAATTGTTGCTCGAGGATCAAAACTAAAAATTTACGGTGAACCAGATATTCTAACTGAATTCGAAAAACGATTGAATATGCTGATTAAGTATTTTAATCGGTACAATAAATTAGACGAAAACAGCATAGAAAGAATATTGACTTCCAACGGAAAAGAGGAAAAAACGAGTGCAGCGGCAAATGCGAAAGATGTTTTGGTTCATGGAGTGAACGGGAAGCTCATTAAGCCGCAAACTCAAAATCAGCGGAAGATGGTCGATATGATGCAAAAGAACGATATGTTGTTTGCTGTTGGGCCTGCTGGAACTGGAAAAACCTATACGGCTGTTGCATTGGCTGTAAAAGCGCTAAAAGAAAAGGAAGTAAGAAGAATCGTTTTAACAAGACCTGCAGTTGAATCTGGTGAGAATCTTGGTTTTTTACCAGGTGATTTAAAAGAAAAGTTGGATCCTTATATGCAACCTTTATACGATGCATTAAGAGATATGATTCCGCATGAAAAACTAGAATCCTATATAGAAAAAGGAGTGATACAAATTGCACCTTTGGCATTTATGCGTGGAAGAACCTTAGACAATGCGTTTGTAATTTTAGATGAAGCTCAGAATACTACACACAACCAAATGAAAATGTTTTTAACCAGAATGGGAAAACATGCAAAGTTTATCATCAATGGTGATCCTGGTCAGATCGATTTACCTCGTAAACAAGTATCTGGGTTAAAAGAATCGCTACTAGCATTAAAAGATATTGATGGAATTGCGCAAGTGTATTTGGATGATAAAGATGTGATTCGTCATCGACTTGTGAAGAGAATTATCACTGCTTATAAGAGTATAGAAACAGAATAATGTAGCAATGTTTTAATGTAACAATGTAACAATGAAGTAATGTAATAATGTAGCAATGTAACAATGAAACAATGAAGTCTTTTTTGATTTAAACTCTATTTTGTTTCCTTATTTTTGCAGCAATTAGCTTAAATATTCTATGAACACCATAAACGAAACCCATTTTCAATTCCCAAATCAGAAATCTGTTTACAAAGGAAAAGTACGTGAAGTATACAATATCAATGATGAATTGTTAGTCATGATTGCTTCTGATAGACTGTCCGCTTTTGATGTAATTATGCCAAGACAGATTCCTTTTAAAGGTCAGATATTGAATCAGATTGCAACCAAAATGATGAAAGAAACTGAAGATTTGGTTCCGAATTGGTTGATTGCCAACCCCGATGAAAATGTTGCCGTGGGTCATTTGTGTGAGCCTTTTAAAGTAGAAATGGTAATTCGTGGATACCTGTCAGGTCACGCTGCACGTGAGTATAAATTGGATAAAAGAATGTTATGTGGAGTTCCTATGCCAGACGGAATGAAAGAAAATGATCAGTTTCCAACGCCTATTATTACACCTTCTACCAAAGCTGATAATGGCGAACATGATGAAGATATTTCAAGAGAAGAAATACTTGCTAAAGGAATTGTTTCTGAAGAAGATTACCTGGTCTTAGAAGATTATACCCATAAATTGTTTCAAAGAGGGACTGAGATTGCAGCAAAACGTGGATTGATATTGGTCGACACTAAATATGAATTTGGAAAAACGAACGACGGTAAAATCGTTTTAATCGATGAAATTCATACACCTGATTCTTCGCGTTATTTTTATGCTGATGGTTATGCAGAAAGACAAAATAGAGGAGAAGGGCAAAAACAATTGTCGAAAGAATTTGTAAGACAGTGGTTAATAGAAAATGGCTTTCAAGGCAAAGACGGACAACAAATTCCAGAAATGTCTGACGAAAAAATTCTAGAGATTTCTGATCGTTATATTGAATTGTTCGAGCAAATCACTGGAGACATTTTTGTAAAAGCAGATACAAGCAATGTAATGGAAAGAATTAATAATAATGTAATCACGTTTCTAAATCAATAAGTAGACTCTTTTGAAAGCAGTTAGCGTCAAAAAAATAAAAGATGAATTGAATCATCGTTCTTCACAGGATTTGGTTGAGTTGTGCTTGCAACTTTCTAAGTTCAAAAAAGAGAACAAGGAACTGCTTACGTATTTATTGTTTGAGTCTCATGATGAAGAAAGCTATATACAAAGTGTAAAAGATTTGATGGACGAATTGTTTGAAGACATCAATACCAAAAGTTTTTTCTACATTAGAAAGAGTATGCGTAAGATATTAACGCTGACTAAAAAATACATCAGATATTCTAAGAAAAAAGAAACAGAGGTTGAATTGCTATTACACTTCTGTACCAAATTAAAAGATTTTAGACCTTCAATTTCTCAAAGTCCTAGATTGACAAATGTGTATCATAGACAAATAGAGCTTACCAAAAAAGCGATTGCAACCTTGCATGAAGATCTGCAATATGATTATCAGTTAGAGTTAGAGGAATTGCTATAAATATTCCATTCTAGTGTTCAAAATTCAGAGTTTCGAATTCAAAGTTTCGAGTTTTAAAATTTTAGATTTTGTATATCCCTAAATAGAGTTGACCGTTTTTAGTTATTAATTTGATTGTTAAAAATAGTAATTATTGGTCTTTTGTTGGTTGATAATTTTGTCCAATATTTCTCAAATTTATCAGGACTCATTTTTGGTAAATGTTTATGAGCTCTAATCATATTGTAATTATCTACTGCTCTTTTTACATATGACTTTAACTGATTAAATGTTTTAGGGTTCCAATAATTTAAATATTCTTCTTTAATAGTTCTATTAATACGTTCTGCATAGGCATTATCTAATCCACTAAAAGACATACTTATTTTAGTATTATTAGCTCTTAAAATTTCTAAATATTTTCCATAAGTATATTGACTACCTCTATCTGAATGATGTATTTTGGGTGCTTGATTATCTTTTAAAGCCATCTTTAAAGCAGACACATTAGCCTGAGCTCTCATGTTATCAGAGACTTTAAAGCCAACAATCTTTTTGGTATAGACATCTATTATAAACACAGCATAGTAATGTTTGCCATTTAGAGGTAAATAAGTAATGTCAGACTGCCAAAGAGTATTTGGTTTACTTATTTGTAACCCTTTAATAAGATTAGGATAGAATTTCTTTCCAGCAATTGTAGTACGTTTATAGTTCTTTACTTTCTTTATTCTATAACCTAAAGCCATCATTGTATCTATAAATCTGTCACGACCTATAAAACTTGGGCTTAAAATATGATACATTTTTTCTACTCCACAACCTGGATGATCCTTACGTAAGTCATCTGCCTCTAAAATCAATTGAGAAATTTGATTGTCAAAAATAGCTTGCCTTTTTTGGTATTGAAAAACAGCTTGTTTACTAATACCAATAACTTTATATAGTTGATTCATACTAAAAGTTATTGTTTGTTGGTGCTGCCCAAACCAGTGGATTGCGGAGTGTTGACATTTTTTTTGATATCAATATTTAGCTCATCACTTGCAATGTCTATAACCTTCTCTAAATAATCTATCTTTATTTGTTTACGTCCAACAATACCTTCAAGCTCTTTTACACGAGCTGCAAGCTTTTTTAATGCATCTGAACTACTATCTTTCTTCTCTACCACTCGGATCCCTTTTTCGTTAAAGGTAGAATATTTATAAATCCAATTATAAATTGTCACATTATTTACTCCATGTAATTTTTCTAATTGGAGTACGCTAAAGCGACCTGATTCAAAATCCTTGACCAGACCTCGTTTAAATGCTTCTGAGTAAATCCGCTGTTTTTTTAATTGTTTTAAATTTGCTTTCATATAGTTTACACTTTGTTTAAAGTGGTCAACCTATATCAGGGACATACATTTCTCTATTCTCTATTCTCTATTCTCTATTCTCTATTCTCTATTCTCTATTCTCTATTCTCTATTCTCTATTCTCTATTCTCTATTCTCATTATCCTTTTGCTTTAACAATTTCTTCTGATAGCGCCCTTGTACAATGTCAGTAATCACTAAAATACCAATGACAAAATAGAACGTTGTTTTACTCATAGGTACAATTTCATTACCGAAAAGTTTTAAGTGAGCCAGATGTCCACCTTCAGTGACCAACATAATCCCAACAATAAAAAGAATAAACAATCCTAAAACTTCATACATCCTATTTTTAGCTAAGAAAGCAGAAATTCTATCAGCTAAAAATAACATTAATAAACCACTGATTACAATTGCTATTGCCATGATAATAAATGCTGTTGTTGAATTTTCGATTTCACTAGTAAGCCCGATAGCAGCTAATATTGAATCAAATGAAAAGACAAGATTCATGAGTACAATACTTACAATGACTGCATTAGAAGACTTTGATCTTTTTAAATTTCCATCAACTTCATCAGTAAAATCTTTACTCGCAATCATATGCCATATTTCTTTAATGGCAGTATAGATAATAAAACCTCCACCAAGCAAAACAATAATACTATGACCATTAAATGCAAATTTTACAATGTTTTCTAACTCTCCACTGAGGAAAGCAAAAGGTTCTTGAAAAAGATCAATAATAGAAACCAACACAAAAAGTAAAACAATTCTTAAGGCTATAGCGATAAGAATACCTACTTTTCGTACTCTTTTTTGATCTGAAATTGGAGCTTTCTTAGATTCTAAAGAAATATACAAAAGGTTGTCAAACCCTAGAACAGCTTGTAATAAAATAAGCATCAACAGTGTAAAAATACTTTCTAACATAAATTTTGGTTTTGATTTTTTAAATAGCAGCTCAAATATATTCAAAAAGAACCATAGAAAAAGCTATAAATTTAGTTTCAAAGTTTCAAAGTTTCAAACCTCAACTTCGATTTCAGGTTCTAGTTTAATTATGTCTTTGCGAATGTAACAAAGTGGAATGAAGCAACCTTCCCTACGGTAGGCAGGTCTGTTTAATTTGAATTTCTTTTAATAAGATCGCTTCTCACGCTGTACTTCGACTTCGCTCAGCAAACAGCTCTTCGCGAAGACAGCTAAGGGTTTTTACAATTCGTAAATATATTTTCGAACTTCAATTATTCATTATTCATCATTCATCACACATTACTAATTACTCATTGTTCAAATAAACCCTTTTTCCTTAGCAAGTAAAATGAGTTCTCGATCATCAGGACTGTCGATATTAAAGATCTGTTTTAAATGACGTTTTCTTCTTTCTACTCCACTAAAAGAAAGTGGAACTAGGTTGGGTAAATCTTTTGTTTTTGTTCCAATAGATAGTTCGTATAATATTTTACGATCAATATCATCCAATAAGAAATCGTTAGAAACCTGATTACGTAGCAATTTCATAACTGTTTTACTGTAATAAGGAGGATCTGAAATTACTTCTTTAATTGCAGTAACCAACTCAATAGGAGTGATGTCGTTTTTAATTAAAAAACCATCAGGGTTGATGTTTTTGAAAATACTATGAACTCTGTAATTATCATTAAACGTTGTAGAAACGATAATTCTAGCATCAGGTAATAATTCGTTTATAATTAACCCTAAATCTTCTCCAGAGATTATTTCACCGTCTTTTGATGGAGGCAAACTAATATCTAAAAAGATGACATCAACGCCTTTTTCTGGCGTAGCATGCTCTTGTATGAGTTGATATGCATCATCACAAGTATGTGCAACATGAATGTCAAAAGAAATGGCATCATTCTGTTTTGCGATATGAAGAAAAGCACTTCTGTAGGCTTCAGAAATTAAAGGGTGATCATCAATAATTAGCGCAGTATAATTTTTCGCTTCCATGGAATTTAATGTATTGGGATTTTAATTTCAATTGAAGTTCCTTTATTCTTAGCAGATAGTATTTCTAATGTTCCGTTGAGTTTTTCTATTCTGGATTTAATGTTTTTTATACCGATTCCTTTTTTTGATTTGTTGATATTAAAACCATGCCCATCATCTTTTAGCTTGACAACTAAATATTGATCGTTTGCATGAAAGTCTAAAGAGACGTGCTTGGCATTTGCATGTTTGATGGTATTTTGCAAGGCTTCCTGTATAATTCGATATACATTAACTTTAATGATTTCATCTGTCGTTTTCCAGGAAATGTTCTGATCTATGTTGAGTTGAAACTGAAAATCACCGACCTTACTTTTTGTTTCTAACAGTTGATTAATAATGGTTGTAAAGTTTACATCTGAACTGTTAAAATTATCACTCAGTTTATGAGAAACCTCACGAATCTCTTTTTCGATGTCTTGTAATTCATCTAAAAAGGACTGGTGTTGTTTTTTGACTTCTTCATCTGCTTGAATGTCTAAAAAGCCCATTCCAACACGAGTGCCGAAGAGTTTTCCTAAAATGCCATCATGTAATTCTTGTGAGATCCTATTACGTTCTTTTGTTCTTTCTTCCTCAAGATTACTTTGTTGTTTTAAGGTCAAAAGATAGACCTGTTCGTTGGCTTTTTGTTGTTCTGTTTCTAAGTATAGCTTTTCTGTTTTTGATTTTTGAATTCGTAAGAAATAAATAAGCGATAAGATTAAAACAATACCAATACCAGTAACTGAAATCCATATTTTCTGTTGAGACAAGCGTTTATTGTCTGCGATGTGTTCATCGGTTTCAAACTCGATACGGGTAAATTTATTTAGGGTTTTACGTTCGGAGTCGATTAAGCTATCATTGTACTTGATATATAAATCTAAATATTCTTTTGATTTTTTAGGTTTTAATTCTGATAATAGTTTTAATGAGGCTAAATAATCAACTCCATTTTTAAGTTCCTTTGCCAGTACATTTGCTTCTTTACTGTATTTAATTGCACTAATCGTATCTTTTACATGAATATAGTATTTTGCTAAACGTATTTTGACAAATACAACTCCTGCTTTATTATTAATGCTATCTCTTATTTTTAATGAACGTAGTAGGTGCTTTTTTACGTCTAGAGTATCATTTAACATTAATTTAGAATAAGATAAATGGTCAATAACTCTAGCATAATTATATATATCTATTTCAATTTTTAGAGCTTTATTTAAATATTCAATAGCTTTTTTGTAGTCTCTTTTTCTTTGATATGTGTAACCAATATTATTATAGACTCCTGCATAATATTTCTCTCCACCCTTTATTTTTTTTATATAGTTTAACGCTTTGTTTTGATAAAACAAAGCCTTATCGTATTCTTGAATATCATGTTGCAAAGAACCTAAGTGTAAATAAGACATATATAAAAATTTAAAATTCTTTAATTTTTTAAATTTTTTAATAGCTTCAAAAATTAATACTTCACTCCCACTATAATCTCGATATCTTCCTTTGATAAAAGCCATGGAATAGAGCATTCTAGCTGCTTCATATTCTCTTTGAATTTTATTGAAATATTCATAGCCAGAATTATAGTGGAGATAAGCTCTATCATAAATTTCATTATCAATATAAAACTCACCATAACTCCAATGTGCATCTGCAATTACAAATGAATCTTTGAGTTTATAAGCCAAACTTAAAGTTTCTTTATTGATTTCATTGAATAGAACAGTGTCTTTTAACTCGTAGAATCGATATGCTATTGAACTTAAATTATTAGCTTTTGAATTATCTTCTGGTTTTGTTTTTAACTCTTGATATGCTTTTTTTAAAAACTTTTTTTGTTCTGCTATATTGTATAAATTGCTTTTAGATGATTGTATCCAAATAGTAATACTGTCTTTTTTGGTTTCTTGTAGATTTTCTTTTACTTTAATTTTATTACAAGAAAGGTAAAGGAAACTTGCAAAAAATAACAGCACAGCAATTTTATAATAAATAGCTTTATTCAAAATGATTGGTTTTTTGAAAAAAACAAAGCTACTAAAAAAAGCCCTAAGCAAATTTGCATAGGGCTTGAGATTTATAGATTAATGAATTTAGTCACCTTTTCCACCTCCACTACCAGTACCATCATTACCGTCACCAGTAAAGTCGACACCTTGAGTGTTTTCGATGTTGTTTAAGACAGTTTCATCATCTGAATTAATTAAATCAGTACATGAAGTCATGAACAAGGATAATAAAATCATTACAAATACAATTTTTAAAGTTCTCATAACATAAATTTTTAAAATTTGACAATAGTTTTCTTTGCCGTAAATACAGCGGTTGTTGGTTTGTATCGAAAATTTTCGATATTTCGCATCGGAGCGACCGATGAAATGTCATCCTGAGCTCATGTCAGGATTCTTAGCCTTCTGCAGTGGCTAGTAGAGTTTCAATCGACTTTAGAGAATTCTCCTATAGTTTTTTTGAGGAGAATAATTCAAGTTTCTTGAAATTCTTTTTTTTGTCTAAAAAATGGAAGCGTCGCAATTTTTAATAACGCTAGTTTGATTTCGATTCTAAATATAACATCGTATTATACAATATAAAATGATGCTTTAGTAAACAGAACTCTTCAATGAGTTATCTATACTTTTAATTTAGTTAACGGAAATAAGTTTTGATGTGAGATGTTTTTTTTCATAGCTTTAATTTTATACCCTTAATATACGGAAAATAAATGATTTACACAAGTTTTTAATCAATTATCTTGCCAATTTTAAAAGTTTTTCACAAAAAAAAGACACCTTTTCAAGATGTCTTTGTATTTCATAATGTTTGTAAGTCATTAACTCTTTACATAACATTTTCTTTTGCAATAGACATCCATCTTATTTCCTATACCGTAACCAATCAAGCTTGTAAAATAAACTTTAATGCTTCCGATTAAATAATTTGGTTTCATATTATTTTAATATTTAACTGTTTCTACAATCAAACAAAATTTTACCTGTTGATTGCGGTGCAAAGATGAAAACATTTTTTAATAAAACAAATAAAAAATAAGTTTAATTATTTGATAATCAATTAGTTATGTTATTTTTTGAAATAAAGAATCCCTGTCCGAATTTTATCCAGATATCTAGTAATGATACAACTGTTTGTCTTTCAGCTGCTTACTATTCAATGTTCTTTATTTTATTTTTCAACTCTTCATTGTATTTTTTTGCAAAAAAAATCATAAAAAAAACGCCCAATTTCTTGGGCGCTTGCATATATCTTGATTTTTCTAGCTAAATAATTACTAGAAATAGACATACAACGCCCGTTTTCGAGGAAATAATTCTCCAATTCCTCTACAATTACACATATTAATCTGTGCTTTTGGTGTCATATATAAATTTGTTTTTTATGGTTAACGAGGCAAAAGTACATGAATTTTTTCATTGGGACTTGCCTGCTGCAAGCAGGAATTCAAAATAAACCGAATGAAAAAAATTATAGACTAACGAAGTGGTTCCTGAAGTAAAACTAAATTTTGTATTATTTATCAGATAGAATTTAGTTTTTTACAGAAGAAATATAGTAAGATTCAAAAAAAAGATAGCTACGAATCCCTTATAAAACCTATGAAACTATAAAAAGTAAGTTTTTCACTTACTTTTTGTAATTGTTTTCCTTACTCGAGTTTAAAAAACATAAAATACATTTGAAGCAGTATAAGAACAATTATAAGTTAAACAACTATTGGGGAAATTTTATATGAAATAAGAACGGGTAGGAACCTCTGAAGATCAAAAAAATACACTGTCTTATACTGTTTTAGGTTGCATGTCAGGTATACTTTAAATCTGAATTGCAAAAGTATTGATCTTCAGAGCTCCTAAACTTAACACGAAAAGCACCTAAGAGCTGAATTTATTTCAGTTTCCGAGGTGCTTTTCTTATTTTTGTAAGATTGTTGTATAATCACCGACACTAATTAACTATTAAAAACGAAGACTTATAAAATGAGTCGTTACAATTCTTGAGATCCATTAAGGTGTTTCATCAAGAATTATAAATTTAAACAAATGAAAAAACTTGTATTATTATTTCTAGTTGCTATTGTAGCGGTTTCTTGTAAAACTGATGCTAAAAAAGATGCTTCGGCAAGCTCAGTAACCAATAAAAAAGAAAAATTCCCAACTGCCTTAGGAAAGGTATTTGAAAAACATGGAGGTATAGATAATTGGAGAAGTGCAAGAACACTTTCTTTTAATAAAGGAGAAGAAGCTCACACGGTTGATCTGTGGTCAAGAAAGACCGTTATAAACACTCCAGATTATTCATTGGGATATAACGGAACAGATGTTTGGCTTTCTCAAAAAGACTCTACAGCGTTTAGAAGCAATCCATCTTTTTATTACAACCTGTTTTTTTATTTCTATGCAATGCCATTTGTATTGGCTGATGATGGAATTACTTATGAAGATACAAAACCATTGGTTTTTGAAGGAAAAGAATACCCAGGGATTAAAATTTCGTATGAAGCTAACGTAGGGAATTCTTCGGAGGATAATTATATCATTTATTATAATGCAGAAACCTACCAAATGGAGTGGTTGGCTTATACGGTTACATTTAATTCTAAAAAACCATCGGATAGATTTAGTATTATAAAATACCACGATTGGGAAACTGTAAATAATATGGTATTACCAAAATCAATTACTTGGTATAAAAAAGATGAAAACGGTGTGCCTACAGAGCCTAGAGGATCTGCAACAGATTTTACCTTACCACTAGTCGCAAAGACTCCTTTAAAAGATGCATTTTTTGAAAAACCTACTGAAGAATAGTTTCAATATTTTTTAAAACAAACTGATAATAATCAAAAGTATTAGGCACCACTGGAAATTTTTCATTGGTGCCTTTTAGTATTTCCAAATCAAATAATTGGAGATCATCAACTTCTTCATCTTGCTTTTTGAGTTCTGAAAGATTTACTTTTAGGGCTACTAAAAAGACATGATAAAACTCATTATCTTGAATTCCGTTTGGGTGACTTCTTTCTCCTTTTCGGACTGCTATTTTTTGTAGACTTTCTTTTTGGAGGGTCAATCCAATTTCTTCTTGAATTTCCCGCAAAGCTCCTTCAACGATAGATTCTCCTGCAAGAACATGTCCAGCTACAGAAACATCCCAAAGCCCTGGGTAGGTTTTTTTAGTTGCTCCACGTTGTTGTAAAAGAATTTTTCCATCCTTGGTATAAAACCAAACATGAACAGTTGCATGATAGAAACCTTCTTGATGCGCAACAGACTTTAAGTAGCTTTTTCCAGTTGAATTCCCATTGGAATCCAAGATGTCAATAAGTTCATCCATTCGGTAAATTTAAGACTAAAAAGGTAAGGTTTTTTTGTTGTCTTCACTGTTTAATAATGTAGGAATGGCTGCAGTTTTTACAGGGAAGAATTTGTAAGTGATTTCTTTCTTTCCTTTTTTTATAATAATAGAAGCTTCGTAATCTGAAAACCCCATATAATAACTTCTCCCAGTAACTCGATCGCCTTTTCTCAAACCAGCTTTATAAGCATTAGAGGCCTCATCGATATCTGCAATTAGTCTTTTGTCTTTAGAAAAAGTAAAACCAAGATCGAAAACTTCTGACGTTGAATTAAATTGATAATTGAACTCTTTAAATATAGATTCCAAATCGTACAGTTTTCCGTTTTCAATATGCAAATCAAAGAATGGCTTTACGTCATCCTTAAGATATTTATTGACTTTAGAAATAAAATAAGAATGTGTAATTCTCTGTTTGTTTTTTTGTGCATCCTCTTTTAGTTCTAACATGAAATCATCTAAACTTTTATCTCCGTTAGAACCTTGTTTAATTTTATTGTCAAGATAAAAAGCGAAAATAGCGCCTCTTCGATAAGGAAGTTTTCCATAATCTCTGCTTGTCCAAAAATTATCATAATTAATTTCTTTATTAGGAGCTTCTTTAACAGAAGAGGTATACAATGCTTTAATCATTTGGTTGAACTCGCTAATAAAGTAGCTTTCATCTAGGTTATAGATATTATTTTTTGCAATATTTTTTATGGTGTAATAATCTGTAAAACCTTCACTAAACCAATACTGTTCTTCTTCGTTATCGTTTTTAATCAAATGTCCAATCCAGTTGTGCTGTAATTCATGATTGAATAGGTAAACCAAACCTTTAGGTTCTAAATATTTATTATTGGTTGCAGAAGTGGCAAATGAATTTGTTAATCCACTACCTTGAAAACTGCTTCCTTTTTCTAGATAAGTAGGAGTCATTGTTACTGCAAAATATTTTTGAGAATGATCTTTCCAAAACTCGCGTTGAACGTTCAATGTTTTTTCTAAAACATTTACCATTGTAGAATCTTGAAATATTTCCCAATTGCCTCGTATTCCCAAAACAGCTTTATTTCCTTTAATATCTAGAATATAAGGTCTGTAATCTCCTCCTGTAAAAACAGCACTGTGAAAATATCGTTCATTGGTGTCTGTAATTTTTTGTTTTCTGTTATTGGTATCAAAACTGTTCACCAAATTGAAATCTTTTTCAAACCCTTCCCATTCTATAGAAACATCAAAAGGAGTTGTAGAGTTTGGAACATAATCTCTGGGAATCATAAAGACATTGTGCGAAAAAACATGGAAATATTTTTCTTGCACTACGGGTCTGTAAGTGTTTTTAGTTGTTAAATTACCTTCAGTATCTTGCTGAATAGAATATGAGAACTTAATTTTTTCAATCCCTTTTTTATGTTTAATGATGATGCGATTGCTATCCTTTTCTTTGATGATTTCTGATGCTTGTTCTGATCTTAGATCTTTTAAAGTATTGAATAGATTTTCTTGCCCCCAAGCTTTGTCTTGTAACAAGAGAATTGTTTCGCTACTGGGATTGGCTTTAAACAACATATTAATATGTAAGGTAGGAACCCCATCTTTTATAAGGTGAGAAACTTTGTAGTTAATTTCGTTCTTATCCTGACAAGAAGCAAAGACAATTAATAACAATAAAGCTAGTTTTTTCATTTTGTTTTAGGTTGGTTTTTAGTAAAGACGATAAAAAAAATGGAATGTCACAAAGAAGTTATTTGAAAAGTAAAATAAACTTGAAATGTCCCATCGAACTGAGTCGAGATGCTAATAGATAATCTGAGTTACAAGTTTTCGATTTGGCTCGAACGGACATGTAAAAGTTTTCAAACAACTTATTTTTTTAGAATTGATTGAATGTATCTTACAAGAATTTCGAAGTCTTTTTTTGTATTGTACAAGTGACATGAAATTCGAACATAGCTGCCTCTAAATGAAACAAAGATATTTTCCTCTTTGAATTTTTCTTTAAGTAGATTTAAATCAGCATTTTCAGGCAATTGAACTCCAAACATATGATGTGTTCTGTCAACATCATTTTCTATAGAACATCCTAATTTTCTTAATTCCTCAACAGTATTTTTAGAAACATTTTTACAATATTCTTGTATCGCTTTAGGGGTCCATTCAATGACTTGTTTTAAGGCTGCAATTTGCATTTTCACATAAATGAAGCTTCCGCTTTCACCAACAGTATACCGGCTCGCTTGTGGTTTGTATTCTGATTGATATTCCGTTAAACCCGCTAAATTCTCACTATGCAATCGATTTGCCCAATTCTCTTCAAGAGGATTTCCGTTGTCAAAATAAGATCCAAAATATGCATAAGCACAACCATAAGGTCCAAATAACCATTTATATCCAGCACAAATCAATGCATCGGGTTGTATCTCTTCAATAGAAAAAGGAACAGCTCCAATAGATTGACTTCCATCAACAATTAATAAAGAGTTTACTTCTTTGGTTTTTTGTCGAATCGCTTTTAAATTGAACAAGGTTCCATTAGACCAATGCACATTTCCCATAGCAACCAAAGCTGTATTTTCATTGATCGCATTCAGAATGTCTTTATTCCATTGCTGCCCACAATTGATGGTTGTTTCTGGTTGAGGAATCACTCGTAATCTTGCATTGTATGTATCCGTTAATTTTTTCCAGATATAATAATTACTAGGAAACTGTTCGTCAATGATTAAAACTTCGTCAGTACTTTTTAAGGTGATATTATTGGCAACAGTCGCCATTCCATAAGAAACAGCAGGAATGGTAGCAATACGATTGTATTCATCAGTTCCAATAAGTTTTGCAAAAAGCTTTTTTAATTCGATAACAGGATCAAAAAAATCTGAAGAAGGAATTACATGCGGAGTACTTTTCTCCAATAGAGCTTTCATTCCAGCTTCTTTTACCAGCTTAAAAGAAGGTGATAGGCTCGCAATATTTAAATAACGAATACCATCAGGAATGTCAAATAAATGACGTTGATCTTCCATTATCATTATATTAACTTAGTCAAAATAAGAGAAGGTCTCTCCGTCTTTTATCTTTAAAAGCGTTTCATAAATTAGTTTGATTACATTTTCTACATCATCTCTATGAACCATTTCTACTGTAGTATGCATATAACGTAATGGTAAAGAAATTAAAGCCGAAGCTACTCCGCCATTGCTATAAGCAAAAGCATCCGTATCTGTTCCTGTTGCTCTAGAAAGCGCAGATCTTTGAAATGGAATGTCTTTTTCTTCGGCAGTTTCCGTAATTAAATCTCGTAATTTTTGTTGCACAGCAGGAGCATAAGCAACCACAGGTCCATTCCCATTTTTAATGGCACCTTCTTTCTTTTGATCGATCATAGGTGTTGTGGTATCATGCGTAACATCCGTTACAATGGCAACATTAGGTTGTATCGTTTGAGTGATCATTTCTGCTCCACGTAAACCAATTTCTTCCTGTACGGAATTGGTAATATACAATCCGAAAGGAAGCGATTTTTTATTCTCATGTAACAAACGAGCCACTTCAGCAATCATAAATCCACCCATTCTATTATCTAAAGCTCTGCAGACAAAATTCGTTTTGTTTAAAATATGAAACTCATCAGGATAGGTAATCACGCAGCCCACATGAACCCCTAGTTTTTCAACTTCATCTTTGGTTTTACAACCCACATCAATAAAAATATTATCAGGTTTTGGCGCTTCTTCCTTTGCTTTATTTCTGGTATGAATTGCCGGCCAACCGAAAACACCTTTTACAATTCCGTTCTTTGTATGAATGTTCACAATCTTACTGGGCGCAATTTGATGATCACTACCTCCGTTCCTAATCACATAGATCAGACCATTATCAGAAATATAATTTACATACCAAGAAATTTCATCAGCATGACCTTCAATAACTACTTTATAAGGTGCTTTTGGATTGATCACTCCTACAGCACTTCCATAGGTATCAGTAATAAATTCATCTACATAAGGCGTTAAGTATTTCATCCATATTTTTTGCCCTTCCCATTCGTAACCCGTAGGAGCAGCATTATTTAGATATTCTTCTAAAAAAGTAAGTGATTTCTTATTCAGTATTGATTTTTCAGCCATTATTGATTCGTTAAAAAGATTAAAGTTAAAAAGTTTGAATGTCAATCCGAAGACCTTAAACATCCTAAAATAAATTCAGAATGTATCGAGAACATTATATACTTATTCATGTAAAAATAAAAACGATTTTTAGAAACCACCCGAATAAATCAAAAAAATTGTAACAAATGTTGTTATCTTGGCACTTATCAACAAGTTAAAAACTATAAAACCATCGATAATGAAGCTAATTATAAATAATTTAACCAAAACCTATAAGAACGGTGTAAAGGCGATTGATGATTTGAGCATAGAAATTGGAACAGGAATGTTCGGATTGTTAGGTCCAAATGGAGCAGGGAAATCATCTTTGATGAGAACAATGGCCACTTTGCAAAGCCCAGATTCAGGTTCAATTACTTTTGGAGACATCAATGTGCTTGAAGATAAAATGTCGTTGAGAAAAGTATTGGGTTATTTGCCACAATCTTTTGGAGTGTATCCTAAGATGACAGCAGAAGCTTTGTTAGATTATTTTGCAACTTTAAAAGGAGTGAGTTCCAAATCAGAAAGAAATACATTGGTAAAAGAAGTATTAGAGATTACCAACTTATATGACGTGAGGAGAAAAAATGTAGCAGGATATTCTGGAGGGATGAAACAGCGATTCGGAATTGCTCAATTACTATTAAATAATCCCAAATTAATTATTGTTGATGAGCCTACGGCTGGTTTAGATCCGGCTGAAAGAAATCGGTTTTTAAATGTTTTAAGAGAAGTAGGAACCAACTGTACGGTTATTTTTTCTACTCACATAGTTGAAGATGTAAAGGAATTATGCAATGAAATGGCAATTTTAAATGGAGGAAGAATTCTAAAGCATACCACACCACAAGAAGCTACCAAAGAAATTGAAGGGAAGATTTGGACTCGAATCATTAAACGTGAAGAATTAGAAGAAATTGAATCGAATTATAATCTGTTATCCTCTAATTACAATCCAGATAATACCTTAAATGTACGAGTATTTAGTGAAGAAAAACCTAGTGCGGAATTTACAGTAGCGATACCGCAATTAGACGACGTTTATTTTATTGCTTTAAAACAAGATGAGCCAGTTTTGGCGTAAATTAAACTCACTCATTAAATCAAACGTATGTTTTTTACAATATTCAAACAAGAATTAAGATACTGGTTTAAGAAACCAGCTTTCTATATATACCTAGGTATTTTTGCGCTGATATCTTTTTTTATATCTGCAGGATCTGCTGGGATTTTTGACTCTTTAACAACTACTACTGGGTCTTCAAGAATCGCAAATTCTCCTATAGCAATAAATGGAATATTTAATACGCTATCAATTTTTATATTTTTTCTATTTCCATCCATTATTGGAGTTTCTATTTATAGAGATTTTAAAAGTGAAATGCATACCATTTTGTATTCGTATCCGTTTACAAAAGCCAATTATTTATTTGCCAAATTTTTAAGTTCAGTAACCATAGTTTCTTGTATTGTAGCAACTATAGGCGTTTTTATGTTTATTGGATTCCGATTTCCTGGAACCAATTCTAATATTGTTATAGCTTTCAATATTAATGCATACTTACACTCTTATCTAGTATATATATTACCAAATGTCCTATTATTTGGGACCATAGTTTTTGCAGTAGTAACTTTCTCTAGAAATATTGCGGCAGGTTTTATTACTGTAATTTTATTATTGTTTATTCAAGGATTAACTGATAGCCTTTTAAATGAAGAGAGTTCGAGATATTTAGCAGCTCTATTAGATCCATTTGGAGCAGCAGCATCTAATTATTATACTAAATACTGGACGGCTTCTGAACAAAATGAAATGCTATTGCCATTAAAAGAAGTCATTGTTTATAACCGATTACTTTGGTTATCAGTTTCAATTTTAATTTTTGGTTTTGTCTTTAAGTTTTTTTCATTTAGTCAGAATGCTTTTACTTTTAGTTTTAGAAAGAACAAAGGGGAGCGAAGTACAAAAAGAAATTTCGGAGGTATTGTAACCATTAACTTGCCTAAAGTAAATTATAATTATTCTTTTCTGCAGAATTTAAAAACGATGTGGAGATTATCTAACATTAACTTTAAATATATCTTTAAAAGTTTACCTTTTATATGTATAATATTAGTTGGATTGATTTTAATATTAGTTAGTTTATTTACAGTAGGAAGTATTTTTGGAACATCCACTTTACCAGTTACTTGGCAAACGTTATTAGGAGGAAGTATTTTTAAGCTAGCAATTAACCTATGTACATTTTTATATGCAGGAATGCTGGTGCACAGAGCAAAAATTGCGAGAGTAAATCATTTAGTAGATGTGACACCAATTCCCAATTGGACTTTATTGGGATCTAATTTATTAGCATTGGTAAAAATGCAAATGACTTTACTATTTGTGATTATGATTTCGGGAATTGTATTTCAAACTTATAAAGGGTATTATGATTTTGAAATAGGGCATTATATACAGGAACTCTATGGGTTAAATTTGATTAATTATGTGGTTTGGGCATTGTTGGCGATATGGATTCAAACATTATTTAGAAATCCCTATTTAGGCTTGTTCGTATTACTAGTAATCTCAATTGGAATTCCATTTTTAAGCTTAGCAGGTATAGAAAATGACCTTCTTAAATACAATGAAGGACCAAGTTTTGGGTATTCAGATATGAATGGGTATGGAGCATTCTTTAATAGCTATATGGCATATAAAACCTACTGGCTATTATGTGGATTGGTTTTATTAATTATAGCTGCATTATTTTGGGTGAGAGGCATTCCAAACTCTTTTATAGAAAGAATAAAGATTGCAGGATTAAGATTTAGAGGAGTTACAGCTATTGCGCTTCTATTGTTTTTGATAGGTTTTGTGTCACTAGGAGTAACCATTCAAAATGAAGAAGATGCAGATGGAGAACAAATCTCTTCAAAAGAAGGAGAAAAATTACGAGTAGAATGGGAAAAGAAATATAAAAAGTACGAAAACTATCAACAACCCAGAATCGTATCCGTAAACGTTGAAATGGATATCTTTCCTAAAAAAAGAGACTTTAATGCAAGAGGAAGTTATAAAATGATTAACAAGACAGATGTTGAAATAGACAGCCTTTTTGTCAATCATAATGACTACCCATCTACGTTTGAATTTGATAAAGAAATTGCGTTAGTCTCAGAAGACACCATCTATAATTTTGATATCTATAAGCTAAAACCACCATTAAAACCGGGAGATACTTTAGAACTAAAATTCTCAGTAAAGAATAAACCAAATACAAGGTTGAAAAATAATTCTCCAGTAATATACAATGGAACATTTATCAATAATTTTCAATTGTTTCCTTCTTTTGGATATTCCTCTGGGAGTGAATTAACAGACGATAAAACACGTGAGAAATATGGATTGCCTAAAAACGATTTGCGCCCTCATCCTTCCGATTCAACGGCTCTAGGAAATACATATATTTCTAAAGATGCAGATTGGATAGACTTTGAAGCGACGGTTAGTACATCTGAAGATCAAATCGCCATAGCTCCTGGATATTTGCTAAAAGAATGGACAAAAGACGGAAGAAGATATTTTCACTATAAAATGGATAGTAAAATATTAAACTTTTACGCGTTCAACTCAGCAAGATATGAAGTGAAGAAAGAAGTTTGGAATGATATAAACTTAGAAATTTATTATCACAAAGGACATGAATTTAACTTAGACCGTATGATGAAAGGAATGAAAGCCTCATTAGCATACAATGCAAATAATTTCAGTCCCTATCAACACAGGCAAGCAAGAATCATTGAGTTTCCAAGAACAGCAGGAAGTTTTGCCCAATCCTTTCCAAACACAATTCCATTTTCAGAAGCAATTGGTTTTATTGCTGATGTGGATGAAACAGATGAAGGCGGGGTTGACTATCCTTTTGCAATTACAGTACATGAAGTAGCGCATCAATGGTGGGCACATCAAGTCATAGGAGCAGATGTATTAGGCGCAACCATGTTATCGGAAAGTCTTTCAGAGTACGTTACTTTAAAAGTGTTAGAACATGAACATGGAAAAAGTAAGATGCGTAAATTCTTAAAGAAAGCTTTAGACGATTATTTATTGCAAAGAACTTTCGAGCAAAAAAGAGAAAAACCATTAATGTATAATGACGGACAGGGATACATACGGTATCAAAAAGGATCTTTAGTATTGTATGCATTAAGTGATTATATAGGTGAAGACAATCTAAATAATGCCCTACGTAAATATGTAGAAAAAGTAAAATTTCAAGAAGCCCCATATACCACTTCAATAGATATGGTGAATCATATTAGAGAAGCAACACCAGATTCATTACAATATGTAATAAAAGATATGTTTGAAACAATTACACTCTATAAGAATAAAATAGTAGATGTAACATCAACAGAATTAGAAAATGGTAAATATAGAGTTGATATAGAATTCAATGTAAGTAAATATCGTAATAACGATAAAGGAAGGCGATACTACGGAGAGCAAAAAGGAGATACCATATCCTATAAAACCGATAAGATGAGGAAACCAGAACTATCTGTAAAACTAAATGATTATATAGATATAGGTATTTTCACAACAGAAGAGATGGAAGGTACTTCGACAGGTCTGTCTGCCGATAAGGCAGGCTCAGCAACCAAGAAAGAAGTAGAATTATACTTTAGGAAGCATCACATTACACAAATAAATAATAAGATTTCTATCATCGTAGATAAGAAGCCAACGGAAGTAGGTGTGGATCCTTATAATAAATTAGTTGATACACAATCAGACGATAATAGAAGAAAGCTGTAGTAATTTTAATCTTTAGATAACTTCAACAATTAGTTGTACCCATATTAAAGACTTTGATTTTCTTTTAAAGGACTAAATTTATTAAGTTTAAATGAACTTAAATAAATGATGTCTAATTATATGGGGTTATTAGTTAGCAAACAAGTCTTGATTCTTTGTTCTAAAAGTATCTTGTGCAGAGCCTTCCAGCACTGAGTTTATCAAAGTGACGAAGTAAGCGATCTAACTTCTTTTAGTCAAAAACTATTGTTAAACTATAAAAATGTAAATAATAAAAAGCATCAAAATAAGTATATTTACACATCAATCTAAAAAGCTTTGAAAAAAATAATTTTCATACTGATTTTGTTAACGTCAACTTTTGCGTTCTCGCAGAAGAAAGACTCTTTGCCTTTAAACTTAGAAGACTATATACTGATTAAAGATGGAGATACATTAACAATCAATTTAGATGAAGTTTCTGTTTTACCAAAACATAAATTCAAATCATCAATAGACGCACGATACTATTATTGGTTTACAAATAAAGTTCACAAAGCATATCCCTATGCAAAATTAGCCTCACAAAGATTAGATTCATTGAATGCTAGAATAAAGAGGATAAAAACAAAAAGAGGGAAAAGAAAATATACAAAAAGAGCTCAGAAATACTTAGAAGGAGAATTTACAGACCAACTAAAAAAGATGACTCGTACCGAAGGTAGAATATTAATTAAGCTCATTCACAGACAAACAGGTAGAACAGCTTTTGAGAATATTAGAGAACTAAGAAGTGGTTGGAAAGCATTTTGGTACAATACAACTGCCAACTTATTTAAACTTTCTTTAAAAACCGAGTACCATCCAGAATCTGAAAATGAAGATTATTTAATAGAAGATGTCTTACAAAGAGCCTTTATTGACGAAAGATTAGTTCCTCAAAAAACAAAACTAGATTTTGATTTTCCAAAAATTGCAGCCTCCAAAAAAGGAAACATTGATGTAGAAGAGTACAAAAAGATGTTTGCAAAGCAGAAAAAGAAGAAGAAAAAAACAAAAAAGAAATAACTTTCCCATTGCAAGTAATAGTGTTTAAGAGAGTTATGATTTGTATTGTAAAAACGTAATATTTTTCTTTCAAAAAGTTTGGTTGATAGAATATTGATGTATTATCTTTGGCGTCCGTTAGAATGAGTATTATTTTGGCGTAAAGAGTAAGGTTCACAGGTTGATTTTAGGGGTTAGAAAAAATAAATTAAAAAAGGTATTTTTTTCATTGTTGATTAAAAAATAGTTTTTACATTTGCACCCGCTTTGAGAAACAAGTGAAGTTCATTGAGGAAATTTTGGAATAATTTAGAGTATTTAAGTTAGCTAGTTCGATTCTAGCATTTCTACAAAACTAGGTTTATTGAGATCGTGTTAAGAGCATGAGTGAGATACCCTAAAAGTTCATTGAAAATATTGAAATTGACAGCGTATATATGCTTTTTGGTTGCTGAATTTATTTGGTAGTTAATTAGTATTGACAAAGAGTAGAATAACCATGTTTAACTTTTGTTAAACAAAATTCTTTTGAAACTTATTCATACATATTATTAAAGATATACAATGAAGAGTTTGATCCTGGCTCAGGATGAACGCTAGCGGCAGGCTTAACACATGCAAGTCGAGGGGTAACATTGGTGCTTGCACCAGATGACGACCGGCGCACGGGTGCGTAACGCGTATAGAACCTACCTTTTACAGAGGGATAGCCTTTAGAAATGAAGATTAATACCTCATAGTATTTTAGATTGGCATCGATTTAAAATTAAAGATTTATCGGTAAAAGATGGCTATGCGTCCTATTAGCTAGATGGTAAGGTAACGGCTTACCATGGCAACGATAGGTAGGGGCCCTGAGAGGGGGATCCCCCACACTGGTACTGAGACACGGACCAGACTCCTACGGGAGGCAGCAGTGAGGAATATTGGGCAATGGAGGCAACTCTGACCCAGCCATGCCGCGTGCAGGAAGACTGCCCTATGGGTTGTAAACTGCTTTTATACAGGAAGAAACCTATCCACGTGTGGAAAGCTGACGGTACTGTAAGAATAAGCACCGGCTAACTCCGTGCCAGCAGCCGCGGTAATACGGAGGGTGCAAGCGTTATCCGGAATCATTGGGTTTAAAGGGTCCGCAGGCGGTCAATTAAGTCAGAGGTGAAATCCCATAGCTTAACTATGGAACTGCCTTTGATACTGGTTGACTTGAGTTATACGGAAGTAGATAGAATGTGTAGTGTAGCGGTGAAATGCATAGAGATTACACAGAATACCGATTGCGAAGGCAGTCTACTACGTATATACTGACGCTCATGGACGAAAGCGTGGGGAGCGAACAGGATTAGATACCCTGGTAGTCCACGCCGTAAACGATGGACACTAGTTGTTGGAATTATTCAGTGACTAAGCGAAAGTGATAAGTGTCCCACCTGGGGAGTACGATCGCAAGATTGAAACTCAAAGGAATTGACGGGGGCCCGCACAAGCGGTGGAGCATGTGGTTTAATTCGATGATACGCGAGGAACCTTACCAGGGCTTAAATGTAGGATGCATTAGCTAGAGATAGCTATTTCTTCGGACTTCTTACAAGGTGCTGCATGGTTGTCGTCAGCTCGTGCCGTGAGGTGTCAGGTTAAGTCCTATAACGAGCGCAACCCCTGTCGTTAGTTGCCATCAAGTAAAGTTGGGGACTCTAGCGAGACTGCCGGTGCAAACCGCGAGGAAGGTGGGGATGACGTCAAATCATCACGGCCCTTACGTCCTGGGCTACACACGTGCTACAATGGTATGGACAATGAGCAGCCACTATGCGAATAGGAGCGAATCTATAAACCATATCACAGTTCGGATCGGAGTCTGCAACTCGACTCCGTGAAGCTGGAATCGCTAGTAATCGGATATCAGCCATGATCCGGTGAATACGTTCCCGGGCCTTGTACACACCGCCCGTCAAGCCATGGAAGCTGGGAGTGCCTGAAGTCGGTCACCGCAAGGAGCCGCCTAGGGTAAAACTGGTAACTAGGGCTAAGTCGTAACAAGGTAGCCGTACCGGAAGGTGCGGCTGGAACACCTCCTTTCTAGAGAAAGATGGTGAGTTACAAAAGGGAAGTTTTACTCTTTGCTGTCAATTTTAAAATATAACAAACATTAACTAAGCTATTATAGTCTCGTAGCTCAGCTGGTTAGAGCGCTACACTGATAATGTAGAGGTCGGCAGTTCGAGTCTGCCCGAGACTACAAAGCAAGCTTTGAGTTTAAAGTTCAAAGTTTAAAGTTTAAAAGATGTTTGAAAGGAAATTCTAGAAGTTGAGTAGTAGTTATAGTCTAACTACTAACTACTATGTACTAACTACTAGTATATGGGGGATTAGCTCAGCTGGCTAGAGCGCTTGCCTTGCACGCAAGAGGTCATCGGTTCGACTCCGATATTCTCCACCAAAATTCCCAGCTTGACTGGGAACCTCATTATTAAAACCTTTTATTAAGTTAAGAGATATTAATAAGGAGGCCCTGAATTAATTTCAGGATGCAACGTTCATTGACATATTGGTAAAAATGATATCGTAAAGAATCAAGATAGAGACGTTTATTGAGAAATAGACGTAAATATATTTTTATAAGAATAAAAAGAGCTCGTTGTAGTAGAGATACTACGGCAAAAAGTACAATAAGTTAAGTAAGGGCGCATGGCGGATGCCTAGGCTCTCAGAGGCGAAGAAGGACGTGATAAGCTGCGAAAAGTTACGGGGAGAAGCACATATTTTATGATCCGTAAATATCCGAATGGGGCAACCCGGTACAGTGAAGCTGTATCACCACGCAAGTGGAGCAAACCCGGTGAACTGAAACATCTAAGTAACCGGAGGAAGAGAAAACAAAAGTGATTCCGTTAGTAGTGGCGAGCGAACGCGGATTAGCCCAAACCAAAGTTGTTACGGCAATTTTGGGGTTGTAGGACCACGATATTCAATGCTAAGTGAACCAGAACTGTTTGGAAAGACAGACCAAAGAGGGTGATAGTCCCGTACGGGTAAGCGAAGTTATTGATAGTGGTATCCTGAGTAGTGCGGGACACGAGTAATCCTGTATGAATCCACCGGGACCATCCGGTAAGGCTAAATACTCCTGAGAGACCGATAGTGAACTAGTACCGTGAGGGAAAGGTGAAAAGAACCCTAAGTAAGGGAGTGAAAGAGAACCTGAAACCGTGCGCTTACAAGCGGTCGGAGCACATTTACTGTGTGACGGCGTGCCTTTTGCATAATGAGCCTACGAGTTACTGTTTCTAGCAAGGTTAAATGTTTAAGACATGGAGCCGTAGCGAAAGCGAGTCTGAATAGGGCGCATAGTTAGTAGTAGTAGACGCGAAACCGAGTGATCTACCCATGGGCAGGTTGAAGCTGTGGTAACACACAGTGGAGGACCGAACCAGTTGACGTTGAAAAGTCTTTGGATGACCTGTGGGTAGGGGTGAAAGGCCAATCAAACTCGGAAATAGCTCGTACTCCCCGAAATGCATTTAGGTGCAGCGTTGAGGATAAGTTTTATAGAGGTAGAGCTACTGATTGGATGCGGGGGCTTCACCGCCTACCAATTCCTGACAAACTCCGAATGCTATAAAATGTTACTCAGCAGTGAGGGCATGGGTGCTAAGGTCCATGTCCGAGAGGGAAAGAACCCAGACCATCAGCTAAGGTCCCCAAATATATGTTAAGTTGAATAAACGAGGTGAAATTGCACAGACAGCTAGGATGTTGGCTTGGAAGCAGCCATTCATTTAAAGAGTGCGTAACAGCTCACTAGTCGAGCGATTTTGCATGGATAATAATCGGGCATAAACATATTACCGAAGCTATGGATTTGTATTATATACAAGTGGTAGGGGAGCATTGTAATCAGCGTAGAAGGTTTTCTGTAAGGGATGCTGGAGCGATTACAAAAGAAAATGTAGGCATAAGTAACGATAAAGGGGGTGAGAAACCCCCTCACCGAAAGACTAAGGTTTCCTCAGCGATGCTAATCAGCTGAGGGTTAGTCGGGTCCTAAGGCGAATCCGAAGGGAGTAGTCGATGGCTAACAGGTTAATATTCCTGTACTTGTTATAATTGCGATGGGGTGACGGAGTATTGAAAGCACCGCGAACTGACGGAATAGTTCGTTGAAGGATGTAGCTATAGAACCAGATTAAGAGTTAGGTTTTGGCAAAGTCTGATAGTACCACAAAGCTTCGGCAGCGTGGATAGTGTGCCTAAAAGCTTCCAAGAAAAACCTCTAAGCTTCAGATTATAAGAACCCGTACCGTAAACCGACACAGGTAGTTGGGATGAGAATTCTAAGGTGCTCGAGAGATTCATGGCTAAGGAACTAGGCAAAATAGACCTGTAACTTCGGGAGAAAGGTCGCCACGCTTTACGGCGTGGCCGCAGTGAAAAGGTCCAGGCGACTGTTTATCAAAAACACAGGGCTTTGCTAAATTGAAAGATGATGTATAAGGCCTGACACCTGCCCGGTGCTGGAAGGTTAAGTGGAGTTGTTACCCCCGAGTAATCGGGGGGAAGCAATAAAATGAAGCCCCAGTAAACGGCGGCCGTAACTATAACGGTCCTAAGGTAGCGAAATTCCTTGTCGGGTAAGTTCCGACCTGCACGAATGGTGCAACGATCTGGACACTGTCTCAGCCATGAGCTCGGTGAAATTGTAGTATCGGTGAAGATGCCGATTACCCGCAGCGGGACGAAAAGACCCCGTGAACCTTTACTATAGCTTAGTATTGGCTTTGGATAAGTAATGTGTAGGATAGGTGGGAAACTATGAAGCGGCGTCGCTAGGCGTTGTGGAGTTAACCTTGAAATACCACCCTTTGCTTATCTAGAGTCTAACTCAGAGATGAGGACAGTGCTTGGTGGGTAGTTTGACTGGGGTGGTCGCCTCCAAAAGAGTAACGGAGGCTTCTAAAGGTACCCTCAGCACGCTTGGTAACCGTGCGTAGAGTGCAATGGCATAAGGGTGCTTGACTGAGAGACTTACAAGTCGATCAGGTTGGAAACAAGAGCATAGTGATCCGGTGGTTCCGCATGGAAGGGCCATCGCTCAAAGGATAAAAGGTACTCCGGGGATAACAGGCTGATCTCCCCCAAGAGCTCATATCGACGGGGGGGTTTGGCACCTCGATGTCGGCTCGTCACATCCTGGGGCTGGAGAAGGTCCCAAGGGTTGGGCTGTTCGCCCATTAAAGTGGCACGCGAGCTGGGTTCAGAACGTCGTGAGACAGTTCGGTCTCTATCTGCTGTGGGCGTTAGAAATTTGCGTGGATCTGACTCTAGTACGAGAGGACCGAGTTGGACTGACCTCTAGTGTACCTGTTGTTTCGCCAGAAGCATGGCAGGGTAGCTACGTCGGGAAGGGATAAGCGCTGAAAGCATATAAGCGCGAAACCCACCACAAGATGAGATTTCTTTAAAGGGTCGTGGGAGATGACCACGTTGATAGGCTATAGGTGTAAGTGCAGTAATGTATGTAGCCAAGTAGTACTAATAACCCATAGACTTATGTACATCGTTACCTTTGGGCACTTCGAGTTTACCTCAGTGTCCAAAGGGACACTCTTTTTTATTTATCCTGAACTAGATTCAGGATCTTATTCGATACACTATTATTTAGACCAATATGTTAACTTATACTTGAGCAAAGCTCAAGAGTTATGAGTGATAAGTGTTGAGTTAAGAGTTGAAAGACTTGAAACTTAGAACTTAAAAACTTACAACTGATCCCGCATCAAGTGCGGGACTAAAGGCTTAGGGTGGTTATAGCATTGGGGCTCACCTCTTCCCATCCCGAACAGAGAAGTTAAGCCCAATAGCGCCGATGGTACTGCCGTTTTGGTGGGAGAGTAGGTCGCTGCCTTTCTTTAATACTGTTTATCCTGAACTAGATTCAGCAACTCAGTATAGAATCTTAAACCTCATATCTTTGATATGAGGTTTTTTTTGGTTATAACTTTAAACTCAGAACTTTAAACTTGAAATTTGGAGACCTCATAGATTTTTAAAACCTGTGAGGTCTTTGTTAGTAAGAATGTGTCCGCGTTAGGGATAGCAGTGAAAAGCCCACAGTAAGGAACGAGCGAGGACTTGAAACGAATAGCCCGACCTCCGCACTGAATCCTGCCTTGTCGGCAGACAGGTTTGTCGAAGCGTGGAGGGAACGCCCAAAAAAGTATTATTATTTAAAGACAACTATGCTGAATTTCTGCTGGCATTGATGTTTCCGAATAATGAACGAGTGACTATTTTTTCAAAAATTTTGATTTTTTCTTCATTAGAACTCGGGTCTTTTTCTAACTCCTGAATCTTTTTTAATGCGTATTGCTGAATTGTTAGCAATGGAAGTACGATTAATTCTCTAATGTCTATGGAAGCTTTTCCTGAGGGTTCGTTTTCCATAAGAGTTTGATAACCAGTTAGTTTTAATATTAAACGTGTGGTTGTTTGATATTCTTGATAGATAATTTGCCAAAATTCTCCGAACTCTTCATCGTTTTGCATGTACTTTGTTAAATCGAAAAAGGATTTTGACAGCGACATCATACTGTTTTCTATCAAAGTTTTAAAGAAACGCGATTCTTGATATAGTTTTTGAACTTTCTCAAAACTATGAGTGTCTTCATAGTGTTTTAAAGCTGTTCCTACTCCAAAAAATCCGGGTACATTTTGTTTTAATTGACTCCAGGAACCTACAAAAGGGATTGCTCTTAAATCGCTGAAAACTAACTCGCTAGATTTCCCTCTTTTGGAAGGTCGGCTACCAATATTAGTTTTTGCATAGTATTTTAAGGTGCTGATTCTTTCTAGGTAGGGTAAAAACTTCGGATGTTTTTTGAAATTTACATAGGCTTCATGACTGATGGTAGCCAAGTGATTCATGATTTCGAAATTATCATTTGACAATCTCGTATTTGTATCATTTAGTTTGTTAGAAATTCCAGAACTTATGAGTTGTTCTAAGTTGTATTGCGAAGAATCTAAGGTTCCGAAATTTGAACTAATCGTCTGACCTTGAATGGTTAATTGGACTTCTTTGTCTTCTATCGTTGGACCTAATGATGCATAAAACTGGTGTGTTTTCCCGCCACCTCTTGCTGGCGGTCCACCACGACCGTCAAAAAATATGACTGTAATACCGTGTTTCCTAGACATTTTTGTAAGCTGTTCTTTGGCTTTAAAGATTGCCCAATTTGCCATTAAATACCCACCGTCTTTGGTTCCATCGCTAAAGCCTAACATGATGTTTTGCTTATTACCTCTTTCTTGTAAATGCCTTTTGTAGGAAGGATTTGTATACAATTCTTCCATCACTTTTGGAGCATTTTCTAAATCAGTAATGGTTTCGAATAATGGCCCAATGTCTACTGTAAGTTGATCATTAAATGCAACGAGTTTTAACATTGCATACAATTGCATTACATTTAATGAGGTTTGATTGTTACTAATGATATATCTATTGGCAGCTTTTTCTCCATTATTTTCTTGAATGGTTTTAATTGCTTTAATAGTGTTTAATGTTTTTACTACGGTTTCGTCTTCAAAAATTGAAATATCGATTATTCCTTTAATTTCAGATAGCAATCGTACTTGTTCTTTTTCTGATAAATTGTGGTAATTGCTTGGGAAAATTTCTGAACCGTTTTCATTCAATGTATCTACCATAGCGGTAAATACATTATGGTGTGCTCTACTATCTTGTCGGATATCTAAGGCCGCAAAGTGAAAACCAAAAAGGTGTATTTTATTTAATAAACTATCTAATTCTTTGACATATAGTGATTGATGCTTTTGAATGATAATATTTCTGATTTCTGTTAATTCTGAAACTAAAAATTCTAAAGAAATAGAATATTTACTGGTATGAATGACGGTATTATATAGAAGGTGTTCTAGCGATATAATTCTATCTTCTACATCAACAAAGGTTAGTTTTCTTCGTAAAGATCTAACGTCTCTATAATAATTTTTAAGGATGGTGTCTTTTAATCTTTGGGCTACTTTTAAGGTTATTTCTGGGGTTACAAATGGATTTCCATCTCTGTCTCCCCCTGGCCAAAACCCAATATTAATAATGTCGTTTTTTAAATGTTCTCCTTCAAATAAGTTTTGTTTTATATAGTCGTAAATTTTGCCAAAGGACTGATAAAATACATTTTCTAAATACCAAATGAGGTTGACAGCTTCGTCATAAGGCGTCGGTTTTTTATGTTTGAAAAAAGGAGTTTTTCCTAACTGCGCTAATAATTTGGTGATCTTTTGCAGATCATTTTGTTTCATAGCTTCTGTTAAATCGGTGATAATTCCTAAAACTGATCCTGGGTAAAATTGTGTTGGGTGTGCAGTTAATACGATTCGAACTTTAAATTCTTCTAAGTATTTCTTTAGATCTTCTAATTTATTATTGGAAGTTGCCGATTCTTTTAAACCTCTTAGTGTTCCAATTCCATCCATATTGTTTATGACTGGAAAGGCAACATCTTCTATGGCATCGAATAAAACAATTTGTCTTTCTATATATTGAATAAATCGAAATAACAAATTGATTTGACTTTTCTCGTCTCTTCTTGCTTGATATTTTTTAAAAAATGTATTTACAATGGTTGTTGGATCATCACCATCATTGAATCCTTTTTTACATGTTTCATGAAATAGTGGGAGTAAAACTCCTGTTTTTGTAATGGTACTGAAGGGTAATGTCATAAATATACTATTGTATATCTTATACTTCATTTCTACATTTTCTTGGAACCGTACTAGTTTTGGTAATGTTGACATTGCTTACATTTTATGGTTGAAAATTATAAAGAGGTTTTTACATATCTACTAAAAAACTTCTTTTTTAACGAAAACGTTTTTTTTGTTAATTACTGGGTTTGTATTTAATTTCTGAGTTTCAAAGACACAAAGTTTTTGAGTGGTAAAGCTTCAAAGTAATTATTAGGTTTTATAAATGTATTTTCGAGCTTTCATTACTCATTACTCATTACTCATTACTCATTACTCATTACTCATTACTCATTACTCATTATACAGAAGGCAAATCGCCATTATTTTTTGTAGGTAGATAGGATTTTCCCATTAAATATGTGTCTACATTTCTTGCGGCTTCTCTTCCTTCTGAAATTGCCCAAACAATTAATGATTGTCCTCTGCGCATATCACCTGCTGTAAAGATGTGAGGAACATTTGTTTGATAATTCTTTGCTTGATAATTTGTTCTTTGGTCTAGATTAATTCCTAATTGATTGCTCAATGTTTTTTCTGGACCGGTAAAACCTAATGCTAAAAATACCATTTCGCACGGCCAAATCTTTTCTGAGTTTGGAACTTCAATTAATTTTGATCTTTCTCCAGGAATGATCTCCCATTCTACATTTACTGTTTTTAATGCGATAAGTTCTCCTTTATCGTTTTTAATGAATTCTTTTGTGTTTATCAGCCAATTTCTATCACAGCCTTCTTCATGAGAGCTGCTTGTTTTTAATTGCAATGGCCAAAATGGCCAAGGAGTTTGATCACTTCTTGAGATTGGCGGTTTAGGCATAATCTCAAAATTTGTTACTGATTTTGCACCTTGTCTGTTTGATGTTCCTACACAGTCAGAACCTGTATCTCCACCACCAATTACAATTACATTTTTGTCTTTTGCAGAAATTAATTCACCTTCAATGGGTTTGTTAAATAGTTGTTTAGTTTGTTGTGTTAAGTAATCCATTGCTTGAACAACCCCTTTGGTATCTATTCCTTTAATGGGTAATGACCTTTTTTGTGTCGCTCCTCCGCATAAAACAATGGCATCAAAATAATCTAAGTTTTGAATATCATAATTTACACCAACATTTACATTGGTTTTAAAAATGATTCCTTCTTCTTTTAAGATTTTTACTCTTCGATCTATAATTTCTTTTTCCAATTTAAAATTAGGGATTCCATATCTTAATAATCCACCAATTTCATCATCTCTTTCAAAGACAGTTACAATATGTCCTGCTCTATTTAATTGCTGCGCTGCTGCTAATCCAGCTGGACCAGAGCCAATAACGGCTACTGTTTTCCCAGTTCTCACTTTAGGAACTTGTGGAACAATCCATTTGTTTTTAAATGCAGTTTCAACAATATTCTTTTCAATGTTTTCTATGGATACAGGATCTTCAATAATACCTAATACACACGCTTTTTCGCAAGGTGCTGGACATAGCCTGCCTGTGAATTCTGGAAAATTGTTGGTAGCATGTAAAATTTCTGATGCTTTTTTCCATTCGCCTTTGTGAACCATGTCGTTAAAATCAGGAATTAGATTTCCCAACGGACAACCACTATGACAAAATGGAATTCCACAATCCATACATCTTGAACCTTGACTTTTTAAGTCTTGTTCTTTTAATGGAATTGTAAATTCTTTATAATTTTGAACTCTTTCTTTTACAGCAATATTGCTTTCGTCTATTCTTTTAAATTCTTTGAATCCGCCTATTTTTCCCATGCTATAAACTTATGCTGTTAATTTTTTTAATACGACTTTATCTTCTGCGATTCTTTGCAATGCTTTTTTATAGTCTTTTGGGAATACTTTGATAAAGCTTGCTTTATTTGACTCCCAATCTCCTAGAATTTCTTTTGCTAAAGAACTCTTGGTATATTCTAAATGTTTTTCGATATGATTTTTCAAATCGTCAAAATCATCTTTAGACAATGGATCTAAATCAATCATTTCTAAATTGCATAATTCTGATTCAAAATTCTTTTTCTTATCGTAGATGTATGCAATTCCACCACTCATTCCTGCTGCAAAATTTCTTCCGGTTTCACCCAAAACGATAATTTTTCCACCTGTCATATATTCACAACCATGATCTCCTAAACCTTCTACTACTGCTGTGATTCCTGAATTACGAACAGCAAATCGTTCGCCTGCAATTCCATTGATATAAGCTTCACCTGAAACAGCTCCGTAAAAACAAACGTTACCTACAATAATATTTTCTTCAGCTTTAAAGGTTGCTTCATCGGGTTTTTTGATAATAATCTTAGCTCCAGACAATCCTTTTCCTAAATAATCATTGGTTTCTCCTTCTACTTTTAAGGTAATTCCTTTGGTAGAGAAAGCTCCAAAACTTTGACCCGCTGAGCCTTTAAAGTTTAGATTCAATGTATTTTCAGGCAAACCTTCTTCTCCATAGAGTTTAGAAATTTCATTACTAATAATGGCTCCTAAAGCTCTATCTGTATTATGAATTGGATAGTTTAAAGTAGTTTCTTTTTTGTTGATGATTGCTGCTTTTGCATCATTGAAAATCCTCTGATCTAATACATTCTCTAAATTATGATTTTGTTTTTCTGAATTGGATAAAGCAATACTTCCTTCTATTTGGGGCTGGTGTAGGATTGATGAAACATCCACTCCTTTTGCTTTGTAATGATTAATTGCTGGATTGGCATTTATTTTTTGAGATTGCCCTACCATTTCCTTTACTGTTCTAAATCCTAACTGCGCCATAATTTGCCTCAATTCTTCTGCAACGAAATACATAAAATTGATGACGTGTTCTGGTGTTCCTTTAAAGTTTTTTCGTAGTTCAGGATCTTGTGTTGCAATTCCTACTGGACAGGTATTTAAGTGACAAGCTCGCATCATAATACAACCTGAAGCCACCAAAGGAGCTGTTGCAAAACCAAATTCTTCTGCCCCTAATAAGCAGGCAATGGCTACATCTCTTCCTGTTTTCAATTGCCCGTCACATTCTAAAACAACTCTACTTCTTAAATTATTTAAAACCAATGTTTGTTGGGCTTCTGCCAAACCTAGTTCCCAAGGCAAGCCTGCATGTTTTAATGAGGTGAGGGGAGAAGCTCCTGTTCCACCATCAAAACCAGAGATCAAAATAACATCGGCTTTGGCTTTTACTACACCGGCAGCAATGGTTCCTACACCCACTTTTGAAACTAATTTCACATTGATTCTTGCAGTTCTATTTGCATTTTTTAAATCGAAAATTAACTGCGCTAAATCTTCAATTGAATAAATATCATGATGTGGTGGTGGAGAAATCAATCCTACATAAGGAGTAGAATTTCTTACTTCTGCAATCCATGGCAATACTTTTTCCCCAGGTAATTGACCACCTTCACCAGGTTTTGCTCCTTGCGCCATTTTTATCTGAATCTCTTTGGCACTGGTTAAGTAATTACTCGTCACACCAAATCTACCAGAAGCTACCTGTTTTATAGCGCTATTTTTCCAATCGCCATTGGGCTCTTTTTTAAATCGTTTTTTGTTTTCTCCTCCTTCACCAGAATTACTTTTCCCACCAATTTTATTCATGGCCAAAGCAAGATTCTCATGTGCTTCTTCACTGATAGAACCGTAAGACATTGCGCCTGTTTTAAAACGTTTTACAATTTCTGTCCAAGGTTCAACCTCATCAATAGGAATTGGGTCTAGATTATTGAATTCAAACAAACCTCTTAAAGTCATTAAGTTTTTTGTTTGATTGTTGATGGCATCTGAATATTCTTGATAACTCTCAACACTTTTACTTCTTACAGCTTGTTGCAATTTGGAAACGGTCGTTGGATTGAACATGTGTTTTTCTCCATTTCTTCTCCATCGATATTCTCCACCGATATTTAAATCTAAAACAGATTTAAATTCTTCTTTTTTAAATGCATTATCAAATCTCTTCTGAATGTCTTTGTCTAAAACCACCAATCCGATTCCGCCAATTCTAGATGGAGTGTTTGGAAAATATTTGTCGATAAAGGCTTTCTTTAACCCTAAAGCTTCAAATATTTGTGATGCTCTGTAAGAATGTAAGGTTGAGATCCCAATCTTATTCATGATTTTAAGAATCCCTTTCCCAATGGCTTTATTAAAGTTTTGGATGGCAGTATCTTTATCAATTCCTTGAATCGCATTTTCATCTACTTGATTGGCAATAATTTCATTGACTAAGTATGGATTGATTGCACTTGCTCCGTAACCAAATAATGTTGCAAAGTGATGGGGTTCTCTAGGTCCAGCGGATTCTATAACAATTCCAAACTTTGACCTTTTTTGCAATTTGTTTAGCGAATGATTTACGTAAGAACAAGCTAATAAAGCTGGAATTGGCGCGTTTTCTTTGTCGATATTTCTATCGGATAAGATGACAATATTTGCTCCGTCATTTACTGCTTTTTCGCATAGAATTAGAATAGTATCTAGCGCTTCTTCTAAGCCATTGACTCCTTTAGAAATTGGATATAAAATAGGAATGGTGACAGATTTAAAATCAGGATGCTCAATATTTTTAATTTTATCTAAATCGTCATTTGAAATAACAGGATTCTGAATTCTTAATTTTCTTGCTTGCTCTGGAACCACTTCAAAAATATCTCTATCTCCACCAATGGCTAAACTAATGTCTGTAATAATTTCTTCTCTAATTCCGTCTAAAGGCGGATTGGTCACCTGAGCAAATAATTGCTTGAAATAATTATACAACAGTTGCGGATTGTCTGATAGTACGGCCAAAGGAGTGTCGATTCCCATGGCGCCAATCGCTTCTTTACTTTGAGTTGCCATTGGGTTGATAATGGTAGAAATGTCTTCCATTGTGTATCCGAAAGCTCTTAACCTTGTATTGTAATTGGTAGGCTCTACTGGACGCATATTTCCAGTGTAAGGAACTTTTGATAGTGGTAAAGTATGTTTAGAAATCCATTCTTTATAAGGATGTTTTGAAACAATCTTTGTTTTGATTTCTTCATTTTCTATGATTCGACCGGCATTCATATCTACCAAGAACATTTTTCCAGGCTCTAATCTACCGTGTCTCTCAACATTTTCTGATGCTACTTCTATCACACCAATTTCAGAAGACATAATAACAAATCCATCTTTGGTAACGGTATACCTTGAGGGTCTTAAACCGTTCCTGTCTAATAAGGCACCGATATAATTCCCATCGGTAAAAGGAATGGAAGCTGGACCGTCCCAAGGTTCCATAATACAAGAATTGTATTCATAAAATGCTTTCTTGTCTTCGCTCATGGTCTTGTGCTTTTCCCAAGCTTCAGGTACCATCATCATCATTACTTCTGGTAAAGATCTACCCGTCATCAATAACAATTCTACGACTAAATCCATGGAAGCAGAATCTGACATTCCATCGCTAACAATTGGGAAAATCTTTTTGATATCATCACCAAATAAATCGCTCTTCATGAGCTCTTCTCTGGCTTTCATTCTATTTACATTTCCTCTTAATGTATTGATTTCACCATTGTGACACATATAACGGAAAGGTTGTGCCAATCCCCAAGCTGGGAATGTGTTTGTTGAAAAACGTTGATGTACCAAAGCCAGTCTAGTCACCACATCTTTTTCTCTTAAGTCTTTATAATATCGACCAATATCTTCAGGGATTAAAAGCCCTTTATAGATTAATGTTGTTGTAGAAAAACTTGGGAAGTAAAAATAATTGCTTTGAGAAAGCTTCGATTTTGATATTCTATGCTCAGCAATTTTTCTTGCAGCAAATAGCTTTGCATTGAATTGTAAATCTGATAATTCTACATCGTTTTTATCTACAAAAAGTTGTTTGGTTTTTGGCTCAGTCTTGGAAGCAATTTTTCCGATGCTAGAGGTATCTATAGGAACATCCCTCCATCCGATAACACGCAAACCTTGCTTGTCTAATTCTTCTTCCAATACAGAGATACAGTAATTACTCTGATTTGAACTTTTTGGTAGAAACACCATTCCAACTCCATATTCTTTCGGCTCAGGAATATTAAAATTACAAACACGCTTAAAAAAATCGTGAGGAATGTCAATTAAAATTCCAGCGCCATCACCCGTTCTTCCGTCAGAACTTACAGCACCTCGATGCTCTAATTTTACCAATATCTCTAGTGCATTATGAATAATTGTGTTTGATTTCTCTCCGTTTAAATTACAGATAAAACCTGCGCCGCAATTGTCTCTTTCAAATTCTGGTAAATATAAACCTTGTTGTTTCATGTGCTTATTATTGTTTGGTTGTACTTCAACTTCGCTTCGTACAAAAATGTAACTTCCATATTGTCATTCTCTTGGATGTATAACTTTTAATTATGGAAGTTTCATAATATTAAAAATAATAACAAAAATAAGGATTTTAATGAAGATAATTTAATAAAATAACGATAACGTTATAGTTAATTCATTAAAAAATCATTTTTGTTAAATAAAATGAAAATATGATAATTTAAATTGAAAATATTATCAGATGTATATTTTTGAGTAAAAAAAATTCACATAATAATAAAATCATGTGAATTTTTATTTAAGATGATTTTTGATTAATGCTCGTTCAATCTAAAATCTGGATAGGCTTTCATACCATGTTCATGATTGTCTAAACCTTCAACTTCTTCTCTTTCGCTAACTCGTATTCCTACTGTAATTTTTAAAACATAAATAATTACAAAAGAAGACAGGATACAAAAGACTGCATAGGAAATTACTCCTATCAATTGGCTTCCAAATTGACTCCATCCAGCTAATGATCCGAAAATTCCTACGGCTAAAGTTCCCCAAATTCCACATGCTAAGTGAACAGCAATTGCTCCAACTGGATCATCTAATCTTAATCGATCAATTAATGAAACCGCAAAAACAATAATGGCTCCTGCTATTCCTCCAATGATAATAGCATCAGTAGGAGACATTACATCTGCTCCCGCTGTGATACCAACCAATCCTCCTAAAATACCATTTAGAAACATGGTTAAATCAAAATTCTTATATAAAGCTGTTGAAATGATGAAGGAAACAACTCCTCCCGCAGCAGCAGCCAAACAAGTCGTTACTAAAGTGATAGAAGTAGCTCCAGGATCTGCTGATAAAACGGATCCACCGTTAAAACCAAACCAACCCAACCAAAGAATAATTACTCCCGCCATGGCTAGTGGAATGTTGTGACCTGGAATTGCTTGCGTTTTTCCATTTTTGAATTTTCCAATTCTTGCTCCTAATAACCAAACAGCAACTAATGCTGCCCAACCACCAACAGAGTGTACCAATGTTGAACCTGCAAAGTCATAAAAAGGAGTGTCTAAGGTTTGTAAAAATCCACCGCCCCATTTCCAAGAACCAGCTATTGGATATATGAAACCAACATATATGATTGTAAAGATCATGAAGGGAACTAATTTCATTCTTTCTGCTACTGCTCCAGAGACTATGGTTGCAGCAGTTGCGGCAAACATTCCTTGAAATAAGAAATCTGTCCAGTAGGTATATCCTTCATTATAAGCTAAATCTAAAGCTCCGTTTGCTATAGGTGCTTCCAATCCAAATCCAGCGAAACCAAGAATTCCGTATGCATCTTCTGCAAACCCTGGATACATTAGGTTAAATCCAACCAAACAGTATAGTAAGAGACCTACTGTAATGATAAAGATATTTTTAAATAAAATGTTAATTGTGTTTTTTTGTCTTGTTAAACCAATTTCCAGAAATGCAAAACCTAAGTGCATAAAGAAAACGAGTGCTGTACAGATCATCATCCATACATTATTTGTAGTAAGTAATTCCATTTTTTGTATTTATGATGTTGTTAGTTTAATGTGTTTCCACCTTGTTCTCCAGTTCTGATTCTGTAGCATTCTTTAATGTCTGATACAAAGATTTTTCCATCACCTACTTCACCTGTAGATCCGGCGGATAAAATGGCTTGAATAGTAACTTCTTCAAAACTGTCATTAACTACGATAGACAAATATCTACGTTGAATGTCGCTGGTACTATAACTAACACCTCTATAAACATGTCCTTCTTTTTCATTTCCTAAGCCAGTTACATCCCAATAAGAGAAGAAGTTTACTCCTACTTCGTGTAATGATTCTTTTACGGCTCGAAATTTTGATTTTCGAATAATTGCTTCTACTTTTTTCATTGTATAAAATTTGATTAGGTTTTAAAATTTATAAACTGCAGCTACTAAAAATGAACTCAAGCTACTTTTAGGAGATAAATTACTATCGATGAAAAAATCATCAGAACTAGAATCTAAACGTAGTTCAGGAATGATGGTTAGATCACCAACAGTATAGTTTCCTGTTAGTGTTGCAGCAAAAACACTAGAATCTAGAACTCCAGTCCCGATGGCTCCAAACGCACCTGATTCTTTAAAATATTCTCCTCTTAAACCGATTTTAAAAGCCTCACTTGTTTCCCATTGAGGATACAATGCAAAACCTGTAAAACCTACTCCGTCATTATCAAGATATGCAGCGTTGATTCCTAAAAAGAATTTTTCTGAGACATCAAATCCTCCTGTAAAATCGATTTCAAAAGTTCCGCTATCAGAAATCACATTTAAAAATTGATCAGCATATCCTAATTGTGCTCCGACTGCATAATTTCCTGTAGGATTAAATTCAGTAGCATCAGTAGGGTTCATAATGGCTAGCATTAATGTTGCTTTTTCAGAAAGCGTAAAGTCAGCTTTTAATCCCGTATGACTAAAAGGTCCGTATGAAAATAGATATGAGGTACTATAATTGAAATTTCCTGTAGGAGAGATCACTTCATATCCAAGAAAGGTATTGAAGTTACCAATGGTTAATTTTACAGATTCGCTAACATTCCAATACGCATATAATTGATTAACGATATTAGAACTTCCTCCTGGTCTTAAAAATGGTGAATTGAAAACAGCGTCTTCACCTCTTGGCCCAAAAACCAAATCGGCAACAAAGCCTACTTTTTCACCTTCATAAGTACCCACTAAGTTGACCATACCTAATGCAAATCCAGGAAGATTTGCAAATGAGGAACCTGGTGCTACTGAGTTTTCATCATTGGGGGCATTTAGATTGGCTCTGAAGTATGTGTCTACACTTCCACTAAATGAAAACTTTTTTTCTTCTTCTTTTTTCTCTTGAGAGAAAACGTTAAAACTTGTAAAAAGTACTAAAGCTAAAACTGTTAATTTGATTCTTGTCATAATTATAATTTTAAAGATTTAAAGCTGCGAATTTTCGACAAAAATCTGTTAAAACCAAATGAGCACTGGGCTGGAGGCTTTCGAAAACGTTTTCTTAAAAGAGTCGAGTCTCAAAAAAAGGAGGTAAAAAATCAGAAAAGTATAATTTGAGTTTCTTTCAGAGTGTAAAGAATGAGGATATCAAATTTTAGTTTTAAAAAATTATCGTATTCATAAAAATAATGTTTTAATGAAAAAAAATTATCAACAGATTGTTTAAAATGATAAATTTTCTTCAAAAAAATAATAAAAAAATCGATTTTAATTGAATAAAATGAAATTAGACTCTTTGAGAATTTTAAAAAGGAGTAGTTTTGAAATTGAAATTGAAATTGAAATTGAAGGCGAAGATGAAATCTTTATAGATAAATTTGATAGATAAAAAAACAAATGAAATGGACCTATAGTTATTTGGTAGAAATTCAGTTTTTAGGATTTCGTTTTCATGGATGGCAAAAACAAATAAATTCGATGTCTCTACATGAAATGATTGACAAAACACTTGAGTTTGTTTTAGGGCAGAAACGATTTAAAAGTATAGGAACCGGAAGAACTGATGCTAAAGTTTCTGCAAGTAACTACTATTTTCAATTATTCTTGGATGACCCTATAGATTCAGTATCATTTTTAGCAAGCTTTAATAAGAACGCTCCACAGGATTTAAAGGCAGTTGAAGTTTCGGAAGTTTCTACTGATTTTAATATCATTCAATCTGAAAAAATAAAGGAATACCATTATTACTTTTCTTATGGTCAAAAGAACCATCCTTATTCAGCGCCTTTTTTATTGGGAGTTTTGGAGGTATTAAATATTGATTTGATGAAGGAAGGTGCAAAACTGTTTGAAGGAACTCATTATTTTGGAAAGTATTGCACAAAACCATCTCAGGATACTATTTTAGTTAGGGCGATAGACTCTTGCGAAATTGTTGAAAATGACATACTACAGGCTAATTTTTTTCCTGACAAAAGTTATGTGCTCAAAGTAAAATCGAAAGGTTTTTTGCGATACCAAATTCGTTTGATGATGGGTGCTTTGATTGAATTGGGAAAAGAAAACTATACTTTGGATGATCTCAGGAAATCATTGATTGAATCTGAAGACCTAACTCCTTTGGTTAGCATAGCTGCAGGTTCTGGCTTGCATTTGCACAAAATTTACTTTTCAAATAAGTAATTACATTTCCCTTATCACATTACTTGACTTAAAATAACCCTTTTATAATTAGGATTTTTCCTCATGCTCTTTTAGGGGAAATTTCATGCGCTAATTCTAGAAAAATCATTATCAAATTAGAATGTAATCACTTTGTAATAAAGGAGTTAAGTCCTTATTCAGATAAAAAAAAGCGCAATAATTTTATATCAAAATAAATACTTTATTAGAATTAATCGTGTCAATTATTGAGGGAAAAGATAATTGATATTCGTAAAAACAATGATATTATGGAACCAATAGAATTAGAATTATTGATAAAAAATGGTAGAATCTTAGAGTCTTCTCCTGTTAAACTCGTCAATACAGAACAACCTGTTAAATTGCTAGTAGGAAATGAAAACACAGATGATAATCTAGATATAGAGGTTATAGAAAATCCTGAATCACCTAAAGTAAATTATAATACCACCATTCAGCTACGAACGAATGAAAATGGTACTTGCGAAATTCATGTTTCGGTCAATGGAGCCTCTGATGATTTTAATAATAATGATGATGTTATAGATCCAAACCAAGAAGTAACACTTCAAGCACTCACTGATTATTTGGACATCCCTGAATCTGCATTTAATGAAGCGTATGCATCTTTAATAGCTTACGGTAACCAACAATTTTGGCTACCAAATAATTTTATTCCAACGAATATTAGCTTTAGCCTTAAAGTTGACATTACCGAGGATGAAAAAAGAACTTTAAGGAATAAAGGAAGAAATTTACCCAAAGATGCTCCTTTAGGACCCACGGAAGCTGGTGATAATAAAAAACCGTATTCAAGACCTGTTCCTAAAGGTGTAAAAGCTCCAGATCATCATTCTGGAGGTACCATATCGGACCCGAAAAAGTTATTAGACAAAGCAAAAAAAGATATTCAAACTGCAAAAGATCATGAGGGGTCTATGAAAGTTGGGATTCCTGGATTTGCGGTACTAGGATTTCCAGCTCCTGCAAAAACCATTCGACATCATGATAGAAAATGTACTGAATATGTGTATTATTTTAACAAAGAGTATGGTTATATTAATGATCGGACACTTATTCTGGAAGAACAAATTTCACCATCGCATGAATTTACAATAGCGAATAGCAAAAATGTAATCAAAGTTACAAAGACTGAGAGTGGGTGGAGTGTAAGTCCGAGTGTTTCTGCTGATGTAAAAGGAGTTTCTATAGGAATAAGTGGTTCGTATTGGGAAACGACAACGCATATAAAAGGCGAAAGTACTTCAGAAATTAGAGGAAGAGCGCTATGGTTATTTCATGTTGGGAGGCTTTATTTTGTGCGGGAAGCATTTGTGAATATACTATACGAATATCATTATGAAGTTTGCGACAACGGTGAAACCAGAAATTGGGTAGAAACAACTATTACCGATGTTTGGCGCTATCATTATATATGGGAGGAAGAATTATTTGTCGCTTCTAGAGATGATGAAGGGAAGTTTCATTTATTTGGTGGTTTTCCAGATACCAAATATACTAGTAGTCGATTGGGTGGAAATAAAACGTCTTATGAAGTCAAAGACTTAGATCCTAAAAATTTTAAAAGTCCTTATGGTACTTCTAAAGAGAAAGGATTTTTTCCGAAAATAACGAAAGAGTAGGGAGAAGAGAGGAAAGGCACTTCGACACTTCGACAGGCTCAGTGCAGGAAAGCTCAGTGCAGGAAAGTTCAGTGTGATAGAAAATAGAAAATAGAAAAGAGAAACTAGACTAGTAGGGTATTGGTATATAGAAACATTGAACTTTAAATTTTGAAGATTTGATCTTTATTGATGATTATAGTTCGGTTTTGCGTGAGGGATAGCAGCAAATTACCCTACTTGACGTTAGGCAAGTATGTAATGCGAATAGCCCGGCCCTTGTGGGCACGCCCATCTTAAAAAAGTAAGATTAGTAGTAAAAAAATTGTTTGTAAAGTATTCAAATTCAGAAATGTCATATCGAGTGGAGTCGAGATATAATAAAAATAAACAAATTTTAAAGTTCTCGACTCCGCTCGAACTGACAAAATCTCACTTTACAAACTATCTTTTTAGATTGATAAGGTATAATACTAGCCTTTGATGATGCTTCTTGAAATGACTATTTTCTGAATCTCAGAAGTCCCTTCATAAATCTGAGTAATCTTAGCATCACGCATTAAGCGCTCTACGTGATATTCTTTTACAAAACCGTTTCCTCCGTGAATTTGAACAGCCTCTACGGTATGTTCCATCGCTACTTTTGAGGCGTACAATTTTGCCATGGCACTAGAAAGATCGTAGTTGTTTCCTTGGTCTTTATCCCAGGCTGCTTTCATCACTAAATGGCGTGCCGCTGTAATATCAGTATACATATCTGCCAATTTAAAAGCAATGGCTTGATGGTTGCAAATTTCGGTTCCGAAAGCTTTGCGTTCTTTTGAATATTTTAAAGCCAATTCATAGGCTCCAGAAGCAATTCCTAAAGCTTGAGAAGCGATTCCAATACGTCCACCAGAAAGTGTTTTCATGGCGAATTTAAATCCAAAACCATCTTCACCAATTCTATTTTCTTTAGGAACTTTTACATCGTTAAATTGTAAGGTATGGGTATCACTTCCTCTAATTCCTAACTTGTCTTCTTTGGGCCCGATGTCAAAACCAGGCATTCCTTTTTCTACGATAAAAGCATTGATACCTTTGTGTCCTTTTTCACGATCTGTTTGTGCAATGACTAAATACACATCAGAACGTCCGCCGTTGGTAATCCAGTTTTTTGTTCCGTTTAACACATAATGATCTCCCATATCTATGGCAGTCGTTTTTTGCGATGTTGCATCACTACCTGCTTCCGGTTCACTTAAACAAAAGGCTCCAACGGATTCTCCTGTTGCTAATTTTGTTAAGTATTTTTGTTTTTGTTCTTCTGAACCATATTTTTCTAGACCGTAACAAACTAATGAATTGTTTACAGAAACAATCACAGAAGCAGATGCATCAATTTTAGAAAGTTCTTCCATAATTAACACATAAGAAAAAGTGTCCATTCCGCTTCCTCCATATTTTGGATCTACCATAATACCTAAGAAACCTAGTTCTCCCATTTTCCTCACCAATTCATCTGGAAACACTTGTTTGTTATCTCTTTCAATCACTCCCGGTAATAATTCAGTTTGCGCAAAATCACGTGCTGCATCTCTAATCATTAAATGTTCTTCGGTAAGGCTAAAATCCATTTTTTAGTAGTATTATTAAATTCGTAAAAATAGTGTACAAAGATACTTTTTTGCTAGCATATTTTCAATAAACATTTCATATTTTTACGGATATGAACGATGATTTTTTTTACGCCATTGGGTTGATGTCTGGAACTTCTTTAGACGGTTTGGATATTGTCTATGTTCAATTTAAAAAAAAGAACTTAAATAACTTTGAAATTTTAGCATTTGAAACGGTTTCTTATTCTGATGTATGGAAAGAAAAACTGCAAAATGGGATTCAATTATCTGTTGAAGCCATAGAAAGTTTGGACGTTGAATACGGTGTTTTTTTAGGAAGAGAAACTCAGAAATTTATTGAAAAGAACAAGATCAATTTTATTGATTTTATTGCTTCTCACGGGCATACTATATTTCATCAGCCTCAACATGGAATTACCTTACAAATTGGTAGCGGGCAAGAAATTGCTAACCAGACAAACTGTAAAGTTATTTGCGATTTTAGAGCTCAAGATGTTCTGTTAGGAGGTCAAGGAGCTCCTTTGGTTCCTATTGGCGATCAGTTGTTGTTTTCTGAATTTGATGCTTGTATTAACTTGGGAGGATTTGCGAATATTTCTTTTGAAAAAGAGCAAGAACGAATCGCTTTCGACATTTGTCCCGTGAATATTGTGTTGAATCATTATAGTAGAAAATTGGGTTTTGAGTATGATGATAAAGGAGTGTTAGCTTCAGAAGGAGATATCAATGAAACACTTCTTGAAGAATTAAATGAGTTAGCGTTTTATAGCATCAATCCCCCAAAATCACTAGGATTAGAATGGGTACAACAATTTATAGTTCCATTATTAGAAAAATATCAGTTGGAAACCTCTGTTATTTTAAGGACTTTTACAGAACATGCTGTTCAACAAATTTCTACCATCATTCAACCTTTTAAAAGGACTTTGTTTACAGGAGGAGGTGTGTATAATGATTTTTTAATCCATAGAATTAAAGAAACTGTAAAGACAGAAATCATCGTTCCAAGGGATGAAATCATCAATTATAAAGAAGCACTTATTTTCGCATTGTTAGGACTCTTAAAATTACAAGACAAAGTCAATTGTTTGTCGAGTGTAACGGGTGCTAAAAAAAATCATTCGTCAGGAAGAATATTTCACCCAAATAATACTGATTAGCAATTTATTTTTTTTAATTTGGTAACGTTTTTAACACTTCAAACAAAACAAGACTAAACAACTTTTAATGAAGGACTTACTTAAAAAGTATGAAGAGAAACAACCTGAAATAGTTTTCAATTGGAAAGATCCAGAAACTGAAGCTGAAGGTTGGACAGTCATAAATTCTCTAAGAGGAGGAGCTGCAGGTGGAGGAACTAGAATGAGAAAAGGGTTGGATATGAACGAAGTACTTTCATTGGCAAAAACAATGGAAGTGAAATTTACTGTATCTGGACCTGCGATTGGAGGTGCAAAATCAGGAATTAACTTTGATCCTAACGACCCAAGAAAAAGAGGAGTTTTAGAACGTTGGTACAAAGCGGTTACTCCATTATTGAAGCATTATTATGGAACTGGTGGTGATTTAAATGTAGATGCTGATAAAGATGTGATTCCAATTACTGAAAATTGTGGTGTTTGGCATCCTCAAGAAGGAATTTTTAACGGACACTTTAAACCGACTGAAGCCGATAAAATTAATAGAATTGGTCAATTACGTTTAGGCGTCATCAAGATTATTGAAAATAAAAAATACTCACCTGATTTATCTAGAAAATATACCGTAGCAGACATGTTAACGGGTTATGGTGTTGCAGAAGCAGTAAAGCACTATTACAATATTTACGGAGGATCTATTGAAGGAAAAAAAGCTGTAGTACAAGGATTTGGAAATGTAGGTTCTGCTGCTGCTTTTTACTTAACGCAATTAGGCGCGAAAGTAGTAGGAATTATAGATAGAGATGGAGGATTGATCAATGAAGCGGGTTTCACAATGGATGAAATGACTGATTTATTTCTAGGAAAAGACGGAAACAAATTGGTGGCAGATAAGATGATTCCTTTTGATGAAATTAACCAAAAAATTTGGTCATTAACCGCTGAAATCTTTGTTCCAGCGGCTGCGTCAAGATTGGTTTCTAGAGATCAGATTACGCAAATGATTACTTCAGGATTGGAAGTAATTTCTCCCGGAGCGAATGTGCCTTTTGCTGATAAAGAAATTTTCTTTGGACCCATTATGGAATACACAGATTCTCAAGTAAGTTTATTGCCAGATTTTATATCTAACTGTGGAATTGCTAGAGTATTTGCCTATCTGATGGAATCTAGAGTGACATTGCCTATGAAAGATGAAGCTATTTTTAATGATACTTCAGAGACCATTAGAAAAGCATTGACCAAAACATTCGAAAAAAATAATAGTAAAAAGGAGATTTGTAAAACAGCTTTTGAGATTGCATTAAAACAATTAATTTAAAGAATACAGTATGGAATCAATTATCATCGTAGTATTTGTTCTTGGGTATTTAGCCATTACCTTAGAACACAATTTAAAACTAGATAAGTTAATACCCGCATTGGCCATGATGGCAATTTGTTGGGCTATTGTTGCTTTAGGAATAGACTCTTTTTCTAATTGGTTCGATTCTGCCAATCACGCTTTGGTAGAAGGATTTTCTTCTATGGTACATGATGATAAACTTCATTTAGCAGAGGAAACCTTACTTCATCACTTAGGAAAAACAGCAGAGATTCTTGTCTTTCTTTTAGGAGCAATGACTATTGTTGAGATCATTGATTATTTCGATGGTTTTTCTACCATCAAAGGATATGTAAAGACAAATAGCAAGAAAAAAATTCTATGGATTTTCTCCATATTGGCATTTATCCTTTCTGCGATTATTGACAACTTAACGGCTACGATTGTATTGATTTCGATTTTACAGAAAATTGTTAAGAAGAGAGATGAAAGAATATGGTTTGCAGGATTAATAATCATTGCAGCAAATGCAGGAGGAGCTTTCTCTCCGATTGGAGATGTAACGACAACCATGCTTTGGATTGGTGATAAAGTAAGTACAGGAAAATTATTTGTGTATTTATTTATTCCATCATTATTATGTATGGTCGTTCCTTCTTTTATAGCATCTTTCTTAAAACCTTTTCAAGGAACAATAGATATTGAAGAAGATGAAATTGATCGTCCAAAAGGAAAACACAGTGCAGCCATGCTTTATTTAGGATTGGCAGCCATTGTTTTTGTTCCCGTTTTTAAAACCATCACACATTTACCACCCTATGTAGGTATGATGCTTTCTTTAGCAATTGTAGCAACATTTGCAGAAATCTTTAGTAGAAGAAAATTCTCTTTAACAGATTTTGCAACCATGGACGAATCTAGAGAACACGCATATCACAGTCCGGTTCATAGCTCATTGTCGAAGATAGAAATGCCAAGTATTTTATTTTTCTTAGGGATTTTAATGGCAGTTGCCGCCCTAGAATCATTAGGGATTTTATTTGGTTTTGCAGATAGTTTAAAAGAAGGAATTCCATTAATGAATACCGAATTAGCAGGAGCAGGAGTTTCTGATTTAGTGGTATTATTATTAGGAGTTGGATCAGCAGTGATAGATAACGTACCGCTAGTAGCTGCCAGTTTAGGAATGTTTACAGAACCATTAGATGATCCATTATGGCATTTTATTGCGTTTTCTGCGGGAACAGGTGGAAGTATGTTAATTATCGGATCAGCTGCAGGAGTTGTAGCCATGGGAATGGAAAAAATCGATTTTTTCTGGTATTTGAAAAAAATATCATGGTTAGCATTGGTAGGCTTTCTGGTCGGATCATTCTCTTTTATGATCATGAGAATGTTCGTGTAAAATATAAAACCGAGAATTTCTCGGTTTTTTTGAAACAATTTATAAATAAAAAGGTCGTTACTAATAAGAGAACTTTAAAAGCATATTAATGTTATCATACCTACAAGAAACCCCCGAAATTTTAGATGCAGCAGCAGAAGAAAAAACACTTTCCATTTACAAATTAATTGTTGATGGAGGTCTGGGAGGTCAAATTATCATCGCAATCTTATTTGTTTTACTAGCTGTTTCCTTGTATATCTATTTTGAAAGATTTTTTGCAATCAAGTCAGCTTCAAAAGTGGATAAGAACTTTATGAATCAGATTAAAGATTATGTTTCCAACGGAAAGCTAGAGTCGGCAGATGCATTGTGTAAAAATACCAATTCACCTACAGCAAGACTCATTGAAAAAGGGATTTCTAGGATAGGGAAGCCTTTAGAAGACATTAATACAGCCATTGAAAATGCAGGAAAATTAGAAGTTTATCAATTAGAAAAAAATGTAAGCGTCATTGCAACCATTGCGGGTGCAGCGCCTATGATTGGTTTCTTAGGAACTGTAATTGGAATGATTGTTGCGATTCATGAAATAGCAAATTCAGGCGGACAAATAGATATTAAATTACTTTCAGACGGATTGTATACAGCAATGACAACCACCGTAGCTGGATTAATTGTAGGGATCATCGCCTATATATCCTACAATCATATTGTCGTGAAAACCGACAAAGTGATGTATCAGATGGAAGCAAAAACAGTTGAGTTTCTAGACTTACTAAACGAACCTGTATAATGAATTTAAGAGGAAGAAATAAAGTCAATCCTAATTTCAATATGTCGTCTATGACGGATATTGTTTTTTTACTGTTGATCTTTTTTATGTTGACTTCTACGCTGGTTACCGTAAGTGCTATTGATGTTTTATTGCCAAAAGCAGGAGGGAAGACAGAAAATAATACAGCAGTTGCTGTTTCAATTACCGATAAATCTAAATTTTATATTGACAAAACATTTGTAAGTGAAAGAAATTTAGAATTAGAAATATTAAATAAAGTAGGTCCAGAAAAGAAAAAAACAGTGATTATAAGGGGAGATCAAAATGTTCCTTATAAGAGTGTGATGAAGATTATTGATATCGCTAATAGAAATAAGCTAAAAATGATTTTAGCCGTCAAAGGAAAATAATGACAGTTTTCGACACAAAACATAAAAAGAAATCAGCGGCAATCACAGCAGTTATTTTAATTGCATTGATTCTCGTGATTTTTAATTTCGGTATGAACTATTTAGACCCACCAGCAGAATATGGAATTGCCATTAATTATGGAATTTCCGATGTTGGTAAAGGAGAGCCTAAGGTTATTAAAAAAGTAAAGGCAACTCCAAAACCACCTGTTCAAGAAGAGAAGGTGGAAGAAGTGGTAAAAGAAGTTCCTAAAGAAACGGTGAAAGAAGAGGTCATTACGAGTGATGACCCAAAAGCTCCCGTGATAGAAAAGCCGAAAAAAGTAGAACCCAAAAAAGAGAAACCCAAGCCAAAACCGAAACCTAAAAAACCGTCTAAGAATACACTGAAGGCGTTTGATAATTTATTGAAAGGAGATAAATCCGACGGAGAAACGAAAGGAGAAGGCGATGATGCTACTGATGGTTTAAAAGGAAAAAAAGATGGAGATCCAGAATCATCAAAGTATTATGGAAATACTTCAAAAGGTGATGGAGATAGTAATTATAATCTAGCAGGAAGAAATACAACATCCAAACCTATTGAAAAACCAAACTGTGAAGAAGAAGGTACTGTAGTGGTAAGCATTGAAGTTGATAAAACTGGACGTGTTATCAAAGCGGTAGCTGGAGCCAAAGGAACTACAAATACTGCTAAGTGTTTAATGGATCCAGCACAAAAAGCTGCTATGAGAACTACTTGGAATGCAGATGCTAAAGCGCCAAACAAACAAAAAGGAACCATAATCTACAAGTTCTCATTAACCAAGTAAATGACCTACCAAGAAGTAATTGATTGGATGTTTTCTCAATTACCGATGTATCAACGTCAAGGGAAAGAAGCCTTTAAAAAAGACCTGACCAATAGTATTGCTTTTGCCGAAGTCTTAGGGAATCCACATCAAAAATTTAAATCAATTCATGTAGGAGGAACCAACGGAAAAGGTTCAACGTCGCACATGATTGCCAGTATCTTGCAAGAAGCGGGTTATAAAGTAGGATTGTATACCTCTCCGCATTTAAAAAGTTTTACAGAAAGAGTCCGAATCAATGGAGAAGAAATTCCCCAAGAATATGTGGTGGATTTTATCACTAAAAACAAGCCTTTTTTAGAAAAACAAAAGCTATCATTTTTTGAAATGACCGTAGGCTTAGCTTTTGATTATTTTGCAGCAGAAAACGTAGACATCGCCATCATAGAAGTTGGTTTAGGCGGAAGGTTGGATTCTACAAATATCATCACACCTGAAGTTTCTGTGATTACCAATATCGGACTAGATCATACACAATTTTTAGGTGAGACCTTGCCAGAAATTGCTTTTGAAAAAGCAGGAATCATCAAAGAAAAAGTGCCAATCATCATCGGAGAAAAACAAGAAGAAGTACTTTCTGTTTTTTCAGACAAGGCAGCAGCTTTGCATTCGGAAATGACGATTGCTTCGGAGTATCCATATACGGTCAAAACAGATTTGCTAGGAGTCTACCAAAAAAAGAATGGGAATACAGCAATACATGCGGTTCGTCAATTAAACGACTTTAAAATCACCGAAGAACATATTTCAGAAGGATTGAAAAATGTTGCGAAGAACACAAACTTTAAAGGAAGGTGGCAAGTCTTAAAAGAACGTCCGACTGTGATATGCGATACGGCACATAACAAAGAAGGTTTGCATTATGTCATGAAACAACTGGACGATCAAAAGTTTGAGAATCTTCATATTGTCTTAGGCGTGGTAAATGATAAAAAACTGGATGACATCCTTTCTTTATTCCCTAAAAAAGCAAGCTATTATTTCTGTAAACCTGGTATTCCAAGAGGTTTAGATCAATATGAATTAGAAACCAAAGCGAATGAATTTCATCTGTTTGGTAAACCCTATGAATCTGTTGAGAAAGCCTATGCTTCAGCGCTTGAAAGTTCAAGTCAAGACGATTTAATTTTTGTGGGAGGAAGTACTTTTGTTGTTGCAGAGGTTTTGTAGATCTAGAGATTCAAAAAGTAAGCGAAAACAAGTGATTATTTATACATTTCCAAAATGGAATTCACATTCTCGTTATTCAGGTTTTCTAATTTCTCTAAAGCGTTAATCGATTTCTTAGAATCAATTGTTTTCAGCACGTGAACACATTTTCTCAACGTTGATTCTAACTCATCATCATACCATCTATAAACTTCTCTATTCAGAGCAATATTTAGAGTTGGTTCAACAAATCTATCGTCTTTTAAATTTTCTAAGTAAATGGTATTTACTAAATCCTCATGTTGACTATGCCATTTAGCAGACAAGGCTTTTTCAATCAAACCGTATTGTTCAGAACCAATTTTTTCAGACTGATTAAAATCAAGATATTTTATCAAGTCTTTTTCACTTTCATTTTCAACAGCTCTTTTTAAAATTTCTTTCATTTTATTTCTAATATCTTGACTATGAGTAGTTGCGTTGTTTAGTGCAAAACTTTTGCAAATATACACCAAACTGAAAACCCGTTGGTGTCTGGGCCTTCCTATACTGGACCTATCAAAGGGTAAGCGAGAACAAGCAATTACTTGTAGTCACCATTCTTAACAAACGTTATTTTATTCTATAATTATTTTTTTTGTGAATGTTCTTTTAAAATTATTTGTGTCAATTTTAAGTAGATATATTCCAGAGGATACATGACTCAAATTAATAGTATTGGATGCTGTTAGTTTTGATTCCATTATTAATTTCCCTGTAAAGCTATATACAGTGACTTTTTCAATTTCCATTGTTTCGGAAGTTTTAATGTTGAAGATTCCGTCTTTAGAAGGATTAGGATACAGTTGTGCCACTGGCTCTAAATTTACTTCTTCAACACTTAAAGCACTGCCTTCAACTTTTCCTCCAACAATCATAGGGTGAGTTACCACAGTATTTGGCGTAATTACACCTGCAAAAGAACTATTATAGGCCGAGTTTAACTGTGTGTTTGTTTTACCTACATACTGACTGGCGACACATTCAGAAGGTTCGCTAACAGCACAATCGTTCCCGCCAGAAACTAGAGGAATATAAGTCGCATCTTGCTCGTTAAAATAGACTCTAGCATTAATAAATGCTCCAAAATTTAAGGTAACCTCTTGTGGCGCAAAGAAGTGCAACGGATCTACTTTTGCACCTGAAATCATTGGAAATGCTTTTTGTGGTACTTCGTCATAAATAATTTCAGCATCCATAACAATATTTTTATTTGGATTTTGAAAAGTAATGTTTCCTTGAAGTGTTACCTCAGATTTTGTCGGTGGTACAGAAAGCATTCCCACACCAAAACCTTCACCTTCATCATTTACGATATGTTCACTAGCTGCATTTATACGAATATCTTCACCGTCATTGTTGAACGTGCCATTATTGATAGTTACTTGTGCGTTTTTTGGTAGAGATATCCCCACAGAATTTCCTGAAAACCCTTCTATTGTATTATTGTTTAATGTCCATCGGTGCGTGTTATGGTAATAATCGAGGTCCATTCCAATAACTTCGGGTTCGTCATTTACATAGGTTGGTGCAGGATTCGTTCCGTAATTTTCATAACCTGTGCGTGAACCATATCCTACTACTCTCGAGTTTTGAATGGTAATATTTGTAGTGTGATTTGATTCAAATCCTACTTTACCAATATTCCAAAGCGTAGTGCCATCTATCACAAAATTTAATTGATCTTTATAAAAGGCTGGCAAATCATTCATCCATAAATTAGGATCGGTTTCAGTTGGGTCTACCTTACGGTGGAATTCGGTATGCGTATAATACGTTTGTACTCCTCTGGCAAAACCATAAGCTGTATTGTTACTAAAAGGTCTGGGTTGTAGATACCAAATATCTAACACAAAGTTTGGATTGGTTGCTTTCCAAGCTGTTAAAGCTGCATGTTGCGATGGAAATTCTGATGCTGGCACATGGGCATCAATATCTCCTCGCGCCATTCCAAGCCCTTTTTCTATTAAGCCTTCAGTCCAATACACATAGGCATGACCTGTGCAGCCAGACACTACATTACCTTGTACGGTTACTCCAGTACCATGAAACCAAAACCCATCGCCTTGCCAAGCAAAATCTTGACGATTTTCTTTTAAGTCTGCCAACGAGTTGGTAGGACCACCTTCTGTATATGAAGCTCTTGGACGCGGTGCAAACATAATGGGATTGGCTGTATTAACGGTTCGAATAGCAATATTTTCTGTAAACGAACCTGTTTCATTTCCTGCTTCCGTATTAAATGCTCCGCCAACGACATTGTAGCTCACATTTCTGACAAAATCTACTCTCGCAGAATGGTTTACATATCCCCAACCAGGATCTGTATTCACTACACAGCCTTCTACATATGCTGGTGTTGGTAAAGGTGTAATAGGTTTTGCAGGAAAAACTGAAGTGTCCAAACCACCTCTGTGAAAATGGAATGAGTAACGCCCTCTTGGGTTTCTTTTTCCATTGGTTACAGTACTTCCTGTATTTTGGTTGGCATCTAAATCTGTAAAATCCCAATCATCTAAAATGATATTTTTATCAGTTCTGCCTAAATTGTTAGCTTCTACATAACGTACATCAACATTTAAGGTGTGCATAAACATGATATGTCCTCTTGGTTTACGGAATTCGCCACTAATTGACGTTACGCTTGTGTTTTCAGAAGAAATTACAATATTTCTACTCAAGTTAGCTACATGAACATCTAAATCTGATGCTTGGCTTGGGGCTTTATGATCTCTAACCAAAGCTGGCGTAAAAGTAACTGTGTTCCCTGAAATTGCTGTGATCGTTACAACTTCATCTTTTTCAAATTCAGAAGTACTTGAAATGGATACGTTAGTAATTGGGTCGGTTCCAGCAACAACGAGTTTATCGCCTACTTGCCAACCTGATGGTGCAGTATTTAAAACAAATTGAGTAGCTCCTGCCGATGGATGGGTTTGAAGTGTTAGCCAATTGGTTTTATCAGCACCGTGCATGGTTGTTGTTCCCATAAGCACTGCTCCTGGCACATAACGCTCTGGGTCAAAATTACTGGTGGTTCCACCTCGTTCGGCAAACACTAAATTTGCCGTAACGTCTGTTGCTATTTTGTTAGAACTTTTACCAATTTCTAATTCTCCCATCATCGAACTGAATAAATATTCTGTTCGAAGTTCAGTATTGACATTGGTCGCGAATTGTAGTTTACCTCCGTCAGCAATTCTTACTGATTTAAATTCTTCGGTGATCATACCATCTACAGTAACTGTAATTCCGTTTGGAATGTGTACACGGTCGTCATTGACAGGTAAGATACCGCCCCAAGTAGATGCGGTACTCCAATTACCAGAAGATGTGGCTGTGATTGTTGCCGTACCTGCTACTTGCATGGGTGATTGTGCAAAGCTTATACTAACGGTAAAGATTAAAATAAAGAGTACTATTTTTTTCATTTTATATATTATTTTTAAGTACAAATACAAAACAAGTAAGTTTATTTTTACCCTACCTCATTTTTTGTTTTTTTAATATTTGTTGTATGCTGTAAAATTTATAGAGTAATTATTCTTTAAGACTTAATAATTTTTAGGGTATTAGTTTTATTAGCTGAATAAACCCTAATTAAGTAAATTGAATCTACAAGATCACTAAGGTTCATTGAATTAAAATTTTGGTTTAATTTTTTAACAAGTTTTCCTGTTACATCATAAATCTCAATACTATTTATAGACTGAATATCTCCTTTGATAAATAAAAAATCTTTAGTAGGGTTTGGGTATAGACTTATAGCATTGACGCTAAACTGATTCGTACTAAGTGTAGTACAATCTAAACCACCATCTGTAATTGTCCAATTATAGGTAGTATCTAAATTATTCCATGCTGTTTCACTATTACAATACGTACTGCTTCCACCATTAAATACGATGTTTAAAGGAATGTCATCAATAAGATCTCCAGGTGTACCACTAGTGTCTGTTGCCCAACCAATTATTGTATTATCATAATTTGTTGTCGATAAAACAGTACCATCGAACATATCTCTTATACCTGAACTTGTAAACCCTGTATCAACTATTTTAGTAAGATCCCAACTTCCTAAATTCTGATCGAAAGAAGTTGCTTGTCTAAACATTCGTTCAGCTCTAGTTACATTGCTTGTATTCCAACTACCAATATCTTGATTAAATGAAGTGGCTGACTGAAACATACCTTGCATTCTCTGAACACTAGAAGTATTCCAACTGCTAATATTTTGATTAAAATTTGCTGCTCCAAAAAACATAAACTCCATTCTTTCAACATTACTTACATCCCAATTAGTAATATTACCATTGAATGCAGTAGCATCAGAAAACATGTTAGACATATCTGTAACATTTCCTAATTTATTTGCCCAGCTATCAAGGTCTTGATTAAAGGCCATGGCATATGTAAACATTCCGTCCATTAAAGTAACATTGCTTACATCCCAAGAATTTAGAGGTTGATTAAAGTTAGTACAACCATAAAAAACCTCGGTCATGTCAGTAATAGTAGTGACATTCCAACTTGAGATATTCGAATTAAAGTTTGAAGCATCATAAAACATTCCATACAAACTTGTGCAATTAGTTAAGTTTGGAATGCCCGCAGAGGTAGGTATAACCAAATTAATACAATCTTCAAATGCAAATTGAAAATTTGTCCAAGCAATGTTTCCCCATTGTTCGATACTTAGAATTTTTTGTTCATCTTTTAGACCAGAAAAATATATTCTTGGAAATGTCCCAGTAATTGTTACTGTGTAAGTACCCGCTGAAGCATAGGTATGTGTAATGTCTCCTATAACATTGCTGTCGGAATTAGTATCTCCCCAATCTATATTGTAATTGTATGTTTCTCCAGAAAAAGTAGGGATAGTAATTTGATTGTCGTTTGATACACCAGGGTTATCTGTTTTCCAAGTGGTAATAAATTCATCTTGAGCAATGCAAATATTTGCCGCAGATAAAGTTAGAAATAGAAAAAAGGCTTTCTCTTTTAATGTTATTTTCATATTATAATTACTTTTTTGATTTTATACTATTTGTAAAATATAAGTACTAAACAGATAAGTTTATTTTTACCCTACCTCGTTTTTTGTTTTTTGTGGTTTTTTAATATTTGCAACGTATTTGTATACAATTTTGTCATATTGATAAAGTACCTACATTTAGTAAACATAAAACCAGCTAGAAAATCCGTTGGGTACTGAGATCACCTGTACTGAACCTATCGAAGTGCTAAAGGTGATATTTTTGTAAGTAGTTGGCTTACAGTGATTAATTATGATGACTGTTGTTGATATCAGCATGATAACTTATAAGCCTTCTAATTTTTTTGATATTTCATCGTAATATTCCTGAGTTAGTTTTTCTGTCCAAATTGTTGGTTGCGCCCCATATATTGCAATATAGGATACAGCACTGGTTTTTGATGATGTATGCCAATGTTCGGTATCTTTTTTACATTTGATGACATCCCCTTTTTTTATCAGAATGGGTTCTTGACCTTTTTCTTGATAATAGCCTTTTCCGTCAATGACAATAATTACTTGCGTAGTACTATGTTTATGCCAATCTAAAGTTGAGTTTGGACTGAATGTAGCTTGGGTAATGTTTTGATTAAAATCTGCGTCAGCTTTTACTAAAAAATTAAGCCAAGCATCTCCAATATGATGGGCATTTGGTGCTTTAATTCCTTCATCAAGATATGAGTTTATTTTTTGTTTAGATTGTTGTGCATCAGAAAATATTGGAAAAAGACTGATGGCGAAAAAAAGTATATATTTCATAAGTGTTTGTTCTAATGGTGTTAAGTTATGTAGCCTTTATTTAGGGCGGGTCATTATTGGGCATATCGTTGTTGTATAAAAAAAGTTGCGGTTTTGTCAGCGAGGAACTTCCGAAGGAAATTCAGAAGTTGGCAAAAATGCAACTACCTTTGTTTGAGCACTAATTTAGCAATTTTTTTATACGGCTTAAGTTTACAGTCTATAATTTTAGAGTTATAAATCAGAAAGAACAAAAGAGATAATTAAGGTTGGTAACAAGAAGTTGAGGAATTTACTTTTTTTATGTGCATTTTCTGCCTGTAAACATAATAAAGCCTGTAAAGTTCTTTATGATAGAATAGTAAGTAAAGGCAAGAGTAAAAAGTTAGCCTTGATAGCTGTATCAAATAAGTTGTTAAAACAAGCTTTTGCTATAGCAAAAATGGATTGCCTTGTAATGAAAACTTTGTTTCTAAATTAGTTTAAAAAGACTTGTTTTTTTTAACTCAGTTCTTTGTTGGCATTAGTTATTTGATTTTCTTGTACAATCTTGTAAGCGTGTCATTATCTCTAATCCTATTAATGGTAAGTGCGTTAACAATACCATCTTTACTACGTACAAATTTCATATAAGCACCACTTGGATTAGTTGTTAGTATGAATTTGTTATTTGCTTTTACTAACTTAAAGTTACTGCCGTCTGAAAGAAAGTAATCATTTGATTTTAATATAATATCACTACTTCCACTATTACTATAAATTCCTGCATATTCATCTAATTCTTCCTTTGTAGGAAAGTAAAATCGTTCCATACTATCTGGAAAAGGATGGTCATAATTAATTTGATCATAGATTTTGCTATAGGCAATTGAAATTTGCATTTTAAGTGCTATCAAATGTCTTTTTAAATGGTCTGCTATTTTTTGGTGTCGTTTAACATCATTGAGATATAGCGGATCGCTCATCATATAAATTGCTTTTTGTTTAAAGTGTGTGCTGTCTGCGTTTGAGTACCATTCATATCTATTTTGGTATTTATCCTCAATTTCATCAATAAAATTTTTCAATTCTAAAGCCACCTCATTTACCACTGGCACTTCCTTACTATAAACATCTTGCAGTAAATTAACTATTGGTACATAGTCTTCAGGAATATTTTCAATATTGGCCATTAAGCGATCATAGGCTTGTCTTTGAAATTGAAAAGGTTCAAATTCGTAAATTAAATGATTTGAAAGACCACCATACTGTGGTGTTTTTTCTTTATAATCGTCTAGTGATAAGGTTTTACTCAATATCAAATTACCGATTGAATCTTTTATATTAAAACCCCCAATATATGTGTTGATAGGATGAGCAATATCATTTTCCAGATTTACAAATACGCTTTTTAAGATACTTTCAATATTGTTTCGATTCGTTTTTTCTTGACTTTTCAAATTAATTTGAAGAGCGATCAGAATCCCGATTACTACAAGGATAACTTCTCCTAATGCATATTTAAAATATTTCCCGGTTTTACCTTCTGAAAGTAAATTTTGTCTAATTTTTCTAAAGAATTTTATCATATTTTATTTCCCGAGGAAGCGGGAATCTTTTGGTTTGTCATAATGAAGCACAATGTATTTATAAGATTAGTTGCGTGTTTCAGCAACTAAATTAGCAAATACAAACCAAATAGAAAATCCGCGAGTCCCAAAGCTTCGGGATTCGTAAACCTGTCCTGAGTCTGTGGAAGGATAGGCTAGAACTAGTAATAAATTATATACGGCTTGTTGTAGGTAGTTTTTATTTTGCTAAATATTTTTCTCTAATATCCATTCCATCTTTTATATATAAACTGTCTGGATATTTCAAAACAAAATTCCGTTCAGCTATTTTCCACAAAGAGTCAATAGTATTTTCGCCAATCTTTTTATCAATTTCCGCCCACATTAATTTTTCATAACAATCATTTTCAAAACCTGGAGGTGGTCCGAAACAATTATGGTCATAATCTTTATATTCAATATGATATTCCGCTAATAGTTCAGCCATTTCTTTCCATTCGTACCAAACCTTTGAATAAAAATAATATAGTTTGCCGCTTTTTATATCTGATTCGGCTCGTTTTCTTTCGTTAGTACAACTCGTGTCAATTACTTTTACTTTCAGATGTTTATTCTTTTCCCATAAGTCATAGTAAGTTTCTTGATTATAAACTGTCAGAGGTTCTGACGGATTAATAGAATGAGATTTCCCCTTTTGTTCACAAGAAGACAAAAGAATTAAAAAAAGTATAAAATTTAATTTCATTATTTTTTTAAAGTTCAATTCTTAAATTACCTACAACGGTTAGTATAAGAAACGTAGGGCAGGTGATAAGCGATACATTTCGGTTTGGTGGTCTTTATAAATAAGCACAGACTTTTCTGTAAGCCTTAATTGCCCTATGTTTTTTATACATTGTGCATATTGCACAAGCACAATTAAATATACAGAAAATTAGTATCTTGTTGTATGCAAGGCAAAAAAGAATATCAGGAGAAACTATTTGCTCATTTTCAATTGAGTGAACGTATTCCTACGCACAATTTTTATAGACGATTAAAAGAGGTTCTAGATTTAGGTTTTCTATATGGATTAATCATGTTGTTTTAGATATCAAAGCCATAATAGGACTTCAAATAAGACTTTTAACAAGCTCCTAAATTCGAAAAAAAACAAGCGCTTCTAAAAACTAAAGCCCCTTAAAGGAACTTTTGAGCTAAGTTATTTGTTTTTTTAGAGCCTTGTGCAACGATTACCATTGTTGTACATAGTTATTTTTTTTGTTCAATATCTTCTACTTCTTCAAAAGTCAACTTTCCATTCTTATCAAATTTTTTAGTAATTAACTTATTGGCTTTTCTTTCATAAATGTAATAGTAATTTAATTGACCTTTAAAGTCATAATGATTTGTTCTTTTCTCATGAAAAGTATTATTCTCATAAGTAGTATGATATTGTATTTTTCCATTATTATAATAGAATTTTATCCATTCGGGTATCCCATTTTTAAATGCTCCTTCTTTCTTTAAAACCCCATTAGGATAATATTCTGTTTCTCTTCCTTGACATATTTTTTCGCAGTTTAGGTAAGTTTTCTCCGTTGGGTTAGTATTATTTTCAAACAGTAAAATCTTGTCAATTTCTACTGAGTTTATAATTGATCCAGCTGATAAAATGGTAACCTCTCCAGTAGTCCAATCTCCACGAGTAACAGAATATGTTAATTTGTAAACATAATTAGAAATAGTATCTAGTTTATAGTCAATATTAACCTTTTTATCAATGCATTTATCAAAGAATACTATTTTTTCAGACTGCCTAGAAGTCTTCACTTGAGCTGATACAAATGATATATGAGATATTACAAAAATGAAGAGGGTTATTTTTTTCATAATTATGTACAACGGTCTAGGCTATGATTTCGGCGTGGAACAAGTCGGAGACTTTTCCATCTTAGAAATCAGCCGGTTTAAAGTTAATATTTTTCTTTTATTGTTCATTCAGCACGCTGAATTATAGCCATTGTGCATGTTGCACAAGTTCTAGTTAAAGGTAAGAAATTTTGTATCTTGTTGTATGCAAGGCAAAAAAGAATATCAAGAGAAATTATTTGCTCATTTTCAATTGAGTGAGCGGATCCCCAAGCACAATTTTTATAGACGATTAAAAGAGGTTCTAGATTTAGGTTTTCTATATGGATTAATCATGTTGTTTTAGATATCAAAGCCATAATAGGACTTCAAATAAGACTTTTAACAAGCTCCTAAATTCGAAAAAAAACAAGCGCTTCTAAAAACTAAAGCCCCTTAAAAGGAGCTTTTGAGTTAAGTTATTTGTTTTTTTAGAACCTTGTGCAACGATTACCGGTGTTGTGGTTAATTTTTAATTGTTTTCAATTTATCAAAACCTAGTGAATCTAGAAGTTTCTTAATTGAAGGTGACTGTTTTTGATTCTTTTTCAATTCTAAATATTCTTCCAATGTGTTACCAAATAGAGCAAAAAGCTCATTGTTTTCTACCTTGTAATAAGGCTCTGGGTATTGTAACTTGTCCCAGTTAGTTACATTTATTTTTATAGGCTTGTTAAGAATTATTCTTTTTGGTCTAATGGTAGTTTTAGAACTGTCAAGTCTTTTGTAAGTTAAAGCTTGGTAAGGCACAATCCATTGATTTTTATTATTAATATAAATATCTGTAATCTGGGGAGCATAATTAGGGTCATTATTAAGAACGTCGCAATTTTTCCTCACTACATATTGGAAACTATCAAAAGATAAAGGTTTTTCATTTTCTATGTAAGTAGATATATTAATTGTATCAGACTTAAAACTTCCATCGATGAGTTTAATTATTTTGTATTTAATATTATATTTAGAGTTATTGCCTCCTCCTACAATTATAGTATTACAATAATACTTTCTTTTACTAGAAGTAACATTAATTACTTTTCCAATAAATCTTAAACTTTTAATAGTATCATTACATTTTATAAATTTCACACATTTTTCAGGTTTCAATTGAATATTTATTTTTTTTTTCAATAAATCTGATACTAAATGTTTTTGAGTGAAATGTCTTCGTGAATAAAAATAGAGAGTGTCAGTTAGTTTTACTTTTATTGTGAACTTACCATTTCTATTAGTCTTTGTAGTATATTTTTTCCGTAAAATTTCAAATATATCAAATGAGTTTGATAAACCTGTTTCTGAATTTGATATTTCTTTTTTGACAAATTTAATAATAGTATCATTAATTGAAATAGATACTTTTTTTTCCCCTAAAGTTGAATCTAAAGCAATTCCTTTAATAGTTATATTTTGGCTATAACTACTAATTATATTTAAAAGAAAAAGAAAAAGAATTCTGGTTGCCATTTTTTTACTGGATTAATATTACTATGTCTTTTAATTATAGAAAATTAACATTATAATTTCAAAGATTATAATTCTAAAATTTTGATTTTTATACTCACTTTCGTTTCGGGTCAAAATTAACTACAACGTGTTCGTGTATGGTTAGTTGCGTTGGCTAGAACTAAGTTAGCAAAAGAAAACGAACCTGAGGGAAATCCGCAGGATTTTCCTAGTATTCACAGAACCAGCAATTGACTATACACGTCTTAAGTTTACAATCTATAATTTTAGAGTTATAAATCAGAAAGAACAAAAGAGAGAAATAAGATTAATATACACGGTGAAGCTTTCGACTTCGACAACATTGATAATCCTCTCTCTTTTCTACTAAAAATCACGTTCAGTTCTGTGAGACCTAGATCTCGTTTTCAAGTTGTTGTGAGCGAAGTAGATTGTTCTTTCATAATTCAGTTCTTATGAGTAAATATAAAGAAATTTATGGAGTGGATATTAGTAAAGATGTGTTCGATGTTTATGGGTCTTTAACAGGTCATAATAAGTTTAAAAACAATGAAGATGGTTTTATCTCATTTTTAAAAACACTAACAAGTGAGACTTTAGTAGTTATGGAAGCTACAGGTTATTATCATTATAGATTAGCACAGGTTTTATACAAATCAGGAGTTTGTGTTTCTGTTGTAAATCCTTTATCTGTAAAGCGTTTTATCCAGATGAAGCTAGCCAAAGTAAAGACCGATAGAAGTGATTCTAAAGCGATCTGTGAATATGGGCAGATGAATGCTGTACCACTTTACACCGCATTAAATGAAGTTCAGAGTGAATGCTTGCAACTCTTTAGATTATTAGATAATTATCTAAAGAAGCGAACACAAAGCAAGAACAAAAAACATGGAGAAGAAGTTTTGGGGATACCATCAAAGTATGTCTATAGGTCTTTACAAAGAGATTTAAAACATTTGGATAAAGAGATAAAGGGATTGAGTTTAGGTTATTAGAACTAGTCAAACAAGAACAACAAACCCAACTAACATTACTAAAAAGTATTCCGGGAATGGGAGTAAAGACAGCCTTATTTTTAATGGTGGTCACAGATGGGTTTTCAAAATTTGAAACAGCCTCACAATTATGCAGTTATGTTGGGATTACTCCAACGATACGAGAATCTGGGAGTAGTGTAAGAGGGCGAAGTCGGATCAGTAAGGTTGGTAACAAGAAGTTGAGGAATTTACTTTTTCTATGTGCGTTTTCTGCCTGTAAACATAATAAAGCTTGTAAAGCTCTTTATGATAGAATAGTAGGTAAAGGTAAGAGTAAAAAATTGGCTTTGATAGCTGTATCAAATAAGTTGTTAAAACAAGCTTTTGCCATAGCAAAAAGTGGATTGCCTTATGATGAAAACTTTGTTTCTAAATTAGTCTAAAAAGACTTGTTTTTTAACTCAGTTCTTTGTTGTAAAACGTTTTTTTTTCAGTCAAATATTCCTCGTGCTTTCAAAACTCCGTTTCTCTTTTCCATAAAAAGGTCTTTTATACTTTCTCCATTGATTCCTTTCCATATTCCATTTTTGTCTTTTTTAACTTGTTGAGATTGATATTTCTGATGATAATAATAACCTTTTTCCTTATTTAAGGAAATATACAAAAGCACATTTTCATAATTTTCGAATTTTGGTCTACCATAATGATTATAAGCAATAAATTCAATTGTGTCAGTTTCCAGTTCGTTAAATACGTTTCTTATAACTTTAAATTTATTTTTAAATCCATAATCCATTGAATAACTCACTCTGCGAATTGTATCTCCAGATATTGTGTCAATTTCTATTCGAGTATTATTTTCATTTGGGTCAAATTCAATCACAGATATTTTTTCTCCTATAAAAGCATAAAGATTTACAGATTCATTCGATATTTTAAATTCAGATTCTTTTCCGACTTTAGTCGATTTACAGAAAATCAGTATTATAAAAAACACAAAAAGTGTAGGTATGCGACTCATTTCGTAAATGTTTTACAACTCGTTATATACAAACAAATATATTGGTTTATCAGTTCATATTTCGGGATAAGAAAACATTTTGTTAGCATAAGCTTATGCCTTGTAAAAGTAAAGTAGTTCTAACAATTAGTACAAGCCAACCCTTTTTTGTAATTTGTGACCCTTAAACAAAAGAAACTCTAAAGCGCAAATATATTTGCAATGGATATAAACAAACTCGCTCAAGAAGTATTTGAAATAGAAGCGCAAGAAGTTGCCAATCTAAAAAACCGACTCACCGAAGATTTTGAAAAATCAGTCAATGCTATTCTGGCAAGTTCAGGAAAATTGATTGTTTCTGGAATGGGAAAATCAGGAATCATTGGAAAAAAAATAGCCGCTACTTTGGCAAGTACTGGAACGCCTAGTTTCTTCTTACATCCAGGTGAAGCCTATCATGGCGATTTGGGAATGATTGAGAAAGGAGATATTGTTTTGCTAATTTCCAATTCTGGCGAAACAGATGAGGTTTTAAAATTAATTCCGTTTTTAAAACATCAGAAAAATAAGACAATTTCTATGAGTGGAAATAACGATTCCACACTAGCAAAAAACACAAATTTCCATTTAAATGTAGGCGTAGATAAAGAAGCCTGTCCTTTATTGTTAGCACCGACTTCTTCTACTACAGCTACTTTGGTGATGGGAGATGCCTTAGCTGTAACATTGATGAAGCTAAGAAATTTTAAAGAAGAAAACTTTGCAAAATTTCACCCTGGAGGCAGTTTAGGAAGGAGATTGTTAACTACGGTTGGTGATGTCATGAAGAAAAAGAACTTACCTACAACAAATGCTAATGCATCCATAAAAGAAGTGATTCATGAAATAACCAATGGCAAACTAGGCCTTGTTATTATTATGAATGATAAAGGCATTGAAGGCGTTATTACGGATGGAGATATACGAAGAGCGATGGAATCCAGAGAGCAAGATTTTTTCCATTTAAAAGCGAATGATTTGATGAGTTCCAATCCAAAGTCAGTCAATGAAAAAGATAAATTAGTCGTGGCAAGTAACGTGATGAGTGCCAAAAAGATCAATTCACTACTGGTGGTAAACGACGCTTCAGATTTAGTAGGAGTAATTCAAATGTATGACCTTGGAATTTAAACGTGTGAAAAAAGTAATTGTAATTCCTGCTCGACTTGGTTCTTCAAGATTGCCTAAAAAAGTGCTCTTAGACTTAAAGGGAAAAACCGTCATTCAAAGAGTGTATGAGCAATGCAAAAAAGTAAAAAACATTGACGATGTTTTTATTGCTACCGATAGTTTAGAGATTCAAATAGTTTGTGAAAGGTTTACAAACAATGTTATTATTACCAAAAACACCCATCAATCAGGAACAGATAGAATAGGAGAAGCGGTAGAAAACATTGATTGCGATGTGGTCATTAATGTCCAAGGCGATGAGCCCTTTATAGAACCAACATTGATTGAAGAGTTAGTGGCATCGTTTGATAATAATGAGACTAGCATGGTAAGTGCCATGAGTAAAATTGTGAGTATTGAAGATGTAAAGAATAGTAATGTTGTAAAAGTTACTGTCGATAATAATAACAATGCATTGTATTTTTCTAGATCCATTATACCGTATCCTAGAGACAAAGAAGAATTCAAAAAACTGACTTTTTATAAGCATATAGGGATTTATGGCTATCGAAAAGACTTCCTTTTTAAGTACATAAAATTAGAGCAAAGCTATCTTGAAAAAGTGGAGAAATTAGAGCAGTTAAGGGTTCTGGAAAATGGTTATAAGATTCAGATGATAGAAACCAATTCTACTGCGGCTGGAATAGATACCATGGAGGATTACACCAATGCTCTTAAAAATATTTCATAAGAGAGTTTAGATTAAAGACCGCTATGCTGTTAGAGTCTAGACTTTCAGACAAAACATGAATTATAAGTTATTAGTGTTTCTTCAAAGCTATATAAAAATTGACAACTTGCTTTACGAAAAAACAAACACTTCTTCGTTTAACTTTTACAATCATCAATTCTTAAGTTCTGTTTATAGCTATACTAACCATAGGTCTAGGTTCTAGATTCTAACAGCGGCTTGTACTGAGCCTGCCGAAGTAAGCGGTCTAACTTCTTCTAAAATTTAATATTTATTTAAAACCAAAGAAGCATAAGAAACTGTTTTACAGTGATTTTTATAACGATGAAAAATAAACGTATTTTTTTCTTTGTTAGAATCAAAAACCATTTTATATTTGCATCCGCTTAAGGGCAATTAGCTCAGTTGGTTCAGAGCACTTGGTTTACACCCAAGGGGTCGGGGGTTCGAATCCCTCATTGCCCACAGGAAAACCCTCACAATTTGTGAGGGTTTTTTTATGGAAAAGCAGGAAATTAAAAATTAGTACAACCCAACGCTTTTTCGTAATTTGCGACCCTTAAAATTAAACTAGTTAGAAATCAATGGATATTCAATTATCTGGAAAAAAGATATTAGTTACGGGAGGTGCAGGATTTATTGGATCCAACCTTAGTGAAGTACTGTTAGAGAAAGGAAATCAAGTTGTTTGTTTAGATAACTTCGCAACAGGTAAAAGAGAAAACATCACACACCTTTTATCCAATCCCAATTATACTCTTATAGAAGGCGATATTAGAAATCTAAGCGATTGTCATAAGGCAGTAGCAGGAGTAGATTATGTATTGCATCAAGCAGCCTTAGGTTCTGTTCCTAGATCTATAAAAGATCCTATTACTTCAAATGATGTTAATGTAGGCGGATTCTTAAATATGTTAGTAGCGGCAAGAGATGCAGAAGTAAAAAGATTTATTTATGCAGCAAGCTCATCAACATATGGAGATTCAGAAGCCTTGCCTAAAGTAGAAGACAAAATAGGAAAACCATTATCGCCATACGCTATTACAAAATATGTCAATGAATTGTATGCCGATGTGTTTTCAAAAACATATGGATTAGAAACAATTGGATTGCGCTACTTCAATGTTTTTGGAAGAAAACAAGACCCTAATGGAGCCTATGCCGCAGTAATTCCAAAATTTGTAAGTCAGTTTATGTCTGGAGAATCGCCAGTAATCAATGGAGATGGAGAATATTCTAGAGATTTCACCTACATAGACAATGTGATTCAGGCCAACTTACTTTCCATTGTTGCAGACAAAGAAGAAGCTGTAAATACTGTTTATAATGTAGCCTACGGAGAAAGAAATACACTGAATGATCTGGTTAATTATTTAAAAGAATTGTTAGTCGAATATGATTCAGAAATCAAGAAAGTTGACGTTGTATACGGTCCAAATCGATTAGGAGACATTCCGCATTCTTTGGCATCAGTAGACAAAGCAAGAAAATTATTAAACTACCAACCACAATTCTCCCTAGAAAAAGGATTAAGAGAAGCGGTAAAATGGTATTGGGAAAATTTATAAGATGAGTCAGGTAAAAATAGGAATTATCGGGTTAGGTTATGTTGGTTTACCACTAGCAAGACTTTTTGCAACAAAATACCCTGTATTAGGATTTGATATCAACAAAGATAGAATTCAAGAATTGATGTCTGGTGTAGATAGTACACTGGAAGTAGATGATGATGTCTTGCAATCTGTTTTAACGGACGGTTTTTCTGATAAAAATGGCTTGTATTGCTCTGACGATTTAAACGATTTGAAGCACTGTAACTATTATATAATAACAGTTCCAACACCCGTAGATAAAAATAACAGACCCATATTAACTCCGCTGATAAAAGCAAGTGAAACAGTAGGTTCAGTTTTGAAAGAAGGAGACGTTGTGGTGTATGAATCTACCGTATATCCAGGAGCTACAGAAGAAGATTGTATTCCTGTTTTGGAGAAAACATCAGGGTTAAAATTTAACGAAGATTTCTTTGCAGGATATTCGCCAGAAAGAATCAACCCAGGAGATAAATTACATACCGTAGAAAAAATATTAAAAGTAACTTCAGGTTCAACCCCAGAAATAGGGAAGAAAGTTGATGACTTATACAATTCTGTCATCACGGCTGGAACGCATTTAGCACCTACAATCAAAGTTGCCGAAGCCGCTAAGGTGATAGAAAACTCTCAAAGAGATATCAATATTGCATTTGTAAATGAGCTGGCTAAGATCTTTAACCTTATGGATATCAATACCCATGATGTTTTGGAAGCAGCTGGAACTAAATGGAACTTTTTACCCTTTAAACCGGGATTGGTTGGAGGACATTGTATTGGTGTAGATCCGTATTATTTAGCTCAGAAAGCACAAGAATATGGATATCATCCAGAAATTATTTTGGCAGGAAGACGATTGAATGATAGCATGGGAGATTATGTCTCTTCAGAAGTTGTAAAACTGATGATTCAGAAAGATATTAAAATCAAAAATGCTGAAATTTTAGTCCTTGGAATTACCTTCAAAGAAAACTGTCCAGATGTTAGAAATACCAAAGTCGTAGATGTTGTTTCTGCATTAAAAGAATACGGAACCAATGTAACCATCTATGATCCTTGGGCTAACGAAGATGAAGTATTACACGAATACAATTTAAAATCGACGAAGACATTACCTGAGAAGAAATTTGATTCAGTGGTTTTAGCCGTGGCACACAATGAATTTAAATCCTTGGATTTCAAAAATATCGTTAAAGAAAAGAATGCAGTATATGATGTAAAGAATGTATTGCCAATTTCATCTAAAGATTCAGGACTGTAATGAAGAATTTCGGAATCATAGGAGCAGCAGGTTATATTGCGCCAAGACATTTAAAAGCAATCAAAAATACTGATAATCAGGTGATTGCTGCTTTAGATAAATTTGATTCTGTGGGGATCTTAGATAGTTATTTTCCCAACGCAAGTTTTTTTGTTGAATTCGAACGTTTTGATCGCCATATAGAAAAACTTAAAAGAAACGGGACACATTTAGATTATGTAAGTATCTGTACTCCAAACTATTTACATGATTCTCATATTAGAATGGCTCTAAGAAGAGGAGCAGATGCTATCTGTGAAAAGCCATTGGTTTTAAATCCTTGGAATGTTGATGCTTTGATGGATATTGAAAAAGAATCAGGAAATAAAATTCACACCATCTTACAATTAAGATTGCATCCAAGTATTGTCGCCTTAAAAAAGAAAGTAGATCAATCGCAAGCAAATGAAAAGTTTGATATTGATTTAACATATATTACCTCAAGAGGAAGCTGGTATCATACTTCATGGAAGGGAGATGAAAGCAAATCAGGAGGTATTGCTACAAATATCGGAATCCATTTTTATGATATGTTAAGCTGGATTTTTGGTGATGTAACAGAAAATCAAGTGCACCTTAGAGAAACATCAAAAGCAGCTGGATATTTAGAGTTTGAAAAAGCGAGAGTTCGATGGTTTTTGTCTATTGATGAAAACGATTTGCCAGAAGGAATTAAAGCTGTGGGACAAAGAACGTATAGATCCATTACTATTGATCATGAAGAAATTGAGTTCAGTGGAGGCTTTACAGAGTTGCACACAGAAAGTTATAAAAATATCCTAAACGGAAATGGTTTTGGATTGTCTGATGCAAAAACCTCTATTGAAATTGTTCATGAGATCAGAAACAATGAAATTAATATCAATAAGGAGTTAAAGCATTCATTTATAAAATAATTTGAAGAGATGAAAATAGCAGTCATCGGTACAGGATATGTTGGATTGGTTTCAGGGACTTGTTTTGCTGAAATGGGAAACAATGTTACTTGTGTTGATATTGATAAAGAAAAGGTTGAAAAACTAAAATCGGGAATTATTCCGATATACGAACCTGGTTTGGCGCCGATGGTTTTAAAAAATGCGGAAGCCAAAAACCTACAATTTTCTACCTCTTTAAAAGATAGCATTCAAGATGTATCTATTGTTTTTATTGCCGTAGGAACACCTATGGGAGACGATGGTTCAGCCGATTTACAATATGTATTGTCTGTTGCGAAAGAAATAGGGCAACACATGAATCACAGATTGGTGGTCGTAGATAAATCTACAGTTCCCGTAGGAACAGCCGATGAGGTGAAAGCAACCATCAAAAAAGAATTAGAAAAAAGAGAAGTTTCTATAGAGTTTGATATGGTGTCCAATCCAGAGTTTTTAAAAGAAGGAGATGCTATTAACGATTTTATGAAACCAGATAGAGTGGTTATTGGAGCAGAAGATGAGTATGCTTTTAAAATCATGAAACAGTTGTATTCGCCTTTCTTTAGAACACGTGATCGATTTATTATGATGGATGTGCGATCTGCTGAAATGACAAAATATGCTGCCAATGCAATGTTAGCGACTAAAATTTCATTTATGAATGAAGTTGCTAATATCTGTGAAAAAGTAGGAGCAGATGTCAATCAAGTAAGAATTGGTATCGGTTCAGATAATAGAATTGGATATAGCTTTATTTATCCAGGAGCAGGTTATGGAGGTTCTTGTTTTCCAAAAGATGTAAAAGCACTTAAAAAATTAGCCGAAAAAAACAATTATAAAGCACAGTTAATAGAAGCCGTTGAAGATGTAAACAATCGTCAGAAGTTTACAATCTCTCAAAAGGTAATTGATAGATTCGGAGAAAATTTAGAAGGAAAAACCTTTGCATTATGGGGATTGGCATTTAAGCCAGGAACCGATGATATGAGAGAAGCACCCGCTATATATGTCATTCAAGAATTAGTAAAAAAGGGAGCAAAGGTAAAAGTATACGACCCTAAGGCGATGGATGAAGCAAGACATTTCTACTTAAAAGATCTAGACAATGTTGAGTATTGCAATTCAAAATATGAAGGGCTTCCCAATGCAGATGCGTTGATTTTATTAACAGAATGGAAAGAATTTAGATCTCCAGATTTTGAGGAAATCAAACAACAACTAAAAAATCCAATAATTTTTGACGGTAGAAATCAGTATATCGCATATAATTTAGAGGAAAAAGGAATTGAATATTATAGAATAGGGAAAAAATAAAAACCTTAGTCACCAGTACTTCAACAGGAGTACTATTAACTAATAAGAATGTTAGGGATAGTTATACAAGCTCGTTTAGGAGCAACGCGATTGCCAAATAAGATGTTACTTCCGTTCTATCATGAGAAAGGAGTCTTAGAATTGTTAATTGGCAAATTACAAAAACAATTTACTGATATTCCTTTGGTAGTGGCTACAACTAATAGTAGTAATGATGATAAGATTATTGATTTATGTGAAAAACTTAATATTCATTATTACAGGGGTTCTGAAGATAATGTATTGCAAAGGTTTATAGATGCTGGAGAACAATTTAAATTGACGAAAATAATTAGAGTTTGCGCTGATAACCCTTTTTTAAGTATGGAGTTTTTGAAAACTTTAAAAGATAGGTTTTCTCAATCTAATTCTGATTACTTATCATTTAAAACAAGTGTAGGACTCCCAGTTATAAAAACGCATTTCGGATTTTGGGCAGAAGGAGTTACCTTAAATGCGCTTAAGCAAGTTAGTAAAGCAACAAATAATAAAATCTATTTAGAACACGTCACTAATTATATATATGAAAATAGTCACTCTTTTCAAATTGAATTTCTAGAAGTAGAAGATTATATAGAAAGAGCTCAAGATATAAGATTGACAATGGATACAGAGGAAGATTATCAATTGTTAAAAGAGATTTATAAAAAATATATATTGCTAGAAAATCAGACAGTACAATCACTATTAGAACTTGTTCAAAATGAAGAACATTGGTTGTTGAAAATGAATTCTCAAATAAAGAATAATGGAAAATAATAAAGCAAAGGGTACCTATGTAATAGGAGAAATAGGTCAAAATCACAATGGTTCAGTAGATATCGCTAAACTGTTGGTTAATGTTGTATCTAGACCCATACACGATAAATTATTTGGTAAGAAGTTACCAATAATGGATGCTGTTAAATTAACAAAGAGAGATCTAACTCAAGAATTGTCAGCTTCTCAAATGAGTAGAATTTATGATACTCCAAATTCTTTCGGGAAGACTTACGGAGAACATAGAGCTGCTTTAGAATTATCTGATGAAGAGCATTTTGAAGTTTATAAGTACACAAAAGAAAAAGGACTAGATTTTGTTGAAACTCTTTGCGCAATTGGGTGTTTGAGTATGTTAAAACTATTTACACCAGATAGATTAAAAGTTGCCTCAAGAGATTTAACAAATTTACCTTTATTAGAAGCCTTAGCTGAAACAAAAATCCCTATTATTTTGTCAACTGGAATGGGAGGTAAAAGAGAAATAGATGATGCCACTAATATTATAACGAAGCATCATAGTAATATTTCAATATTACACTGTGTTTCTGAATATCCTACAAAATATGAGAATGTTAACCTAAAAACAATCTCTTATTTAAAAAAGAATTATCCAGATTTCACAATTGGTTATTCAGATCACTCTATTGGAATAGCAACACCAGTTGCCGCAATAGCTATGGGTGCAGAAATTATAGAAAAACACATCACTTTAGATAGAGGAATGAAAGGAACTGATCAAGCTGGTTCTTTAGCAATAGATGGAATTTATAGAATGATGAGGGACATTAGAAATCTCGATTTATCTATGGGAGTAGAAGATATTTTTATTGAAGATTCTGTAGCAGTAGCAAAAGAAAAATTAGAAAGATCAATAGCAACTAACAAAGTTTTAAAAGCTGGACATATTATTACTGAAAATGATCTACACCTTCTAAGTCCAGGAGATGGATTAAAATGGAGAGAAAAAGACAACCTAATAGGAAAGAAAATAATTTTAGATTTAGAAAAAGATGAAATCATTTATCCTAACAACTTTACAAACGTATAAAACATGTTACCTAAGTTAGTAATTACTGATATTGATGGAGTTTGGACAGATGGAGGAATGTATTATGACAACTCTGGAAATGAATTGAAAAAATTTAATACCTCAGATAGTGTTGGTGTATTATTTTTAAAGCTCTTAAACATTCCTTTAGCAATAGTGACAGGAGAAGACACTGAAATTGTTAGAAGAAGAGCAAAGAAATTAAATATAAAACATTTGTACATGGGGGTAAAAGATAAGGTTGCGGTTGCAAATGAATTGTGCGAAATTTTGAATATCACCTTAGATGAAATTGCTTTTATTGGAGATGATATCAATGATATTAAACTATTAAAAAAAGTAGGGTTTTCTGCCTCTCCAAAAAACGCATCAGATTATATTAAGAAAATTTCAGATATAGAAATAAATGTAAAAGGAGGAGATGGAGCCTTTAGAGCCTTTGTTGAATGTATTTTAGAAAGAAACAACAAATTAGATACTGTTTTAGAAGCATATCTAAAGCAAAACTAAAATAAAGATTGTTTTTTTAGTTTGAAAAAGGTTAATGATTAGAAGAGAAATTACTGATTGATATGTGTGGAATCTTATATGCCAAATTAAAATCAAATACAATTGATAAAGAAAAATTCCAAGTGAATTTTTCTGAGTCTCTTGATAAAATGAAATATCGAGGGCCAGATTCTACAGGAATTGTTAATTTAAACAATCATTTTTTCGGGCATGTACGATTAAGTATTATAGACCTTAAAGCTTCATCAGATCAACCTTTTCAAGATAAAGATAATTTGATGGTTTTTAATGGAGAAATCTACAATTATAAAGAGCTTGAACCAGATTCTACATCGGATACACAAACACTCTTTAATTTGATGAAAAAAAAGGACCTTTCTTTTACAAAAATAAGAGGTTTTTTTACATTAGCATGGTTTAATAAACATACAGAGGAAGTTTCATTTTATAGAGATTTTTATGGAGAAAAGCCATTATATTATTACTACGATTCTGAAATAGAAATTGTTTCTTCAACATTAAAGTCCATAAAATATTTATTAAATAGTATTGGTAAAAAAGTAGAAGTAAATATTGAGGCTATAAAAGAGGAGTATATGCTTTTTGGATATATAAGAGAACCTCAAACTATATGGAATAAGGTTTTTACAGTTCCTCCAGGTCACAAATTAATTTTTACGAAAGAAAAAGCTGAGGTAATTCCTTTAGAATTTCAAATCAAAAATGCCAGTTTTCCTTGGAAACAATCAAAATATATTGAAAATTCATTATTGAGTACTGATGTTCCAGGAACATTGCTGTTAAGTTCAGGAATAGACTCTACATACCTTCTTTCTGAAGCAATTGAACACAAAATACCTTTACAAATAGGAATTTACAAAGCAAATAATAAATTGATTGATGAATCTGAAGATGCACTTGTTAATATTGGAAAGCTATCTGTAGATAAAGAGAAATACCCGATTAAGATATTGTCCTCTGAAAAAGAAAAAGCTTTAAAGTTGGATGAATTTTGCTCTTTACTAGAACAACCTTCTTCAGATGGACTTCAACTTTTTAGCCTTTTAAGTCATTTAAAAAAATCAACCCCAAGTTTAAAACTAGTATATACTGGATTGGGAGGAGATGAATTATTTGGAGGGTATAATTCATTTTCAAACTATTCTAAAATTAAGGCGCTATTGAAAATTCCTTTTATAGAGAAACTAATGCCAAAAATGGAAAGATTTGTTTTTGGATATAAACAAATTGGTTTTTTTAATGTAGATGTATATAGCTTTCTATATCGATTTGATTATTATACTTTCAAAAATTTATTTGAAGACAAATCTACTGTCAAAAAGCTTTATGAGAACTATATGAATAGTTTCAAGTGGGTTCCAAATGAAATAGATTTATCGACAAAGGATGTTGGAAAAGCAATTAAAAAACATGAGTCTTATCAATATTGTTTGAATCAACTTTTAAGAGATAATGATAATATATCAATGTATTTAGGATTGGAATCCAGATCTCCATTATTATCTCCAGATTGGTACAATCAAAAAACAGATGGTAAAAATAGATTTGTTGATTATTTAAATACAACATTTGGAATTACCTTTGGACAAAAAAAGGGATTTACATTAGACGATTCAAATACAAGAGACTTGTACGGAGAGTTTGTTGAAAAAAATAAGATAGTTTTATCACAGGTAAAACTTGACTTTTTCATCAAAAACATTGAGAAGTTATCTACACTACAGCTTAAAAAAATAGCATTATTAGTAGGCTGGTTAAAATATAACACAGATTAGATTAAAAATAAAAAATATGAATGTATTATGTTATCATTCAGTAAGTTATAAGGTTTTTAATACCGTTTTTAAAGATTTGAGAAATGAAGGAAAATCATTTTCTCTTTTTGGTATTGTTAATGAAATCAAACCTGAATACAATTTTGAAGAAGTACATCAAGGTGTACTTAAACTATCTAAAATAAAACGAGATAGCGAAAAAGAAGAATTTGAAAAATTAATAGGTTATGAGAAAAAATATAATTTGAGTATCTCAAATTATATTAATGCAGAAAGACATTTAGTTTCTAATTCTAGAGAAGAAAAAAGAAGAGTTGGATATGCAATTGCAAATAAACTTATTGAATATGTAGTAGACAATAAGATAAATGTTATCTTTTCTGAAGGAGTAGATGATTTTCCAAGTTTTTTGCTTTTTGACCTAGCTAAAAGTTTAGGAATAAGATTTAATTATTTGATTTTTGCCCGTATTGGAAAAAGATTGTATTTATCAAACAGATTAGATACTGGACCAGAAGGCTTAGAAGAAAATCATGCTGAAAATTTAAAATTAGTAGAAACTAATCCAGAGTTATTTAAAGAAACCAAAGAATTTATCTATAATTATGTGACCAATAAATCACAGCCTTCTTATATGGATAAGGCGCTTAAAAAAGGAAAATCTATTTCTATTTTTAAGAAGATTGGCAATACAATTAAGAAGGTGAAATCTAATTACAGATATTCTAAAAGTAATTCAGATTCTTACGCAATACTCTCTTTCAAAGATATTTTAAAAAAACAACGATTAAAAAGAAAAAATGTAAAAGGGTATTTGAATTTTATTAAGAATAATGCCTATACACTTGATGAAATTCCAACAGAAAAATATTTTATTTATCCATTGCATTTTCATCCAGAAGGAGCAACACTTATTTTAGGAAGGTGGTTAAATGATCAATATGCAATTATTGAAATGATTGCAAAAAATTTACCTTTAGACGTTACGTTAGTAGTAAAAGAACATAGAGTTTCTATAGGGTGGAGAGAAACCTCTTTCTTCGAGAAAGCAAACAAACTTCACAATGTGTATTTTGTCTCTCACTTAGAAAATCCTTATGACCTCTTGCAAAAATCTATTGGTGTGTTTACAATCTCATCATCAATGGGATTGGAGGCAATGTTGTTAAATAAAGCTGTCGTAAGTTTTGGAGATGTGATGTACAATCAAATGAAAGGGATAATTTTTGCGAGAGATATATCTAAAATTAAAGAATCTATTTTAAAAGCACTGGAGTTTGAAGGGTATAAAGAGTCGGATAAGTTGGCCTTTATTCAAACTTTGTTAGAAGGATCATTTGAAATAGATCGGTTTAACTTTCATGATGGCAGTAAAAAATCTATGGACGCAATTAAAGAACAAATTATAAAGAAAATATTTTAATCGAATTTTTGTAGTTGCTTTAGCAAACGTTTATGTCTAATTCAAAAATTTATTTTTCAAATGCTATTATGAATTTAATAGCAGCCCCCATTAGATTTGCATTAAACTTGTATTTAGCTGCTACTTTAATGCCTTCCGATTATGGGGTTATGGTAATCCCAGCCATTATTATTTCTTTTTCAAAGATATTAATTGATTCAGGGTTAAAATCATCTCTGATTCAAAAAGCTACACTTAAAAATAGCCATAATTCTTCTATCTTTTTTGTAAACATTGGAGTTTCCTCTATTCTATTCTTATTTTTTATAATCATATCGAAACCTTTAGAATATTTTTTCAATATAGAAAGTTTAGCATTATTAATCTGTTTAGCGTCTTTATCATTAATGATTAGATCATTTGCCTTAGTGAATGAGGCAAGGCTACAAATTAAAGGAAAATATGGAAAGCTAATTTTTATTGAATTAATCTCTTATGTTATAGCTTATACTGTGGCTATTTATATGGCTAAAAAAAATTATGGGCCTTTTAGTTTAGTAGCTATGGGAATTATAAGTTCCTTTATTTATACATCTTTATTACTTGCAACTGATAATTTCATACCTAAATGGAAAGTAGTTTCAAAAAAACTTATATTTTTTCATTGGAGAATGGGGAAAAGCCTTTTAATGCAAGGAGTATTAGAAACAATATCTAATAAGGCGGATGAGGTTATATTGAGTAAATTTATAGGCGTTTCAAAACTAGGTGAATATAGCAAAGGAAGAGAGTATTCAAATACTCTTGGAATTATTGGGTCTAAATTTTTTGCAAGGCCTTGGTTTTCAATCATGTCTAAATACTCATCAAATAAAACATTCTTTTCAGCAAAATATAATTTTGCGAATTTATTATTAGTTTTAGGAGGAGTGTTTCTTGTCTTTGGAAATTATTTCTTTGGAGAGCAAGTCATTATACTTACATTAGGAGAAAAGTGGAAGAGTTTAGTTGAATTGTTTAATTATTTTGTAATTTCTATTGCATTATATTACTTGGTAACATTTAATAAATACACAATTTTAGCATTGGGAAAAGCAGAAGTTAATTTGAAATTAGAAAGTTACTATACCGTATTTAGACTTGTTTCACTCATTCTTGTTTTTTTCATCTTTTTAAATGATAAAAATATAATTATCTACCTTCTTTTACTAGATATTTTATCAAGAACTTTGTTAATGACATTACAAGCTTGGTCGTTAGGGAATTTATTGTTGAACCCAAAAGTTAAGAGAAATATTATTATAAATGCATCTTTTATCTTGTTATTAAGTAGTGTCCCTTTTTTTAAAAGTGATGGCATAAGATTATTTATTATATCTTTCATTGTGATAATGATTTTACTTGGATTCAAATTATTTAAAGCATACAAAGACCAATTATTACTCAAAAGCAAGAATTAAATGATGATAGAGGTAAGTGCTTTAACGACTGTTAAAAATGGAGAGTCTTATATTCTAGAGATGTTAAACTCTGTAAAAGACCAAGTATATAAAGTACACGAGCATATTGTGGTGGATGACGGTTCTACAGATGCAACAATATCTATTCTTAATAAATTTAAAGAAGAGAACCAATCATACAACCTTGTAGTTATACTAACAGAAGGAATAGGTAGAGGTAAAGCATTAAATTTAGGGGTATCTAAAGCACAAACCAATTGGATAGCAATTATTGATGCAGATGACTTATGGCATAAAATGAAATTGAAAACACAGTTTCAGGTTATAGGAGAAAATAAAAATATTGATGTTTTAGGTACAGCTACAATTCTGTTTTCAAAAAAAGAAGATCTAGTTGAAGAGGTTGAGATAAATACTGAGCTTAGTATAAGCAGACCAAAAAAACAATTTTTATATTCGAATCAAATTTCCCATACTTCAGTAATCATTAAAAAAGAATTGTGTGTGTATGATGAAAATAGAAAATCTCAATTCGATTACGAACTATGGTTACGTTTAAGAAAGAGTGGCTATGTTATTGGAAGGTTAAGCTCCAAATTAGCTTTTCATAGAATACACGAGAAGCAACAGTTTGAATCTAAAATGAGAAATAGATATAGAATAAGATCATTTAAATTAAAAACCTATTATTCTTTTTTAGAATTCAATATAAAAGCAGTTCTATACAATATATTTAAATTAATATTTGATCTTATCTTTCCAAGAAAGATAAGACTAAAAATTAGAGAAAAAATCAAAAATTGATTATTAGATTATTTAAATGTTAAACATACTAGTTTTTTAAAATGAATAAAGCATTTTGGCTTTTTATTATTTATATTTTTCTATCTCCATTTTATGTGTTTGATAGTGGAAACCCTCAACCTGCAGATTTTCTATTAGCAATTACATGTTTTTTTGGAATTCTAATTTCAGATAAAAAGGTATTTCTTCAGAAACCTGTTATAGCATTTTTACGATTATTATTGTTAATACTTGTAGTAAGTTTTATAAATGAATACCATGTAAGTTTACTAGGACTCACAGGAGGTGCCGTATTTGCCGCAATTTTTTACGTATATAATTTTGTCGTCTTTGTTTTGATTTTTGTTTTGTGGAAGAAAATTCCTAGAGAAAAATTGTGCAATGCTTTGAGTCTTATAATAGTGATGACATTATTCACACAATTAGCACTGTATCTTTTAGGTTTAGGAAATCCAAACGGAAGAGCAATCATTTTTTTTAATAATCCAAATCAGCTAGGCTATTATACACTTTGTATGATTTCTATTTTTACTGTAATTCCAAGCAAGTATAGAAATAAAAAAATAATTGTTTTTGCAGCATTAATGATTTCTGGGTATTTAATTCTTATTTCAGGATCTAGGGCAGCATTGTTTGGAGTTTTATTGTTAGGTATTATCATTATTATAAAAGAAGGGTTTAAATTTAAATTACCCTCAATTCTAGCTATTTGTTTCTTTGTAATTGTAGGAGGGATATTTATATCAAATAATGATTCTGTTCAAGAACTACTTTTAGGATTAAGCGAAAGAAATGAACAAAAAGAATCGACATTAGAAAATGAAATTAAAGTAAGAGGGTATGATCGAATCCTTTTATATCCTGAATACTTGATTTATGGAGCAGGAGAAGGAGGGAGAGAAAGATTTCCAAGAGCTTATTCGAAACTTGAATTGCATTCTGGTTTTGGAACTATCCTATTTTCTTATGGTATTTTAGGCAGCCTTTTCTTTTTCCTTTTTGTTTATAGGATTGTCTCTCCAAATGTGAGATCTAATTTGTTCTTACTTTTGCCGGTGTTTAGTTATAACTTAACACATCAAGGATTAAGAAATACCTTATTATGGATATTGTTAGCGTTTGTATATTTAGTATCATTAGATGAAAAGAAAAAAAATAGTTAGAATTACTACAGTACCGCAATCCTTAAGAGGGCTCCTAAAAGGGCAATTACATTTTATGAATAGCGAGTATGAAGTAGTTGGAGTTTCTTCAGAAGGTAAAAGCTTGGAAGTTGTAAAGCATAACGAAGGAATAAAGACAATAGCAGTAAATATGACGCGTACAATTTCACCTTTAAAAGATATAATTTCTCTTATAAAACTATATTTTCTATTTAGAAAAGAACGCCCTTTTATAGTACATACACATACACCAAAAGCCGGAACTTTAGGCATGATTGCCGCTAAATTAGCTAGAATACCGCATAGATTACACACGGTGGCTGGAATGCCATTATTAATAGCAAAAGGAAGAAAACGAAAACTACTAGATTTCGTAGAAAAAATTACTTACCGCTGTGCCACCAAAGTATACCCGAATTCAAATGGACTTAAAGACATTATAATTGACGAAAAATATGCACCAAAAGAAAAAGTAAAAGTAATAGGAAATGGAAGTAGTAATGGAATAGATACTTCTCATTTTGATCCTTCGATTTTTCAAAAAACAATGAATGAAGAATTGCGTGAAAGCTTAGGTATCTCAAAAGAAGATTTTGTGTTTATTTTTGTAGGCAGAATGGTAGGAGATAAAGGTGTAAATGAACTTGTTAAAGCCTTTTGTAGTTTAACTTTAACTGAAAAGAATATAAAACTATTATTAGTGGGTGCCATGGAATCAGATTTAGACCCGTTAGAACCAAATGTTCTTAAATTAATACTAGAAAACCCTAATATCATTGCTACAGGTTTTCAAATGGATGTTCGCCCTTACTTTGCAATTTCTAATTTATTGACATTTCCTAGTTTTAGAGAAGGATTTCCTAATGTAGTAATGCAGGCATGCTCCATGCAGTTAAACTGTATAGTTACTAATATTAATGGTTGTAATGAAATTATAGAAGACGGTGTAAATGGATGGGTCATTCCAGTAAAAAACGTGAAAAAATTGCAAGAAAAAATGAAATGTTCTGTACAGAACATTTCATTATCTAAAGAAATGGGTATGAAAAATAGGAAAAGAATGATAGATTGTTACGAACAAAAATTTGTTTGGAATCAAATATTGAACGAATATAAAAGTTTAAAAGAAATTTAAAATGTATAGATACTTCTTTAAAAGAATTATTGACTTTTTCACCTCTTTGATAAGCTTAATTATATTAAGCCCAGTGTTTATAATAGTTACAATATGTCTGTTTTTTACGAATAAAGGAACCCCATTCTTTTTTCAGCTTAGACCAGGTTTGAACGAGAAAATATTCCAGATCATTAAGTTTAAAACAATGAATAATAAAAAAGATGAAAATGGAAAACTATTACCTGATGCTCAAAGATTGACTAAAGTTGGAGCATTTATCAGAAAAACATCATTAGATGAATTACCACAACTATTAAATGTTTTAAAAGGAGATATGAGCCTCATTGGACCTAGACCGTTGTTGTCAGAATACTTACCTTTGTATAGTGAAGAAGAACGAAAAAGACATTTAATAAAACCTGGGATTACGGGATGGGCTCAAGTAAATGGAAGAAATGCAATTACTTGGTCTAAAAAATTTGAATTAGATGTATATTATGTAAAAAACATTTCATTGTTGTTAGATATAAAGATCATATTGAAAACTTTCCAAAAAGTATTATCAAGTAAAGATATTAGTATAGAACCCATTAGTAAATTGATAGACGAAAAAAGAATGGAGAATGAAAGTAATTAAGTTATCTGAAATACACCTTAAAGAAAGAGTTTCTTGGTTAAATCATCCTAATGTTTATAAACACATGAATATGAAATATCCAATTACTTTTGAAGAGACTGACAGATGGTATACTAGGATATCTATTAACCCTGAAAGGATAGATTTAGCTTTTCAAGAAGAAGAAAATATAGTTTCTATGACCGGATTAACAAATTTAGATTTAGTTAATGGTCTATTTGAATTCTATATAATAGTCAACCCAAATAGACAAGGGGAAGGCTATGGGATAAAAACAACAGCGTTCACTATAAACTATGCATTTGCAACTTATAATATTCACAAGATTTATTTATACACCAATCACTTTAATGAAAGAGCTAATAAACTTTATAATAGGTTAGGATTTAAACTTGAAGGAACGTTAAGGAAGCATAAATATAAAGATGGACAATTTATTGATAGATGCATTTATGGTCTATTAAAAAAAGAATGGGAAGAAACAAATTATTTTAATAGTAATGTAAAACTAGATCATTAAATAATGAATATACTTTTTACTTGTGCAGGAAGACGAAATTACCTAATCAATTATTTTAAAGAAGCATTGAAAGGAAAAGGCAAGGTATATGCCTTAGATATGGATTCCACAGCACCATCTCTTATTGATGCAGATGTAGCTATAGAATCTCCGTCAATCTATGATGAACGTTATATCTCTTTTTTAGAAGATGTAATAAAAAAACAAGATATTGGAGCAGTAATTTCACTTAATGATTTAGAATTAGCCATTTTAGCTGAACACAAAAACATATTATCTAAAAATACTGTAGTCATTATTTCAGATAAAAATGCTATAAATATAGCATCGGATAAATGGGAAACGGTAAAATTTTTAAATAAAATAGGTTTAAAATCACCCAAAACCTTTATTGATTTAGACGAAGCAAAAAAAGCATTACAATCAGGGGAGTTAAATTACCCAATAGTTGTAAAACCGAGATGGGGCAGTGGATCTATAGGTGTTGATTTCGCTTTTAATGAAGAAGAATTAGAATTGGTGTATAAACTTCAAAGTAAAAGGATTTCAAGAACAATTCTCTCAGAGTTAAGTAAAGAAGATATTACAAAAGCCATTCTTATTCAGGAAAAAATTGAAGGTATAGAATATGGAATGGATGTTCTTAATACATTAGAAGGCGATTACCACGCATCATTTGCAAGGCAAAAATTATCAATGAGGTATGGAGAGACTGATAAGGCAGTATCAGTAATAAAACCAGAGTTGTTGAAAATAGGAGAAATCATAGGAAAGAATCTTAAGCATATTGGTAATTTAGATTGCGATATCTTTTTTGATGGAACAGATTATTACGTTTTAGAATTAAACCCACGTTTTGGTGGTGGGTACCCTTTTTCTCATCAAGCAGGAATAAATATACCTGCAATTTATTTGAAATGGCTAGAAGGGTCTAAAGATGTAGAACAATTTAATAATTACAGAGAAGAAATTTCATTTTCTAAGTTTAGTAGCTTAATGAATGTAACTAAATCCTTATAGAAAAAAAAGGCTCCAAGCATTATTCTAAAAATAAACTTTAATTTTAGTGAAAAGATGGGAATTAAAATAGGTCAATAGAATAACTTCTTGAAAAAGATTAAAGAAACAAAAATGTATAAATTTTTTTTTAAAAGATTATTAGATTTCATCATTGCTTTTATAGCGCTGTTTATATTCAGCCCAATGTTAATTTTAATAACACTACTACTTTTGTTTAGTCATAAAGGACAGCCTTTTTTTCTTCAAAAAAGACCAGGTAAAGATGGTAAAATATTTAAGGTGATCAAATTCAAAACTATGAATAATAAAAGAGATAGTAGTGGGAATTTATTACCCGACGAAGAGCGTTTGACTAAAACGGGAATTTTCATTCGTAAAACTTCCCTAGATGAAACACCTCAAGTAATAAACATATTGAAAGGAGATATGAGTATTGTTGGCCCAAGACCTTTATTACCAGAGTATTTGTCATTATATAATGAAGAACAACAAAAAAGACATCATGTAAAACCAGGAATTACTGGTTGGGCACAAGTCAATGGAAGAAATGCGATTAGTTGGGAACAAAAATTTGAATACGATGTTTGGTATGTTGAAAATTTAAACTTTTTTTTAGATGTAAAAATTTTCTTTAAAACTTTTGTGAAAATGATTAAATCGGAAGGTATAAATACAAAAAATGTAGCAACAACTATAAAGTTTAAAGGGAATGAGTAAGGTTTGTTTATTTGGAGCCAGTGGTCATGGCAAAGTTATTAAAGATGTTATTTTAAGTACTTCAAACGAAGTTGAAGTATTTTTTGACGATAACCCTAAACATAAACATTTTCATGACATTCCTATATTACCATCAGAAAAAATAGCGAACTATAAGAATAATTTATTCTTGATTAGTATTGGAGACAATGCAATTAGGAAAGAAGTTAGCGAGAAAATGAAAATGACTTATACGACTGCGATACACAACAAAGCGGTTGTTTCTACTACAGTGTCAATTCAAGAAGGTACAGTAGTAATGGGAGGAGTCGTAGTAAATTCTGATGCAGAAATAGGGCGTCATGTTATTCTAAATACAAATTCAGTGATAGAACATGATTGTCGTATCAGTGATTTTGTTCATATCTCTCCAAATGCTACAATTACAGGAAATGTGAACATAGGAGAAGGAGCACATATAGGATCTGCAGCTATTATCCTTCCCAATGTTAAAGTAGGAAAATGGGCAATAATAGGAGCTGGAGCAGTAATTATTAATGATGTACCAGATTATGCAGTTGTTGTAGGGAATCCAGGAAGAATAATAAAATACAATAATTAGAGTAATAATTATATGAAATCAAAAATTTGGCTATCCTCACCTCACATGGGAGGCAACGAATTAAAATACATACACGAAGCATTTGATACCAATTGGATTGCACCTTTAGGGCCAAATGTTACAGGTTTTGAAGAAGATTTAGAAAACTATATCGGAGAAAATACAAACGTAGCTTGTTTGTCTACAGGAACATCAGCTATTCATTTAGCATTGATTCTATCGGGAGTAAAACAAGATGATGAAGTCATTTGTCAAAGTTTTACGTTCTCTGCTTCTGCAAATCCAATCGCATATCAAGGAGCAACTCCAGTTTTTATAGATAGCGAATTAGACACATGGAATATGTGTCCAATAGCATTAGAAGAAGCCATAAAAGATCGTATATCTAAAGGAAAAAAGCCAAAAGCAATTATTGTTGTTCATTTATACGGGATGCCTGCAAAAATTGATGAGATTTCTAAAATTGCAAAAAAATATGAGATTACTCTCATTGAAGATGCAGCCGAAGCTTTAGGATCTACATATAATAATCAGAGATGTGGAACTTTTGGAGATTATGGAATCCTATCATTCAATGGAAACAAAATCATTTCTACGTCGGGCGGAGGCGCTTTAATATGCAAAACACAAGAACTTAAAGACAAAGCAATATTTCTATCCACACAAGCAAGAGACAATGCACCTCATTATCAACATTCAGAAATAGGTTATAACTATAGAATGAGCAATATAGTTGCAGGAATTGGTAGAGGACAGATGGAAGTATTGGACGATAGAGTTGCTTCCAGAAGAAACAATAACGGTTTTTACCAAAATCTATTTAAAGAAATTGAAGGAGTCACCGTTTTTAAAGAACCAAATTCTCAATTTTTCTCGAACCATTGGCTGAGCGGTATTTTAGTAGATGATAAAAAAGCAGGCTTCACAAGAGAAGATTTAAGGATTGCATTATTAGAAGAAAATATAGAATCTAGACCTCTGTGGAAACCAATGCATTTACAACCAATTTTTGAGAAGTACCCTTATTACGGGGCAAATAAAGCAGAAGAATTATTTAAAAAAGGATTATGCCTTCCTTCTGGATCGAACCTAACAAATGACGATAGAAATAGAATACAACAAGCTGTAAATCAATTCTATTCTTTGAAGATAAAATAGCGAATCGAGGAAAACATTTAAATATCAGTAAAAAAACGTACTTTTGAGGCAGTAGAGTAGATAATATGATTAGAAATTACTTGCTAAGAGTACTTAATAGATATGCCTCTAAATGGATTGTTTTAACAATTGATCTAATACTGGTATGCTTCTCATTTATCTTCTCATATTTTATACGATTTAATGCCTCCTTTGATTTTGATCACAATGCTTTACTAGTACAAATACCCATAGTTTTTGTAGTAGCTATAGTGAGTTTCTTAATCGTTGGTTCCTATAAAGGAATTGTTCGTCATACAGGTACTAGAGATGCTTTTAATGTATTTGTAGGAACCTTACTCATTGCTTCTGGAACACTTCTGATTGTGTTTATAAATAGCATCATCTATTTCTATGATGCATTTACAATCCCTATTTCTATTATTATCATTCATTACCTAGTGAATACTTTTGTATTAATCATTTCTAGATTTATTTTTAAAGCATTCTATGAGATTATTTCTACAGATATTAATGACGTTAAAAATGTATTGATTTTTGGAGCAGGAGATTCAGGTATGATTACATACGGTGCCTTGAATAAAGACACCAAAGAGAATTATGAAGTAATTGCGTTTATAGATGATGACATCAATAAAGTAGGGAAAAAAATTGATAGAGTTAAAATTTTACAGCTTTATGCTATAGACAAATCGTTCATAGAGAAAAATTTAATAGACGAGATAATTATCTCGATACAAAGTTTAAAACCTTCAAGATTACTGGAGATAACGGATTACTTAATTCAATTTGGTGTAGAAGTCAAAATAGTTCCAACACTATCTAAATGGATTGGAGGAGCACTAGAAGCCAGTCAAATTAAACAAGTAAAAATTGAAGATTTATTAAACAGAGCCCCTATAGATATTTCAAACCCAATTGTAGGAAGAGATGTTAATGATAAAGTAGTTTTGGTTACAGGTGCCGCAGGTTCTATAGGATCAGAAATATCACGACAGTTAAGTACTTACAAATACAAAAAACTAATTTTAATTGATCAGTCTGAATCTCCCTTGTATGATTTGCAACAAGAATTAAAAGATAAAGTAAATATCATTTCTATTGTTGGCGACGTAAGAGATTACCAAAGGATGAAATCAATTTTCAGTAAACATTCTCCAGATAAAGTTTTTCATGCTGCCGCTTATAAACATGTTCCTTTAATGGAAGATAACCCGTATGAAGCAGTTAAAATAAATGTTGAAGGAACCAAGAATATAGCAAATTTAGCAGTTGAACATAAGGTAGATAGATTTGTAATGATTTCAACAGATAAAGCCGTTAACCCTACCAATATTATGGGGGCTACAAAACGGATTGCCGAAATGTACATTAGCTGTCTAAGTCAACATAGTGATTTTACAAAATTTACAACCACTAGATTTGGAAATGTATTAGGTTCTAATGGATCCGTAATACCATTATTCAAAAAACAGATTGTAGAAGGTGGGCCACTTACAGTGACGCATAAAGAAATTACAAGATATTTTATGACCATTCCTGAAGCTTGTAGACTAGTCTTAGAAGCAGGAACTATGGGGCAAGGAGGTGAGATTTATATTTTTGATATGGGGAAAGCAATTAAGATATTTGATGTTGCTAAAAAAATGATTCAATTATCAGGATTAAAATACCCTGACGATATAGATATTAAAATAACAGGTTTAAGACCTGGAGAAAAATTATACGAAGAATTATTAGCAAGTAGTGAAAACACCAAAACTACATATCATGAAAAAATAATGATTGCGAGCCCTATAAGTCTCGATTGTAATTCGGTCATAAATAAGATTGATATACTTTGTCATTTAAATAAAAATGAAGACACTAAAGTTACTGTTACTTTAATGAAACAGATAGTTCCAGAGTTCATTTCTAACAATTCTGAGTATGAGAAATTAGACAAAAAAGAGCTAGTTAATTCAGCAGAATAGTTTAATTTCGCAGAAAATAAGCTTATATAAAACTTGATGAAAAGAAGTTCAATTTATATCCTTTCCGCCTTTATTGTTGTTTTGGCATCCTCTTGTGTTTCAAAAAAAAAGATTACCTATTTTCAATACGATACAATTGATCAATCAAAGGTCTCTAATAATTATGTAACAATTTTTAAACCTGATGATTTATTAGAGATAACGATTTCAGCGGAAAATTTAGAAGCAGTTAGACCTTTTAATTTACCAGCAGCAGTTTTTTCTACTGAAAATTCAGCCTCAAGGGGTTCACAACAACAAACATATTTAGTAGACTCTAAAGGAGAAATTGATTTCCCTTTATTGGGTAAATTAAAAATCGGAGGATTAAATAGAGAAGAAGCAATTCAATTATTCAAGTCAAAACTATCACCCGATTACGTAAAAAATCCAACAATAAATATTAAAATTTCAAATTTTAAAATTACTGTTTTAGGAGATGTAAGAGCTCCAGGAAATTATACCGTACCCAACGAAAGAATAACGATTTTAGAAGCAATTGGTCTTGCAGGAGACTTAAATATTTCTGCTGAGAGAGATAATATTTTGGTGCAAAGAGAAGAAGGGGATAAAAAAGTTTTTTATAAAGTTAACTTTTTATCAAATTCTATTTTTAACTCGCCAGTGTATTATTTGCAACAAAATGATGTCATTTATGTTGATCCCAATAAAGCAAAATCCCAATCTGCAGCTGCCAATCCAAACGTAGGATTATTTATCTCTATAGGCTCTATAGTTATTTCTTTGATAGCAATTTTATTTAGATAGTCAAAATGCAACAAAATTCAAAATATACCTCAAGTCAATTCAACAAAAATGACGGGAATTTAAATATTCGTGCTGAGCTTGAAAAATATTTACGAAAATGGAAATATTTTGTGTTGGGAGTAATAGTTTCTTTACTTATTGCTGGACTGTATTTACGTTATACGACACCACTATACAAAGCCAGCGCTACTATTTTAATTAAGGATAATAAAAAGTCAGGAATTTCTGCCGAACTAGAAGCATTTAAAGATTTAGGAATTGTTGGAGGAGGTTCTTCAAACAACCCTGAAAATGAAATCGAAATTTTAAAATCAAGAAAAGTAATAGAAAGCGTTATAGATACGTTAGATTTAGATGTTAGTTATTATATCACTGGTAGGGTTATTGAAAGCGAATTGTATAAAGAATCTTTACCGATAAAAGTAAAATTTATAAAAAAGGATTCTAAACTAATGCAGAAAGATACGCTGTTTAAGTTTAGAGCTATAAATGATTCCAAATATGAATTGCTTGATTTTGAAGGTCAAATAATTTCATCCCACTTTTTTTCGGAAGAAGTTACTAGTAAATTAGGTGTATTTAGAATAGATTATGTCAGTAAAGTCAATTTTGATAACATTATAACTGTTAAGTTTACTCCTACATATAGAGTCGTTTCTAGTTATAGAAGTAGAATAGGAATCAATCCAGTAGATAAAAACTCTAGCGTTCTTATTTTAACTTTAGAAGACCCTGTTAAACAAAAAGCTGAAGATGTTATAGATGAGTTAATAAGACAATATAATTTAGACGCGATTAACGATAAAGGTGAAGTTGCTAAAAAAACGAGTGATTTTATTGATGAAAGATTACAAAAGGTCAATTCTGATTTGTTTTTAATTGATAATGACGTAGAAAAATTTAAAACTTCTAAAGAATTCTCAGGATTACCAGTAGAAGTCCAATTAGCTTTTTCATCTTTAAAAGAGAATAATGAAAAAATAATTGCAATCCAAACACAATTAAGCTTGGTAGAGTGGGTCAAAGAAGAATTAACAAAAGAATCTGAAAAAGATGGAATACTCCCCGCTACTCTTGGAATTGAAGACGAAAGTATTGCCCAAGCAATTGTAGAATATAATACAACGGTTTTATTGAGAAATAGAATGAAAATAGATGCTGGAGAAAAAAACCCAGGCTTACGTCAATTAGAATCTCAAGTTGCCAACTTAAAATCCAATTTGTTTAAAAGCTTATCAAACGTTTCAAGTTCTTTAAAACTTCAATTGGATGTATTTGAAGGCGAGGGGTCTAAAGTGCTTTCAAGAATAAAATCAATACCAGCAAATGAAAGAGGGTATATTGATATTAAAAGACGACAAGAAATCATTGCCGGACTTTATAGTTATTTGTTAAAAAAGAAGGAAGAGACCGATATCTCCCTTGCAGTAACTGCACCAAATGCTAAGATTATTGACAAAGCTTATGGCTCTAATGCACCAATTTCACCAAAGAAAAAGGTTATTTATTTAGTCGCTTTTCTTATGGGTATTGTCATCCCTTTTACAATTATTTATTTATTGGATTTATTAGATACTAAAATTCATAACAAACAAGATATTGAATCTGAATTGTCTGTGCCATTTTTAGGAGATGTGCCTAAATCTGACAGCAAAGAGAAAATTATTATTGGAAATGATGTAAGATCAAGTACAGCGGAAGCTTTCCGTTTGATTAGAACCAATTTAGATTTTATGTTGACTAGCAATAGAAAACAAAGCAAAGCGATCTTTATTACATCAACAACAAGTGGAGAAGGAAAGTCATTTATTTCTATTAACATAGCAGCAACATTAGCATTGTCTGGTAAAAAAGTATTGCTAATGGGAATGGACTTACGAGCTCCTAAAGTGACAGAATATTTAGGAATAGAAGATAGAAAAGGGATTACCAATTATATTTCAGATGAAGACATAACAATATCTGATTTAATATTTACAGTTCCTGAAGTAAAAGGACTAGATATTATTGCATCTGGGGTGATTCCTCCCAATCCTGCAGAATTATTAATGACCAAAAGGGTAGAAAATTTATTTACGATTGTTAAACAAGAATACGATATTGTAATTGTAGATACTGCACCAGTAAATCTAGTAACGGACACGCTCTTAATAGGTAAATATGCAGATATGTTTATGTATATAGTAAGAGCTAATTATTTAGACAAAAGATTATTGGCAGTGCCTCAGGAATTATATAATGAGAAAAAACTTCCAAATATGGCTATTGTATTAAATGATACAGATCCAAAACGTAGTTACGGATATGGTTATGGAGGTTATGGATATGGATATGTGGTTGTGAAAAAACCTTGGTATAAAAGAATTTTCAGCAAAGAATCATAATAAAAAATCAACTCTCAGTTTTCAAAAATTGAGAGTTTCTTTTTAGAAGAAGATCCAAACTGTTTTTATTTTTCTCAGTGAATAAAGTACCTAAAAGTTCTAAATGTTTTGAGTGATGAGTATCACTACCTACAAAATCATACATTCCTAGTTTTAATAACTTCTTACTGATTTTTTGAACATTTATACCATACTGTAACGTTAAAGATAAAAAGTTCAACTGGAAAAGGCATCCAGCTTTTTTAAGCTTATAATAACTTTCAAAATCGTTGTGATAAAAATTATAACGTTCAGGATGCGCTAAAATTGGTTTGTACCCTTTTAGTTGTATTTCAAATAAAACCTCATAAAGATTTATTGGAGGATTAAAATAAGAGACTTCTACAAGGATAAAATTATCTTTAAGAGTTAAGAGGTCGCCTTCTTTTAATAACTCAGAAAATTGTTCATCAATCATATACTCTGCAGCAGTAGAAAAATGAATATCATCTAAACCTCTATTTTTTAGTTCTTCACGTACTTCCTGCGCTTTTTCTTTAATTGTTGTAGATGAGTTTGGATACACATCACCTAAAACATGAGGAGTCGTTATAAAATTTTTAATCCCATAAGAATGCATTTTTTTTATAAGCTCAATACTTTTGTCTAAGTCTTTCGCACCATCATCTATTCCTGGTAATAGGTGGGAATGAATATCAACAAAATCACGACCAAAGAAATCAGCAATTTGTTTCTCTTTTTTCTTAAAAAAAAACATACAAGAAGTTTTAACGAAAATACATTTTTTAAATTATTTTTCTTCGAAAACGATTGATATTTTCTTAGCTATTGTGTAAGAAGAATTGTTATGATATATTTGATTTTTAAAGAAAATAAAAATGATTTTAATAGCAGACGGTGGTTCTACAAAAGTTGATTGGATTGCGTTGGATGACGATAAAAAAGAACTATTTAGAGTAAGAACATTAGGTTTGAATCCTGCTGTTGTTCCAGAAGAAGAGTTGTTTAATAGGATAACAAATACATTTCAACTGATTAATATAAAAGAGGAGATCAAAGAAATTCATTTTTATGGAGCCGGATGTGGAACGCCCAAACCAGTAGCCATCTTAAAAAAAGTGATGGAATCTATTTTTATAAATGCCAAAGTATTAATTGCTGAAGATATGCTAGCGGCCGTTTATGCCTCTTCTGGATTAGACCCAGCAATAGTTTGTATTTTAGGAACAGGTTCAAATAGCTGCTATTTTGATGGAAAAGAATTACAGATGAAAGTAGCTTCATTAGGATATACTCTTATGGACGAGGCCAGCGGAAATTATTTTGGAAAATTATTAATAAGAGATTATTATTATGAGAAAATGCCAAAACGAATCGCTGAAGAATTTGAAAAACAGTATGACCTTGAAGCCGATGCAATAAAATACAACTTATACAGGCAGCCTAATCCTAATATGTATTTAGCATCATTTGCTAAGTTTATGTTCGATTTTAAAGATGACAAATACATCAAAAAAATCATCAAAAAAGGATTTCAAGAATTTTTCAAATATAGAATTCTAACCTATAAAGTTACAGAAGAAACTCCCATTTACTTCATAGGGTCTATTGCATTTTATTTTAGAGATATTCTAGAAAAAATTGCGAAGAAAAATAACTTATCAATTACTGACGTGATACAAAGACCGATAGACAATTTGATAGAGTTTCATAGAAATCATCTTAATTAATAAAATCAAGTAATTTTTCTAAAGCCATTCCTCTGGAACCTTTTATCAAAATATAACTACCCTTAAAAAGATTACTTTTGACGTAATTTTCTAATGCTTGAAAATCTTCGAATTTCGTTTTAGCATTCGTTTTAAAATAATTGGCACCCACAAAAATTGCTGTATCAATATTTAGAGAAGCACATAAGTCTACCATGTTCTGATGCTCAATAGCAGCATTTTCTCCTAATTCAAACATATCGCCTAAAATGACAACTTTGTTGAGGTGATTTATCTGACTAAAGTTTTTTAAAGCCAGTTCTGTGCTAGAAGGGTTTGCGTTATAAGCATCAAGTAGAATACTATTATGATCTGTTTTTATGAATTGCGACCTATTATTGCTAGGAATATAATTCGCTATCGCCTTAATAATATTGGATTCAGAAACTTTAAAATGTTCACCAATAGATATTGCTGCTTGAATGTTTGAGAAATTATATTCACCAACCAAATGTGTAGGAATAGAATTACCATTGTAATCTATGGTAAGGTAAGGTTGAGTAGAAACTATTTTTAACGAATTGTTCAGAAGAATTCGTTTACTATTCTTCGTAAGCTCAATTTGCTTTTCATCATTAGGATTTACAAAAACAGTTTTATCGTTGGATAATAGATAATCGTAGAGTTCAGATTTGCCTTTTATTACACCTTCTATACTACCAAAGCCCTCTAAATGAGCTTTCCCAAAATTGGTAATATATCCATAGTCAGGTTCAGTAATTTTAGAAAGAAAATCGATTTCTTTTAAATGATTCGCGCCCATTTCTACAATGCCTATTTCGGTAGTATCGATAATTGAAAGTAAGGTTAATGGAACACCTATATGATTATTGAGATTCCCTAAAGTAGCTGTAGTTTTAAACTGAGTTTCTAATACAGCATTAATCAATTCTTTAGTGGTAGTTTTTCCATTACTACCCGTCAAAGCTATCATCGGAATGGATAATTGTCGTCTGTGATAATTTGCTAATTCTTGCAATGTTTTAAGGCTGTCATCAACCAAGATTGTATTTTCTGTTGCAAAATCACTTTCGTCAATAACACAGTAAGAAGCTCCTTTTTTTAAAGCCTGTTCAGTAAATTTATTTCCATTAAAACGATCTCCTTTTAAAGCAAAGAAAATAGATCCAGGCCTAATATTTCTTGTGTCTGTATCTACGAGATAATTTTTTGTGTAAAGTTTATATAACTCTTGAATTTCCATTGTTTAAAGATAAAAAAAACCTCATTGAAATTTCTTCCAATGAGGCTCTATATTTTTTCTTTAAGAATTAATTTCTTGAAGGATTTCTTGCTGTTCTTTTCTTATAACTTAAAGCCCCTACAACATCAGTTGCACATCTGAAGCCAATATAGTTTGTAGACATATATTCTGGAAGATATCTTCTTTGAGCAGGATCTAACCAATACTCTCTGTCTTTCCAAGATCCACCTTTATGAACTCTAGATTCGTTACTAATTAAAGTATAACGCTTTCTTTTATCGTATTGATTTATTTCTCCTGTAATTGAATCTTTTTCATTTATCGGAGAATTATACATTCTTGGTTGTCTGTTAAATTGATCTTCTTCAACATCAAAAAACCTTCCCGAACCTTTGTCACCATCATTCTTATCAAGATTTGCAGCAACTTTATAGTTTCTTCTCATAAAAATATCATCCCTTGTAATAGGAACATATTTCACTTCACCAGGAAGTTCTACAGGAACAATTCTACCATTTGGTAAAGTGTCATAAGTTGCAGTAGCTTGAGCTTGTTCTCCAATAACTACAACTTGACCAACAGAGTCTATCAATTTTTTTGTAAAGATATTTCCTCTAAAATAGTTGAAATCATTCGCTTCAGTATCTATAATAGGTCTGTAAACATCGGCTACCCATTCAGCTACATTTCCAGACATGTCGTACAATCCAAATGCATTAGGAGGATATGATTTCACTCGAATTGGAATATCCGAACCATCATCACTCCAACCCGCTAAACCGCTATAGTTACCTTGTCGTTGTTTAAAGTTTGCAAGTTGATCTCCTTTATATCGGGTAGATTTATCTCTTGTATATTTTCCATTCCAAGCGTATTTTTTTCTACCTCTTACATTATTGTACTCTCTATTTTCTGCAATGGCTTTCGCTGCATATTCCCATTCCACTTCAGTAGGAAGTCTAAATTTTTGTGTTAAAATTCCATCTTGAGAAGTTACATGTCTTCCAGTAAAAGCACCTCTAGGAGGCCTAGGTTCCCCTCTTTTTCTTACTTTATTTTCTGGCAAACCTCTTTTGTAAACTGTAGAATCTCCATTAAATAATCTAGAAGGATCCTCTAAATATAAATCTGTATCAAAGAAATTTCTGATAGTATCGTTTGCCAACACATTGGTAAGAACACCTCTGTCGATAAGGTTTTTTAAATTTACAGCACTAGTCCTCCATTTACAGTATTGTACTGCTTGTAACCAACTAACTCCAACTACTGGGTACTCTGAATATGCTGGATGTCTAAAATAATTTTCCGATAAAAGATCAGTATTCCCTAAACTACTTCTCCAAACTAAAGAATCTGGTAAAGCAGATTGGTATATATTCTTGTATTGTTCCTCTTCAGGAGGGAAAACATCTCTAGTAACTTGTAAGTATAATAAATACTCTGAGTTAGTTACTTCAGCTTCATCCATGTAAAAAGAACGAACATGCATTTGTCTAGGGGTAGTATTCCAATCAAACATTACATCATCTTGTACTTGTCCCATAGTGAAAGTACCACCTTCAATGGCAACCATACCTTCTGGAGTCTTTTGTCCTTGGAAAGAATTTCCTTTAATATAACTCCCATATTTAGGGTCGTTAAAATTCCATCCTGTTAAAGAAGACTTACTCCTATTAGCTGAATTACAGTTATATAATAACAATGCACTAATTAAAAGTAAGTTTATTCTAAATAAGTTCTTCATATCTTATTCCAAATATTAAGGGTTCTGTTTCAGCTTTGCAATTTACAATAAAAATATCTTCACGCAAGATGAATTGTAAATTTTAATAACTTCCTATTTATTTTATAATATAAGCTCTAACGTAGCTATTTTTTATTTATTATGATATATCTAAATTTGGCATAAAATATATAAGTTTTATTTACGTTATTTGATGTATAATTATGATGAGAAAAACGATTACTACAACCTTATTTGTGCTATTTTCTATTGCAATGTCGAGTCAAGTAACAAACTCAGTATTGTCAAATGGTAATTGGTTCAAGTTTTCTGTAGATACTACAGGAGTTTTTAGAATAGATAGAGACCTTTTACAACGAATAGGAGTTACAACAGCGGGTTTAAACCCTAAGAAGATCCATATTTATGGAAATGGAGGAAATTTGTTGTCAGAATTTGTTGGAGACTTCAGGTATGATGATTTACAGGAAAATGCTATATATATAGAAGGAGAAGATGATGGTTCATTTGATGCCAATGATTTTATCCTTTTTTATGCAAAAGGACCTCATGACTGGAATGTAAACCCTACTGTAGGAACAGCATCTCACAGACAAAACATTTATTCAGACGAAACCTACTATTTTATTACTGTCAATGAAACTGATGGGAAAAGAATTCAAAACAATCCATCCATTCCAGATGCTTCAACCCTCTCAATAACAACTTTTGATGATTATATTTTTTATGAGCAAGAAACAGTAAATCTTTTTGCAGCTGGGAAAAAATGGTTTGGCGAAGAATTTAGTGTAGAGAATGTACAAACATTCCAGATTCCATTTCCAAATGCTGTAGCTGGCGAAAATATTACTGTTAGAGTAAGTGCAGCTGCAGTTTCTGCCTTAGCCTCATCAATGCAAGTCAATGTAAATGCCCAAGATTTATTCAGCCTTAATTTTTCAGCAAACTTGCCAACCTCTCTTATATTATCTTCTGAGCAAGACAGATCTGGCGTGCTAACAAATTCTGCCAATACCATAGCTGTGTCTCTTAATTATAGTAATGGAGGGAATCCATCAGCAAGAGCCTATTTAGATTTTATTGAAGTAATTGGAAAAAAACAATTAACGGCAAACGATTTCCAATTTTCATTTAGAAGCTTTGAAGCTGCTAGTGCGCTCAGTACCGATGTTATAGAATATCAAATTCAAAACCCAACGAATATTTTTCAATTATGGGATGTAACTGATCCTATTAATGTAACTTCTATTACAAATGAATCTACAAGCAATTTTTCATTCAAAGCAAACGGAGGCGAATTAAGAGAATATGTGGCATTAAACGCAAATGATTTTTATATTCCTGAAGCAATACCAGACTCAAGGGTTGGAAATCAGAACTTACATGCCATAAAAGATATAAACTATTTACTAATTACAAGCGAGGAGCTTTCACAACAGGCGCAAAGAATAGCAGATTACCACATTCAAAATTCTGGACTCACAGCCCAAGTGGTGGTGGTTGACGATATTTATAATGAGTTTTCATCAGGATCATCAGACATTACGGGGATTAGAGATTTTATAAAACATGTATACGATACAAATTCAACAGCAGAGACTCAATTAAAATTTGTCTGCTTTTTTGGAGATGGCTCCTATGATTATAAAGACAGAATTAATGACAACAACAATATTGTGCCAGTTTTTCAGTCACTACGAAGTAATAGCCTTGCATTTTCTTATGTTACCGACGATTTTTTTGCCTTCCTAGAAGACAATGAAGGAACGATGGCTACATCACATACTTTAGATGTTGCCACAGGAAGAATTCCTGTAAGTACAATTTCTCAGGCTACGGAAGTAGTTGATAAAATATTGAATTATTACGCAGTAGAATCTTTAGGGGATTGGCGAAATACAATTACGTTACTAGCTGATGATATAGATGAAACTTCAGACATTCCCATTCAATCTGGAGTCGAAAGAATAGCGGATGATATTAAAGCGGCAAAACCTATTTTTAATATCAATAAAATTTATGCCGATGCTTTTGTTCAGCAAAATTCATCAGGAGGAGAAAGATATCCAGAAGTAAAAGATGCGATTACAACTGCTCTAGAAAGAGGAACTTTGATTTTTGATTACTTCGGACATGGAGGTGAAGATGGTTTTGCAGCCGAAAGATTTCTAGACGTACCACAAGTCCAAGGTTTTTTTAACGAAAACACATTGCCTTTATTTATTACTGTAACCTGTGAGTTTTCTAGGTTTGATAATCCAAATAGAGTTACCGCAGGAGAACTTACATTTTGGAATCCTTCTGGGGGTGCTGCTTCAATGATTACAACTACGAGAGAAGTTTTTATTAGTGTTGGGCAATCATTTAATGAAGAGTTAATAAGTGTTTTGTTAGAATTTAATGATGAAGATTTAACCATTGCAGAATCAGTAGCAGAGACCAAGAACGGTTTTACTAGTTTTCAAAAGTTTTTCATTTACTACTTTGGAGATCCAGCAAAAAAATTAGCCATTCCAGAACCAAATGTTAGAATAACGAGGATGAATGGTGTAGATATTACTAGCTCATTAGATACTTTAAGAGCATTATCTAGAGTACGTTTTGAAGGTGTCGTAACGGACAATTCTAACACTATTTTAAACGATTTTAACGGAACTTTATCTACAACAGTATTTGACAAACCCATTGATAAGACAACATTAGATAATGATAATTTTGGTGTGTTTTTGACTTTTGACTCACAAGAAAGTAAACTATTTAGAGGTCAGGCTACAGTTGAAAACGGAAACTTTAATTTCGAATTTATTGTACCAAGAGATATTAGAATTGCTTTCGGAAATGGGAAGTTGAGTTTCTATGCAGACAATGAAGTCTCCGATAGAGCAGGTTTTAATAGTGATATTATTGTAGGAGGAATCAATGAGAACGCTCCAGAAGATACCACGGGACCCGAAATTCAGCTATTTATGAATGATGAGTCATTTTTAGACGGAGGCAATACAAATGCGTCACCAAATTTAGTAGCAAAGTTATTTGACCTTAGTGGAATCAATACCTCTGTAACCGCAGTAGATCATGATATCGTTGCTGTTTTAGACGGAGACGAATCCAATCCAATAGTATTAAATGATTTTTATCAAACAGAACTAGACGACTTTACAAGAGGAACTGTTACATTTCGATTTAGAAATTTGGCTGTCGGCCCACATACCTTGAAATTAAAGGCATGGGACACTTATAATAATTCATCAGAAGCCTCCATAAACTTTATTGTAGTTAGTGATGCAACATTAACATTAGATAATGTTTTGAATTATCCAAATCCCTTTGTAAATTACACCGAATTTTGGTTTAACCATAACAAGCCGAACGAACCCCTCGAAGTTCAGGTGCAAGTTTTTACAATTGCTGGTAAACTAATCAAAACAATTAATCAACAAGTACAAACCACTGGTAATTTAGCCAGAAACATTACATGGAATGGTTTGGACGATTTTGGAAACAAAATTGGAAAAGGAGTCTATGTATATAAATTAAAAGTAAAATCAACCGTAAGCAATATATCGACAGAAAAGTATGAAAAGTTAGTTATACTATAATAAATGACGATATTTGCGTTTAAGAAGGAAACTATTTTAAATGAAAAAATTAGGATTATTATTCACGCTTTGCTTGCTAAGCATTGGTGGAGTTTATGCACAAACAAACACAACACAAACTGGGGGAATCACAACAGCAACTCCTTTTTTATTAATTGTCACAGATGCTAGAGCAGGAGCAATGGGAGATGTAGGGGTTTCTACATCAGCAGACGCAAGTTCACTTTTCCACAATCCATCTAAAATAGCTTTTGCAGGAAGACAAGTAATGATAGGACTTAATTATTCTCCTTGGTTAAGAAACCTTACTGATGATATTTTTATAGGAAGTGCTTCCTATATTAATAGATTTAGTGAAAATGCTGCTTGGGGAGCAGAATTTAGATATTTCTCTCTAGGGCAAGTTGATTTAACCGATAATGTTGGAAACCCAAATGGAACCATCAATCCAAACGAATTTGCATTGTCAGGAACCTATGCGTTAAAACTAAGCGAAACATTTTCAATGGGAGTTTCAGGTCGTTATTTCAGATCTAACTTAGCATTTACAGGAACCAACTCAACATTACAACCTATTAACTCATTTGCAGTAGACGTTTCAGGATATTTTCAATCAACAGAAGAAAATTACGGGACTTTCAACGGTCGTTATAGAATAGGATTTAACATTGCCAATATCGGACCTAAAGTTTCGTATGTTCCAGGAGAAGAAGATTTTATCCCAACCAATTTGAAATTTGGTGGAGGATTTGATTTCATTTTAGATGATTATAATATTGTAAGTGTAAATACAGAATTCACAAAATTATTAGTTCCAACACCACAAGCAGATGGTTCTGAACAAGATGATGGTTTTATTTCTGGAATCTTTGGATCTTTTGGAGATGCTCCAGGAGGTTTTGGTGAAGAATTAGAAGAAGTTACCTATGCTTTAGGAGCCGAGTATTTATACAACAATGCTTTTGCATTGCGAGCTGGATATTTTCACGAAGGTGAGAACAAAGGAAATAGACAATTTTTTACATTAGGAGCAGGATTTAAAACAAATGCGTTAAATATCGATTTATCGTATTTAATCAATTCTTCAGATGTAAATAATCCGCTTGAAAACTCGCTTCGTTTTTCACTATCATTTGATTTAGGAGAAATTTACGACGATTATTAGTACCTTAGTTTTTTCAAAAGAAAAGATTCTTAATGAAAAAAATAAATATAGGCGCTTCTGGTTTTGTCTATGAAGATATCAACGAGTTATCTGAAGTTGACAAAAACTTAATGAAAGCAGCTGTGGAGGCTACCAAAAATTCTTATGCACCTTACTCGAAATTCAAAGTAGGTGCCGCATTATTAATGGAAGACGATTCTATTATTATAGGAAGTAATCAAGAAAATGCAGCATATCCGTCTGGAATGTGCGCAGAACGAGTTGCTATTTGGAAAGCAGGAGCTACATTTCCCAATAAAAAAATAAAGAAAATTGCAATTACAGCAATCTCATCTAACAAGCAAATTGATAAACCAGTAGGTCCATGTGGTGCATGTAGACAAACATTGTTTGAATATGAATTCAATCAAGAAGAACCCATGGAAGTATTGTTTATGGGAGAAGTAGGGAAAGTTGTCAAGGCAAATTCTGTATCTTCATTATTGCCATTCTCATTTGATAACTCATATCTTTAGATTATAATATTCTCATTTTTTTAGTTAAATATTTACATATTATTAATTTGAAAGGATAGTTTTAAGAATATGGCAAAAATTAGAAAATATTTCATCGATTTATAGTTTCTAGATATAAAAAAACGTTCTTTTGATAACAGCTATACTAACTAAAAACATTTTATTGTGGGCACAGCAGTAATTACTGGAACAGGAACTTATATTCCAACCATAAAAAAAGAGAATAAAAAATTCTTATCGCACCGATTTTTAAATGCAGACGGAACGGAAATTCCCAGTGATAATGACATCATTATAGAGAAATTCAAAGGAATTACTGGAATAGAAGAAAGAAGGTACGCCGATATTGAATACAATACTTCTGATTTAGGATATTTTGCTTCTTTAAAAGCGATTGAAGATGCAGGAATTGACAAAGAAGATTTAGATTATATTATTCTCGCTCATAATTTTGGAGATGTTAAATCTGCCGCCATTCAAAGTGATATCCTTCCTAGTTTAGCAACAAGAGTTAAGTTTCGATTAGGAATTCAAAATCCCAATTGTGTCGCCTATGATATTTTATTTGGATGCCCAGGTTGGATTGAAGGAGTCATTCAAGCACAAGCATTTATCAAATCGGGTATTGCTAGTAAAGTTTTGGTGATCGGAGCAGAAACATTGTCTAGAGTTTTAGACAAGCACGATAGAGATTCTATGATCTATAGTGATGGAGCAGGAGCTTGCATTGTAGAGAAAAGCGATGGAGAAGATTCAGGAATCTTAAGTCACGCCACTCAAACATTTACGCAAGAAGAAGCCTATTACTTATTTTTTGGAAATTCATTTGATAAAAATGAACACCCAGATGTACGTTATATAAAAATGCATGGACGCAAAATCTACGAATTTGCGTTAAACAATGTTCCAAATGCGATGAAAGTTGCATTAGACAAAAGCGGAATTCCAATCGATGAGGTGAAAAAAGTATTCATTCACCAAGCCAATGAAAAGATGGATGAAGCGATTATCAAACGCTTTTTTAGGCTCTATAAAACCCCAATTCCAGAAGGCGTGATGCCGATGAGTATTCATAAATTAGGCAATAGTTCTGTAGCTACAGTTCCTACATTATTAGACTTGGTTTTGAAAGGAAATATCAAAAATCAAGAAGTCAACAAAGGCGATGTAATTATCTTGGCATCTGTTGGAGCAGGGATGAATATTAATGCTGTAGTTTATAGATATTAATTCCTTTAAATTTTCTAAACACAAAGCTTTCATTTCTAAATTGAAGTACTATTTTTGCACATGCAACAACACAACGTACTTATTTTAGATTTTGGATCGCAATACACACAGTTAATTGCGAGAAGAGTAAGAGAATTAAACATTTATTGTGAGATTCATCCGTATAACAATCCGCCAAAGAATCAGAACGATTTTAAAGCTGTAATCTTATCAGGAAGCCCTTTTTCTGTACGTTCTGAAGATGCGCCACATCCAGATTTATCAGAAATTAGAGGAAAGAAACCCATGTTAGCTGTTTGTTATGGTGCTCAATACCTAGCACATTTTTCAGGAGGAAAAGTAGCACCGTCCAATACAAGAGAATACGGAAGGGCAAATCTATCGTTTGTTAAAAGTGATGAGGAATTTTTCTCAAATATTTCAGAAGGAAGTCAAGTTTGGATGAGTCATTCAGATACCATCAAAGAATTACCAAGAGGCGCAGTTCACCTTGCAAGCACATCTGACGTAGAAAATGCAGCATATAGAATTGAAGGAGAAGAAACCTATGCAATTCAATTCCACCCAGAAGTATACCATTCTACAGACGGAAAACAATTATTAGAAAATTTCTTAGTGCATATTGCAGGTGTTGCACAAACTTGGACATCCGATTCCTTTGTTGAAACAACGGTAGCTAATTTAAAAGAGAAACTAGGAAATGACAAGGTAGTTTTAGGATTGTCTGGAGGCGTAGATTCTTCTGTAGCTGCTGTGCTATTGCATAAAGCCATTGGCAAAAACCTGTATTGTATTTTTGTGAACAATGGCTTGTTAAGAAAAAATGAGTTCGAAAGCGTTCTGAATCAATACGAAGGCATGGGATTAAACGTTAAAGGTGTAGATGCATCGGCACGTTTTTTGAATGCATTGGCTGGAGTTTCAGATCCTGAAAAGAAAAGAAAAGCCATCGGGAATGCTTTTATAGAAGTCTTTGATGACGAAGCTCATCAAATTGAAAACGTAAAATGGTTAGCACAAGGAACTATTTATCCAGATGTGATTGAATCGGTTTCTGTAAATGGCGGACCTTCAGCAACCATTAAAAGTCATCATAATGTAGGAGGTTTACCAGACTTTATGAAATTGAAAATTGTGGAGCCTTTACGGATGATTTTTAAAGACGAAGTAAGAAGAGTAGGAGCTTCAATGGGAATTGATGCAGAGTTGTTAGGAAGACATCCATTTCCTGGGCCAGGATTGGCAATTCGAATTTTAGGAGACATCACTTCAGAAAAAGTTCGTATTTTGCAAGAAGTGGACGCTATTTTTATCAACGGATTAAAAGAAAGCGGACTGTATAATAAGGTTTGGCAAGCTGGAGCCATATTACTTCCTGTGAATTCAGTAGGAGTGATGGGAGACGAAAGAACCTATGAAAAAGTAGTGGCTTTACGAGCGGTAGAAAGTACAGATGGTATGACAGCCGATTGGGTAAATTTACCTTATGAGTTTTTGCAAAAAACATCAAACCAAATTATCAATAAAGTAAAAGGTGTTAATAGAGTGGTGTACGACATTAGTTCAAAACCACCGGCAACCATTGAATGGGAATAAATTTAGAAAATGAAAGGATTTAAATTACTAATAATACTATTGTTTGTTTTTGTTGCTAGCTCTTGTGGTCAGCAAAAAAAATACATATCCTATACTGTTAAGAAAGGTGAAACCATGAAAGTGATTGCCAAACGCTTGGACATGAAAACAAAAGATTTACTTCGATTGAATCCTAATGTAGGAAGAAGACCTCGTCCCAATACAGAAATCATAATTCCTAATAAAGATTTCAATGAGAATACAACTATAGACGAAATTGGTGTTGAAAAGATTGATAGTACAGAAGTTGTAGAAAAAATCGTTGATATCGATGAATTGAAGAAGACTTTTGTCGTACATAAAGTCAAAAAAGGCGATACTTTTTACAATTTAACTCGATTTTACAATGTTTCTGAAGATGAATTAAAAAGCTTAAACCCAGAAATTTCTGAAGGTTTAAAGCTAGACATGATTTTAAAAGTAAAGTTTATTGAAAACGAAGACGAAATTATTTTTTATCAAGATACCATTCAAGAAAATGCTTCAGTAAAATTAGCGATGATGCTACCTTTTAGAGCGATTGAATATGACACCATTGATGCAAAGGATATTTTTAAAACAAACTTATTAGCGAACATTACAACCGACTTGTATTTGGGAGCTACAGTGGCTATTGATTCTTTAAGAGACCAAGGAATTAATGTCAGCCTTTCTGTTTTTGATACTGGAAGAAAAGACACAAAACTAGATTCTATATTATCCGCGACAGATTTTAGTGATATAGACGCCATCATAGGTCCTTTGTATTCTGAAGAAGTTCCAAAAGTTGCCAATAGAGCAGGAGTGCCCGTTATTTTTCCAGTGTATTCTAAAAAGCAAATGAGTTTTAAATCCTCTAAAGTGATTAAAACCTATGCGGATAAGGAAGTGCATCAGAAAGCATTGGTAGATCATATTTTAAGTACGTATGCCAATGAAAATATTTTAATCATTGGAGATAGTACAGCAACATCCATTCGTAATAGCGATGCAATTCGATCAGTTTTATTAGAACATGATTCCATTCAGGAAGCAAAAATTATTCATCCAAATACAGGATACATTCGAAAAGATTATGTCATCAATGCATTAAAAGCAGAAGTAGGGAATTGGGTGATTTTTGCAACCGATCAAAGTGTAATTGCTTCTGATGTAATCAACAGTTTGATTAGTTTGCCGATTGAAGAGCCTGAAGAAGAAGAGGATACTTCGAAAGGCTCAGCAACCAAGAAGAAGAAAAAAGATGAACCAGAAATGCAGATCCTTCCTGAAGATACAGTTATCAAAATATTTACGTTTGATAAATCCCGCCAGTTTGATCGAATTGATAATGATAAATTAGCCAAATTAGGTTTTACATTTACAAGTGATATCTTTATTGATGAGAATTCACCTGCAGTTCAAATATTTAACAAACAGTATTTAGAAAAGAATAAAGCATATCCTTCATACTATGCAACCAAAGGGTTTGATATCGTTTATGATGCAGCAATGCGATTAGCTTCTGGAGATGACCTAAAAGAAACCTTTAAAAAAGGAATTTCATATAGATTGGAAAGTAAATTCGAATACAGTAGAAAGTTGTTTAGTACTTCTTCCAATAATGGAATCTTCATCATTCAGTATAATCCAGATATGACTTTGACAAGATTGAAGTAATATGATTACTGGAATTGTACTTTTAATTATTGCTATTGTTTCTTTTGTCTTAGTTATTAAAACTGATTTGGAAAATACAGCAGTAGAACATGAGTCTTTCGGTAGAATAAAAGTTTACTTAGGAATTGCAGTTCTTTTTATTATAGGGATCGTCTCAATAGTTAGAGACGTAGCATAATTTAAAAACCTAAAGAATGTTTTTTATTGTCTTTACGATTCCGCCTTGGCGGGATAAGTAATCTGTAAAATAATAACTTATAATGAAAAAAATTGCTTCTCCCCAACAAATTGGGGATCGCAAAGACAAATTACCTGTTTATGTTAGAAGGTAAATCTACTTTTTCTTAAAAAAGAATGAAACAAATTCAAGATTAGATTTTCTTCATCTGTTGTTTCATCATCTGCATTTGCTCTTTCAACATTCCGTGTTTGTCTAACTTTTTAGCTTCAGCCATTAAAGTCGTCGCTTCACGTTTACGTCTTTTGGTCATAGCAATACCAGCCAATTGAAGTTTAGCCATTGCCAAATCATGATTCATTGCCAGTCCTAATCGTACAGCTTTACGTAAATATTTTTCCGCTTGTGTAATATTGGTTTGCGACAATATAATTCCATGTAAATAATTATAATATCCTTCTTGCTTTTGAATCAATGCTGTACTTGGATTCTTAATATAAGACAACCATTTTTGTGTGCCTGCAAAGTTTTGCTTTCTCAATTGTAAAAAGGCGAGTAAGATAAACTCATTTTTGAAATACAATAAGATAAACATTCCTGTTAATAATAGAATAAAAATTCCATTTCCAATATGACCTTGCCAAAATTCATATACAGCCCAAGCAGTTGTTAATGCTGCTAAAATTAATTTTATATTCTTATGAAACATATTTAAACTTTATTTTAAAATTACCCTTATAATCGAAAGGGAAAAGGAGTACAAAAATACACTTTTCTTTTTAACTCTTATAGAATTTTCGATGTCTAAACCATGCTAAAAGTCCAATAATAGTGACAAATACAAGAGAATAATAAACAGAACTAGGCGTGATTACTTGATCTCCACTTGCATAAGAATGCAAACCAGAAAGATAGAAGTTAACACCAAAATAGGTCATCATAATTGATCCATAAGCTATAATAGACCATAAATTGAATGTGTACCTACCTCTCATTCCTGGAATCAATCGCATATGCAATACAAAAGCATAAATCATAATAGAAATCAATGCCCATGTTTCTTTTGGATCCCAACCCCAATAGCGCCCCCAACTTTCGTTGGCCCACATTCCACCTAAGAAATTACCAATAGTCAACATAATTAAACCAATGGTCAAAGCCATTTCATTAATTGCTGTAATTTCTTTGATGTTTAACTCCATTTTCTTTTTGTTCTTTTCATTTGTAAAAATGGTTAAGAACAAAGCAACAATTCCTAAGATCATTCCCAAAGAAAAAGGACCATAACTCGCTACAATAATAGAAACATGTACTAATAACCACCAAGAATTAAGTACAGGTTGTAAGTTGGCAATTTCTGGATCTAGCCAATTTTGATGTGCAAAAGCCAAAACAATGGCAGCCAAAAATGTGGTTGATGCAATGGTTAAAGATGATTTTCGTCCAATACTTAACCCAAATAACATCAAAGCCCAAGCGACATAAATAATGGATTCATAGGCATTAGACCAAGGAGCATTTCCACTTATATACCATCTACTTGCCAAGCCTAAAATGTGCAATACAAAAAGTAAAACTGTGATTCCAATAAGTATTTTTACAACATGTCCAATCCATTTCTTACTATTAAAAATCTGTAGGATGACAAAAAAGATTAAGAATAAACTTACAACCCCGTAATATTTAGCAAGTTTTTTAAAAATACTTACTTTGTTGTAGGTAATTTCTAAGTCAATTTTCTTTTTACTCGGATATACTGCTGCTCCATATTTCTTTTGGAATTTTTTAATTCCATCCAACATTCTATCCGTTTCTTTATAATTACCATTTTGCTTAGAAGTTTGTAGTAATGTTACATAAAGACTTAAAGATTCTTTTACAAACAAAGAATCGGATTCCTTAAAATTCGCTCTTGAAACTTCTGGCGGGGAAATCCATTTGTTATTTTCATCTTCAGGAAGAGGATAGATTCTTAAGATACTCTTACTTAAAGCTTGAGAGAATAAATAGAGTCGCCTATCTATTTTTATGATGTCTTTTTCAAATTTATTCTGAATGTTTTTCTTCTGTGCATCAGCAATGTATTGTGATAATTTTGATTCACCATTTTGATCATAAAAATCGAATAAACTTGCATGAGTTGCCTCTTTATCTACCCCAATAATTTCTCTGACTTGAGTATTTCCTTTTTCTAAATAAATAAAAGGAACATAGTACCAAAATCTATTATTCTCTATAATAGAAAGCAATACCTGACTCGGTTGCATTCCGTTAAAAGTTTCTTGCTGACTTACTTTTCGAACCAATTCTGATGCAAAAGTATGTGCAGGTTTCATACGTCCACCGGCATCTTGAATTACGAGTTTACTAAACTCTTCAGCATGTTCTAAATCGACAATATTAGCTTGTAAAACAGAATCAATCTTTTGCCTTGTAATATCGCCTTTAGTGTGATCATTCCCTTGCTTAGCAAAAGCTGTTGTACTCAATAAGAGCCCAAAGATTAAAGCGAGTGTTGCTTTTTTCTTTCTGATTTTAGCTAATGATTTTTTTAAAGAATCAAATCGTGTGTACTTCGCAAATAGAATACAAATCAAACCAAAGTATAAAAAAGAGTACCCAATATAAGTGACAAATGTTCCCCAAAAATCATGATTTACAGACAGATGAGTTTGTTCTACTTCTCCAGACAAATCATAACTAGCTTGAAAAAGCTTATACCCTTTATGATCTAAAATATGATTCATAAAAATTCGATAATCAAAAACTTCCTGAGTGTCAACTACGGTAACCTCACTAGCATAAGAAGCGGCACTTTCTGATCCAGGGTATTTCTCCAATTGGAAATCGTTTAATTTGATGCTAAATGGAGTTTCTAAAATTTGAGCGCCATAAAGCAATCTAAAATTCAATCCATTAACAGTTATATTTTTAGAGTTTTGTGTGTTAAACTGCCCGCCCGCCAATTCTACTTGCTCCGTTTTTCCATCAACAGTAACATCCAATACAAGAACGTCCAATCTCTGTTCGTCTTTTTTTGAACCTCTTACAACTCTTAGTTCTCCTTTTTTAATTGGATCAGGGATTACAAAAGGCAATCCAGCGATGTTGTACAACGACCTTAATTGTAGATGTTGAATACTATCTTGAGTGACTGTTCCTCTTTTTTGATCAGCCATTCGTAGCCAAGAACCGCCCATTTTGGTTTGTAAGCGTAAACTACCTTCTTGCCTAAAAATATTAATAGATCCAGAATTATTTGGTACTTCAAATCCGACTAAAATTCCGTGAATGTTTTTAAGTGTTCCTTTTTTGATATAGTGTTCATGACGAGAACCTCCGCTGGATTCTACTAAGAATAAATAATCAATTCCATTTTCATCTTCTACTAATTTTTCTTCAGCCCAAGGAATATATCCAGTTAAATTGATAGAAAAATCCTTTCCTCTAAAATCATTTTTAATACTAAAACTATTGCTTCCTCTCGCAGAAAACAGCGTTTTTTTATGAATTGTTTTTTGTTCTTTGCTATTGTCTACAATAACACTCAAAAAGGTAGTTTCTGATAAGAATTTATTGGTAGTTTCACCCTCATCAATCAACATTAATCCTTCATAACCAACATATCTAGTAATTCCAGCACCAATTAAAATGAATAAAAATGCTAGGTGAAACATCAAAACTGGCCATTTTTCCTTTCTTAATAAACGATACCTAAAAATGTTTCCGAAGAAGTTAATGACAAAGAATATCATAATCGCTTCAAACCACCAAGCATTGTAAACCAAGGCTTTTGCTGTTTGAGTTCCGTAATCATTTTCTATAAAAGTTGCAATTCCCATGGCTGTAGCAAAAACAAGAAATAGAACGGCTGTTAAACGTGTTGAGTAGAGAATATCGAAGATTTTTTTCATCGAAAAAGAAGCTTTAAAAAGTATTGCAAAAATACGGATTAAACATTAGAATAAAGATGGATTTCTTTCTTTTTTAGATGTAAAAAACCCTCATTAATTGCGCATCAATGAGGGTTTTTTTTATTCGAAAAGAATTCCTCGAGGCTTTGCCTCGGGGCTTCCGTTGAAATTATTTATTCTTTTTGTTTTGGAATTGGTGGTGGTCCTTCTGGAATAATCGCTTTGTAGACTTCATCTCCTTTTCGTTCTTTGTATTCGGCTTTTACTTTTTTGACCAACTCTGGATTTTCAAACAAGTCCAACATCGTCATAGACATTGCTTTTGATGAATAAATCATTCCCTTATGTCCAATACTCATTCCGCCACAGGCAACAACTGCCCACGAATGCCATGGTGTATCTTTCGGAGCGGTGGTAACACGTAAATTAATGTTTGCTACATTCCAACTTACATCACCAACATCTGTTGATCCTCCACCAGAATTTTCTCTAGTGGCTTCTAAAGGTTTGATTTCACTGTCCATTCCAATTTGCTCTTTTTGGGTGACTTCTTGAATTTTCTTTCCAAAAGCTACTTCTTCATCAGTATATTCTATAGGACCTAAAAGTTCTAAGTTTTTTTGCATGATTTCTCCTCCTTCACGATTGACCAATACTTCATAAATTCCAGAAATTAAAGAAATCTTATAATCTACATCTGCTAAAATTGCAGCACCTTCAGCCATTTTCTTTACGCGTTCATAAACGGGCAACATTCCAGAGCGTTTACTATCTCTGACACGAACCCAAATTCTAGAATAATCTGGAACTACATTTACTACCTGACCGCCATCTTGAATGTGATAATGCATTCGTACAGTTGGTTTTACGTGTTCTCTGTAATAGTTAATTCCAGCAGTATACAATTCCAAAGCATCAGAAGCACTACGTCCATTCCATGGATCTGCAGCGGCATGAGCAGCTTGACCATAAAACTCGACTTTAAAATCGACCAAAGCCAATGAACTTTGTACATCAGATTCTGTTTTTGCTGCGGGATGCCAACTGATATTTACATCCACATCGTCCCATAAACCAGCATTGACCATCCAAATTTTACCAAAGAATTTTTCTTCTGATGGAGTTCCAAAAAACTTCACAGTTCCTTTAATTTTTCCAGCTTGAATCAATTCTTTAATGGCAATAGCAGCACCTAAACTTCCAGCACCAAATAAATTGTGTCCACAACCATGTCCGGCTGCTCCTTCTTTTAATGGCGATTTTGTAGGTTGTGCTTTCTGTGAGATTCCAGGTAAGGCATCAAATTCGCCCAAAACGCTAATTACTGGCGAACCAGACCCATAGGTAGCAACAAAAGCAGTAGGCATTTCTGCAACACCTCTTTCTACTTTAAACCCTTGTTGTTCTGCATAACTGGCTAAGATTTCTGCTGATTTGGTTTCTTCAAAAGCAGTTTCTGCAGTACTCCAAATCTCATCACTAATTCTAATGAGTTCTTTTTTGTGTTTTTCTACAGATTTTAATAATGCTTTTTTGTTTTTTGAAAGCCCTTTTTGTGCACTAGAAGTCAGTACTCCAGCAAAGAAGAGTGTTAGTATGATTAGTTTTTTCATAAAAAATAGAATTATTATAATCAAATATAACAAGTTAAGAACAATTAATAGAAATTACTATTATATTTAGACTCCTTAACTTTAAGTTATTGTTGAACTAAAAAAATAAATGATGAAAAAAAGATTAATTGCAGGATTCCTTTATTTGGTACATTTTATATGTGTAGCTCAAGAAAATGAAATTTCTTTAGCTATGATACATATGGATAGTGCTAAAGTAAATTTTGAATCGAATAAATTTGATGAAACTATAAAATGGTCAAAAAAGGCTTTAAAAATTTATAAAAATAATGGAAATATAGATTCATTGATGATAATAGCTAATAATAAAATAGCAGAATCTTTTCTTTATAAAAGAGAGTTAGATTCATGTTTTTTTTATGCAAACAAATCATTGGAAGAATTAAAATCAGGCAAAATTTTTTCTGGAACCTCAATGACCTATCGTTTATTGTCGATAGTCTATTATTATCGTGGAGATTATGCAAAAAGTATTGATTTAACTAAGAAAGCTTTGAACTCTTCGATTTCTTTTTATGGCGAACTAAATGCTGAAAGTATTAGGCAATGTAGTGATTTAGCACATCTTTATACCATATTCAGTAAGTATGATAAAGCTATCTATTTTTATAAAAAGGCAATACGGAACAGTTTAAAAATGACCGAAGAAAAGAATGCATTACTTTCTAGGTCATATTTAGGTTTAGCAAATGTTTATATTGAGTTAAGTAGAATAAAAGAAGCAATTAAATACTATGAAGAAAGTTTAGATTTAGCCAAACAAACTTTTGGGAATATGCATGAGCAGGTAGGTGGGATTTATATGAATTTAGGGAATTGTTACAGTAAACTAGAAAATTATAATAAAGCGATAGATTATTATGAAAAAGGAGAAATAATATTATTAAAAGTGAATCAAAAGAAAAGATACTTATTAGCTTCCAGCTATATGAATCTTGGCAATATTTTTCGTAAGAAAAAAGAGTATGTGAAAGCCTTAGAATATTTTAAAAAAACCAATAAAATTTTTCACGAAACTTTAGGGGAAAATCACCCAAAGACTGCTAATTCATATATGCTAATTGCAATTGCTTATAAATATCTAGAAAATTATGATAAATCTATAGAGTATTACCATAAAGCAATAAAAATTCAAGAATCTTCAAAGGCTAATATGAAAGATTTAGCTAAAACTTATCATAACTTAGGGTTAATGCATTCTGACAATAATGAATTAAAAGATGGATTGCGTTATATCAAAAAATCTTTAAAAATCTACCTCAGTATTGTAGGAAATAAAAGTACAAAATTGATAGAAATATATAATTCTCTAGGAAATATTTACAATAAACAAAATCTTTATACTAAAGCAATCCAGAGCTTTGATAAAGCAGAGAAACTTAATAATACTTTAAAAGAAGAGAACAAGGTAAATGCGGCTTTATTATATTCAAATTTTGCTTCTGTTTATTTAAAAACTAAAAACTTAAATATAGCAGACGAATATCTAGATAAAAGTGCAAAACTCTTGAAGAATTATCAAGAATCGAATTTTGATAAAACTCACTATAAAAAATACTTTTCACTTAAATCAAAATATTATAAACTGAAGTTAGAAGAAACGGATGATAAAAAATATATTGACTCGATTAAAATAACGAACGAAAATGCGTTGGATCTTCAAGATCATTGGCATAAAGAATTATCTACTTCTAATGCTAGAGAGATTAGAATAAAAGAGTCTTTATCTATTTATGAAAGTAGTATAGATCATTTAATTACATATTATAATACAGCTGATGAATTACAAAAAGCATTTGAGATTGCCGAAAAAACAAAAAGCCGTCAATTAAACGAAAGTTTTAAAGATGCCAACGCACAGTATTTTGGCGAAGTTCCTGATAGCTTAATAAGTAAAGAGTATAATCTAAGTGTTGATATGGCTTACTATGCAAAAAAAAAATATGAAGCTGAATACGGGATTGGTCAATCTAATGATAGTTTAATTCCCATATATGAAAATAATTTATTTGATTTAAAGCGCGAACAGTATATTTTACATGAAAAACTTAAAAATGATTACCCTAACTATTACCAGTTAAAATATAATAACGATGTTATTAATGTAGATGAAATTCAAAATTTGCTAAAAAAGGATGAAACTTTAGTGGAGTTTTTTGTTGGTGATAATTCGATTTTTATTTACACAATTTCTAAGAATAAAGTTAATGTAAAAAAGATAAAAAAAGATTTCCCTCTAAAAGATTGGGTAAATCAAATGCGTAATGATATATATAAGTACGAAGTGAGATCGGAGTCATATTTAAAAAATGCTTATAATTTATATTATAAATTGATAAAACCTGTTGAAGATCAATTAAACTCTAAGTTGATCGTTATACCTGATGGGGTTTTAAATTATGTACCTTTTGATGCTTTATTGTATGAAAGGTTAAGTAATATAAAATCATATAAAGATTTACCATATTTAATTAAAAAATATCAAATTAGTTATAATTATTCTGCAACATTATATCAACAATTGCTTGAAAAGAAACCGCTAAGATTAAGGAAGAACCTATTAGCTTTTGCACCAGATTTTAGCAATAACAATGTATACAAATCTATTGCTGAAAGAAGGAAAGGTCTAGGTTATTTAAAGTATAATGTATCAGAAGTAATAAGTATAAATAAATTAATTGATGGTGATATTTTTATTAAAGAAAAAGCGACTGAATCTAATTTTTTAAAGCACGCAAAAGATTATAAAATTATACATCTTTCAACTCACAGCAAATCAAACGATAGATTAGGTGATTATTCTTTTATAGCTTTTAAAAAGGTAAATGATAGTATTGAAGATGAAAATCGTCTATATGTAAAAGAATTATATAACATTTCACTTAATTCTGAAATGGTAGTATTAAGTGCTTGTGAAACTGGTTTAGGAGAGTTAAGAAGAGGAGAGGGAGTTATAAGTTTAGCTCGAGCGTTTACATATGCAGGAGCTAAAAGTACTATAACCAGTCTTTGGAATGTTAATGATTCGCAAACTAAAATTCTTATGGAATTATTTTATCAAAATATAAAAATAGGAATGGATAAAGACGAAGCGTTACAAAAAGCTAAATTAAGTTATATAGATGAACAAAGTAGTGTTGCTCCGTATTTTTGGGCGTGTTTTATTCCAACAGGAAACATGCAACCAATAAAACTTGAAAATAACGGCTTTAAATATTGGTGGCTAATGATGATTGGTGTATTGATTTTAATAATATGGCTATCAATAGAAAAAATGAAATTTAAAAAGATACCTACTAGGTCATAATAAAATAAATTAGTGTTTTTTATAACACGATTTTATCTTTATGAATCAATTAATATAGTAATCATTTCTATAGCGGCTTGTGCAATTTTAGTTCCAGGACCAAAAACACCAACAGCGCCAGCATCAAATAGAAATTGATAATCTTGTGCAGGAATAACACCGCCTACAATTACCATAATGTCTTCTCTTCCATAGTTTTTTAATTCTGAAATTACTTGTGGAACCAAGGTTTTATGACCTGCGGCTAAGGATGAAATGCCTAAAATATGCACATCATTTTCTACAGCTTGTTTGGCAGCTTCTTTTGGCGTCTGAAATAACGGACCAATATCTACATCAAAACCAAGATCTGCATAACCAGTGGCCACTACTTTTGCGCCTCTATCATGACCGTCTTGGCCTAATTTGGCAATCATGATTCTAGGTCTTCTACCTTCTAATTCAGCAAATTGATCTGCTAATTCAGAAGCTTGTTTAAATAGTTTATCGTCTTTGATTTCCTTACTATACACGCCAGATATGGTTTTGTGAACTGCTTTATGTCTTCCAAAAACAGTTTCTAAAGCATCAGAGATTTCACCTAAAGTGGCTCTGTCTCTTGCTGCTTTTATTGCCAAATCTAATAAATTATTATTCTGATGACTATTAGAATCTTTTAAATTTGAACCTAATCTTGCAGCTTCACTTAAATCAGCAAGTCTTTTTTGAACTTGAGTTGTGTCTCTATCTGCTTTCAGTTGATTCAATCTTTCAATTTGCGATTTACGTACAACTTCATTATCAACTTCTAAAATATGTAAAGGATCTTCTTCTTTGAGTTGGTATTTGTTGACGCCTACAATGATATCTTGTCCGCTATCAATCTTTGCTTGTTTTTTTGCTGCGGCTTCTTCAATACGCATTTTAGGAATTCCTTTTTCGATGGCTTTTGTCATTCCACCCAATTCCTCAACTTCTCGAATGAGCTCCCATGCTTTTTGAGCAATATTTTCTGTCAACTCTTCAACATAATAACTTCCCGCCCAAGGATCAACTGTTTTTGTGAGTTGTGTCTCTTCTTGTAAGAAAATCTGGGTGTTTCTAGCAATTCTTGCAGAAAAGTCTGTAGGCAAAGCGATGGCTTCATCTAATGCATTGGTATGTAAACTTTGTGTTCCTCCAAATGCTGCAGCCATGGCTTCAATAACTGTTCTCGCTACATTGTTAAAAGGATCTTGTTCGGTTAGACTCCAACCGCTAGTTTGGCAATGTGTTCTTAATGCAAGTGATTTTGGGTTTTTTGGATTGAATTGTTTCACCATTTTTGCCCAAAGCATTCTAGCTGCTCTCATTTTGGCAATTTCTGTAAAGTGATCCATGCCAATAGCCCAAAAGAAAGAGAGTCTAGGAGCAAAGGTGTCAATGTCCATTCCAGCATCTAATCCTTTTTTGATATATTCCAAACCATCGGCCAGAGTATAGGCCAATTCAATTTCAGAAGTAGCACCAGCCTCTTGCATATGATACCCAGAAATTGAAATGGAGTTAAATTTCGGCATGTATTTGCTGGAATATTCAAAAATATCAGCAATAATTTTCATGGACGGAGTTGGAGGATAGATGTATGTGTTTCTCACCATAAACTCCTTCAAAATATCGTTTTGAATAGTTCCAGAAAGGAACTCTGGTTTCACTCCTTGTTCTTCAGCTGCAACAATGTAAAAAGCTAAGATTGGAAGTACAGCCCCATTCATGGTCATAGAAACGGACATTTTATCTAATGGAATCCCATCAAATAATATTTTCATGTCTTCTACAGAATCAATTGCTACACCTGCTTTTCCTACATCGCCTTGTACACGTTCATGATCAGAATCATAGCCTCTATGTGTTGCCAAATCAAAAGCTACAGATAATCCTTTTTGACCTGCTTCTAGGTTTCTTCTGTAAAAGGCATTACTTTCTTCAGCAGTAGAGAAACCTGCATATTGCCTAATAGTCCAAGGTCTTCTAACATACATGGTTGAGTAAGGGCCTCTTAAGTTGGGTGCTATACCAGCAATAAAACCTTCATGACTGAAGGTTTTTTTATTTTTTTTTACTGAAAAATCTAATGAAAGTTTTTGGAGGTTTTTTCTAATCATTCTCTAATTTCATTAATCGATATAGCTTGGTTCTTATAATTTTAATTTCTCTTTTCCTCTGTTGTGTTTGAAATCTAACGACTATAAAGTAGATGATAAAGCTTAGAACAAAAATGGAGAGTGTGAGTAATAAAAAATTAGCTGCACTACCAAATATCTTATAAGCGTATTCTAAAAATAATAGAGAGACTACGGCAAGTATAGTTGCCAACCAAAAAATATGCTTTCGCATTTTTTCTCCGTAGACCTTTATTTGTTCTCTTTTCTTTGTTTGTAAGTCTTTTAACTTTTTTATTTGTTCGCTACTGTTTTTTGTCATGATAATTCCGTTTCCAATCTGTATTTTTCATTTTGCTCTGAGAGCCTTCTCGGGAGGACTGGTGAAATTAATGTCTTAGACATTTTCATTTTCAAAAAGGGATAGATTTCGAGATTGCCTTTCATTCTATCATCTTTATTTCTTAATTTATTAGTGCCTAACAGCGTAATTTGATCTTCATTAAATTGATCTTGCTCTTTTTGCGCACTTTCTTGTATCTTTTTTTGGATAGTACCAGCTTTTAATTGTTTTAAAAAACCGCCACTTTTTTCAATTTGTTTAAATGTTTCTAATGCCTTTTCGGCTAGTTGTTTTGTAATACTTTCAATATAGTACGATCCGTTCGCTATATTTTGAGCTTCTTGTAAATATGCTTCTTTCTGTAAAATTAATAATTGATTTCTAGAAATACGTTCTCCAAATTCATTGGATTTATGATACAATACATCGTAAGCAATGTTAGAAATCGTATCTGAACCGCCTAAAATACCGCTCATACACTCGCTAGTTGTTCTCAACATGTTTACATTGTAATCGTAAATCGTTTTGTTTCGAAGACTAGGTTTGGTAAAGATATGTGCAATTTGATTTTCAGTCCCGTATTCTTTCATCAAACTATCGTGTAATATACGAAAAGCTCTTAATTTAGCAATCTCAAAAAAATAATTACTTCCGATAGAGAAATTGTAATGGATTTTATCGGCTACAGAACTACCAAATATTTCTAAATATTCATTTGTATGCGCTAATGCGTAGGCTAACTCTTGTGTAATGGTTGCTCCTGCATTCTGATATATTGAAGCATTTACACAAAGAGAGTTATCTGTATCAGAAACAATTTTCTTTAATGCTTCTTTGTCTGAGTTTAAATTAGAAAACCAATTTCCAGATGCAGCTAAATTTCCTATGATATCAATCTGAAAATAAACTGAGTTTGGACTGAAATATTCCTTGAGTTTTAAAACAAAATCAGCATTTAAAAAATCTAGTTGAAAGTAAATGACTGTATTTTCTAAATCAATTTCTTGTAATAAAAGTGTGTAATCAAAAGTTTCTTCTGCAATAAATTGTATAGCATTTGCGCCTCTATTTAAAGCATCTACAGCTAATTTGTTTGCAATTTTTATATCGTGAACAAAAATAGATTGACAAATTTTAAATCCTTTTTTTGGTAGTGCAATAGAAGCGTTGTTTCTGTCTTTTTTGGTGTAAAAGGGTTTTATAACGATGCCTTCATTTGTTTTCCATAAAAGCGTATCATTATAATCTGCACCTTTTAAATCTACTTGAATTTTTTGTTTCCAAGCAGCTGGTGTTAATATATCAAATTTGTCAAATAAGAAATCACCCATTACTTCTTTATTGTATCAAAATCTATAATATATACATCTTCATTCTTCTTCTTCATCAAATATTTTTCTCTAGCAAATCTTTCTAACTGCAAAGAATCTTGCAATTGTTTTATCGTTTTTTTGTCTTTTTCTATTTCTGTTTTATAAAAGTTAATTGTGTTGTTTAATTCTTTTATTTCTTTATTGAATTCTCGGTTTAAGCGAGTGTTATCATCAAAAAAGAACATCCAAATTAAAAAAATAATCAATATAAAAATATAACTATTTGTTAGAAATTTAAAGAGTTTATTTTGTTTTAACTTTTTAAGATTCATATATTATAGTCGTTCGCTAATTACGGTTCTTACAATATCAATGGCTACAGTATTATGACGGTCATTCGGAATAATAATGTCTGCAAAATTCTTTGTAGGCTCAATAAATTGCTGATGCATTGGTTTTAACGTGTCTTGATAACGATTTAAAACTTCATCAATATCTCTTCCTCTTTCAGTAATATCTCTACGAACTCGTCTTATAAGTCTTTCATCTGCATCTGCATGTACAAAAATCTTAATATCAAATAAACCTCGTAATTCTTCGCTATTAAAAATTAGAATTCCTTCTACAATAACTACTTTTCGAGGGTGTGTTTTTAAGGTGTCTTTTACACGATTGTGCGTTACAAACGAATAAATAGGTTGTTCAATTATTTCCCCTGATTTAAGATTGGAAATATGCTCAATCAACAATTCGAAGTCGATGGCTCTAGGATGATCAAAATTGATCTTTGTTCTCTCTTCGTAGGAAAGATTGTTGGTTTCTTTGTAATATGAGTCTTGAGAAATCACACAAACTTCATCGGCAGGAAGTTCGTTAATAATCTGATTTACAACGGTTGTCTTACCACTACCAGTGCCGCCAGCAATTCCAATTACAAGCATATTTAGGGTTGTTGATTTAATGAATAATTACAAAGACAAATTTAGAAAAATAATACGGGTGAGGAAGTAAAAAAGAAGTTCTTTCAAAAGAGGGGATTTTAAATACAATTTTTCAATTTCTTAATTGAAATTAATGGGAGAATTTTTACTGCATTTAGCATCTATTTTTTCATTGTTTAGAAATTTGGAAGCTAAATTAAAAAAACAATTATTGAATACAACATGACCATCAAAAGGAAATTCAATCAATTGCGAATTGGGCATGTTTTCAATAATTAATTTAGCGTATTTAGTTGGAGTAATAGGATCAAAACCCCCATTAGCAACGAGCGTTCGTGTTTTAATTTCTCGTAAGATTTCGATAGAATCATTTTTGTAAATACTTCCCCAAGATTCAAATATTGCTGGATCAGAAATGAAAAAAGAGATTCCACTTACAGGCTCTTTAGAATATAAATTTTTTGTAATAATTTGTTCTTTCGGTTCATTCGTTAAGTACGCCCAAAAAGCTCCTGAGTTAAAACTTGAAAGACCATTAGCTATATAAGAAATTCCAGAAGCTAATGTTCTTTTATCTTTCTTTTGAATCGAATATATGTATTTTGGAAGGAGTTGAACTGACCGACTACTATAAAGCATTTGTTGTAAATTCAATAAGTAATCTTGAGCGTTTACATAAAAATCTCGATTGTTAAAATTAATTTGAATGGGGGCTTTTTTCAGAGATAAAATATTTGATGTGTGGACAGCTAATAAATCAGGGTATTTTGAATTACAATTTTCATCATTTTCACATAAGCGAGTTAAATACTCCAATGCGCTTTCAAAATTTTCTATGAAATTATTATGTAGACTCACTGATGGGGGAAACGCACTTGTTAATATAGAAGCAGAAACATGATTTTGATATTTTTCTAAATATTTAAGTCCTAATCTTGTTCCATAGGATCCACCTAAAAGGATAATTTTTGAAGCTTTAATTTCTTTTCTTAAGGCTTCTAAATCTTCTATATTTTCTTTTGTACTAATATTTTTTATATCGACACCATTACTGATGAATTCTTTTCGGCATTTTTCAGCAATTTTTTTGATTTCTGCAATCTCAACATCAAGACTGATGTTTTTTCTAGCCAATTCAAACAAAGAATCTGAAACCCAAGAGCAGTACGATTGTGAGAACCCAGTATATCGCTGATCGAAAAGTATGATGTCATGTTTTTGGCGTAATTGGTTGTTTAACCAGTAATTTGACCACCATAGGGAAGAACCACCAGGTCCTCCTTGTAAAAAAATGACAGGAGGTTTTCCGGATTGTTTTACTGCAGGAATTCTTAGATAAGCAATATTGATGGTTTTCGACTCATCGGGGTTATTTCTGTTGGCTGGAACAGTGACAAATTGATAGTTTTCATTAATTTCAACTTGTTCAGCATTGCATCCAATGACTGAAATAAAGAATAGAGAGAACAGAATTTTTTTAAACATGACAATATAAAATATGATTGAAATATATAAAATCTATTTTACTTTGAAGTAATCTTTGTTGCAACTGGAAAAATATGATGCGATTGTTTCATTGTAAACCTAAAAAAACTCTTAAGTAAATAAAGTTTTTGTGAAGGTTATTTCGCTTTAACTTGTCGGGCATGTCTGACGGAGTTTCCTAAAGAAATGAATTTGAGATGAGTTGATAACAGCTAATCATAAATTATGACGATTATTTTTTAATATAAAATCTCTTTGTTTTTGACTATTTGCTATTTTTTTGATTTTACTGAATCAATACTTTTAATCTGGTTTAAAGTTGATATACTATCTACTATATGTACAACTTGATTTTTGGGCATTTTTTTATCACTTGATTTATCTGTGGGCTTGAAATATGAAAATAATGCAATTAAAATACTTAGCACAGAAATAAAATATGGCAGAAATTTTGTTTTGACCTGGAATTTAGAAACTTTAGTACCCCATTCTAAATTTTCTATTTCTTTTTTAATCTTCTTTTTTTCTAATTCTGCAAATTCCTTTTGCTTTGAAATTTTATCTAGTTTGCCTTTTTCTAGCCCTCTAAATCCTCCGTTCTCAAAAAATAATTTTGTCCGTGGGGTAACTCTAATTATATTATACTGCAACTCAAATTCGAAGGCTTCAGGATTCAATTTTTCCATTTCATCAAGCATAGTTGAGACATCATCCGTCGTAAGATCCTGGAATAATTTCTCCCATAAAGTGGTATATAGAAAACCTGTATTATTATTACCAAGACAATACTCTAATATTTTATCGAAATTTTTAGCAGTTAAAAAAGACATATTTTATTTTCTTTTAATTTTTTTTACAAAGATGGTTAGTCTAAATTCCCCCTACAACTACAATTAGATTAACTTTTTGCAAAGTTATTCACATGTGAAATGATTTAAATATTTGAAGGCTAATATGTTATGGGTTTTTTCGTGTCACGATTCTGACACGCATTTTTTTGTGAAATCACTGAATCCACTATGGATAAAGGCTTAGCGTATAGTTTGGATGAAAGGATTACCTCATTTCATTCGGTGATCCTCCACTAGGTGTGTTGCAAATTAAAGCTGGGCTTTAATTTTATCTAAAGCTAAAATGTTCACTTAAGAAAGTGAACTTTCTACGAGAACATTTCAGCTTTAGCTTGTCGGGTAAGCCCGACGGAGTTTCTTAAAGAAACGAAGTCGGGATGAGAGGATTCGAACCTCCGATCTCTGGTCCCCCAGACCAGCACTTTAACCGGACTAAGCTACATCCCGAAATTTGGTCTGCAAATATAATCTGATTATTCGTATTATGGTAATAACTTTTCTGTTTTAAGTTTTATATTAGCCAGTTAAATTTAGTTTTTATGATTAGTAAGAGAGTTTTCTGGGTTGTTTTAAGTACTACTGCTTTCGCATTTTTTAGTTGTACTTCAGAAAATGAAATGGCGATTTCGTCAGTAGATAAAAAAGTAGACTCATTACTACAAATTATGACCCTTGAGGAAAAAATTGGTCAAATGAATCAGTATAGCAGTTTCTGGAATGTCACTGGACCTCCTCCTGAAAATGGGAGCGCAGCAGATAAATATGAGCACTTGGAAAAAGGATGGGTAGGAGCAATGCTCAATGTTAGAGGTGTAGAAAACGTAAGAGCTGTACAGAAGATTGCCGTTGAAAAAACACGATTGGGAATTCCTTTATTAATTGGTTTTGATGTAATTCATGGGCATAAAACAATCGCACCAATTCCACTGGCAGAGTCTGCAAGTTGGGATTTAGAAGCAATTCAACAATCCGCAAGAAATGCAGCTATTGAAGCTTCTGCAGAGGGAATTAATTGGACGTTTGCGCCTATGGTAGATATTTCTAGAGATCCAAGATGGGGGCGCGTTATGGAAGGCGCTGGCGAAGATCCTTATTTAGGAAGTAAGATTGCCACAGCCAGAGTACAAGGTTTTCAGGGCAAGGATTTATCAGCATATAATACCATTGCCGCTTGTGCAAAGCATTTTGCTGCGTATGGTTTTGTTGAATCGGGAAGAGAATACAATACTGTAGATATGAGTGAATCGATGTTAAGAAACATTGTATTTCCTCCATTTAAAGCGGCTAAAGATGCAGGAGTTCGTACGTTTATGAATTCCTTCAATGATTTAAATGGCGTACCTGCAAGTGGAGATATATATCTGCAAAGAGAAATTTTAAAAGGCGAATGGGATTTTGACGGTTTTATCGTTTCGGACTGGGATTCTATGGGAGAAATGGTTGCTCACGGATATGCAAAAGATGATGAAGATGCTGCCTTTTTAGCGATAAAAGGAGGATCAGATTTGGATATGCAATCGTCTGTGTATTTAAATCATTTAGCCAATTTGGTTGCACAAGGAAAAGTCAAAGAAGAACTAATTGATGATGCTGTTTCAAGAATTCTTAAAGTGAAATTTGAATTGGGTTTGTTTGATGACCCTTACAAATATTGTAATGCAGAAAGAGCGAAAACTGTTATTGGTAGTAAAGAAATATATGAAGGAGCTTTAGATATGGCAAAGAAATCGATTGTTTTGTTGAAGAACGACAAGCAATTACTTCCTTTGAAGAAAAGTGGTTTAAACATTGCCGTGATTGGAGATTTAGCGGATGACAAAACGAGTCCATTAGGAAGTTGGCGATTGGCGTCAGATGATGAGACCGCTGTTTCTGTTGTTGAAGGTTTACAAGCCTATTCTCAAAATAGAATCACTTACCAGTCTGGCCCTAAAGTGTATCATGGTAAACCTCACTTTGTAAGAGAAGTTGATGTGAATAGTAATGATAGAAAAGGTTTTTCTGAAGCTGTAAATGCTGCCAAAAACAAAGACGTAGTAATCATGGTGTTAGGCGAAGTTGGCTTTCAATCTGGTGAAGCTAGAAGCAGAACAAATCTAGATTTACCAAGTTTTCAACAGGAATTACTAGAAGCTGTATATAAGGTGAATAAGAATATTGTTTTGGTTTTGATGAATGGTAGGCCGTTAACAATTACTTGGGCAGATAAACATATTAGTGCTATTGTAGAAGCTTGGCAATTAGGAACTCCTAGTGGAGATGCTATTGCTCAGGTTTTATACGGAGATTATAATCCAAGTGGAAAATTGCCCATGACATTTCCTAGAAATGTTGGACAAATCCCTATTTATTACAATCGAAAAAGCACAGGAAGACCTTATAAGCCAAAAGCAAATCTAGTATTTTGGTCGCATTATCAAGATGTTAGTAATGAACCATTATATGTTTTTGGACATGGATTGAGTTATACGACGTTTGCCTATGAGGATATTGTTTTGAGTGACAATTCATTTCAGAAAGGGGCATCCATTGAAGTTTCTTTCCAACTAACCAATACTGGAAAATATGAAGGAAGAGAAGTTGTTCAATTGTATATTCAGGATTTGGTAGGAAGTATTACTAGACCTATCAAAGAACTAAAGGGTTTTGAATTGGTGACTTTACAGCCTGGTGCATCAAAGAAAGTTTCTTTTACCATAGATGCAAACTTGTTAGAATTCTATACTGCAAATAAGAAATTTGAATCTGAATCTGGTGATTTTAAAGTATTTATTGGCGGAAGTTCTCAAACTGTGTTGGAAGCTGGTTTCTCTTTAATTGAATAACTATTGTAAAGCTTCTTTGTAGGTTTTCAAACAACGTTCTCTGGCGAGTTTATGATCGACCATTGGAGTAGGATAGGTGAGTTCTTGAAAATTGGGAACCCATTTTTTGATATATTTTAAACCTCTATCGAACTTTTGAACTTGTGTTGTGGGATTAAAAATTCTAAAATAGGGCGCAGCATCTACGCCAGAACCTGCAACCCATTGCCAATTACCAATATTGCTAGCCATTTCATAATCATGGAGTTTCTCTGCAAAATAAGCTTCGCCCCAGCGCCAATCAATCAAAAGATGTTTGCATAAAAAACTTCCAACTAACATACGTACACGATTGTGCATAAATCCAGTTTCATTTAATTGTCGCATTCCAGCATCAACTAATGGATATCCCGTTTCTCCATCACACCATTTTTGAAATTCTTCTTCGTTATTTCTCCACAGAATTCGATCGTATTTTGGTTTGAATGAACTTTTTTCAGTATGAGGAAAATGCCAAAGAATTTGCATAAAAAACTCTCGCCAAATCAATTCTTTTAGAAACGTTGGGTTTTCTTCGTTATTAGCTCTGGTAACCATTTGTCGCACACTTACGGTTCCGAATCGCAAATGTGGACCTAGTTTAGAAGTATTATCTAAGTAAGGGTAATTACGGGTTTCTTCATATTCATTGATAATTCTAGAATTGAAAATATATTTTGGAATTGGAATTTTTGTTTGAACAAACCCGATGTCTTTTAAAGCCAAGAAAGAAGTGTCTTTTCCTTTGATAAATTGATGTAGTAAATCTTCTGATGGATAATTTATTTTTTCATTTTGTCGATAAGCCTCCATCCATTTTTTGGAATACGGAGTGTAAACTACATAAGGGTTTCCGTCTTGTTTGGTAATTTCATTTTTTTCAAAAATCACTTGATCTTTATAGCTACAGAATTCTACGCTTTTTGAAGTAAGCAAATCTTTAATTTCCGAATCTCTTTTGATGGCATAAGGTTCATAATCATGATTGGTAAATACAGTTACTACTTGGTATTTTTCTAAAAGCGAATTAAAGATTTCCTTAGGAGAACCATGAAAAACAGTCATTCCAGAATGAAAAGAATGTAGCTGTTCATTCATTTTACTCAATTCACTGTGAATAAAAGAAACGCGAGCATCGTCTTTGGGTAACCTGTCTAAAATATGAGCGTCAAAGATGAAGATTGGAAGTATTTTTTCACCAGAATTTAAGGCATGAAACAAACCCACATTGTCATGTAAACGCAAATCTCTTCGAAACCAGAATACTGAAATTTTACTCATTAGGATTTATATTCGCCAAATAATTCTGTTAGCTTTTTCTGACGATATTCAAAAATCTCTTCAAGTTTAGGCTGTACCATAAAAGGTTGTACCATACGACCTAAAATTCCAAATGGAACTTTATAATCAATAATATCTTCCATTTCTACACCTCCATCAATTTCTTTTATAAAATGTTTGTGATGCCATAATGCATACGGACCAAAACGTTGTTCATCTACAAAATACTCTTTGTCTTTTACATGCGTAATTTCTGTGACCCATTTGGTTTTTATTCCTAGAATTGGAGTTACAATGTATTGAATAATTTGACCAGAGTACATAGGCCTATCATCACCAGAAAGAATATCAAAACTCATATAATCTGGCGTTATGATTTTTAGATTGGCTGGACTTGATAAAAATTCCCAAGCTTTGTCAAGAGAAATTGGTAGGTTTTGCTTTTTATAGAATCTATAAATTTTCATTCGTTTTGTTGGTTAATTTTATATTTTTCGTTTCAAATGACTTGTCTTTGCGAATGAAATGAAGCAATCTGTGTTTCAAGCTTTTATTACTTTTTAATTATGAATCAAAATATAAAGGTTTAAAGAATTTGCTACGCACAACCAAATCAGATAGGGCAGTAGTAAATAACTTTTCTTTTTTTGTTCTTTTCGATAGGTGAAAAAGAAATAAAAAATAAGCGACGTTAAGAGTAAGAGTACTAGCAGTCCGAATGTTACTTGATGTTGATTGAAGAAAACATAGTTCCAACTTACATTTAAAACGACTTGTATCACAAACAAAACTAATTTTTTAGCACTATAATTCTCTTTAAAAAAGTTGACTAAATAGATTGAAAAACAAATCATAATGGTAGTCCACGCTGCTCCAAAAACCCATCCTGGTGGTGTCCAAGGTGCTTTGTTAAGGTGTGTATACCAATCAGACATAGGTCCGTTGTTCATGAGCAAAGTTCCAAGAGCTAAGCCACCAAAGTTTATGATGAGAAATAGAATTAAATATTTAATATCTCCTTTCATTCATTTTTGTTCTAATAATTCAATTTTATCTAATATTTGTTGTGCTTCAACATATTTTTGATCGCTATCACTTCTGTTAATAGATTGCAAATCATACCCTTCTTTCATTTTCTTTTTATACTGTTCTTGAAGCTTTTCTAGGTCAGTTTTCTTTTTAAACAATCCGAACATACTTATTGTAGGTGCTTTTTAATTTTTGAACTCAAAGGTTTCGTTATTGAATAATAATAATCGATAAGTTGGCCATTCTCATCCACTAAATATTTCTGAAAATTCCATTTTACAGAAGAATTCTTTTTACCGTTTTCAGATTTCTTAGTCAACCATATATATAAAGGATGTTGCTCGTTTCCTTTTACATTTACCTTTTCAGTGATTAAAAAAGAAACGCCATAATTAATTTCACAGAATTCTTGAATTTCATCTGATGTTCCAGGTTCTTGTTTTCCAAACTGATTACAAGGAACACCAATAACCATTAGTTTGTCTTGATAGTTGTTATAAAGCTCTTGTAGGCCTTTGTATTGTGGCGTAAATCCACACTTAGAAGCAACATTTACAAACAATATTTTTTTTCCTTTATAATCAGATAAGTTGATAGGCTTGCCTTGAAGAGAAGCTATTTTTATATCATAAAGCATATTTATACTTATAATTTTTGTTGGTTGTTGTATACAAAAACTGCCAACGCAACTTATAAATTATAAGCTAAGTTGGCAGGCACTAGGGAACTTTACTAAATTTGTTATAAAAACTAAGAAGCGTCTAATGGACGACCTTTTAACCTTTTTTCTATTTTTTGTTTGATTACGGTCAATCGCTTCATCAATTCCATCAACTCTGCATCTTTATTTTCTTTATAAATCTCGTTAACACTGAGAATTAAACCTTTAACTTCTCGTGAAGCTACAATACGATCACTAGTGGTGACGAATTTATGTTTTCTATTTTCAAACTCTAGAGCTTTTTCTATAATATCATCCATCGTTTAATTATTTAAATAGTTTAACAATTCATTTATTTTTGGGGGAGTATTAAACTGTCCTCCGTAATATGAGGTAACTGTTGCTGATGTGTCATCTTTAATACCTCTTGATGATACACATAAATGTTTGGCGTCTATAATAACAGCAATATCTTCTGTTTGTAAAATCTTTTTAAGCTCTTCAGCTATTTGATTCGTTAAGCGTTCTTGCACTTGGGGTCTTTTAGCATAGTATTGGACAATTCTATTTAATTTTGATAATCCAATAACCTTACCAGAAGAAATATATGCAATATGAGCTTTGCCAATAATTGGAACAAAATGATGTTCACAATTTGAGTACAATGTAATATTTTTTTCGACTAACATTTGATTGTATTGATATTTATTATCAAACAATGCAATTTTAGGCTTATTTGCAGGGTTTAAACCCGAAAAAATCTCTTCAATATACATTTTTGCAACCCTATCTGGAGTCCCTTTTAAAGAGTCATCCGTCAAGTCTAATCCCATTACATCCATAATTTCGCCAAATAAAGAAGAAATTTTCTTCTTTTTCTCGTCATCAGACACCAAAAAAGCATCTTCCTTCATGGGTGTTTGTAATCCAGTAAATAAATGATCGTCTCCTACTTCTTCAATCGTAAAACCGTTTAATTTTAAACCGTTTTGTTTTTTGTGAGTCAATGTTTCAATACTCATAATTTGTCTTTTTTTAGTGCTGTCTATAAAAAATGATATAAGCAAAGCACTGTTAATTTAATGTTCTATAAAGAAAGAACCCAGTTATAAGTCGAGTCAATACTTGTTTCCTTATAGAATTTCATCAAATATAATTTTGTTTAACGTAAAAACCAAAATATTAAACAAAATTAACATTTAATTATAATATGTCCATTTTCAAACTTCTGAAGAAAAGTTAATAAATGGTCAGTAAATGTAGTTTTTGTTATGGAATTTCTAAAAGACCTTCTAATCTTTTATTTTATACTCAAATAGAATATCTTTATAAGATGTATTCAAATAATTTTTTTAATCGAAAGTAATCTTTCAGGTTTTGCCTTTAAGCTTCCATTAAAATGGTATAAACCCTTAGTGAATAACTAAATGGATAGTGTCAATTATTTGATAAATAGTTTTAAGTAAAAATTAAGATATCGAAAAATTAAGATTAAGTAACTTTCAGCAAATAACTAACTAAACATGGAAGCATTAACTGTAGGAAAAAGTGCTAGAAAGAGAATAAATTCTATTGATATTTTAAGAGGGCTAGTCATCATTTTAATGGCTGTAGATCACATTCGTGATATGTGAGCTCTTGAAGCTTTTGCGCCTGAAGATATTTCTAACACTACATCAGGTTATTTTTTTACTAGGTGGATAACACATTTTTGTGCACCGGTATTTGTTTTCTTGGCAGGTACATCAATCTATTTGTATTTGCAGAAAGTAAAGGACAAAAAATTGGTAAGTAATTTTTTAATCAAAAGAGGAATCTGGTTGATTGTCGTTGAAATCATTATCATCAACTGGGCATGGAGCTGGAAACTGTTTTGGACTAACTGGGGTTCTTTTTACAAGTAATCTGGGCTCTGGGAATTGCTATGATTGCCATGGCATTTTTAATAAAGTTATCCAATAAGGTTTTGTTGATTCTTTCTTTGGCGATTATTGCTGGACATAATTTATTGAACTTTATCGCTCCTAATGACTTAGGTGCTTTTGATTGGTTCTGGAAATTATTTCATGAAAGAGGTTTTATCAGTCTAACCTCAGATAATAGTTTCGGAATCTTTATTGTATACCCTATTTTACCATGGATAGGGGTGATGGTGGCTGGATTTGTTTTTGGTCAAGTGATGACTTGGACACCAGAGAAAAGAATTCGATTGCTATGGAAATTAGGTGTAGGATGTATTTTGCTATTTGTCCTTTTAAGGCTTACGAATGTATATGGAGATATAGGAGCCTGGGAATCTCAAAAAAATGGACTATATACATTGATGGATTTTCTGAATACTCAAAAATATCCACCGTCTCTTCTTTTTTTACTCATGACAATAGGACCTTCTTTTTTGCTATTAATACTTTTTGAGAAATGGAAAAATAAGCTGTTCGATGCGCTCAAAATTTTTGGAAGAGTCCCTTTCTTTTTCTACATATTGCATTTTCCAGTAATTCATTTTACATCAATGCTCTATTTTAAAATTACAGAAGGAGAATGGTTTGATTTAGCAAACTCGGGAGCTTCCTCTTCATGGCCAGAGTATTATAAACCTTCACTTCTGAGATTATATATTGTTTGGTTTTGTATTGTTGTCCTTTTCTATTTCCTCTGTAGATGGTATAACAACTATAAATCCAAAAAGAATTATTGGTGGTTGAAGTATATATAAACTGTAGAAATTTAAAAACAAAAAAGCCCTCTTAAGAAAGTGAACTTTCTACGAGAACTTTTTGCTTTAACTTGTCGGGGTGGCAGGATTCGAACCTGCGACCTTCACGCTTTCAGCGTGACGCGATATCGTTCAAATATCTTTTAGCTCCACGTTTTTTAATTTGCCTTTCGAGTTTTAATGCCTCTGGTTTATTAGTTATTTCTTTTTGATAAACGACTTCCCAATCTTTAGTATTAGCAGTGAAACCTTTATGATTATACAAATGTTGCTGCAATCGATCACTTAAAGATAAGCCGGTATAACCAACATAATGTTTTTGTAATTGATTAGAGAAAAGAATATAAACAGTAAACATTTTACTAAAATACTCTAAAAATAAAAAGCCGAATACATAGGTATTCAGCTTTAACTTGTCGGGGTGGCAGGATTAACTTCGTTGATCCTGATTAGAGGTTGTTGCAAATTAAAGCATGGCTTTAATTTTACTTAAAACAAAAAAGCTCTCTTAAGAAAGTGAACTTTCTACGAGAACTTTTTGCTTTAACTTGTCGGGGTGGCAGGATTCGAACCTGCGACCTCCTCGTCCCAAACGAGGCGCGATGACCGGGCTACGCTACACCCCGAATTTTTTTTAAGCAGTTTAAAACCTGCGATCTACACATTTCAATGTGATATGATGACTAGGCGGAGTTTATGCCGTGCTTGACACGGTACTACACCCCGAAATATTCGGACTGCGAATTTACTATATTATTTCTATATTGTAAAGGGAATATTCATGAAATTATCTAGCTAATTATGGAAACCAAAATAAAGAACTTTATCCTAGCACTTGGAACTGTACTATTGATTGGACAATCGTCTACCGCTCAAAAATTCACACATGAAATTGTGGTAAAAGGTTTGTCTAACCCATGGGGATTTACCTTCTTGCCAGATAACTCAATATTAATTACAGAAAAAAGCGGACAACTCATTCACTTTAAAGAAGGTAAAAAGCGTATTGTTTCTGGCTTGCCAAGAACAGAAGAATATGGACAAGGCGGTTTGATGGATATTGAATTACATCCAGATTTCGAGAACAATCGTTTTGTTTATTTTACATACGCATCCTCTTCTGGAGAAGGAAAAGGGTTGAATACAGCTTTAATGAGAGCTGAGTTTAAAGATGGAAAGTTGAGTAATAAAAAATTATTATACAAAGCTTCCCCAAACTCAAGACGAGGACAACATTTTGGTTCAAGAATTGCGTTTGATAGAGAAGGTTATTTGTATTTCAGTGTTGGAGATCGAGGAAATAGAGATACCAATCCGCAAGATGTTACAAGAGATTGCGGAAAAATTTATCGTTTGCATGATGATGGAAGAGTTCCTGAAGACAATCCTTTTGTTAACAAAGAGAATGCAAAAAAAGCTATTTATAGTTACGGGCATCGAAATCCGCAAGGAATGGAAATCAATCCTTTTACAGGAGAAATATGGACGCACGAACACGGACCCAAAGGAGGAGATGAAATTAATATTATAGAAAAAGGAAAAAACTACGGTTGGCCTAAAGTAAGTTTCGGAATTAATTATAGTGGCTCAAAATTCACAAATAATACTTCTTTGCCAGGAATGGAAAGCCCTATACATCATTGGACTCCTTCTATAGCGCCAAGCGGAATGGCTTTTGTTTCTAGTAATATATATGGAACTTTAAAAGGAAGCTTATTAGTGGGCTCCCTTAAGTTTGAATATGTTTCTGTTTGTACAATTAAAAGCAATAAAATCATCAAAGAAGAAAAAATCTTAGAAAAACTAGGGAGAGTTCGTTCTATTGAACAAGGGAATGATGGCTATATATATGTAGGGGTTGAAAATCTTGGAATTATAAAATTACTTCCAAAAAAATAATTTTTATAGGTGATAAGTTCTTACACTGTAAGGATTGAGTTTATTTATCTTCTAATTGCAAAAATATATGCAATTTCAATCCGATAGAAATCAAAAAAAATTACATTTGTAATTGAAAAAGTTTAAATGAGTTCATTGTAAAAAAGGATAGAATAATGTCTGAAAATATAGAAAGAATAAAATGCTTAATTATTGGTTCTGGACCTGCGGGTTATACAGCAGCGATATATGCAGCTAGAGCAGATATGAAACCAGTAATGTATACAGGTTTGCAAATGGGAGGTCAGCTAACAACCACTACAGAAGTTGATAATTTTCCAGGATATGCTGATGGAACCGACGGAACCGCCATGATGGAGGACTTGAAAAAACAATCAGAACGTTTTGGAACGGAAGTCCGTTTTGGAATGGTTACTGAAGTTGATTTAAGTAAAGAAGTTGGTGGAATTCATAAAGTAACCGTTGATGGTTCAAAAGAAATTGAAGCCAATACTATTATTATTTCTACAGGAGCTACCGCAAAGTATTTAGGATTAGAAAGTGAACAACGATTGATTGGAGGAGGAGTTTCCGCTTGTGCAACCTGTGATGGATTTTTCTATAAAGGAGAAGATGTTGTTGTTGTTGGAGCAGGGGATACCGCTGCTGAAGAAGCTACCTATTTAGCAAACATTTGTAAAAAGGTTACCATATTAGTTCGTAAAGATTATATGAGAGCTTCAAAAGCAATGCAACACAGAGTAAACAAAACCGAAAATATAGAAGTATTGTACAATACTGAATTGGATGAAGTTTTAGGTGAACATGTTGTAGAAGGAGTGAGGGTGGTAAATAATCAATCAGGAGATAAACATGAAATTCCAGTAATGGGATTGTTTATTGCCATCGGACATAAACCAAATTCAGATTTATTTAAAGGAGTTTTAGATATGGATGAAACTGGCTATTTAATTACCGAAGGGAAATCTACGAAAACAAATTTACCTGGCGTTTTTGCTGCTGGAGATATACAAGATAAAGAATATAGACAAGCTGTTACTGCTGCAGGAACAGGTTGTATGGCTGCCTTAGATGCTGAACGATATTTAGGAGCTTTGACTTAAAAAGTTTCAAAAAAACACAAAACAAAAGAGGCTGCAATTTGCAGCCTCTTTTGTTTTGTATAAGGCAATAAAAAAATAAAAGAACTAATTTGTAACGTTTTTAAAAAAGAACAGTTTATCTGTTCAACAATAACCAACCAACAGTCATAACTTGAGTACATTATCAGATAATTCATTAATGCTACAAGTAAAAGCAGGAGATATTCAAAAGCTTGGGCTTTTATATGAACGCTATAAAAAAAGGCTTTTTGGCTTCTTTTATCAAATGAATAAGGATGCAAGTTTGAGCGAGGATTTAGTACAAAATGTTTTTATGAAGATTTTAAAATACAAACATACGTACACAGAAGAAAGCAAATTTGTGGTGTGGATCTTTCAAATAGCGAGAAATACGAGTTATGATAGCTTTAAGAAAAGTAAAAAACATAATAGGCATAAAGATATAGAGGACGTTGAATATGCATTAAATGCTTCGGACGATATTGATGGAGCAATTATCAAAAATGAAAATGTCATCACGCTAAAAAAAGCAATAGAACTATTATCGCCAGAGAAGAAAGAATTGATTGTGTTAAGCAAGTTCAAAGAATTAAAATATAAAGAAGTCGGAGAGATTGTAGGTTGTTCAGAAGGAAATGCAAGAACAAAAGTACACAGAGCCTTAAATGAATTAAAAGAGATTTTTCTAACATTAGAAAAGAGATAATATGAATGATAAAGAATTTAAAGAAAGAATGATTGATTCTCTATCGGGAAATTTAACCGAAGAAAAGCAACAAGAATTCAAACAGTTTTTAGTTGAGAATCCTGATCATAAAGAAGAGTTTGAAGCAACAAAACTATTTTGGAATGATGGAGGTCAAGAAATTCCAGAACCAACATCTGCCATGGATGTGAAGTTTTATACGATGTTAAACGCTGAATTGAACTCGAAAGAAAAAGTTTCTTTCATTAAAAAACTTGAGAACATCTTGTTTGGTAGTTTTCCGAAACAATTGGCATATACAATGGCAATTTTAACGATGGGTCTTTTTGTTGGAACTCAACTCAATTTTGGAGTAAATCCATCAGAAGGTACTATTGCTGAAGCAAAAGAAGAAACCGAAAAAGTTCGTTCTCAATTGGTATTAACCTTACTAGATCAGCCATCAGCAAATAAAAGATTGCAAGCTGTGAATGAAGTAAACAAGTTAAACACAGTTACAGAAACAATTATTAAAGCATTGTTTTCAACATTAAACAATGACGATAATGTAAATGTCCGTTTATCAGCAATAGAAGCTTTAAAAAACTATACAGAGATTCCTTTGGTAAGAGAAGGTTTGATCGCTTCTATCATCAATCAAAAATCACCAATGGTACAAATAACTTTGGCAGATTTAATGGTAAAATTACAAGAAAAGAAAGCAGTAGAATCATTTAAAGAATTAATAAAAAAAGAAGACGTTAACACCAACGCAAAAGAAAAAATGGAAGAAAGTATACAAAGTATTCTCTAATTCCGTGAGTAAATAAATTTGATGTAATTGGCAAATCCTAGGTCGCTTTTTACAGAGAGAAACAAAGTCATTTCTGCCTTACTGAATCAAGTTCAGCACAAGTAGCAGATAAACATCAAAAACCAGAATCATGAAATTTTTAAAATTTAGTATAACAATGATAATGATAAGCTGTATGTCAGTACTATCTGCACAGCGACATCAAAAAGATAAAAAGCTTAAAAGCACAGAAACAATCAAAAAAGAATTGAAGTTTACAAGCACTTCTTCAGAGAACATCTTAGTTGTAGACAATGTCTATGGTTCTATAGAAATAGAAGGTTATAACGGAAATACAATTCAAGTTGAGGTAACCAAAGTCATTCAGGCCGATACAAAAGAAGATTTACAAAAAGGAAAAGAAGAAATCGGAATTAAATCAGCAAAAAAAGACGATGCAGTCTATGTGTATTTAGATTCTCCATATTCACATTTCGATTTAGAAACAGGGAATTTTGAACACAGAGAATTCAGTTTTAACTATCGTAGAAATTACAAACACAGAAGCAAACGGATGTATAAGTATACATTAGATTTTAAGATAAAAATACCGAAGAATACAAGCATCGATATAAAAGCAGTAAACAATGGAAATATAAAAGTGACAGATGTTCACGGAAAGTTATTAATTGTTCATAATATCAATGGAGCAATTGATATGATAAACGTATCAGGAAAAACAGATGTAAATGCACTAAACAGAGACATTAACATTACCTATACGAAAAACCCTACAGAAGAAAGTTGGTACAGTTCTTTAAACGGAGATATCAATGTGAAATTCAAAGACGGATTGGATGCCGTAATAAGTTACAAAACAATGAACGGAGGTTTTTATACCAATTTTGATGTAGAAAAAACAACACCAAAATTATTAACAACAAAAGAAACAAAAAGAAAAAGAACCAAGTATAAAGTAGATTCAAATCGACATTTTAAAATAGGAAATGGAACTACACATTTACATTTTGATCAATTAAACGGAGACGCAATCGTAAAAAAATAAAAACATGAAACTTCAGAATATTAAATTAACAATAGTGAGCCTGTTATTTTTACTAACAGCACATCTAACCGCACAAGAAACAGTAACGATTCCTTTATCGAACCCAGCAAAAGCAGGAACCTTAAAAATGAGTATCATTAATGGGTCTATTACAATCAAAGGAACTTCAGGCAAAGAAGTGATTGTAAAAGGAACCAGAAAAGAGGAAACAGATAGACACAGAAGTCATAGAAAAAATAAAGGAAATAAAGAGGGATTGAAGAAAATTTCTGTCAATTCTTTAGAGTTTAGTGCTTCAGAATATGATAATGAAGTACGCGTAAGAAGTTCTAATCACGGAAAAACAGATTTTGAGATTCAAGTTCCTAAGAATTTTTCGCTAAAGATTTCCACAGTAAATAGAGGAGATATCTATGTAGAAAATGTAAACGGTACGATGGATATTAGCAATACGAACGGAAAAATCACACTAAAAGACATTAGTGGTTCTGTAAGTGCCGATGCTTTAAATAGAGATATTATTGTAAACTTCGTGAAAGTGACACCCAATGTTGCGATGGCATTTAGCAGCTTAAATGGAGATATCGATATTACATTTCCAAAAACAATCAAAGCAGATATTAAAGTGAAATCTGATCGTGGCGAGATTTATACAGATTTTGATTTAAAAGCGAAACCTTCTAAAGCGAAGATTACCAAAGGAGAAAGCGGTAAAGGAAATTCATATCGCGTTAAAGTAGAGAAATGGATTGAAGGGTCTATCAATGGCGGTGGTGCAGAAATCTTATTTAAGAATTTTAATGGTGATGTGATTATTAGATCGAAATAATCCAAGAACTATAAAAATAAACTAACATGTCAGCTTGAGCTTGTCGAAGTTAATTCGCTTTCGACAGGCTCAAGCTGACAATTTTAAAGGCTCTTTTAGTAAAATATTTCAGGTCTTAAGATGAATATTTTATAAACTCTAATCATAATTCTCAATCACTGGCACTAACCCATAAAGTGTGTAAGTTTCAAAAACTCAGGATTGAATTCAATCCTGAGTTTTTTATTTTATTAACTTTAAATTTTACACATTTATGAAACCAGAAGATTTATTAAACGACGATTTTTTAAAACAATTTAACAGTGGTTCAGAACTTACCAGTTTTTTAGAGCAACTCCACAAACGAGGTGTTGAAAAAATTCTTGAAGGTGAGTTAGATGCTCATTTAGATTACGAAAAACATCAAAAAAGTAAAGGAATTAACCTGCGTAATGGTTATACAAAAAAGAAGTTAAAAACTACTTTAGGAGAAACAGAAATACAAGTTCCTAGGGATCGTGATAGCTCTTTCAATCCAATGCTTATAAAGAAAAGACAAAGCACCACAGAGGGTATTGAGAATGTCATCATTTCATTGTACGCCAAAGGAATGAGCAATAGTGATATCGAAGAACAAATACGGGAACTCTATGATTTTAATGTATCTACTTCCACCATTTCAAGAATAACTGATACCATTACCAATGATGTTATCGCATGGAAAAACAGACCTTTAGAAGCCACCTATTTAATTGTTTGGATGGATGGTATTGTTTTTAAAGTTAGAGAAAATTCTAAAGTGATTAATAAAACGATTTACATTGCAGTTGGTCTTAGAACTGATGGTAAAAAAGAAATCTTAGGCTTGTGGTTAGGTAAAAACGAATCTTCAGCCTTTTGGATGACAGTCTTAACTGATATAAAAGCAAGAGGAACGCAAGATATATTGATTACAGCAACCGACAATTTAAATGGGTTTACAGATACCATAAAAACCATTTTCCCAAATTCAACCACCCAAATATGTGTAGTTCATCAAATCAGAAACTCTTGTCGATATGTGGTATGGAAAGACAAAAAAACGTTTACAAGAGATATGAAACAAATCTATACAGCTCCTACAAAAGAAGCGGCAAAAGCTGCCTTAAAAGACTTTAAAACCAAATGGGAATCTAAATATTCTTATGCCATTAAAAGCTGGGAGAATAACTGGGATGAACTTACTGTATTCTTTGACTTTCCTATTGAAATAAGAACTATTATTTATACCACTAATCTTATTGAAAACTTAAATGGGAAAATTAGAAAGTACACTAAAAATAAACTGTCCTTTCCAACTGATGATGCAGTGATCAAATCTGTTTATTTAGCTCTAAGAGAAAGCACTAAAAAATGGACAATGCCTATTAGAAATTGGGGAATTATATTAAACCAATTTTTAGCTATATTTGAAAACAGGATTAAACTATAAATAATTTAACCCTGAGTTTTTAACTTACACAGATTTTAGGATAGTGTCCAATCACTTGAATAATCAGTTTGACAGCCTCAACATAAAAATCTTGGTTGATGTTTTCAAAGGTATCGGTAGGTTGATGATAATCTTTATGATCTTCTACACCAAAATAGACAAAAGGAATTTGCCGTTTATGAAAAACTCCATGATCAGAAGAAAATGTCCAATCGTCTAGTTCTTTGTTATTCGGGTCGTCATGCCCAAAGAGTAAATTAATTGGTGAATCCAGATTTTGCAACTGACTCTTTAACTGTGGATAATGGTACAATCCAGCTGCATATAATTCTAAAGAATCATTATGTGCAATCATATCCATATTTACATTCAAAGCAATTTTCTCTTTTGCTGATGGAAAATTATCGACAAAATATTCAGCACCTACCAAACCAACTTCTTCACCATCAACAGCAGCAAAAATTAAATTATACTTAGGCGATTTGTCTTTGAAATAATCAGCAATAGCAATTACAGCAGCAGTTCCAGATGCGTCATCATCTGCACCGTTGTAAATTTTTCCATTACGAATTCCCAAGTGATCAAAATGTCCCGTAATCACAATTGATTTGTCTATTTTTCCTTTGATTATTCCAATCACATTTCCACCTACAAGTGTCGTGTCAGGAACATTCGATAGATCTTCCTTAGCGTCTTTTACAGGAAACATACGTTGTCTGCGTTTTCCAGAAAATGTCTGTTTAAATTGTTGTACATATCCAGATTCTAAATACGTTGCTAATCCTATTTCTTTAAATTTAGAAACGATGAATTGTTGCGCTTTATAATTTCCAGGTGTAGCAAAACCACGACCTTCATAAGCATCGCTAGAAATTTCTTTTAAGTTGGCTAATAAGGCTTCTTCGTCAATCGTGACTTTTTCTTTGGTCTGACAAGACGAAAAAGAGAAAGAGGCTATTAAAATGGATGCGATTAAAATTCTAAGTTTCATAAAAGATATGTTTATAGTGTTTGTCATTCCTGCGTAGGCAGGAATCTATTATAAATATAGATAAATGGATTCCCGTTTTCACGGGAATGACATCTTATTGATACATCAAATCTAAGATTTGTCACTCAAACTCACCTTCTTTTTTGAAAAGAAAAATAGTAAACTCATTATGAATTTTGAATAGAAAATAATATTCATTGTTATTTTGAGAATGTAATTTGAAGCCTAGAATGTATTAGCAGCCACACCAAACATCAACAACACTTTGAGTTTCGATTTGTTTTAATTTGTAATAACATCCAGCTTCTTCATCATCTGGACCGTATTCATTTTCTTTTGGATACCATTTATTTTTGATGTTGTTGGCATCAATAGCATATATGAGTTCTACCCATTTTTTTAATGCGGGTAATTTTACCTTCGGAAAAGTGATTTTCTCTTTACTCGGAGCAGCTTCTCCACATGCATAGAGTGTATATACAATTCCAAACTCGAATTTCTTTGTGAATCCACATTCCTCATTATTAAACTCAGGATCAAGTTTGATATCTGTTTTTACAGAAGTCGATTTGTAATTCCGTTCCAAATACGAGAGAATAGTATTGATCCCATAATCACTTTTTAAGTGTTCTTGTTTTAATCTTAAAGTATCTGGGTCTTTTAAAACAAAGCCTTTCTGAGAAGATACGATTGAGCTACAAAAAAGAAAAACGAAAAGTATGTAAAATGATCTCATGTGATAAAGATAAAAAAATAGAATCATTTAAGATTCCTATCTTTAGGAACGAAAAACAAACCAATCAATATGAAACTTTTTAAAATCGTTCTTTTTGCACTACTCATTGTTGCATGCAAAAACAATGAGCCAGATGAAAATAATTCAAACCCTATGGGATATTCAGATGAAATCTTAACCAAAGCTAAAGAAATTCATAAACGAGTGTTGGTTCTCGACACACATGTAGATATCAACGTTGCAAATTTTACTACTGAGAAAAACTATACACAGAAATTAGAAAGCCAGGTAAATCTTCCGAATATGGAAAATGGCGGATTGGATGTTGCTTGGTTAATTGTATATACGGGTCAAAGTGATTTAACAGAAGAAGGATATGACAAAGCCTATAAAAACGCCATTAGTAAGTTTGATGCCATTCATAAACTAACCAGTGAAATTGCTCCCGATAGAATCGAATTGGCAGTAACTTCTGAAGAAGCAAGAAGTATACATGCTGCTGGAAAGAAAGTAGCCATGATTGGCGTTGAAAATGCCTACCCTTTAGGAACAGATGTTTCTAGAGTGAAAGAATTTTATGATAGAGGCGCAAGATATATGTCCTTATCCCACAATGGGCATAGTCAGTTTTGTGATTCTAATACAGGCGAAAAAGACAGCCTTTGGGTAGACAAAGGTGTGAGCGATTTAGGAAAGGAAGTGATTAAAGAAATGAACAAATGGGGAATTATGATTGATGTTTCTCATCCTTCAAAGCAATCTATAAAAGATATGATTGAGTTGTCTAAAGCACCCATTATAGCGTCACATTCATCGGCAAGAGCTTTGTGTAATCACAGTAGAAATTTAGATGATGAGCAATTAGCGTGGATGAAAGAAAATAATGGAGTCGTTCAAACCGTAGCTTTCAGTTCTTATTTACATACAGAAAAAGACAAAGCTTATAGTGATGCTTTAAAAAGCAAAATAAAAGAAATTGGAAAAGAAGAAGGTTTTGAAATGAAGTCTTGGGGTGAAGTCGGAAAAATGGAAGAGAAAGAGCAACAAGAATATATGAAAGCCTATCGAAAATTTTCTAAAAAAGCTGAATTACAAATGAGTACTTCGGATGTAAAACCTGTTGATGTGACTGATTTTGTAGATCATATAGACTATTTAATAGAAAAAATGGGCATTGATCATGTAGGAATCAGTTCTGACTTTGATGGTGGAGGTGGAATTTATGGTTGGGATGATGCTTCAGAAACGTTAAATGTAACTGCAGAATTGGTAAAAAGAGGATACACTGAAGCTCAAATTGCGCAATTATGGAGCGATAATCTCTTGCGAGTTTTAGACGATGTAGAGAAAATTGCAAAGCAAATCCAAAGGAAAGAGTAAAACGTTTTAAAGTTTTAGGTTCAAAGTTCAAGGTTTTCTATTAAACGAAAAGCCTTTGAGTATTGAAGTTTTCAAGACCTTTCAGGTTTCCAAAACCTGAAAGGTCTAATTTCAAATTAAAACTCTCGTAAGACTAGATTCTTGCCCTGAGCGAAGTCGAAGGATTAGAACCTTTTTCATCATGGAAAAAGTTAAAAGAAAAAGAAATTCTCTGTAAAAACGTTAAACATAAATTGATGCTAATCTGGCATTCAAAAGACCTAATAAAAGGTAATGAGTTTTTGAGGAACGGAGAAGCGTAAAACGTTTTTTATAAAATCCAAAAGCCACCTATGGGGAGATGGCTTTTGTTAATCAACTAATTCAAATAATTTACACAATGAAACAATTTTACTTGTTCATAAAGTGTAATTCCAAGGATTGTGCCAAAATGAATTATAAAATGTGTTTTTGTTAAAATGATGCGATTTTTGCATTTATTTAACATAAGTGAGAAAATCACTGAAGATTTCATAAATGAATTTGTATTACACTAGTACATGAGATCACTTCGCTATGCTCGTGAAGACAGTTTTAGTGTCTTTGCGAGGGAGGAACGACTGATGCAATCTTATAATTTGGCACTAACCCATAAAGTGTGTAAGTTTCAAAAACTCAGGATTGAATTCAATCCTGAGTTTTTTATTTTATTAACTTTAAATTTTACACATTTATGAAACCAGAAGATTTATTAAACGACGATTTTTTAAAACAATTTAACAGTGGTTCAGAACTTACCAGTTTTTTAGAGCAACTCCACAAACGAGGTGTTGAAAAAATTCTTGAAGGTGAGTTAGATGCTCATTTAGATTACGAAAAACATCAAAAAAGTAAAGGAATTAACCTGCGTAATGGTTATACAAAAAAGAAGTTAAAAACTACTTTAGGAGAAACAGAAATACAAGTTCCTAGGGATCGTGATAGCTCTTTCAATCCAATGCTTATAAAGAAAAGACAAAGCACCACAGAGGGTATTGAGAATGTCATCATTTCATTGTACGCCAAAGGAATGAGCAATAGTGATATCGAAGAACAAATACGGGAACTCTATGATTTTAATGTATCTACTTCCACCATTTCAAGAATAACTGATACCATTACCAATGATGTTATCGCATGGAAAAACAGACCTTTAGAAGCCACCTATTTAATTGTTTGGATGGATGGTATTGTTTTTAAAGTTAGAGAAAATTCTAAAGTGATTAATAAAACGATTTACATTGCAGTTGGTCTTAGAACTGATGGTAAAAAAGAAATCTTAGGCTTGTGGTTAGGTAAAAACGAATCTTCAGCCTTTTGGATGACAGTCTTAACTGATATAAAAGCAAGAGGAACGCAAGATATATTGATTACAGCAACCGACAATTTAAATGGGTTTACAGATACCATAAAAACCATTTTCCCAAATTCAACCACCCAAATATGTGTAGTTCATCAAATCAGAAACTCTTGTCGATATGTGGTATGGAAAGACAAAAAAACGTTTACAAGAGATATGAAACAAATCTATACAGCTCCTACAAAAGAAGCGGCAAAAGCTGCCTTAAAAGACTTTAAAACCAAATGGGAATCTAAATATTCTTATGCCATTAAAAGCTGGGAGAATAACTGGGATGAACTTACTGTATTCTTTGACTTTCCTATTGAAATAAGAACTATTATTTATACCACTAATCTTATTGAAAACTTAAATGGGAAAATTAGAAAGTACACTAAAAATAAACTGTCCTTTCCAACTGATGATGCAGTGATCAAATCTGTTTATTTAGCTCTAAGAGAAAGCACTAAAAAATGGACAATGCCTATTAGAAATTGGGGAATTATATTAAACCAATTTTTAGCTATATTTGAAAACAGGATTAAACTATAAATAATTTAACCCTGAGTTTTTAACTTACACAGATTTTAGGATAGTGTCTATAATTTCGAAGATGAGTTTTATTTTTACTTCGCATGTTTATGCGCTTTGTAAGAAGAGCGTACCAAAGGACCGCTTTCTACATACATAAAGCCCATTTCTAAGCCCAAAGTTTCGTATTTTTTGAATTGATCCGGAGTGATGAATTCTTTTAAAGGTAAATGTTTCTTTGTAGGTTGTAAATATTGACCAATGGTGAGCACATCCAAACCAACACCACGAAGATCTTTCATGGTCTGAATCACTTCTTCTTCGGTTTCACCCAAACCAAGCATAATTCCCGATTTGGTACGCATACCGTTTTCTTTCAAATATTTTAAAACGCCCAAACTTCTATCGTATTTAGCTTGAATACGAACTTCGCGAGTCAAACGACGTACAGTTTCTACATTATGAGAAACTACCTCTGGATGTACTTCAATAATTCGATCAATCAATTTTTCGTTTCCTTGAAAATCTGGAATTAATGTTTCTAAAGTCGTATTTGGATTTGCTCTACGAATAGCATCTACAGTTTCAGCCCAAATAATAGAACCACCATCTTTTAAATCGTCTCGATCTACAGAAGTAATAACCGCATGTTTAATGCCCATAATTTTAATGGAGCGTGCAACCTTTTCTGGCTCATCCCATTCCACCGTTTCTGGCCGTCCAGTTTTTACACCACAAAAACCACAAGAACGTGTGCAAATATTTCCAAGAATCATAAATGTGGCAGTTCCTTCTCCCCAGCATTCACCCATATTCGGGCAGCTTCCACTCGCACAAATTGTATTTAATTTGTACTTGTCTACCAAACCTCTAAGCTCAGTGTATTTTTTTCCAACAGGAAGTTTAACACGTAACCAATCAGGTTTTTTCTTTCTTTGAGGTGCTACAGCAGTTTCGTTTGCCATCAATCGATTATTTAACGATGCAAAGTTACAACAGAAAAAATTGAGATACTAATACGTTTTATAATCAATTTAATGACTTTTTCTTTTTGGCTTTAAATCGTAGGAAGAATGATACTAAAAGGAATAAAAATATGATTAAGAGTGCTTTTTTACTAATAAAATAAGGTTGACTATAGTATTGCTTTAACTCACTTTTACTATCAAAAATTATTGAATCAAAAAAAAGATTTTTTTCAATTTCATTCAAGCCGTTAGTGTTTATATAAGAAAAAGAATAAATGTTTTTATTTACAACGAATGTATTCATTTCATGTACTGGTAATCCTTTGCTATTATTAAAGACTAGTTTGTGCCCTCTAAGGTTAAATTTGTTGATAGGTTTACTATAATGCAAATCATATTGGGTTATTTCTGAAGCTACCCAAATCATCTCTGAGTAAAGTTTTTCTAAGCTATTTTCATTGTGAGGTAATGCTATTGTTTCAACATTTGAATATACTTTACCTAAGTATAATTTTTGAACTCTGAATTCTAATGAATCGCTATTTGAATATATCTGATAAATTTTTTGATTATCTTGAATAGTATCTATTTCATATACTTCAAAAGGCATATCTATGGTTACAATCGAGTCAAAATCGTAAGTGCTCCATTCTTTAGTTTGTGAAAATGATGTCTTACAAAAGAAAATAATTAAGACAATAGCAACTTTAATATTCATAAACAATTAATTTCAGTAAATATAACTTATAAATTGAATAAGAACCAGATACCAAAACCGATTAAAAAGACAATGCCGAGTATACTCAATATCTTTAAAAAAATATTGGGATGGTATTCTTTAGGCGTATGTTTTCCAGTAATTAAAAGAGTATTTAGAATCGCGTAGAAAGGAGCGGTTAAGAAGGATAAAACCGTGGCAATTTTCACAAGAGCTCCCATATCACTTAAAAAATAACCAAGGATGACAAAGGTTCCGAGTGCTAAGAATATAATCCAAAACCAATAATTCAGTCGCGTTTTTTTATTGAATAATAGCTGTGTCGTTTTTGTCATTGCTCTGGGCGAGGCATCTAAAGTTGTGATGGTTGTACTAAACATGGTTGTAAATGCTGCAATCGCAATAAATACATAAGTATATCCACCTAAGTTTTTAGTATACAATTCAATGAGTTGACCTGCAAAGACACCACCTTTATTAGAAAAACTTTCTCCAGATTGAAACATTACCAAAGCTCCCAACATTACAAAACAAATTCCTAGAAAAATTGTTCCCAAATATCCAATGTTAAAATCGAAAATGGCTTGTTTGGGTTGTATCTTCTGAAAGGTAGTTTTCTCTTTTTCTACCGACCAGATAGAATGCCAAATAGAGATATCTAAAGGCGCAGGCATCCATCCTAAGAAAGCAATTAGAAAAGTAATTTCTACAGCTCCACTTGGTAATATTTGAGTGAAATCAAAGGTTTGTTCTGTTTTAAAAAGGGCCACATTAACAGCAATAATGGTACAAATTGTTAATAGTAAAATGATGTATTTCATCATATTGTCTAGAAGTTTGTACTTACCAATCAATAAAATAGCGATACTAATTATAGTAATAATAATAGACCAAACGACTAAGTTCTGTTGTGGGTCGAAAGAATCACCAATCTCTCCAAATAAATTTACTGCCAATCCAGCTGTTACAATAGTAACGGCAGCTTGAATGGTAAACATCGTAGCAAAACTGAGGATATAATAAACGACTAAAACTCCTTTTCCTAGTTTCCGATAACCATCTAATAAGGTTTCTCCTGTTGCGGCTGCATAACGTGGGCCAAATTGAAAAAAAGGGTATTTAAAAAGATTGACTAATAACAAAGCCCATAACAAACCAAAACCAAAATCGGCACCAGCTCTTGTAGATTGTACTAAATGAGAAACTCCAACTGCTGCACCTGCAAAAAGTAAACCTGGGCCTAAAGAACGTAAGATGGATTTAGTTTTCATGATTTCTTAATAATCTCAGCCAACAATTTTTTTGCACGTAAGAGTTTTACTTTTACATTGTTCATAGGCTCGTTAATATGATCTGAAATTTCTTTATAACTCAATTCTTGAAAATAACGTAAATGAATTACTTCTTGATATTTAGGCTTTAACTGCTTAATGTCTCGCAATAATTTCGCTAAATTTTGTTCCGTAATAATTTTGTCTTCAGGCGTTGGATTGTCATCTACAATCGCATAAGCTTCGGCTTCTTGCTCTTGAGTTGTTTCGATGGCAATAGAAGATTTATTCTTCCGTACCAAATCGATATGAATGTTTTTAGAAATGGTAATCAACCACGTTTTGAATTTGTATTTTTCATCAAACGTATCAATCTTATCAAAAGCTTTTGAAAATGATTGAATGGTAATATCCTCAGCATCATTGTCGTTGTTCGTTCTTTTAAGTTGGTATTTATAAACATCACCCCAAAAATGATCTAACAAAAAGTTAAATGAAATTTGATTCCCTTCTTTTGCTTTTTTTATGTGATTGTTAAGAATTTCTTCCGTTATTTCCAATGAGTGGGTTTTGAAATCGTGTTGGCAATAAATATAGTAATTTGAAACAAGACCAAAAAGATTTCTAAAAAAGGTTGAAAATAGATCACTTGAGTTTCCCTTAATTTTTTTGCTGAAAATCCAATAACGAGATAATTCACAATAAAATAAGTAGCCACTATAGGCAAGACAAGTTCAATAGTAGCGAAGAAAAATAAAATAGGTGCGAGTATTAAAAAGAATAATTTCGAAAGGAAGAATAGACTTAAAAGAAACTGATGTTTAAATTTATAATGAGAAGCGGTAGAGATATGTCTTCTCTTTTGACGAAACCATTCGTTGAAGTTTTTTGGAGCTTCAGAAATAGTAAAACTATCAGAATCAACAGAAAAAGTTGTGTTGATTTTTGTTCCTGCATCCTTAATAAAAAGATCATCATCTCCAGAACGAATATTCATGTGATTGATAAAACCTTTCACTTTAAAAAACTCACTTTTGGTATAGGCTAGATTCCTGCCAACCGCCATGTAAGGTGAGCCCAACTTCGCATAACTAAAATATTGAACAGCAGTTAGTAAAGTTTCATAACGGACTAATAAATTGACAAACGAATATTTTTTTGATCGATATTTTCCATATCCCAATACAATCGTTTTTGTTTCAGAAAACTGAGAAGCCATTTCTTGAACCCAATTCTCAGAATTTGGAACACAATCAGCATCCGTAAATAATAAGTGTTCGTATTTGGCAGCTTTAATTCCTAATGTAAGTGCGTATTTCTTATTTCCCCAAAAAGCCTCATTGTTTTCTACATTAACAATTTTAATTCTAGCATCTTTTTCCTGAAATTTTTCAATGACATCTAATGTAGTATCAGTAGAAGCATCGTTAATAATTACCAGTTCAAATTTAGAAAGCTTTTGTTTTTGTAAAAGAGGAATTAACTTTTCAAGATTCGTAGCTTCATTTTTTGCACAGACAATGATGGAAATTGGAAGTATTACTGCATTTTCTTTTTTTGCAGTCTTTTGATGCAAAACAAATGATAAAAAAGAAAAAGAATAACAAAGTTGAATTACCGTAACAGCTACAAAAATGTAGAATAAGACAGTAACAATCATCTAAAATTAATTATGAGAAGGTTCAGAACACGAATCAAATTGGTCTGGGGTTTTCCCACAGAAACCACAAGCATCACCATCTTTGTTAAGCATTGGATTCTGACTTGCGCAAGTCCCTGCAAACTCTCCATCTTTTTTTGCCCAAATCTTTATAGCAATTCCAGCAAACCCGATAGCTAACAGTCCAATAGTTAATAAAATAAGCTTCATGATTCTATGGTTTTAGAAGGGCAAAGATAGACATTCTTGGATAAAAAAGAATGTGATATAGTTGAGTTATTGTAAGTTTTTTATACTTTAACCGCTTCAGAATTTTCTCATTTTTTGACCAACCAAGAAGAGTTCATAGAAAAATTAAAATCAGGAAATCAAGCTGCTTTTAATCAGTTATTAGACGATTATCAGCAGAAAGTATTTCACACCTGTATTTCCTTTGTGCCTAACAAAGAAGATGCAGAAGATGTTGCACAAGAGGTTTTTTTGGAGGTTTATAAATCTGTCAATAAGTTTAAAGGAGATTCTAAATTGTCTACTTGGATTTATAAAGTATGTACCAATAAATGTTTAGAATTTATTCGAAAAAAGAATGCGAAAAAACGATTTGCATTCATGCAAAGTATTTTTGGAAATGAAATTCCTATGGACAAAACTAATTTTTTTACAGAGTTCAATCACCCAGGGATTTTGTTAGAAAATAAAGAAAAATCAGAGACAATCTATTTAGCAATCAATGCATTGCCAGAAAGTCAAAGAATTGTATTTACCTTAGCAAAACTAGATGGCAAGAGTTATCAAGAGATTGTAGAAATTACAGGTAAAAGTCTCTCTTCTGTAGAGTCGATTATGTTTAGAGCAAAAAAGAATTTACAGAAGAAATTAGAAAATTTTTATAAAAACGAACAATAAACGCAAGTTTTAAAAGAATATTGCATCTAAGTAAACAGGATGAAAACTATAAAAGATAACAATACTGAAAAGAACAATACTTTAGATATTTTAGATTCAATTCAAGAAGTAAAGGTGAGCCCTTTCTTTAAAAACAAAGTGTTGAACAAGATAGATCAGCTAAATGAAGTAGAAGAATCTTCTTTAAGCTGGTTTAGCCCGCAACTTCAAATTGCGTCACTTGCATTGGTTATATGCATCAACGTGACAACAATTTATTATTCAATTTCTAATACACAAGGTTCTCAAGAACAAATTTCTGGGATTGAATCTTTTGTACAAGAATATCAATTAGATTCAGATACTAGTATTTCTATAAATTAAAGAGATGAAAAAAAAGTTACTCTACACTGTTCTCATTATATTATTATTGGCAAATGTCTTTTTGCTATATATGATAGTCACCAAACCTCAGAATAAAGACCTTCCTCAAAAAGAGAATTTTTTAACGAAAGAGCTAAGTTTTTCTGAAGATCAAGACAATCGATTTTTGGAACTCGACAAAATACATAGAACTGAAATGCTCCAAATAGATAAAGAACTTAGAAGTTTACGAAAGCAATTATTTAGTTCATTCGGAAAAGAGAACTTCTCATCAGATTCTATCGCAAATAGAATGGGGGCATTAGAAACAGCTAAAAACAAAGAATTGTTTGATTTCTTCAAACAAGTAAGAGAGATTTGTACAGAACAACAAACTGCTAAGTTTGATGAAATTATAGAAAAAGCACTTCAAAAAAGAAGATCTAAATTCCCAAAAAGAGGCGATAGAGGAGGTCCACCGCCAGAAAGAAAAGATTTTTAAAATCTAGCACAAGTTTTTTCAAAACAATACATCTAAAGATTAAACCCAAAAAAATAGAATGATAAAAAACTACTTTTTGTTTAATCTTAAAAGATCGTATTATGAAGAATCTAAAAACTTTATTTTTAGTAGCATTATTAAGTAGTTTTTTTGCATGTAGCAATGATGAATATGTAGATATCACGAATGATGATGTAACAACCGATGATGGCACAAATGGCGGAACTACAGATGATGATATTTTAGCACAGACATTAAATTTGCCAACAAATTCATTCAACTATGCTAATATTCAATTGCCAGGATTTTTCTTGGACAATCAATTGCAGCAAGAAGACAACACACCGAACAACAATCCAATTACAGATGCTGGAGCAACTTTAGGAAGAGTTTTGTTTTACGACAAAAGACTGTCAGCAAACAATACAAAAGCATGTGCTTCCTGTCACTTTCAAGAAAATGCATTTTCAGATCCAAATACACTAAGTATTGGCTTTGAAGGAGGATTAACAGGAAGAAACTCTATGGGATTGTCCAATGCAAAATTCTATGATAATGGAAGGTTTTTCTGGGACGAAAGAGCGGAAACATTAGAAGACCAAGTGTTAATGCCAATTCAAGATGCTGTAGAAATGGGATTAACATTGGATGAATTAGAAAATAAGGTAGGAGCAGAAGAGTATTATCAAATCTTATTTACCAGAACTTTTGGAGACGATACTGTAAATAGCAATAGAATTTCTTTAGCCTTAGCACAATTTATCAGATCGATGGTTTCTTACGAATCAAAATTTGATGAAGGATTGGCGCAAACAAATAATGCGCAAGCTAATTTTCCAAATTACACGGCTTCAGAAAACTTAGGAAAGAACTTATTTTTTAGCAATAGAACAAGGTGTTCAGATTGTCATGATACCAATGCTTTTGTTGGAGATCAAGCCAGAAATAACGGATTGGATGCCGTATTAACAGATTTAGGAGTTGGTGGCGTAACAGGAAATAACAACGACCGAGGAGAGTTTAAAACAGGTTCGTTAAGAAATATCGAATTAACAGGACCCTACATGCATGATGGAAGATTTGCAACACTCGGTGAAGTGATCGATCATTATGACAGCGGAGTACAAAACAGCAATGATTTAGATAATAGACTGAGAGTTGGCGGAGGGCAAGTAAGAAGGTTGAATTTAAATCCAGCAGAAAGACAAGGGTTGATTGATTTCTTATTAACGCTTACAGACAATAACTTTGTTACTGATGAAAAGTACTCAGATCCTTTTATAAACAATTAAAGAATAAAATAGTTACGGCAATTGTAATGCTAACTTTATAATAAGTAGATAGTTTTGGTTGATTTTAAAAGGCTTCGTCAGAAATGGCGAGGCTTTTTTTATAGATTCCCAGCTCCCCAAAAAATATTGTAATCTCTACAGTGTATAATAATAGAAGAGAATTCTTTGAGGTTAATATGAGATGGAATTTTATAAGACTGTCCGTCTTTATGACTTTTTAACTTAGAAATAGAGATAGCTTCTTTTAGTATCTTTTTCTTATTTACCTCACTTGCTTTCTCTTTCGATAAAAACAATTCTAAATCATGTGCTTTTTTAGTTTTGAAATCATCACTAAAAACAATATAATTTCCGTCATCTTTGGTAACTATTTCCCAGCTTCCAGAAATCGATTTGTTTTGTCGATCCCAAGTTCCTTTTTTTATAGATTGAGAAAAGATATTTTGAGATACCAATAAGAGGATAATTACTGTTAGGTATACTTTGCCTGTTTTCATGAAGAATGCGTTTCTGACTAGGTCGACATTGTTTTCACAAACTAACAACTCGAAAGCTTTTAAAGATTAAACCCCTCTCTGTTTGTTAATTTCATCTTGCAATTGTCTTCTTAATTTTTGTTCTCTTTCTAAAGATTTCTTTTTGTATTCCGCCAATTCTTCTTCTGCTAAATTAGATTTTGCCTCTGAAGTAATCGAATGGCTATTTTTAAACTTGTATGAGAAATACAATAAGAAAAAAAGTTAGCAATACGATTAAACTCCATAGAATGATGTTGTAAGTCGATTTTGAAAATCCTATTCCTAAGAAGTTGATGTTATTTTTTTCTGCTACTAAGATTCAAATCCGTTTTTTATGGCTGAAACCATCTAGTATTTTAATGTTATATTTATAATTTACAAAAAAGATTTTGAAAATTAAAAGGATAATAAAATATATTGTTGTGTTTAGAGAACAACTATTTTTTCTTACTAAAGAAGGAGTTTGTAAGTTAAAGAGGTTATGGAGGAAAATTGTTAAATCACTCACATATATTATTGCCTCAAACTTTTTTCGCTCATTAGTAATTTCCATACTTTTAATTTTAATTACCTACTTCTATTCTAACACTCCCTTGAGCAATAATGAGGTTGACAATACAGTTACTTTCATTAGAGAGTATATCTCAAGTCTCTTGAGCGATGATGAAGATCAGTCAAAGACATATAAAAATGAGGTGGTTTTTATTAACGTGTCTAATGATAAAGAGTTGGTGGATATTTTTGATGAAAGGAGTGTGCCTAAAGGAGAAATAGACATTACCCATAGAGGTAAATTGGCAGAGTTTTTTAGGAGGATAGAAAACAACCATAAATTCATTTTGTGCAACGTTTTTTTTAATCCGACATATAAGTCTCCTAATGATTCTGCCCTATTAGACGGTATTCAGAACACTTCAAGATTGATGGCTTCTGGATTTTTTGATGGAGAACAGCTCATCAAACCACTTTTTACAGAGAATTCTGCTGTTTCTTCTTTCAAAGCCTCACTAAGTACAAATAGATTTATGAAGTATACCTATCTTCAACAAGATACTCTCAAAAGTATTCCATTAAAGATGTATAATTTGATTGACCGTGGAGATGTTTCTAAAACCGCATGGTTCTATACTACTGAAAATAATGAGCTTTGTTTCAATTCAGTAATTTTAGATTTTAGAATTAAGCCAATTCAAAGATATGATATTGCTTCTGGGGATAAGAATTTTTTTGAGTTGGGAAAGGATATTCTAGATCCGGTAATGGGAATGTCTAATGAAGAACTTGAGATTCTAACAAAAGACAAGATAGTACTCATTGGAGATTACGAAGATAGAGACTTACATCGGATTCAGTATGGTGCTATTTCGGGAGTATTGATTAATTACAATGCCTATTTGGCACTGAAAAAAGGTGATCATATCCTGCCTTTATCTTTGTTGATAACTCTTCTTGTTTTTTATTTGGGATTTGTTCTTTTCATTCTTACAAGATCAAAAAAATATCCAAGTTTTATTTTAAACTTTGGGCATGAAAAATTTGCTCGTATTGCGATATCTGATCGGTTAAAGTTAATTTTTACAATATTTAAAGGATTGTTTAGAATCCTATTGTTGTTAACAGGAGTATCTATTTTCTTGTTGATTTTGAGTAGTATTACTTACTTAATATACAAAGTACATTTTGATTTGGTTCCCGTAGTAATTGTATATACGATTCTAATTGAAATTAAACGTCTATCAAACCATAAAACCAGTATATCTAAATGAAGAAATTTATAACATTGATATTATTCTTTTTGTGTGTTGTAGGTTCTTCAAATGGGCAAGTGCAATACAAAGTTAAATTTGTTAAAGATACTGTTATGCTTCACGAAAAGCTAGTCAAACCAGGCGATGTTTTTTTTGATACAGACAGTACTTTATTCTTTCAGAACCCTGACGCATTCTTATACTTATGTTATTCTGATTGTACTAAAAGGCGAGTTGTTACCGGTGAAAAGGTTAAACTAGCTAATGTAAAATCAGTGAAAGAATATGATAGCTATTATAAGTTGTTAGGCTCACTTAGGGAAGGGAAGTCTCCCGTTTTAAGAACATTTGAGGATTTTTATGTGCGAAGAAAAGTAATGCTTTTTGATACGATAAAGCTACCTTTCAGAGGGAAGAAGTTAAAATTGGATTCTTCTCATTATTTCTATTTCAATTATACATGTGATGGAAAATCTATTAACAATAAGATTGATTTTGTGGGTAATGAGATTGTTATTAGTAGAAGCACATTCAAAACCAAAAAAGGAGGATTATATATTCCAAAAGGATGTCCACTATCAATAAATTATTATGATGAATCTAGCGAAATTAGCAGATCATTGACTTCTAATTTAGAGTTAATCTTTTTGGATGAAGATAGATTGAAGGAGCTTTTTAAAGAATTAATAGAATTACCTTCTTTAGTAGCTAGAGAAAAGTTTTTCATTATTGCATCTGTAGTTGAAGATTTGAATCTAGGTGTTGGTTTTGTGTATTCTGATATCGTTAAAATTTTGAAAGAATGAGAAAATTTTTTATAATCTCAATAGTACTCTTATGGATTGTACATAGTTCTTGTTTTGCTCAAAAGAAAGCCTCATTAGATGAACAAGTAAAATTCATCAATAATATGATGAAAATAGACACTTTAATGCAGGAAAAAAAAATCAAAAAGATGCCAGTTATTTACGAAAAGGTACTAGATGGCGCGGAGAAGGTCTATGGTAGCGATAGTAAACAATATGCGGCACTTTTGACTTCTTATTCTTTAGTATTGATAAACCTTGAGAAAATAGATATAGCTATTAATAATTTGAATAGGTCAATAGAAATATATAAAGAACAGAATATAGGTCTCGATAGAATTTATACTACATCTTTGTTTTTTCTTGCTACATCATATACTTCAGTTGGAGAAAATTCGAAGGCGGAAAAACTATATGATGAAGGGGTAAAAGCAATTAAAAGACTGCCTGAAAACCAAAGAATGGATTATTACAGTAACCTGAATAGGGCAGGAAGTTTCTACTATAAGTTTGGTCTATATGATAAAGCAGAGCCGTTATTGTTTGAGATGATTAATCACTCAGATAAATCTTTTGGAAAAGATATTGATTATGTGGTTGGGAAAAACAATTTGATTAACATCTATTTTAATACTGGAAGAGATGAACAAGGACGAGAAGTTGTCAAAGAAATTTTTCCAATAATAAAAAAGCTTGAATCCAAAACGAAAGATTTCTCAAAGAAGATACAGTTTACAGAAATACTGGCAAAACTGTATTATTATTTGAAAGACTATAAAAAATCAGAAAAATATTTTAAGATATTATTATCTAGCTACCAGGACTCAGTAAATTTCAATGATGGAAGTTCTTTGGTAGTCATGAGTAATTTGGGTCGAGTGTATAGTAAGATTGGTGAAAAAGATAAAGCCATAGAATCTAATTTGACCTCTTTGAGAAAGATCGTGAATAGAAAAGAAAAAAATACAGAGGGGTATATTGAAGTTCTACAAAATTTATTTGAACTGTATTGGGAAGTAGGTGATTTCAAAAAAGCATTTCAGACTGTAGAAGAAGAAATTATTTATATTAAAAAAGCAATAGATGAAAAGAATACCTTTATGTCTGAATCTGAGCGAGAGAACTATATCAATTTGAAATATTCAATCTTCGAAACTTTCAATTCTTTTATTGTTTCAAATATACATGAATTCCCAAAGGCATCATCAAAGGTTTATAATAATACGCTTTTTTTAAAGCAGAACCAGCTTACTTCGTCAGTAATTTTCAGGAAAGAAATACTACAATCAAGCAGCAAGGTACTAAAAGAAAATTTTTATAAATGGGTAGCTGTTAAGAGAAAGATAACAGCACTATTGGATTATAATCAAGTAGATAGCTTAGTGAAACTTGAAAATCAAGCAAACAACTTAGAAAAGAGTTTAGTCTCAAATTCTTCAATATTTAAAGAGTTTACCAATAAAAAGTATGTTCAATGGGAAGATATTCGAGCAAACCTTAAAACCAATGAGGTCGCAATCGAATTTATTGATTTTCAATTGTACAGTAAGGGGTGGGCAAATCAACATTTATATTATGCTTTGGTCATAACAAATAAAAGCCAGTACCCAAAAATGATTCGATTGTTTGATGAAGAAAAACTTAAGAAGTACTTATCAAAAAACACAGACAATACACCCTTGGGTATAGCATCAATATATGGTAAAAAGCATCAGCAGACTGAACTGTATAATTTGGTATGGAGACCCCTAGAAAAGTATGTTAAGAATTTCAATGTAATCTACATGTCTCCATCTGGATTACTCAATACAATTTCATTTAGTAGTTTATATAATGGAAATGAGTATTTGGTGCAAAAACATAATTTGATCATGTTAGGGTCAACCTCCAAAGTTATAGAAACAAAACAAAGCATTCTCAAAAATATAAATAGAGTTAGTTTGTTTGGTGGAATTCAATATGGATCAAGAGCATTGCAGTATTTAGAAGGAACTAAGGAAGAAGTCAATAAAATTGCACAATTATTTAAGAAAAATAATATAACTACAGAATTATTTGTTGATTATGAGGCGACAGAAGAAGCGTTCAAGGAAAAAACTGGGAACAGTCAAATATTGCATGTAGCAACCCATGGTTTTTTTAAAAAAAGTCTAAACCTAAAAGGTAAGCCAGTAAAGAAAAAAAAGATACTATTTGATCAAAATTTGAGTTTAAGTAGAGGAGGTGTAGCTTATGAAGAGAATCCCCTAATGAGGTCGGGATTGTTTTTTGCTGAGAGCTATACAAATACGAATGGTATCCTAACAGCTATGGAAGTGACTCAGCTAGATTTGAGAAAAACAGAGTTGATTGTGCTATCTGCTTGTGAAACCAGTTTGGGAGATATTAAAAGAAACGAAGGTGTTTATGGTTTACAAAGAGCCTTTAAAATGGCTGGGGTAGGTAGTATTATAACAAGTTTATGGAAAGTTGATGATCAGAAAACGGCTGAGTTTATGAAGGCTTTTTATGATAATTTGATGGTAGTTGGAGGAGTAAGAGAAGCCTTTATCATGACTCAAAGGGAATCGAGTCAAAGATTAGATCCATACTTTTGGGGCGCTTTCGTTCTAACAGAGTGAGGCAAATCAATAAAAATCTTGTAAAATTTGTGAGGTAAGATTCTTAAACCCCTCTCTGTTTGTTAATTTCATCTTGCAATTGTCTTCTTAATTTTTGTTCTCTTTCTAAAGATTTCTTTTTGTATTCCGCCAATTCTTCTTCTGCTTCTGCTAAATTAGATTTTGCCTCTGAAGTAATCGAATGGCTATTTTTAAATTGATATAAGAAATAAAGTAAAGAGATTAAGAGAATAATAATCAGTGACCAAAGGATGATATTATACGTAGTTTTTGAAACTAGAATTCCCAATAAAGAAGTACTGTTTTTCTCGGCGATGGTTAGATTTAAATCATTGCTTAAAGTGGCAGATACTTTTTTAATCTCTTGAATGCTATCGTTCTTCGATTTGATTAATGAATTTTTAGAATCCAATTCATTTTGTAAAGATTGTATAGAATCGACAACGTCTTGTTTAAGTTTTTGATATCTCGTTTTTCGAATTACTTTATACTCTTGATATGAACTTGAAGTACGATAAATATGATCGAATTGCTCAGGTAAACTTAATGTGTCTTTCTTCTCTTGAGAAAAAACAGTGAACGATATAAACAAAACAAAAAGTAGGGGGAAAAATGATTTCATGATTGGTCAGGTTTGGGTTCCTAAATTTAAATAAAAAAACCCAAACTTTCAGTTTGGGTTTTTATTATAAGCGAATTAATAATTTATTTTACTTTCTCTACAACTGCCTTAAAAGCTTCTGGGTTGTTCATCGCTAAATCAGCTAAAACCTTACGGTTTAATTCGATATTGTTAGCTTTTACTTTCCCCATAAACTGAGAGTAAGACATTCCGTGTAAACGAGCTCCAGCATTAATACGTTGAATCCATAATGAACGGAAGTTTCTCTTATTGTTCTTACGGTCTCTGTAAGCATATAACATTGCTTTTTCAACCGCATTTTTTGCTACTGTGTAAACGTTTTTTCTACGTCCGAAGTAACCTTTTGCTGCCTTCAAGATTTTCTTTCTTCTTTGTCTTGAGGCTACTGAATTTACTGATCTTGGCATAATTCAAATTGTTTTTGTAGTAGGCGTCCTGAACTTGATTCAGGATCTTTTATTGTGCCCATCTCCATGGTTAATAATTAAATTCCCTAAACAAAAGCTTATTTTAAAGCTAATTGTTTTCTAATGTTTGGCTCATCAGACTTGTGTACTAAAGTATCATGAGTCAATTTAAGCTTACGTTTTTTAGACTTCTTTGTTAAGATGTGACTTTTAAACGCGTGCTTTCTTTTGATTTTTCCAGAACCAGTTAACTTAAAACGTTTCTTGGCACTAGACTTGGTTTTCATTTTAGGCATCTCTCCTTCGTTTTTATTCTCGCTTATATTTTCATGCTGAACTTGTTTCAGCATCTTATTCTATTTATAATAAATCGACTTTATAGTACTACGTGCACTGAGCCTGTCGAAGTGTTATTTTACCTTCTTTGGAGCGATAAACATAATCATACGTTTACCTTCTAATTTTGGTAATTGCTCCACCTTACCATATTCTTCTAGCTCTTGGGCTAATTTCAACAAAAGAATTTGTCCTTGCTCTTTAAAGATGATAGACCTTCCTTTAAAGAATACAAACGCTTTTAATTTTGCTCCATCTTGTAAGAACTTAATAGCATGTTTCTTTTTAAACTCATAATCATGCTCATCTGTCTGAGGTCCAAAACGAATTTCTTTTACGATCACTTTAGTCGCTTTAGACTTCATGACTTTATCACGTTTCTTTTGCTCGTACAAGAATTTCTTATAATCAATAATTTTACAAACTGGCGGTACAGCTTTGGGAGAGATTTCAACTAAATCTAGTCCCTGTTCTCTGGCCATACTTTTAGCTTCTGCCAAAGGATAAACATCTACTTTTACATTTTCCCCAACCAATCGTACTTCATCAACGTATCTTATTTTCTCGTTGATTCTGTGTTGATCTTCTTTAATAATTCTTGCTGGTCCTCTAGACCTTTTTCTACGTATTGCTATGACTTTATCAATTTAATCCCGTTTTGTAACAGGAGGTTATTTACTAATTTTTAAATTCTACAACTGTTTTATTAATTTCATCCTTAATTAAGGATACAAATTCTTCAACGCTGAAGGTTCCTAAATCACCTTCTCCATGCTTTCTAACAGAAACAGTTCCTTCACTTTCTTCTTTCTCACCTACAATCACCATAAATGGGATTTTACTCACTTCTGCATCACGAATTTTCCGGCCTGTTTTCTCACTTCTGTCGTCAACAAGGGCGCGAATTTCGGAATTTTCCAACAAATGTAAAACTTTTTCGGTATATATTTGATATTTCTCACTGATAGGCAGGATGATAACTTGCTCTGGAGTTAACCATAATGGGAAATTTCCTCCCGTGTGTTCTAACAAAACAGCAATAAAACGTTCCATAGAACCAAAAGGTGCTCTATGGATCATAACAGGTCTGTGTAATTGATTATCGGCTCCTTTATACGTTAAATCAAAACGTTTCGGTAAATTATAGTCAACTTGAATGGTTCCTAACTGCCAACTTCTTCCCAAAGCATCTTTTACCATAAAGTCTAATTTGGGACCATAAAAAGCAGCTTCGCCTTCTACAATCACAAAATTTAAACCTTTATCTGTTGCTGCACTAATAATTGCATTTTCGGCAATATCCCAAGTGTCTGGATCGCCGATATATTTATCAGGATTACTCATGTCTCTAATAGAAACCTGAGCAGTAAAATCTTCAAAACCTAAAGAACCAAAGACATATAATACTAAATCGATTACGTCTTTAAATTCCTGATCCAATTGTTCTGGAGTACAGAAAATATGTGCATCATCTTGTGTGAAACCTCTAACACGTGTTAATCCGTGCAATTCACCACTTTGTTCATATCTATAAACTGTACCAAATTCTGCAAAACGTTTTGGTAAATCTTTGTATGAATAAGGTTTGAAATTATAGACTTCACAGTGATGCGGACAATTCATCGGTTTCAATAAAAACTCTTCATCCATTTTAGGAGTTTTTATCGCCTGAAAACTGTCTTCACCATATTTTTCATAATGCCCAGAAGTAACATACAATTCTTTCTGACCAATATGTGGAGTCATCACCATTTCATAACCTGCTTTTTTCTGAGCAGTTTTCAAAAAATCTTCTAAACGACCTCTTAAAGCTGCTCCTTTAGGCAACCATAAAGGCAATCCAGCGCCAACTTTTTGAGAAAAAGTGAACAACTCCAATTCCTTTCCTAGCTTTCTATGATCTCTTTTTTTTGCTTCTTCCAATAAGGCTAAATACTCGGTAAGCATTTTTTGCTTTGGAAATGAAACCCCATAAACACGAGTTAGCTGATTGTTTTTTTCATCACCACGCCAATAAGCACCAGCAACATTCATAATCTTAATCGCTTTGATAATTCCCGTATTTGGAATATGTCCACCACGACATAAATCTGTAAAATCGCTATGATCACAGAATGTAATATCTCCATCAGTCAATCCTTCAATCAATTCCACTTTATAAGGATTTTCTTCCTCATTGTATAAAGCTAAGGCATCAGCTTTAGAAACAGAACGCATTTTAAACTCATGCTTTCCTCTGGCAAACTCTAAAAACTTTTGCTCAATTTGTTGAAAATCTTTTTCAGAAAGAACATCTTCACCTAGATCAATATCATAATAAAAACCATTATCAATAGCAGGACCAATAGTCAATTTAGCATTTGGATAAAAAGCTAAGATTGTTTGAGCCAATACGTGAGCAGATGAATGCCAAAAAGCTTTTTTACCTTCGTCATCATTAAAAGTATACAATACCAAAGAACCATCAGTAGTTAATGGAGTGGTGGTTTCAACGGTGGTTCCATTAAAACTAGCTGAAATTACATTTCTAGCCAATCCTTCACTAATACTTTTTGCTACATCAATAGGAGTGATGTTTGCTTCGAACTCTTTAATACTTCCGTCAGGTAAAGTAATGTTAATCATGTACTCTTAGTCTTATAAATAATGAAGCTGCAAAGATATTAGAAAACTCCATTCAATACAATAAATAAGCATAAAGTTCAATACTTATTAGTAAGAACCTTTTAAAGTGTTTTTATCATTATATTTGCCTCAATCTAAAATTTGCATTTGATACTTGAACTTGCCTTGATTGTCTTTTATGATTTTTAAAAAAAATAAAAATAATAATCTCGTTATAATACTCCTTATACCGTTTGCACTTCTTTTATTTTCTCTTCTTTTTAGCGCTATTCAAAATGACAACGGTATTGCTCAATTGAAAAGCGAAGAAAACACTTACACTCAACAATTACCAGACAGATATATCAATCAATATGAAGAGTCTGTTGAAGAAGACCCTGCAACTATATATAGTGCCGAATTTTATGAAACTCCTTTTGAAAGGAGGCTGGTTTTAATTAATAAAAACCCAATAAGAAGATCCATTCAAAATGAAGTAATTATTAAGCTCTACCCTAAAAATAAAGAGGCATATAAGAACTCTAAGAATTATAATGCTGAAGGCTATTTAGATTTTACTTATAGAGCGGAATCAATAGTTCAACATTTTAACGGAGATAATTATGGTTTTAGAGAGATTAACCTTCCTTTTATAGATATTGAGAAATTATTTATCATTCAAGATGGTGTATGGAAAAATACTTTTGAAACGCCATTTGATGATATTGAATCTGATTTAAAGGTCAATACAGATGATTGCCAAGGGACTATCTATGAACCGCTTTTAATAAATGTTTTAGAGAATTTTGATGTTCAATACTTGACGTCAGAAGAACAAAAAAGAACTTCACTTGAAGCATTTTTTAAAACCCACAAAAAAAGTTTTTTAGAAGTAGAAGATTCGTCTGAATTTTGGAAATCTCTAGCAAGGAGAAATTTTGCATTTAAAAACTATATCACAATTCATAATGATCAAGAAGATATAATGATCAATTCATTGAATAATGTGGCTAAAAATAAGAGCGTTTTACCAGAGATCATAGACATCAATAAATTAGCCTATTACTACGCAACAATTAACATGTTTAGTGATAATGAAAGTAAAAAAATCACTTTCGTTTTAAATTCAGAAACAAATCTTTTAGAACCTTTCTATATAGATACTCATGAGTTAGGAACCTTAAATACCTATATTAAAGATGAGCGTATTTTGAATCTCGATTTTTTAATAAAATATGCCGAAAAACTAAATGAACTTAGTGGATTAGATATCGATATTTTTATGAATCGCTCTCCTAAATTTAAAGAAACGATTCGATGTAGGAATCAAACGAATCCTGAAGTTATTTTTGATTCTAAAATTTTAAAACACAATCAATTAGTCCTTAGAAAAGCGGTGAACCCTGAAGTTCTTGTGAAAGCAGAATTTTTAAGTATGACTAAAAACACGTTGAATGTAACCGTAGAGAATTTAGGGCTGTTTCCTGTCAGCATAGTAGCTTTAAATTATAAAGGAAAGAAACCAATTAGTTCTAATAAAAATACTCGTTTAGTCATAAAAGGCGCTAAAGATACCGTTAACTTTAATCTACCGAGAAGTTTTGAAAACCTATTCGTGCATAAAAAAAGCAAAACAACAGGTTTTATTTTTGAAAAAGACATTTATGATTTGTCCGTTGGCTACCAAATATTAGGAGCCAATACCCTTAAAAATACTGAAATCATTCCGTATCAACCTTTTGACAATTACGACAAAACAACGGATCTGTTTAAACAGAAACCTTCTTTAAAGAATACTGAATTTTTAACAGTAGATTCAATAGCAAAAAAAATATACCTATCAAGCAGTTTTACGTTAAACAAACCGCTTATTTTCCCTAAAGAATATATGGTGATAGCAGAACCTGGTATCACAATTAATATTGAAAAAGAAGGTAAAATCATATCACATTCACCATTGGAGTTTATTGGACTTAATGACAAACCAATAAGAATTGTTTCAGAAGATAAGCTAGGACAGGGTTTATTGGTCTTAGCAGGAGGGAAGCCTTCGCGGCTCAAATATGTTGTGTTTGATGGGCTCACCAATTTATCTCATGGTATGTGGAGTACAACAAGTGCAATTACATTTTACGAATCTCCAGTTAATTTAGATAACATTAAGATCTCCAACAATACCTGTGAAGATGCACTAAACATTGTCAGAACAAATTTCACGATGACAAATAGCTATTTTTCAAATACACAGTCCGATGCTTTTGATGGCGATTTTGTAGAAGGAGATATAAATAGTTGTGTATTCGAAAATCTAGGAAATGATGCCATTGATGTTTCAGGATCTAAGCTGAATATTTCTAATGTCAAGATTATAAACGCAGGAGACAAAGCGTTAAGTGCAGGAGAAGATAGTCAAATGACTATAAGCGAAGTAGATATTTCAAATTCAGGAATTGGTATTGCGGGGAAGGATTTGTCAATTGTAAATGTGAAAAACCTTAATATTTACAACACGAAATTAGGATTCACAGCATTTCAAAAGAAACCAGAATTTGGTCCCTCTAATATAACGGCTACACTTATAAAAATGGACAGTGTTGAAACCAAATACCTTATAGAAAATACTTCTTCATTACTAGTAGACGGAGAGAAAATAGAAACCAGTCAGGCAGATGTAAAATCAAGAATGTATGGTGTAGAGTTTGGTGTGAGTAGTGATGAAACCAGAAATAAAAAGAATAATTGAATGATAAATGATATCGTCTTAAAAAATCAAGAATTGGTTCATAGCGATGAATTTGACTTTATAAATACAGAACATAAATATCGTTTTGAACGTAAATTTACCGTTCCTGATTATTTTTCATTTAAAGAAATCGAACACCAAATAAAACAGAATTCGGCTTTGTTTAGAGGAGTGTTCCATAAAAGACAGGTAAATAATATTTATTTCGACACAGAAGGATATAACGATTATTTTGATAATGTCTTAGGAGTTTCAGATAGAAAGAAAATTAGAATTCGATGGTATGGCGATACTTTTGGAGAAATTAGCAAACCAGTTTTAGAAATTAAAATCAAAAAAGGCTTGGTTGGCGATAAATGGTCTTACAAACTCAATCCATTTACATTAGATAAGAATTTTACAAATGCATACATACAATCCATTTTTAAAGAATCCGGAATCCCTTTACCTATTTTAGAAAGCGTAAAAATGGTAGTGCCAACCTTATTAAATTCCTATTCAAGAACCTATTACCTTTCTGCGGATAATAGATTTAGAATTACCTTAGATTTTGATTTGTTATATCATAAAATTGATAAAAGATTTAATAATTTTGATAAAAAACCAGTAAAAGATAAAAACAAAATTGTCGAATTAAAATATGGACTTGCTGAAGATAATGATGCAAAAAAAATCAGTACCCAATTTTCCTTCCGACTTAATAAAAATTCGAAATACGTGAACGGCGTCGATGCTCATAAACATTTCCCACAATAACTAATACTACATTAAACAATAGAATCATGCAAGACCAATCATTTTTAAGTGAACTAACAGATAAATTCGGAACAGGAGAATATTTATTGGTTGACTTTCTAATAAATATTTTTATAACCATAATATTGGCATATATCATTGGGTTGATATATTCTAAATATGGCAACTCTCTTTCCAATAGAAAAAAACTAACACAAACATTTGTACTCATTGCAGTAACAGTGATGCTCGTTATTTCTATAGTAAAATCATCCTTAGCATTATCCTTAGGTTTAGTGGGGGCCTTGTCTATAGTTCGTTTTAGAACCGCTATCAAAGAACCCGAAGAACTGGTTTACTTTTTTATAGCCATAGCTTTAGGTTTGGGTATGGGAGCCAACCAACGTATCGTTACGCTAACTGGAGCTATTGTTGTTATTCTGTATATAGTCATTCAGAATTTTAATTCCACTTCAAGAATGATACAACAGAATTTAATTTTAACAATCTCTAATACCTCAGAAAAAAGCCTAGATGAATCTAAGGTGATAGAAACCCTTAAAAAGCACTGTTCAAAAGTAGACTTAAGAAGATTGGATGAAATAAATAATACAACAGAATTGTCTTTAAATGTTGAGTTTAATAGTGTAGATAGTATTTTAAAGGCAAAAAATGATTTAAAAAGTATTGGAGATGTTCAATTTAGTTTTATTGAAAACTATTAAAACCTTCTTAAGAAGATGAAAATTAAATCATCTAAAAAGAATACCCATTTAGTACTACTAAGCGTATGTGCTCTCATTGTTCTTGGATTAACTTTATTACAATCATTTGATTCAAAGAAAAAAGTTGATATAGAAGTTCCAGATATTGAACAAAAAACAAGCTTGAGCGCTTTGCAAATTACAGTGAAAGAAAAAGACTATCTGAAACTAAAGAAAAAAAGAAATGAAGCACTTGCTGTTGGAGTTTTAGAATCAAGCGATAATGATTACGTTCCAGCAATTATTACATTCAATGGAGAAGACTATAAAGCCGATCTGCGATTAAAAGGAGATTGGACAGACCATCTAGCAGGCGATAAATGGTCTTTTAGGATAAAGCTCAAAAATGATAAAACTATTTTCGGTATGCGGAAATTCTCCGTGCATCACCCCAAAACAAGAGGGTATATAAATGAGTGGTTATACCATAAAGTAAATAAATCTGAAGAACTCATAGGGCTGCGATATAATTTTGTGAAAGGTTTTTTACATATAAAATTAAAAAACGAAATTGGATTCATTAATAAAGATGTCGGTATTTATGCTGTTGAAGAAGCTTTCGATAAACGTACTATAGAAAACAATAAACGAAAAGCAGGTGTTATTTTAAGAGTCTCTGAACAATATTATTGGAAAGAAATGAAACAAGCCTGGAGAATCGGAAAGGAAACAGGTTACAGACCACACTCTAAAAGGCGACCTCATTTTGATGGGGCACTTACCCATGAATACATAAGTACATTTGGTTTAGGAAATATTTTAGAAGACGAAGCATTAAACCAACAATTTGTACACGCAAAAAACTTATTAGAAACCTTTAGAAATAACAATTTAAAAGTTTCAGAAGTTTTTGATGCAAAAAAACTAGCCCTTCA